>NZ_LGDE01000101.1 GCF_001279725.1 Streptomyces sp. WM4235 | reverse complement strand
GGGCGGGCCCCCCCCCGGAAAGCCCGCCGGGGGGGGGGGGGGGGGGGCGGGGCCCCCCCCCCCCGGGCCCCGCCTGCGGGCCGGGCCACCCCGCCCCGAGCCCGCCTGTCGCGGCCGCCCGGCCCCGCCCCGAGCCCGCCGCCCGGCCCGGCCTGTCAGTCCTCGGCCGCGACCCGGAAGCGGATGCCCGCCTTCTGGAGCCGGTCCAGGAGCGCGTCGCCCATGGCCACCGCCGTGGTGAGCTGGCCCGAGGTGTCCGGCAGGGCGTCGTGGGCCAGGCAGAGCGCGGACTCCGCGAGCATCTTCGCCGTCTCTCCGTAGCCGGGGTCGCCGCCCGAGACCTCCGTGAACACCCGGCGGCCACCGCCCGTACCGACGAAGCGCACCGTGAACCAGCTGCGGGCGCGTCGTTCGGCGTCGGGTCCGCGGCCCGGTTCCCAGCGGCTCATCAGCCAGCGTCGGGCCGCCGGTACCTGGGCCAGGGCCGCCGTCGCGCCCACCGCCACCGATCCGCCCACCGCGACGGGCAGATGCTTGACCGAGGCGTGGTGCCGGTAGCGGAAGTCCGGCCCGTACCGTTCCAGGGCGGCCGCCGACCGGGCCACGATCGCCACGTCCAGGGTCGGCAGGGGCAGCGCCCAGGTGCCGGTCTCGCGGCTGTAGTGCGGGTGGCCGCCCGTGCCCCGTACCCGGCGCTCGGGCCGCCGCGGTTCGTGCAGCCGCCGCTCGCGGGCCGCGGCCAGGGTCTGCGGGCCCCGGCTCATGGCGGTGAGCGCGGAGGCCAGGGTGCCGCCGGACAGCATCGCGTTGGAGCGCATGAACCCGTCCACGCGCAGCGGCACCCCGGCCGGCAGTCGACCCACCGTGAAGTACGCGCCGAGGTCGGCCGGGATCGAGTCGAAGCCGCACGCGTGCACCAGCCGGGCGCCCGTCTCCCGGGCCCGCGCGTCGTGCTCGACGTACATCCGGTCGACGAACTCCGGCTCGCCCGTGAGGTCGACGTAGTCGGTGCCCGCCTCGGCGCACGCCGCGACCAGTTCCGCCCCGTACCAGACGTACGGCCCGACGGTGCTGGCCAGGACCCGGGTGGAGGACGCCAACTCCCGCAGGGTGTCGGGGTCGCCCGAGTCGGCGCGGATCAGTGGCAGGGCCGCGCAGGCCGGGTCGAGCGCGGCGAGCCGTTCGCGCAGCCGCTCCAGTTTGCCGAGGTCCCGCCCCGCCAGGGCCCACCGGCAGTCGGCCGGGGCGTTCGCCGCCAGGTACTCGGCGGTGAGTGCCCCGACGAACCCGGTGGCCCCGAAAAGCACGACGTCGTAAGCCCGTTCCGGATCGTGGTGCCGAACCCGCTCGTTCATGGACCGCTCCTCCCAGCTGGTGTCGGTGGCTGAGGCTAGCGTGAGGGACGGCTGTCCGTACGGGCAGGTACGCGCCGGGCGCGCATCGCGCGGATGCCCGGGGCCGCCTGCGGTGAGTGGAGGTGTCGGTGAAGGCTGCGGTGCGCAAGTGGGAGGCGGTGCGAGGGTTCGCCCTCGGGTTGCCGGAGGCCGTCGAGGAGTTCCCCTGGGGGCCCGAGGACGCCGTGCTGAAGGTCAACAAGAAGATCTTCGTCTTCATGGGCAACACGGACGGTCCGCCGGGCATCTCCGTGAAACTGAAGGACGAGGCGCTCCACGGGCACGCCATGACCGCTCCCGGGGCCGAGCCGACCGGGTACGGCCTGGGCCGGTCGGGATGGGTGTCCGTGCCGCTGGGGGAGAAGGGCGCGCCCTCGGTGGAGGTGCTGTGCGAGTGGGTGGAGGAGAGCTACCGGACCGTCGCCCTCAAACGGCACGTGAAGGAGCTGGACGCGCGAATCGAGGCAGATGGCTAAGCGCTTGCTCTTGTGCTGAGTGGAACGCGTTCCTAGCATCGCTGGTGTTACATCAGTTGTGTCACACCACGCACCAGGATGCTGGGGGCTCGATGGCAGCGACAGGTACCGGGCACGGGAGCGCCGAGGGGACCGGCGACGGTGGCCGGAACGGCCCGCTCGCGGGCGTGCGCGTCGTCGAGCTCGCCGGCATCGGGCCGGGGCCGTTCGCCGCGATGGTCCTCGCGGACCTCGGGGCGGACGTCGTCCGGGTGGACCGGCCCGGAGGCGGCGGACTCGCCGTCGACCCGGCGTACGACATCACCAACCGCAACAAGCGCTCCGTCCTGCTCGACCTGAAGTCCGCCGAGGGCCCGGCCCGTGTCCTGGACCTGGTCGAGCGGGCCGACGTGCTCATCGAGGGGTTCCGGCCCGGGGTCGCCGAGCGCCTCGGCGTCGGCCCCGACGCGTGCCTCGCCCGCAACCCGAGACTGGTCTACGGCCGGATGACCGGCTGGGGCCAGGACGGGCCGCTCGCGCACACGGCCGGGCACGACATCGCGTACATCGCCGTCACCGGCGCGCTCGGCATGATCGGGAACCCGGGCGAGCCCCCGGCCGTCCCCGCCAACCTCGTGGGGGACTACGCCGGCGGCTCCCTGTACCTGGTCATCGGGATCCTCGCCGCCCTCCGCCACGCGGGCACCCCCGACGGCACCGGACAGGTCGTCGACGCGGCCATCGTGGACGGCACCGCCCACCTCACCTCGATGATCCACGGGATGATGGCCGCCGGCGGCTGGCAGGACCGGCGCGGGGCCAACCTGCTCGACGGCGGCTGCCCCTTCTACGGCACCTACGAGACCTCCGACGGGCAGTACATGGCCGTCGGCGCGCTGGAGCAGCAGTTCTACGACACATTCGTCGACCTGCTCGGCATCGAGGACCGGGCCCCGGCCCGCAAGGACCTGGCCCGCTGGGGCGAACTCCGCGAGACGGTCGCCGCCCGCTTCAAGTCCCGTACCCGGCAGGAGTGGACGGCCGTCTTCGAGGGCAGCGACGCCTGCGTGGCGCCGGTCCTGTCCCTGGGCGAGGCGCCCGCGCACCCGCACCTCGCCGCCCGCGGCACCTTCACCGACGTCGGCGGGATCACCCAGCCCGCGCCCGCACCCCGCTTCTCCGCGACCGCCACGGCCGTCACCGGCGGGCCCGCCCTGCCGGGCGCGCACACCGAGTCCGTGGCGGCGGACTGGGACCTGCCGGCCCTGCTCGGGAAGGACGCCTGATGGAACTGTCCATGATGCTCGACTACGCGGGCGACCCGCGCCGGGCCGCCGACGAGGCGGCCGCGCTGGAGGCGGCCGGACTCGACGCCGTCTGGGTCGCGGAGGCCTGGGGCTTCGACTCGCCCACGATCATGGGGTACCTGGCCGCCCGCACCGAGCGGATGAGAATCGGCTCGGCGATCCTCAACGTCTACTCCCGCACCCCCGCGCTCATCGCCCAGACCGCGGCCGGTCTCGACGCGATCTCCGGCGGCCGGGCCCTGCTGGGCCTCGGCGCCTCGGGCCCGCAGGTGGTCGAGGGGTGGCACGGGAAGTCGTACGACAAGCCGATCGGCCGGACGCGCGAGACCGTCGAACTGTGCCGCCGCATCTGGCGCCGCGAGACGATCGACCACCACGGGATCACCGACATGCCGCTGCCGCCCGAGAAGGGCGGCCGACACGGCAAACCGCTGAAGATCCTCACCCGACCAAGGGGTACGTGCGCGAGCGCGTCGAGGCCTTCCGCGCCGCCGGCGTCACCATGCTCAACGTGACGCCCGTCGGACCCGAGCCGGCCCGGCTCATCGAGACCGTCAAGAACTGGCTGTGAGGAGCCCATCCATGAAGCGCCGGATCTTCGACGCCGACCACGAGGCGTTCCGCGACACCGTGCGCACCTTCCTGAACAAGGAGGTGCTGCCGCACTACGACGCCTGGGAGAAGGACGGCATCGTCAGCCGGGAGGCCTGGCTCGCGGCCGGCCGGCAGGGCCTGCTGGGCCTCGCCGTCCCGGAGGAGTACGGCGGCGGCGGCAACACCGACTTCCGCTACGCCGCCGTGATCGCCGAGGAGTTCACCCGGGCGGGCGCCGCCGGACTCGCGATCGGCCTGCACAACGACATCATCGGCCCGTACCTGACCTCGCTGGCCACCGAGGAGCAGAAACGCCGGTGGCTGCCGGGCTTCTGCAGCGGCGAGATCATCACCGCCATCGCGATGACCGAACCGGGCGCCGGCTCCGACCTCCAGGGGATCCGGACCACGGCCGAGGACGCCGGCGACCACTGGGTGCTCAACGGCTCCAAGACGTTCATCTCCAACGGGATCCTCGCCGACCTCGTGATCGTGGTCGCCAAGACCACCCCCGAGGGCGGGGCGCACGGCATGTCCCTGCTGGTCGTCGAACGGGGCGCGGAGGGCTTCGAGCGCGGCCGCAACCTCGACAAGATCGGCCAGAAGGCCCAGGACACCGCCGAACTGTTCTTCCACGACGTCCGGGTCCCGAAGGAGAACCTCCTCGGGGAACTCGACGGCGCGTTCGTCCACCTGATGACCAACCTCGCCCAGGAGCGGATGGGCATCGCGATGGCCGGCATAGCCGCCGCCGAATACCTGCTGGAGATCACCACCGCGTACGTCAAGGAACGCGAGGCCTTCGGCCGGCCGCTGTCCAAGCTCCAGCACATCCGGTTCGAGATCGCCGAGATGGCCACCGAGTGCGCCGTCACCCGTACCTTCCTCGACCGCTGCATCACCGACCACTCCAACGGGGAACTGGACCACGTCCACGCCTCGATGGCCAAGTGGTGGGCCACCGAACTGCAGAAGCGGGTCGCCGACCGCTGCCTGCAACTGCACGGCGGCTACGGATACATGACCGAGTACCGGGTGGCGCGGGCCTTCGTCGACGGCCGCATCCAGACCATCTACGGCGGCACCACCGAGATCATGAAGGAGATCATCGGCCGCTCCCTGCTGGGCTGACGCTCCCTTCCGACCGACCTCCCCGACCCACCCCTCCAGATCCTCGAAAGGCTTGACCAGTGAGCACCGAAGCGTACGTATACGACGCGATCCGCACGCCGCGCGGCCGCGGCAAGGCCAACGGCTCCCTGCACGGCACCAAGCCGATCGACCTGGTCGTCGGCCTCATCCACGCCCTGCGCGAGCGCAACCCCGGCCTGGACCCGGGCACCATCGACGACATCGTCCTCGGTGTCGTCGGCCCGGTCGGCGACCAGGGATCCGACATCGCCCGCATCGCGGCCATCGCCGCCGGGCTGCCGGACACCGTGGCGGGCGTCCAGGAGAACCGCTTCTGCGCCTCCGGCCTCGAAGCCGTCAACATGGCCGCCGCCAAGGTCCGTTCCGGCTGGGAGGACCTGGTCCTCGCCGGCGGCGTGGAATCCATGTCCCGCGTCCCGATGGCCTCCGACGGCGGCGCCTGGTTCGCCGACCCGATGACCAACTGGGACACCGGCTTCGTCCCGCAGGGCATCGGCGCCGACCTGATCGCCACCATCGAGGGCTTCTCCCGCCGCGACGTCGACGAGTACGCGGCCCTGTCCCAGGAGCGCGCCGCCGCCGCCATCAAGGACGGCCGCTTCGCCAAGTCGGTCGTGCCCGTCACCGACCGCAACGGCCTGGTCGTCCTGGACCACGACGAGTTCGTCCGCCCCGGCACCACGGCCGACACCCTCGCCAAGCTGAAGCCGTCCTTCGCGGACATCGGCGACCTCGGCGGCTTCGACGCCGTGGCCCTGCAGAAGTACCACTGGATCGAGAAGATCGACCACGTCCACCACGCCGGCAACTCCTCCGGCATCGTCGACGGCGCCTCCCTCGTCGCCATCGGCTCCCGCGAGGCCGGCGAGCGCAACGGACTCGCCCCCCGCGCCCGGATCGTCTCCGCGGCGGTGTCCGGATCCGAGCCCACCATCATGCTCACGGGCCCCGCCCCCGCCACCCGCAAGGCCCTCGCCAAGGCCGGGCTGAGCATCGACGACATCGACCTCATCGAGATCAACGAGGCCTTCGCCGGCGTCGTGCTGCGCTTCGTCAAGGACATGGGCGTCTCCCTCGACAAGGTCAACGTCAACGGCGGCGCCATCGCGCTCGGCCACCCGCTGGGCGCCACCGGCGCGATGATCCTCGGCACGATCGTCGACGAGCTGGAGCGCCAGGACAAGCGCTACGGCCTCGTGACCCTCTGCGTGGGCGGCGGCATGGGCGTCGCCACCATCGTCGAACGTCTCTGAACCGTCCCTGTATCCCAGACCCCGCCCCTGACACGGCCGACACGGAAGTAGCGAACATGAGCGAGTCCACCACGATCCGCTGGGAACAGGACGAGACCGGCGTCGTCACCCTCGTCCTCGACGACCCCGACCAGTCCGCCAACACGATGAACCAGGCCTTCAAGGACTCCATCGCGGCCATCGCCGACCGCGCCGAGGCCGAGAAGGACTCCATCCGCGGCATCGTCTTCACCTCCGCCAAGAAGACCTTCTTCGCCGGCGGCGACCTCAAGGACATGATCCGGCTCCGCCCCGAGGACGCCGGCCTGGCCTTCGACACCGGCACCGAGATCAAGCGCTCGCTGCGCCGCATCGAAACCCTCGGCAAGCCCGTCGTCGCCGCCATCAACGGCGCCGCCCTGGGCGGCGGTTACGAGATCTGTCTGGCCTCCCACCACCGCATCGCCCTCGACGCCCCCGGCTCCAAGATCGGCCTGCCCGAGGTCACCCTCGGCCTGCTCCCCGCCGGCGGCGGCGTCACCCGCACCGTGCGGCTGATGGGCATCGCCGACGCGCTCCTCAAGGTGCTGCTCCAGGGCACCCAGTACAACCCGCGGCGCGCCCTGGAGAACGGCCTCGTCCACGAACTGGCCGCCACCCCCGAGGAGATGCTCGTCAAGGCGCGCGCCTTCATCGACGCGAACCCCGAGTCGAAGCAGCCCTGGGACGTACCCGGCTACAAGATCCCGGGCGGCACGCCGTCCAACCCGCGCTTCGCCGCCAACCTCCCGGCGTTCCCCGCGAACCTCAAGAAGCAGCTGGGCGGCGCCCCCTACCCGGCGCCGCGCAACATCCTGGCCTGCGCCGTCGAGGGCTCCCAGGTCGACTTCGACACCGCGCTGACCATCGAGGCCCGGTACTTCACCGAGCTGGTCACCGGACAGACCGCCAAGAACATGATCCAGGCGTTCTTCTTCGACCTCCAGGCCGTCAACGCGGGCCGCAGCCGCCCGCAGGGCGTCGGGCCGCGCACGGTCCGCAAGGTCGCCGTCCTCGGGGCCGGGATGATGGGCGCGGGCATCGCCTACTCCTGCGCCCGCGCGGGCATCGACGTGGTCCTCAAGGACGTCACCGTCGAGGCCGCCGCCAAGGGCAAGGAGTACTCGCGCAAGCTGCTGGACAAGGCGGTCTCCCGGGGCCGGACCACCGAGGACCAGCGCGCCGAGCTGCTGGCCCGGATCACCCCGACCGGCGACGCCGCCGACCTCGCCGGCTGTGACGCCGTGATCGAGGCCGTCTTCGAGGACACCTCCCTCAAGCACAAGGTGTTCCAGGAGATCCAGGACGTCGTCGAGCCCGACGCGCTGCTCTGCTCCAACACCTCCACCCTGCCCATCACGGGCCTGGCGGAAGGGGTCTCGCGCCCCGTCGACTTCATCGGCCTGCACTTCTTCTCGCCCGTCGACAAGATGCCGCTGGTCGAGATCATCAAGGGCGCGCAGACCGGCGACGAGGCCATCGCCCGCGCCTTCGACCTGGTCCGCCAGATCAACAAGACCCCGATCGTGGTCAACGACTCGCGCGGCTTCTTCACCTCGCGCGTCATCGGCCAGTTCATCAACGAGGGCGTGGCGATGGTCGGCGAGGGCATCGAGCCCGCCTCCGTCGAACAGGCCGCCGCCCAGGCCGGTTACCCGGCCAAGGTGCTCTCCCTCATGGACGAGCTGACCCTGACCCTGCCCCGCAAGATCCGCAACGAGACCCGCAAGGCCTTCGAGGCCGAGGGCCGCGCCTGGGCCGAGCACCCGGCGGACACGGTCATCGACCGGATGGTCGACGAGTTCGACCGCCCCGGGCGCAGCGGCGGCGGCGGCTTCTACGAGTACGACGAGGCGGGCAAGCGGACCCGCATCTGGCCCGGCCTGCGCGAGCACTTCACCAAGCCCGGCGCCGAGATCCCCTTCGAGGACATGAAGGAGCGGATGCTCTTCTCCGAGGCGCTGGACACCGTCCGCTGCCTCGACGAGGGGGTGCTGACCTCGATCGCCGACGCCAACATCGGCTCCATCATGGGCATCGGTTTCCCGGCCTGGACCGGCGGCGTGATCCAGTACGTCAACGGCTACGAGGGCGGGCTGCCGGGCTTCGTCGCCCGCGCGCGGGAACTCGCGGAGAAGTACGGCGAGCGCTTCACCCCGCCGGCGTCGCTGGTGGCGAAGGCCGAGCGCGGCGAGACGTACGCCGACTGATCGGCCGCCGCGCGGCCCCGGGGCGACACCCCGGGGCCGCGCGGCGCGGACGTCCGCGGCGGCGCGTCGGGCATCCGCTCCGGGCGCCGCTCGCGTCAGGCGTCCCCGTGCGCGTCCTCGGATGCGTCCTCGGGTGCGGGGGAGTACAGGGAGGCGAACACGCCCCGGTGCGCGGCGCCGTCCGGCGCCGTCCACCCCGCGGTGACCCCTCCGGCGGCCTCGGCCGGTCCGGCGTCCGGCGCCAGTGGCGTCAGGACCCGCGCGACGGCGAGCCGGGTCCGCCCCGGGCCCGTCACCCGTACCTCCGTGTCCCGCGCGGAGTCGGACACCTCGGGGCGTTCCGCCGGGAGCAGCGCCGGGAGGCCCGGGCCGTCGAACCGGGCGGTGACGGACGGGTCGGGAGTGTCGGACTCGCTCTGCCGCTGCGGTACCGCCCGGCCCTGGAACAGGGCCAGCAACTCGCCGACGAGCACCGGGTCATGGGCCCCGTCGTACACCCAGCGGGTCCCGAGCACGCCGTGCTCGGAGGTGCCGATCAGGGCCGCGTCGGCGCCGTCGAGCGGCGCTCCCCGGTAGGTGAGGGGCACGTGGTACGCGATCGGGCGCTCGCCCGAGTCGTCGGTGACCACCATGAACTCGATGCCCACCTCGCCCGCGGGATCGTCGAGTCGGAAACCGCCGGCCCGTGCCAGGTCGGGTGCGGCGCCGGTGGGGAGGTACCACGGTCGGTCCGGCAGCCAGGCAGCCAGGAGCTCCAGTTTGCCGGGGCTCATCGTGGTCTTGTGGATGATCGCCATGCGTCCGAACCTACCCTTCCGGTTCGAACGCCGCCCGAAGTTCTTGCTTCAGTGAGCGTTGGAAGGCCGTCACCAGTGCCTGGACGACCATGGGTTGCATGTGCGCGGACAGCGCCTTCATGGACTCCACCCGTTCCGGATCGCTCTCGCCCTCGGTGAACGGACCCCACACCTCGTCCCGGAACAGCGCCGTCAACTCGTGGGCCGCGGTCCGCGCGTGCTCCAGCAACACGGTGCGGGCGGCCAGGATCGTCTCGTACGCGATCGGCACGTCCAGCAGCGCCACCCCGAGCCGCAACAGCCCCACGTCCACCCGGAAGCCCGCCGCGGTCGGCGCCAGCACGTTCATGGCGGTCAACCGGCGCAGGTCGCCGTCCGTCAGCGGCCTCCCGGCCCGCTTCTCCAGCTCCTCCCGCGAGGACTCCAACGGCGCGTCGGGCGCCCAGGTGGCCACCAACGCCCGGTGGATCGCCAGGTCGTGGGCGCTGAGGTCGTCCGGCAGCGCGTCCAGGTACCGCTCGATGGCCGACAGGGTCATGCCCTGGTGCTGCAACTCCTCGATCAGGGCCAACCGGGACAGGTGCTCCGGCCCGTAGTGGCCCACCCGACGGGGGCCGATCACGGGAGGGGGCAAAAGTCCGCGCGTGCTGTAGAAACGTACGGTGCGGACGGTCACACCCGCCCGGGAGGCCAGCTCGTCGACGGTGAGCGTGGGTTCCGGTGCCTGGGTGGTCATGGTCGCCGCCTCGCTCTCTGATCGGCACGGCCTGTTCGGCACGACCCGTTCATGCACAGCCTGCTTTCGGCACAGCCCTTTCGGTACCGAGGTTCAACAGTATTGCTGTCGCACCAACGATGTGAAACGGCCAGGAGCTGCCCATGACCACGAACCTGCGACTGCCCGGACGACCCGAGGAACTCACCCTCCCCGCCCTGCTGGCCCGCAACGCGGCCGAGCTCGGCGACCTGCCGGCCCTCTCGTGGCGCGAGGGACCCGGCTGGAAGACCCTCGACTGGAGCGAGGTCCGCCGCGAGGTCGCCGTCCTCGCCGCCGGCTACGCCGCCCTCGGCGTCGAGCGCGGCGAACACGTCCTGCTCATGATGGGCAACCGCCCCGAGCACTGGCTCACCGACCTGGCGCTCGTCCACCTCGGCGCGGTCCCCGTCACCGTGTACGGCACCTCCGCGCCCGAACAGACAGCCCACATCGCCCGGCACAGCCGGGCGCGGGTCGCCGTCGTCGAGGGCGCCCGCGAACTCGCCCGCTGGGAACCCCTCCTCGCCGACGACACCGTCCCCCTGGAGCGGCTCGTCGTCGCCGAGGCCGCGGACGCCGGCCCCCACCACACCTACGCCTCCCTGTACGCGGGCGGCGCCCGGCTGCACCGCGCCGACGCCTTCGAGAAGGCCTGGCGGGAGACCCGCCCCGAGGACCCGCTGACCGTCGTCTACACCTCGGGCACCACCGGCGACCCCAAGGGGGTCCGGCTCACCCACCGCAACATCGTGCTTCAGGCCGTGCGCCTGGACGGCAACGTGGACCTGCCCGAACACGCCGAGCACATCTGTTACCTCCCCTTCGCGCACATCGCCGAACGCGTCCTCGGCATCTACCTCCCCCTCCTGCGCGCCGCGCACGTGCGGCTCTGCGCCGACCCCACCGCCGTCGCCGCGGCCGTGCGCGAGCTGCGCCCCGTGCAGTTCTTCGGGGTGCCCCGGGTGTGGGAGAAGCTCGCCGCCTCCGTACGGGCCGTCCTCGCACAGCTCCCCGAGGAGCAGCGCCGCGCCATCGAGGCCGCCAACGACCTGGCCCGGGAGCGCGCCGGCCACCGCGAGCGCGGCGAGGAGGTACCGGCGGCGCTCGAAGCCTCGTACGCCGCCGCCAAGGAACGGGTCCTGGACCCGCTGCTGGGGATGGCCGGGATGGACCGGCTCGTCTGGACGGCCAGCGCCACCGCACCGATGCCGATCGACGTCGTCCGCTTCTGGGCCGGCTGGGGCATCACCATCATGGACGCCTGGGGACTCACCGAGACCGCCGGCGTGTGCACCGTCAACCGCCCGGACCACTTCCGGCTCGGCTCCGTCGGCCGTCCGATCGACGGCCTGGAACTCAGGCTCGCCGAGGACGGCGAGATCCTCACCCGCGGCGCCACGGTCTTCGACGGCTACCTGCGGCCCGACGGGACGGTGGAGAGCGCCGCCGACCCCGAGGGCTGGTTCCCGACAGGGGACATCGGCCGGCTCGACGAGGACGGGTTCCTCTGGCTGACCGACCGCAAGAAGGAACTGATCATCACCTCGAACGGCAAGAACGTCTCGCCCGCCCTGGTGGAGAACACCGTCAAGGAGCACCCGCTGATCGGCCAGGCCCTGGTCCACGGCGACGGCCGCTCCTACCTGGTCGCCCTGCTGGTCCTGGACCCCGAACTGACACCCGTCTGGGCGGCGGCCCGGGGCATCGAGGCCCCCACGCTCGGCGCGCTCGCCGAGCACCCCGCCGTCGTCGAGGAGATCGCCCGCGCGGTGACGGCGGCCAACGCCCGGCTCAACCGCACCGAGCAGATCAAGCGCTACCGGCTGCTGACCGGGGAGTGGGGCCCCGAGACCGGGGAGCTCACGCCCTCCCTGAAACTGCGCCGCCGGGTGATCCGCGAGAAGTACGGAGAGCTGATCGAGGGGCTGTACGAGGCCCCGTACGACACGCCCTGACCCGTACGGCCCGGCCCTGACCGGTGGGCGACCCCGCGCCCACGCCCACCGGACAGGGCGGGGATCGCCGGCCGGGGCCGCGGTCAGCGGCGGACCAACCGCCGCGGTTCGTCCAGCCACGCACGTTGGCCGTCGCCGTCCACGGTCACGCCGAAGCGAGTGATGTGCGGCCGGCCGCTGACCTCGTACCAGGTGTACGCCGCTGTCACCTCGGCCCACAGATCGCGCGGCCCCCACGAGGTGACCGCGTCGTCCTCCCACCAGTCGCCGTACCGGACGATGGTGGCCGACGTGCCGGCCTCGTCGACGAACTGGACCCGCCGCTCGTCGTCGTCGCCGCGGTGCGAGGAGGAGACGTCCGGGACGAGGAGACCCATGGCGAAGTCCTGGAGGTACCCGCCCGTCAAGGCCTGCGCGGGGTCGATCGGGGACCGCCGCCTCGTCGACTCCTCGGGGACGCGGAGGACGACGGCGGGCCGCTCGGAGCGGATCCACATGTACGCGGCCTCGCCGACGAACGCGCCCTGCGCCTTCGTGCCCGTACCGTCCACGCGGAGCCGCAGAAGCCCCGCGTTGCTGTAGGCCGTGCCGAACGGCGTCAGGATCACCCCGTCGGGCTTCGACTGCTCGATCCAGGCGTACGGCACCCGCCGTACGGCCGCCGTGTTGACGACCCGATCGAACGGCTCCCCGCCCGGGGCACCCTTCAGGCCGTCTCCGACGATCAGCTTCGGGTGATACCCGGCCGCCTTCAGGTTGGAGGCACCCGTGCGGGCGAGTACCTCGTCGACCTCGATGGCGACCACCCGGTCCGATCCGACCCGCTCGCACAGCAGGGCCGTGTGATAGCCGGAGCCGTATCCGATCTCCAACACCCTTGATCCAGAGTCGAGTTCGAGGTGGCCGAGCTTGCGCATGACGATGTCGAGGGCCGACACGGAAGAGGTGAAATCGCCCGCGGCCGACGCCGGCAGCCGTGCGCCGTCGTCCAACTGCGTGACCACGGACCGGTACGGGTCCCAGACCGCGCGATGCCAGGCCCGCGGATCCTCGTCGCGGTCGACGAACTGCCAGAGCCCCTCGGCGTCCCGCACGGGAAGCCACACGGCCGAGGGGACGAAGGCCTCCCGGTCCACGTTGTCGAAGGCTTGTGCCAGCCAGGGCTCACGCAACAACCCGCCGGTCGCCAGGGCCTCGCGGCAGGTCGCGCGGTTCACTTCTTGTCCGGGGGCGGAGAGGAGGGCTGGGGCGAAGGGCGGCCCCCGTCCGGGCTCGCCGGAGTGGGCGGGGGTGTCCACGGCTTGTCCGCCGGCGGACCGTTGTGCTTGCCCATGTTCTTCTCCCATCGTGGGGTGAAAGGTGCGAGGATGCCCGCCCGGTTGGGCGGGGCTCAGCGGATGCCGAGAAGGATCGCGGCGAGGAGACCGGCGACGATCGCGACGGACACGACCTGCCGCAGCCGCTCCGTCACCGGACCCCGCTCGACCGCCGCATGGCGAGGGCCGCGGCGAGGACGCGTGCGATGCGGGCCAGGTTCCGGGCGTGGTTCCAGTTCGCGTGGTCGGTGTCGCCACCCAGCGGGCCGACGTCGATGAAGTACGTCCACTCGACCAGGGCCGCTCCCACCCGCTCCGTTCGCTGATCGGCGGGCAGCGCCGTCACCGTGGCATGGAGGGTCTGCCCCGCGGTGATCAGATCGTCGACGAGACGGGCCACGCTCACGGCGTCGGGCCGATCCTCGTAGGAGGTCAGGGCCCTCGCGGCGAGTTCCTCGAAGTGCTGCGTGTCGTCGGGTGTCATGGGAGTGCTCCCTACCGTCGTCAGTGGGTGGTAGGACGACGGTAGGGCCGGCACCGGGAGAGCAGGGACACAGATTGTGCCCCCTTGATTACGCAGTCAACACGCCCAACCGGACGGCGAGTTCGGAGGCCCGTCGACGGCGCTGCGGAGACTTCGCCTCCGCCTCTTCCAGGATGATGCGGCGAGCATGCCCGTTGTACTGAATCGTCTCGGGCGCGGCCTCGTGGGCCTGCGCGAGCGTGGCCAGCGCCACGTCAGGCTGGCCGTCAAGGTGGTAGGCGCGTGCCTGCTCGATCCGGTGCCGGGCCCGGCGCGGTCGGGACGGGATTGTCTCCGCCTCCGCGCGAGCAGCCTGCCGCGCCGACTCCCCGCCCGCGTGCAACTCGACGGCCACGGTCACCGCGTGAGCGCCGATGACCGACCGGGAGAAGCTCGTCACGGGGTGGAAGTAGTCGAAGGGTAGGGACTCGGCAAGGGCGCGCGCGCTGTCCCAGTACCTCCATGCCGTGCCCGTCTCGCCCCGACGCGCGGCAGTGAGGCCGGCCTCGACGGTCAGCGCCCCCGCCACGGCCCGCACGTCCGCACCGGCGTCGGGAAGGAGAGGCGTCAGGTAGCGGAGCGTCTCCAGGGTGACGGCGTCGGCAGCGTCCAGGTGCGTGCTCTCGCGGTGGGCCTGCGTGGTCAGCCACGCGGCGAGACCGATGGCGTGCGGGTCCTCGGAGTCCTGGGCGGCCATCATGCCGCGCTCGGCCACACGCCAGACGAGAGGGGCATCGGGCTGGTAGGCGCAGAAGAACTGTGCAAGGAAGTAGACCTGTGCCAGCGAAGCCTGAGCGGCCTTCCTGTCGGCGACCGTGTCCGCCGCTCGGACCGTGGCCTGCGCGTCCTGGATGAGGTCCGGCAGCAGTGACCCGATGACGTCGCGGTGGTTCGGTGCGGAGTGCCGGGCCTGCCACGCTCGGGACAGGCGCGCGGACAGGTGCTCGGCAGACGGAGCCTCGCGAGTACCACCGAGCTGCAGTGTGTTGAGGGCCTCGCGGACGGCGGCGAACCGCGGGTGTCCGGGCCCGGTGAACAGTGCGATGTGGATGGACTGATCCCCCGTGAGGTCGGAGAGGTTTCCGACACGGAGTACTTCGGCGACGCGAAGGATGATCGGCAGAGCCGGAGTCTTCAGTCGGCCGGTCTCAAGGGCCTTGACCCACGATCCGGACCGGCCGACGAGGCCACCGAGTTGATCGCGGGTGAGCCCACGGCGGTTGCGGAGGATCTGCAGTCTCTGGCCGAAGGCCAACTGTTCGCGGTACGGGTCCGGAGTAGCATCGGTGGACATGGGCCTTGCCCCTCTCCTTGCAGCTCGACACTGACAGGGTAGGGGGCAGGGCAGCTCTCGTGTGATCCAGAATGCGCGAAAGCGCCCTGCCCGCCCGAAGGCGAGAGGGCGCATCGCCGGGCCCTGAATGCGCGGTTGCCGTGAGCCGGAGCCCACACCGCCGGACCGGAGCCTTGGGCCACCGCGCCTATCGGCCGATCGTCGGGTAGTGGTCCGACAGGTTGGTGTACGTGTACGACGTGCCCCAGCTGGAGACGGTCCAGGGCGCCGACTGCTCCTTCACCACGTTGTTCTCCCAGGCCGCCGGGCGGGCGTTGCCCTTGCGGTAGAGCACGTAGTCCAGGTCCTCGCGGGGGTCCGCCGGGTAGCGGTAGTTCGCGATGGAGTTCTGCGCCGTGTCGAAGGAGTACGGGTGGCCCGTGCGCGAGTCGGCGCCGGCCAGGTCCGCGTCCGCGAGCATCGAGTTGTACTCGGGGGTGTGGGAGTCGACGTTCATGTCGCCCGCGACGATGACCTGTTCGTTCGCCGGAATGTTCTTGCCGTCGAGGAACGCGTCGATGTTCTTGAACTGCCGGCTGCGCATCTGCGCCGCCTCGCCCGCGCCGCACCCCGGGTCGGTGGACTGGGCGTGGGTGCCTATCACGTGCACCCTCGCGCCGTTCACGTTCAGCACGGCGTACGCGAAGCCCTTGTTGGACCACCAGTCGGCGCCGCAGGCGTCCTTGTAGACGACCTGCTCCTTGCGGACGATCGGCCACTTGCTCAGGATCGTGACGCCCCCGTCCTCCGGGGTGGTGGCGGAGTAGGCGCCGCCCGTGGCGTCCCAGCCGCTCTTGCTCCGGCCCACGACCGGGGTCTGGTAGGGGTACCGCGCGGCCGAGTTGGCCTTCAGCGCGTCCGAGGCGCCGTTGTCGAAGGCCTCCTGGAGCACGACCACGTCGTGGCCCTGGTAGAAGGACGCCTTGGGGATCTCCGCCGCCCGGTGGTCCTGGCCCCAGTTCGGGTACAGGTTCTTGCTCATCAGGAACACGTTGTAGGTCAGAACGTCGAGCCGGGGGGTCGCGGCGCTCTCCGCGGCCGTGGCGGCCGGCGCGGTGGTGACGGCCAGCGCGCCGGCGGCGACCGCGGCGACGGCCGTGGCGACGGCGCGACGAGAGCGGGGCGAGATCTGCAGCATGGAGGTCTCCATCATTCCTGCGGGGGAAGATCGACGCCGTCATACAAGCAGCACCAGTTACCTCTGGGTAACACCCATGCAGAGACTTTCTGTCCGGGGGACGGCCGTCCGGTGCTCGCATACTTGTGTCATGAAGCAGACGGACCCCGCATCCCCCATCGGACCGACGGCCGCGCGCCGCCCCGACCCCGAGCCACCCGCGCCCGGCGGAGTGCTGTGGACCATCGCCGGAGACGTCCGCGCGCTGCTCATGCTCCCCGCCGCCTTCACGATGCAGGTCGCCCACCCGGCCATCGGCGCCGGCGTCGACCAGTACTCGGTCTTCCGCACCGACCCCTGGGGGCGGGGCGAACGCTCGCTGCGCTCGGTCCAGCTCTGGGTGTACGGCGGCGACGAGGCCGCCGCCGAGGGCCGTCGGGTGCGCCGCCTCCACAAGGAGATCCAGGGCACCGACACCCGGGGCCGGCGCTACCACTCGCTCGACCCGGCCTGCTACTCCTGGGTCCACGCCACCGGCTTCCCGGTCTACCTGTACGCCGGGCGGTACCTGCTGCGCCGCTTCACCCCCGCCCAGGAGCGGCAGCTCTACCGCGAGTGGCTCCAGGTCGGCCGGATCCTCGGCATCCACGACCGGGACATGCCCCGGACCATCGAGGAGTACTGGGTCTACTACCGCCGGATGCTGGCCGAGGAGATCGAGTCCACCCCGGTGGCCCGCGAACTGGTCGCCACCGACGTGCCCCTGCCCCGCCCCGAGGGCGGCTCGCCGGCGGTCCGGCTCCTGCTGCGCCTGACCTGGCCGCTCCTGCGGACGGTGTTCCTGCGCTTCCGTGCCTTCGTCACCGCCGGCTACATGCCGCCCGAGGCCCGCGCGGCCGTCGGGCTGGAGTGGACCCCGGCCCAGGAGCGCCGGCTGCGACGGTTCAGCACGGCCGTGCGGATCCTCGTACCGCTGCTCCCGGAGCGGCTGCGCTACCTGCCCATCGCCCGGGAGGCCCGGGCACGCCGACGCGCCGGCGCCCACTGAGGGACGCCGGCGCGAGCGGTCGACCGATCCCCGGGGATCGGTCGAGCGGGATCCCCGGGATCGGTCGAGCAGGACCCGGGGACAGCCGGGCCCGGCCCCGGGATCGACGGGATGTGGCTCAGTGGTCGTGGATCGAGTTCGTCGCGGCGATCTTCTTCCAGGACTTCGGCTCCACCGGCTCGACGGCCGGCGCCTTGAGCGAGCGGGCCGACGGGGAGGCGGCGGCCGGCGGGGAGGCGGCGGCCGGCGGGGCGAAGGCCGGCTTGCCGGGGGTGTACAGCCAGGTCTCGAAGAGCTGGGCGAGGGGCTTCTTGGAGATCTTCTCGGCGTAGCGGACGAAGTCCCCGACCTTCGCGTTGCCGTAGGCGCGCTCGGTCGGCCACCCCTTGAGGATCTGGAAGAACTTCTCGTCGCCGATCTCGTTGCGCAGCGCCTGGATGGCGATTGCGCCACGGTCGTACACGGCGCCGTGGAACTGGTTCTCCGCGCCCGGGTCTCCCGGCTTGACCTGCCAGAACGGGTCCTCGGCGGCGCGGGAGGCATACGTCCACTCGGCCAGCTCCTGCGCCGTGCCCTCGCCCTCCTTCTCCGACCACAGCCACTGGCTGTACCGGGCGAAGCCCTCGTTGACCCAGATGTCCTTCCAGTTGTCCACGGACACGCTGTCGCCGTACCACTGGTGCGCCAGCTCGTGGACGACCACCGAGACGTTCGAGCCGTTGGCGAACTGCCTCGGGCTGTAGAAGGGCCGCGTCTGGGTCTCCAGCGCGAATCCGCTGGGCACGTTCGGGACGTAGCCTCCCAGCGCGTTGAACGGGTACGGGCCGAAGACCCCCTCCAACCACTCCGCGACCTCGCCGGTCCGCTCCACGCTGGCGCGCGCCGCGCCGTCGTTGTCGCCGAGGTCCTTGCTGTACGCGTTCAGGATCGGCAGGCCGCTCGACGTCTTGTCGGTGGTGATGTCGAACTTGCCGATGGCGAGGGTGGCGAGGTAGGTGGCCTGCGGCTTGTTCGAGCGCCAGTTGTAGCGGGTCCAGCCGAGCTTCGACGTCTGCGACTGGAGCACGCCGTTGCTGATGGCCTGGGTGCCGTCCGGGACGTTGACGGACACGTCGAAGGTGGCCTTGTCGAGCGGGTGGTCGTTGCTGGGGAACCACCAGATCGCCGAGTCGGGCTCCTGGGCCGCCACGCCGCCGTCCGGGGTGCGCTGCCACGCCGACCAGCCGTCGACCTTGAACTCCGATGGCTTTCCGGCGTACTTGACGACGACACTGGCCTGCTTGTTCCGCTGGAGCGGCTGGGCCGGCGTCACCTCCAGCTCCTGGGTGCCGGAGGTGGCGAACTTCGCCTTCACGCCGTTGACCCGGATCTCGCTCACCTTGAGGCCGAAGTCGAGGTTGAAGCGGGACAGGTCCTGGCGGGCCGTCGCCAGGAGGGTGGCGGTGCCCTCCAGGAGGTCCGTCTTCGGCTGGTACTGAAGGCGCAGGTCGTAGTGCGAGATGTCGTACCCGCCGTTGCCGCTCGCCGGGTAGTAGGTGTCGCCGATACCCGCGGCGCCCGGGACGGAACTCGCCGCGGACGCCGGGATCACCAGCAGGAGGGAGGCGGCGAGCACGCTCGGGGCGATGACTTTCCGATGCACGAAGAGCTCCAAGGGGTAGGGGAGACAGTTCCGTTCAGGGGTCTCGTCGTTCGACCGTATTCACGCGCGGTGCCCCACGTCATGTCCATGGCCCCTGCTGTCACATGATCGCCATTCGGCCGTCACAGGTCGTCGATCGCGGACTCCGGCGTGTCGGGCGCCGCCCACCCGGCGGCGTCCACCCGGCGGCGTCCGGCCCGGCTCGGCCCGCTCACCCCGCCGGGGCGGTGCGAGCGCCTCGGCCCGCGGCCCCGCCGGCCCGCCGCGCGAGAAAGTCCGGAAAGGGTCGGGGCGCCACGGGACGGGGGAGCACCCGTGAGGCGGGCGGGGAGGAATCCGTTGGCGGGCGCCCCACCCACCACCTTGCGCCATACTAAGCAGTCGGTAATCTGCCGGGTATGACTCTTCCCCCACGCGCCGCCCGACACTGCTGGCATGCGGTGGTCAACCCCTTGCACGCCCTCATCTACTTCTCCCCGGACCTCGCGAAGGAGTTCGCCGCCCTCGGGGTCACCGACCGCGTCGCCGTCAACCTCGCCGGCCGGTCGGCCGCCATGGGCGCCGTCGGCCCCGGCACCGTGACCGCGACCTTCTACAACTACCGCCACGACCTCGTCGCCCGGCACCTGCCCGCCGTCTGGGACACCCTCACCCCCGAGCAGGCCCTCGCCGCCCGGCTCCGCGCCGCCGACTCCACCCTGCGCCGCCTCCTCGGCACCGAGACCATCGAGTCCGCGGAACTCGCGGAGACCGCCGACCTCGCCCTGTACGCCGCCGAGGGCTGCACCCGACACGCGCGCGTCCTGTACTCCGCACACGCCGACCTGCCCGTCCCCGAGGAACCGCACCTGCGCCTGTGGCACGCGGCGACCCTGCTGCGCGAACACCGCGGCGACGGCCACCTCGCCGCCCTGCTGCTCGCCGGCCTCGACCCCGTCGAGGCGCTGATCAGCCACACCGCGACCGGCCGCGGCATGACCCCGAAGTGGCTCAGGGCCACGCGCGGCTGGGAACCGGCCGACCTGGAGGCGGCGGCCGACCGGCTGCGGGCCCGCGACGTCCTCGACGCGGACAACGAACTCACCGCACACGGCAAGGCCGTACGGGAGGCACTGGAGGCCGACACCGACCGACTCGACGCCGCCCCGTACGAACACCTCGGCGCGAGCGGCCTGGCCCGCCTGGGCGAGCTCGGCGGAGCCCTCGCCGCGAAGGCCTTCGCGGCCGGCGCCTTCCCCCCGGACCTCATCGGCAAGGCCTGAGAGGAGAGGCGGCGACCGGCGCGGGACACGGCTCCCGGCGTCCGTCACCGGCACCTGCCACAATTGGCAGCCTTCCACGCATCCCATGCAGACGTACGAAGGCAGGCAGGACCGCACCGTGACGATGTCCATCGAAGGCAGGATCGCCGAGGAGCTCGGCGTACGGGAGCGGCAGGTCAAGGCCGCCGTCGAGCTGCTCGACGGCGGTTCGACCGTGCCGTTCATCGCTCGCTACCGCAAGGAGGCGACCGAGATGCTCGACGACGCCCAGTTGCGCACCCTGGAGGAGCGACTGCGGTACCTGCGCGAGCTGGAGGACCGCCGCGCGGCCATCCTCGATTCCGTGCGGGAACAGGGCAAGCTCGACGCCGAGCTGGAGGCCCGGATCAACGCGGCCGACACCAAGGCCCGGCTGGAGGACATCTACCTGCCCTTCAAGCCCAAGCGGCGCACCAAGGCGCAGATCGCCCGCGAGGCCGGCCTGGCGCCGCTCGCCGAGGGGCTGCTGGCCGACCCCTCCGTCGAACCGGCCGTCGCCGCCGCCGCGTTCGTGGACGCCGACAAGGGCGTCGCCGACCCGGCCGCCGCCCTGGAGGGCGCCCGCGCCATCCTCACCGAGACGTTCGCCGAGGACGCCGACCTCATCGGCGAGCTGCGCGAACGCATGTGGGGACGCGGCCGGCTCGCCTCGAAGGTCCGCGAGGGCAAGGAGGAGGCGGGCGCCAAGTTCGCCGATTACTTCGACTTCGCGGAACCCCTCACCGCTCTGCCCTCGCACCGGGTCCTGGCCATGCTCCGCGGCGAGAAGGAGGACGTCCTCAGCCTCGACCTGGAGCCGGAGGAGCCGAGCGACACGCCCGGCCCCTCCACGTACGAGGGCATGGTCGCGCGCCGCTTCGGCGTGGGCGACCGGGGCCGCCCGGGCGACAAGTGGCTCGCCGACACCGTCCGCTGGGCCTGGCGCACGAAGATCCAGGTCCACCTGGGCATCGACCTGCGGACGCGGCTGCGGGCCGCCGCCGAGGACGAGGCCGTACGGGTCTTCGCGGCCAACCTGCGCGACCTGCTGCTCGCCGCGCCCGCCGGCACCCGCGCGACGCTCGGCCTGGACCCCGGCTTCCGTACCGGCGTCAAGGTGGCCGTCGTGGACGCGACCGGCAAGGTCGTGGCCACGGACGTGATCCACCCGCACGTCCCCGCCAACAGGTGGGACGAGTCCCTGGCGAAGCTGGCCCGGCTGGCCAAGGAGCACGCGGTCGACCTGATCGCCATCGGCAACGGCACGGCCTCCCGCGAGACCGACAAGCTGGCCGGCGACCTCATCACCCGCCACCCCGAGCTGGGGCTGACCAAGGTGATGGTGTCGGAGGCCGGCGCGTCCGTGTACTCCGCGTCCGCGTTCGCCTCGCAGGAACTCCCGGACATGGACGTGTCGTTGCGCGGTGCGGTCTCCATCGCCCGCCGCCTCCAGGACCCGCTGGCCGAACTCGTCAAGATCGACCCGAAGTCGATCGGCGTCGGCCAGTACCAGCACGACCTGTCCGAGGTGAAGCTCTCCCGTTCCCTCGACGCCGTGGTCGAGGACTGCGTGAACGGCGTCGGCGTCGACGTCAACACCGCCTCCGCGCCGCTGCTCTCACGGGTTTCGGGCATCAGCGGCGGCCTCGCCGAGAACATCGTGGCCCACCGCGACGCCAACGGCCCCTTCCGCAACCGCAAGGGCCTCAAGGACGTGGCCCGGCTGGGCCCGAAGGCCTACGAGCAGTGCGCGGGCTTCCTTCGGATCCGCGGCGGGGACGACCCGCTGGACTCCTCCAGCGTGCACCCCGAGGCGTACCCGGTGGTCCGTGCGATGGGTAAGACGGCGGGCGGCGAGGTGGCGTCCCTCATCGGCAACGGCACGGTCCTGAAGTCTCTGCGGCCCGAGCAGTTCGTCACCGAGACCTTCGGGCTGCCGACCGTCACGGACATCCTGCGCGAGCTGGAGAAGCCCGGTCGCGACCCCCGGCCCGCCTTCAAGACGGCGACCTTCAAGGAGGGCGTCGAGAAGATCGGCGACCTGGCCCCCGGGATGATCCTGGAGGGCGTCGTCACCAATGTGGCCGCCTTCGGGGCGTTCATCGACATCGGTGTCCACCAGGACGGGTTGGCGCACGTCTCCGCGCTGTCGAAGACCTTCGTCAAGGACCCGCGGGACGTGGTCAAGCCGGGCGACATCGTCCGCGTGAAGGTCATGGACGTGGACATCCCGCGCAAGCGGATCTCGCTGACGCTGCGCCTGGAGGACGAGGCCGGGGCGGACCGTCCCGCCGGGGCGCCCCGGGACCGGGAGGAGCGCCGGGGCGGCGGCCGGCCCCCGCAGCAGCGGGGCGCGGCCCCGCAGGGCGGCCAAGGCGGCCAGAGCCGACGGGGCCAGGGTGGTCAGAGCGGTCAGGCGGGCCAGGGCGGTCAGGCGAACCAGGCCGGTCAGCGCCAAGGCGGCGGTCAGGGCCGGGGCGGTCAGGGCGGTCAGCGCCAGGGCGGCGGCCAGGGATCCGGAGCCCCGGCGCCCGCCAACAGCGCGATGGCCGACGCCCTGCGTCGGGCCGGCCTCACCGGCAAGGAGGAGCGCCGAGGCCGCTGACCGGGGCAGCGCGTGAGATCACGCGGAGGATGGCCGAATAGGTTCTCCACACGGGGACATACCTTGCCAAGCACCTCAACTGATCTGTAGGGATGGTGGAACGCCCGTTCGTGACGCGCGGACGGGCTTCCGCTTTTCCCCTCAGGGGCCGAACTCCTCGGGGCCGTCCCATGGCACAGGATGTAATGCCCATGCCCACGCACACCTATGAACGCTGCCCGAGAAAGGGTCCGAAGAGGGAAGACATGCCCTATCGGAATCTCAGCCTGCGCAAACGGTGCGAGAACATTCTCGGCCATCTGGATCTGACGCATCCTTTTTCACTCGACAGCCTGTGCGCCCGGATGGAGGAGCAGCGCGGCCGCCCGATCCGACTGCACCCGCTGCCCAAGGAAGCGGCCGAGTCCGGGGTCTGCGGACTGTGGGTGGGCACCGCCCGCGTCGACTACGTCTTCTACGAGGCCCAGACCACCCCCCTGCACCGCGAGCACATCGTGCTCCACGAACTGGGGCACATCCTCTTCGGTCACCACTCGCTGGAAGGCGAGGAGACCGACGGGCACGCCCCCGTGGTCCTGGGCCGCACCAACTACACCACGCGCCAGGAGCGGGAGGCCGAGATGCTCGCCAGCATGATCCGCATGCGCGCCGTCGGCCCCGGCCCGCGGCCCGGCACGGCCCACCGCGGCCCCCTCGCCCGGCTGGAGTCCGCCATGGGCTACGAACAGGGTGTGCGCGATGGCGGCTGAACTGACCGCCATCGGCGACTGGCTCGCCGTCCCCAGCGTGGTGATCCTGTGGCTCGCCGTCCTGCTGCGAGCCCCCGGCGCCCTGCGCTCCCCGCAACAGCGCGGCCTGTGGCTCGCCGTCGCCACCGCCGCCGCGGCGATGACCCTGAACCTCCCCGCGGTCGTCGCCTACGCGACGAGCCGCGACACCGCATACGCCCACACCATCGGCCTGGTGCGCAACCTCATCGGTGTCCTCTCCGCGGGAGCGGTCCTTTACTTCGTGGCAGCCGCCACCCGCGGCCGCAGGCTCCAACTCGCCGCCTGGATCGGCACGTCGGCCTGGCTCGCCACCCTGGTCGCACTCGACGTCGCCGCGCCCGAACACGGCACCCACGCCATGCCGCCGGTCGGGGATCCCGTACCGTCCCTCGCCTACTGGCTGGTGCTGATCTCCGCCCACCTCGTGGCCAACACCGTCTGCGTGTACGTCTGCCGGCGCTACAGCCGTCGGACCGAGAGCCGTGGACTCGCCCTGGGCCTGCGGCTGTTCGGCCTGGGTACCGCGCTGGCCGGCCTGTTCTGGTTCGCGTACCTCCTCAAGGCCCTGTTCGCCAACACCTGGGCCATGCCCGCCCTGCCGCTCATGATGAACCTGCACGGACTGCTGCGCGCCGCCGCGATCCTGGTGCCGACCCTCTTCGCGCTGCGCCGCACCACCGCCGACATCGCCACCGCCTGGCGACTGTGGCCCCTGTGGCGGGACCTGGTCCAGGCCGTGCCGCACGTGGTGCTCTCGGCCTCGCGGGCCGGGCGGGTCATGGAACTGCTGTGGCCGCCCATGCCGCGCCACCTGCTCGTGTACCGGAAGGTCATCGAGACGCGCGACGCCATCCTGATCCTCGGGGAGTACGTGGCCCCGGGCATACCGGAACTCGCCCGCAGCCACGTCGCCGAGAGCGGAATCCCCGAACAGCGGCGCACCGCGGCCGCGTTGGCGTGCGTACTCAAGGAAGCCCGACAGACCAAACTCGCGGGACTGCCCGGCCGGCAGCCGGGGGACACGGCGGTCCTGGAACTGCCGCCCGCGATCCAGACCTCCGCCGAGGCGGGCGACCTGGAGGAGGAGGCCCGCTTCCTCGTCGACGTCGCGGAGGCCTACGCCTCACCCTCCACCACCGGCTTCACCCCCTGACCCGAGCCGACCCGACCCGCCCCACCGACCGTTCGACGACACGGAAGTGACGCTCTCTTGACCACCGTTCTGATCACCGGGGCCAACGCCGGCCTCGGCGCGGCCTTCGCGCGCGGATTCGCCGCCAAGGGCTGCGACCTGGTGCTCGTCGCCCGCGACAAGGACAGGCTCGACGCCGTCGCCGCGGAACTCGGCCGGGAGTTCGGCGTGACCTGCGAGGTACTGCCCGCCGACCTGCTCGACGCCGAGGAACGCGCGACGGTCGAGGACCGCCTCGCGGACCGGGACCACCCCGTGGACATCCTGGTCAACAACGCCGGCTTCGGGCTGCCCGCACCCTTCCCGTACAGCCCGATCGCGGACGAGGAGCGCATGCTGGACCTCCTCGTCAAGGTCCCGCTGCGCCTCACCCACGCCCTCCTGCCCGGACTGCGCGAACGCCGCCGGGGCGCGGTGCTCAACGTCTCCTCCGTCGCGGGACTGCTGCCGACCGGGACGTACGGGGCGGCCAAGGCCTGGGTCACCGCGTTCAGCGAGTCCCTGCGCGTCGACATGGAGCCGTACGGCGTCCGGGTGCTGGCGGTGGTCCCGGGCTTCACCCGCACCGAGTTCCAACAGCGCGCCGGGATGGACGTCAGCGCCCTGCGCGAGGCCGTGTGGCTGGAGCCGGACGCGGTGGTCGCCAAGGCCCTGCGGGACCTGGCCCGCCGCCGTCCGGTCAGCATCACGGGCCGGCGCTACCAGGCGTACGCGCTCGCCGTACGCCACCTCCCGCGCGGGTTCGTCGCGCGGAAGATGGCCCGCGAACGGCGCGCCCCCGGGCAGGGCGCCGCGCGGTGAGACCCGCGGCCGGGGGGCCGGGCCGCGACCGGGCGCCCGGCCCCACCGGCGGGACGGCCCGGCGGACTACAGCTCGGTGACCCTGCCGTCCGCGACCTCCAGGCGGCGGGTCACCTGGACCGCCTCCAGCATCCGCCGGTCGTGGGTGACCAGCAGCAGGGTCCCCTCGTACGACTCCAACGCGGCCTCCAACTGCTCGATGGCCGCGAGGTCGAGGTGGTTGGTGGGCTCGTCGAGCACCAGCAGGTTCACCCCGCGACCCTGGAGCAGCGCCAGGGCCGCCCGGGTCCGCTCACCGGGGGAGAGGGTGGCGGCCGGACGCAGCACGTGCACCGCCTTCAGCCCGAACTTGGCGAGCAGGGTGCGGACTTCGGCGGGCTCGGTCTCCGGGACCGCCGCGCAGAAGGCCTCCAACAGCGGCTCGTCGCCCAGGAACAGTCCGCGGGCCTGATCGACCTCGCCGACCAGGACACCCGAACCGAGCGTGGCCGAGCCCGAGTCGGGAGTGAGCCGGCCCAGCAGCAGGGCGAGCAGGGTGGACTTCCCGGCGCCGTTGGCCCCCGTGATCGCGACCCGGTCCGCCCAGTCGATCTGCAGGTGCGCCGGACCGAAGGTGAAGTCCCCCCGCCGGACGCTCGCCTCGCGCAGGGTGGCGACCACCGAGCCGGAGCGCGGCGCCGCGGCGATCTCCATCCGCAGTTCCCACTCCTTGCGGGGCTCGTCCACCACCTCAAGCCGCTCGATCGCGCGCTGCGTCTGGCGGGCCTTGGAGGCCTGCTTCTCGCTGGCCTCGCTGCGGAACTTCTTGCCGATCTTGTCGTTGTCCGTGGCCTTGCGGCGGGCGTTCTTGACGCCCTTGTCCATCCAGCCGCGCTGCATCGCGGCCCGGCCCTCCAGCGCGGAGCGCTTGTCGGCGTACTCGTCGAACTCCTCGCGGGCGTGGCCGCGGGCCCGCTCGCGCTCCTCCAGGTAGGCGTCGTAGCCGCCGCCGTACAGGTTGACCTGCTGCTGTGCCAGGTCGAGCTCCAGCACCTTGGTGACGGTGCGGGTGAGGAACTCGCGGTCGTGGCTGATGACGACCGTGCCCGCGCGCAGGCCCTTCACGAACCGCTCCAGCCGCTCCAGGCCGTCGAGGTCCAGGTCGTTGGTGGGCTCGTCCAGCAGGAACACGTCGTAGCGGGACAGGAGCAGGGACGCCAGACCGGCGCGGGCCGCCTGCCCGCCGGACAACGCCGTCATCGGAAGGTCCAGGCCGACGGAGAGCCCGAGGTCGTCGGCGACCTCCTGGGCCCGCTCGTCGAGGTCGGCGCCGCCGAGGTTCAGCCACCGGTCGAGGGCCTCCGCGTACGCGTCGTCCGCGCCGGGCGTGCCGTCCACGAGCCCCTGCGTGGCCGCGTCCAGCTCGGCCTGCGCGTCGGCGACACCGGTGCGGCGGGCGAGGAACTCCCGGATCGACTCGCCGTCGCGACGCTCGGGCTCCTGCGGGAGGTGCCCCACGGCGGCGGCGGGCGGCGACAGCCGCAGCTCGCCCGTCTCGGGTGTGTCCAGACCGGCGAGCAGGCGCAGCAGGGTGGACTTTCCGGCGCCGTTGACGCCGACGAGGCCGATGACGTCCCCGGGGGCGACGACGAGGTCGAGATCGGCGAACAGCGTGCGCTCACCGTGCGCGGCGGTGAGCTTCTTGGCGACGAGGGTTGCAGTCATGATCTGCCGATCCTATCGGCGCCCGTACCCCGGCCGGCCGCTCGGTGGCCCGCCGGGTCAGGTACCCAGCACCCGCAGGCCCGCCCACAGCGCGGTGACCGCCGCCACGATCGCCGTCGGGGTGGTCAGCAGGCCCAGGCGGGTGAAGTCGCCCAGGGCCACCCGGTCCCCGTGCACGTGCAGCAGGCGCCGCCACAGCAGGGTGGCCAGCGAGCCCGCGTAGGTCAGGTTCGGCCCGATGTTGACGCCGATCAGGACCGCCAGCACCGGGCCCGCCCCGCCCGGGGCGGCCAGCGGGAGCAGGGCCAGCACGGCGGGCAGATTGTTGATCAGGTTCGCCAGCACCGCGGCCACGGCCGCGACCGCGAGCAGCGCCGGCAGGGAGTCGCCGGCGGGCAGCACCGCGGCCAGGCCGTCGCCGAGGCCGTGGTCCACCACCCCCACGACCACCACCCCCAGCGCGAGGACGAACAGGCAGAACGCGGGCGCGGCGGAGACCACGACCCGCCGGGGGGTCGTCTCCCGACGCCACAGCGCCCGTACGGCCAGGACCAGCGTGCCGGCCAGCGCCGCCCAGACCGGGCTCGCCCCCGCGAAGGAGGCCACGGCGAAGCCGGCCAGGGTCAGCGCGAGCACCACCAGCGCGAAGCGGGGCATCGGTGCCTCCTCGGCCGCCTCCGGCACGTGCTCCGGCGGGGCGCTCAGGTCGGCGCGGAAGTAGCGCCGGAACACCGCGTACTCCACGCCGATGGCCACCAGCCACGGCAGGGTCATCAGCGCTGCGAACCGGGTGAAGCTGAGGCCGCTCGCCGCGAAGGCGAGCAGATTGGTCAGGTTCGACACGGGCAGCAGCAGGGATGCCGTGTTCGCGAGGTGCGCGGTCGCGAAGACGTGGGGCCGGGGCCGTGCGCCGAGCCGGGCCGCCGTCGCCAGCACCACCGGGGTCAGCAGCACCACCGTCGCGTCCAGGCTCAGTGAGGCCGTGACCACGGAGGCGATGACGAAGACCCCGCCGAGCAGGGTCACCGGTCCGCGCCCGGCGGACCGGCGGGCCACGGCCGCGCCGGCGGCCCGGAAGAGCCCCTCGTCGGCGCACAACTGTGCGAGGGCCAGGATCACCGCGAGGAAGCCGACCACGGGCAGCAGTTCCCGGACCTGGGTCCACGCGTCGGCCGGCGGCACCACCCCGAGGGCGATGAGCAGGCCGGCCGCCGGCACGGCGGCCGTGGCCTCGGGCAGTCCGCGGGGGCGGACCACGGCGAAGGCCAGCACGGCGAGCAGCAGCGCGATCGAGAGGGATTCGGCGAGGACGGTGTTCAGGAGACTGCTCCGGGCGGTTCGGATGGTTCGGGCGGTTCGGATGGTTCGGGCCGGCGGGCGCGGCCGGCCATGACAACCCGGACAGGATCGCATCATCGCCGGCGGTGTCCGGATAGGTGGGATGCCCGTCATTGCGGCCATCACTCGCCGCGTCACACCATGGAGGCATGTCGTCGCGAAACGTGTTGGTCGTCCTCTACGACGGCGTGCAGAGCCTGGACGTGACCGGTCCGGTGGAGGTGTTCGCCGCCGTCGCCCGCTTCCCGGGCCGCCGCGGGTACGCCATCCGTACCGTCTCCCCGGGCGGGTCGGCGGTCCGCACGAGCAGCGGCCTGACGCTCGTGCCGGACGGGGACCTGGAGAGTGCCCGGCCCGACGAGGACACCACGCTGCTGGTGCCCGGAGGGCGGTACACGGGGGACTTCGAACCCCGGATCACCGAGTGGCTGCGCGTGCACGGGGGTCACGCGGGGCGCCTGGTGTCGGTGTGCACGGGGGGACTGCTGCTGGCCGAGGCGGGCCTGCTGGACGGGCGCCGCGCGACCACGCACTGGATGGTGTGCGAGCAGCTGGCCAGGGACCATCCGGCCGTCACGGTGGAGCCGGACCCGATCTACGTGCGGGACGGACGGGTCACCACCTCGGCCGGGGTCACCGCCGGGATCGACCTCGCGCTCGCGCTGGTCGAGGAGGACCACGGGCGGGACACGGCGCTCGTGATCGCCCGGCACCTGGTGGTGTTCCTGCGCCGCCCCGGCAACCAGGCCCAGTTCAGCGCCCAACTCGCGGCGCAGACCGCACGACGGGAGCCGTTGCGGGACGTACAGCAGTGGATCACCGAGCATCCGGACGAGGACCTCGGAGTGGAGGCGCTCGCGGCCCGCGCGGCCCTCTCGCCGCGGCACTTCGCGCGGGCCTTCCGGGCCGAGACCGGGGTGACGCCCGGACGGTACGTCGAGCGGGTGCGGGTGGAGCACGCGCGGCGTTTGCTGGAGGAGGGCGTGGAGGGCGTGGCGCAGATCTCGCGGGCCTGCGGATACGGCACGCCCGAGGCGCTGCGCAGAGCCTTCGTGAAGACCCTGGGCCAGTCCCCGGCCGAGTACCGACGCCGCTTCGGCGGAGCCCCGGCGTGACCGCGCGCCGCCGGGTCGACCACGAGTTTGCCGGGTGCGGGATCCCGCACCCGGACGATCACCGCTCAGGAGGAACCATGCAGATCGCCGTACTGCTCTACGACGGGTTCACCGCCCTCGACGCCATCGGACCCTTCGACACCCTCGGTCGCCTCCAGGGCGCCGAGACCGTCTTCGTCTCCGAGCGTCCGGGGCCCGTGCGCACCGACAACGGGAGCCTCGCGCTCGTCGCCGACAAGTCGCTGGGCGAGGTGACCCGCCCGGACGTCATCGTCGTGCCCGGCGGCCCGCACCCCGAGAAGCAGATGGGCAACCCCGCCGTGCTCGACTGGCTGCGCGCGGTCGACGCCGGCACCACGTGGACCACCTCCGTGTGCACGGGCTCGCTCCTGCTGGCCGCCGCCGGCCTGCTCGACGGGCGGCGGGCCGCCGGCCACTGGCTGTACCTGGACCGACTGCCGGCGTTCGGCGCCGAACCCACCGGGGAACGGGTGGTCTTCGACGGCAAGTACGTGACGGCCGCCGGGGTGTCCTCCGGCATCGACATGGGGCTCACGCTGCTCGGCCGGATCGCGGGCGACGAGTTCGCGCAGATCGTCCAGCTGATGACCGAGTATGATCCGCAGCCGCCCTACGACGCCGGTTCCCCCGAGAAGGCCCCGGCCGAGATCGTCGCGATGCTGCGCGGGCTCAACGCGTCGGAGGCGTCCAGGTGAAGACGGGGGTCCGGCGTTCCAGGAACGCGGCCACGCCCTCCGCGGTGTCCCCGCTGCCGGCCGCCTGCGCCGACCAGTGGGCGTCCCGGTCCTCGCGGCCGTTCGCGAACTCCTTCGCGGCGGCCTGGGTGAGCGGGGAGCGTGACGTCAGGATCCGGGTGAACTCGGCGACGCGCTTGTCCAGTTCACCGGCCGGCAACAGCTCGTCGAGGAAGCCGGTGCGCAGCGCCCGATCGGCGTCGATCAACTCGGCTGAGAAGAGCAGGTACTTGGCCGTCGCCGGTCCCACGAGAGCGGCCAACCTCCGTGTCGAGGAAGCCGGGTAGACGATGCCGAGCTTCGCCGGGGTCACCCCGTACGAGGAGCCCTCCTCGGCGAACCGCAGGTCGCACGCGGCCGCCAGTTGACTGCCGCCGCCCACGCAGAAGCCCCGGATGGCGGCGAGCGTGGGTTTGGGGAAGGCGGCCAGCGCCTCCTCGGCCGCGACGGCCAGCGCCTGCGGATCGTCGGATCCCGTCAGCGAGGAGATGTCGGCGCCCGCGCAGAAGGTGGCCCCGGCGCCGGTCAGCACGAGGACCCGTACGGCCGGGTCGGTCGCCAGGCCGGACAGCAGGCCCGGCAGGGCCCGCCACATGTCGGCCGTCATGGCGTTGCGCTTCGCGGGATGGGAGACGACGACGGTGGCGACCCCGCCGGCCACGCTGTGAAGGAGGGCTGCGTCCATGCGCCGGATGCTATCCCGGACCGTCGATCCCATGATCGGGGGAGTCGGTCCGGGCCACCCGGCCTGGTCGGGGAGGACGGGACGGCGGCGGGGCCGGGCGCGGCGGGCGGGACGAGGCGGGCGGGACGCGCGAGACGTCCGAGAAGAGCGCATCGGGAGATCAGGAACGGTCGCACAACTGACTCCGTCATACGCCATCGGTCAGAAAGCGTCCGATTGGCGCTGACTTATGGTCAGTGATGCGGTCCGGACCAGGCCGGTGCCCACTCTTGACGCGTGGAGACGATCGAGCGCGAAGACGGGGGTCGGAAGATGGACGACAGCGGGAACACCCCGCCGGCAGAGGGGGGTGAGCCGGAGGCTCCGGCCGACCCCCTCGCGTACGAGGGCGTGTGGCGATTCACCGCTCCCGCGGTAGAAGAATCCGTTCCTCAGGCTCGCCGGGCGGTCCGTGACCTGCTCGGCCGGCAGGGGGTGCCGGCCCATCAGGACCTGGTGTACTCCCTGCTGCTGATCGTCTCCGAACTGGTGACGAACTCCGTCCGGCACGCGGCCCTGCTCTCGCCCGAGGTCGCGGTCGAGGTCGCGGTGGGCCGCGCATGGGTACGGGTGGCCGTCGAGGACAACCACCCGTACCGCCCCAAAGCCCTTGAGGCCGATTTCGGCCAGACCGGCGGACGGGGCCTGCTGCTCGTCCGGGAGATCACGCTGGAGGCCGGCGGGGTCTGCGACGTCGAGCACACCTCGACGGGCGGCAAGGTGATCTGGGCGGCGCTGCCGCTGACCGTCCCCACCGGGCCGTCGACCCCCGCCCCGCACGTGTGACCCACTCGCGCGGCAGGCGCCCGCGCCCGTGCGCCGGCGAGGGGACTACCAGCCCGCGGCGTCCCCGGTCAGCTCGCGGATCGCGGGCCGGGCAGCGTCGAGCACGGTCATGAACCACGCCGAGAACGGCGCCTCGGCATGCCGCTTCACCAACTCGTCGGCGGTGACGAACGCCGTCTCCCCGACCTCTTCCGGATCGGGCCGCAGCTCAGCCTGGGCGAGTCCCACGAACAGGTGGTTGTACTCCTGCTCCACCAGACCCGACGCGGGGTCGGGGTGGTTGTAGCGCACCGTTCCCGCCTCGGCGAGCAGCGAGGGCGACAGCCCCAACTCCTCGTGGGTGCGCCGGGCGGCGGCCGCGAACGGCGACTCCCCGGGGTAGGGATGACCGCAGCAGGTGTTCGACCAGACGCCGGGGGAGTGGTACTTCCCCAGGGCCCGCCGCTGCAGCAGCAGCCGCCCCTGCTCGTCGAAGAGGAACACCGAGAACGCGCGGTGCAACAGACCGGGGGCCTGGTGGGCGGAGAGCTTCTCCGCCGTGCCGATGGTGTTGCCGGACTCGTCGACCAGTTCGAGCATGATCGCTTCTTGGATCCCGGTGCCGGTGGACGCGCTGTTCGCGGCGGTGGCTGGTGTGGTCGGCATACCCATCCTTCGCTTCGGACTTCGGCCTTCAAGTCTGCCGTACAAAAGCGGCTTGTCCCCACTTCGAACATCAGCGCACGTCCGCCCCCCGTCGCATGCTAGGCGGGCGACGGGGGGCGGATCGCTCGGGCCCCGGCCGGACCGGGCCGGGCCGCCGCGTCAGACGCCGAACGGCGCCGGATAGGCGATCGTGCCCGCGGGGATCGGCACGGTGTCGTCCAGCACGAGCGCCATCATCGCCTCGTCGGGCACCTCGAAGGGCGCCCGGATCCCGAACCGGGACGCCGGCACGAAACCGAAGCGCGCGTAATACGCCGGATGCCCGAGGACGAGCACCAACGACTCCCCGCGCCCGCGGGCGTCCGCGAGGAGCGCCCGTACGACCGCGCTGCCCGCGCCCGAGCGGTGGACCGCGGGGTCGGCCGCCACGGGTGCGAGCGCGAGCGCCGGTGCGCCGGACACCTTGCAGCGGGTCAGCAGGGCGTGCGCCGCCGGCGATCCGTCCGGGCGCTCGGCCACGTACGACAGCCCCGGCAGCCAGGAGACGTCCGCGCGGAGGGCGTCGACCAGATCCGCCTCCAGGGGGGTCTCGAACGCCGCCAGGTTGACTTCGCGCACCCCCGGGACATCGGCGGCGGTCTCCGGGCGGGCCGGCCAGGCACCGCCGTCCCCGGCGGTCACCGGGCGCAGGACGTAGCCCGTGTACCCGTACTCGTGCCCGTGCCGTTCCCGTACGTCGAGCTCCTCGCGCACCCGCTCGCCGAGCGGACCGTAGTACTCGGCCCAGTCGGAGTCGGGCTGGTGGTGGACGCCCGACACCCGGTACCCGGCGACCTGGACGGCCGCGAGGTTGCGGGCGGTGGAGCGCAGCGGGTACTGGGGGTCCCAGAAGGCGCGTGCCCCCGCGGACGGCTCCTCGACGGTCCACTCGCACTCCGTCACCACGAGGGCGCCGCCGGGTGCGAGCAGGCGCTTCCACGACGCGAGCGCGCGGTCGAAGCCGACGATGTAGGCCGAACCCTCGGCCCAGACGAGGTCGAAGGAGCCGTCCTCGCAGGTCAGCGCGCCCATGTCCGCGTTGACGGCATGGACACGGTCGCCGAGCCCGCGGGCCTCGGCCGCCTCGCGGAGCTCGTCGAGGAAGCCCTCGTACAGATCGACCGCGGTCACCTCGGCGCCCGCCTCGGCGGCGAGCAGCAGCGCGCTGCGGCCCGGACCGCAGCCCAGGTCCAGGACCCGGGGGCGCTCGGGCAGCGGCCCGCACAGGGACAGCAGGTGCCGGGTGGTCGCGTCGGAACCGGGGGACTGCCGGGGCAGGCCGCGGTGGAGCGTGAGGAAGGCCTCACGGAAAGCGGGGTCGCCGAAGTCGGCATCGCCGAAGTCGGGTGTGGAAGAGGAGGAGCCGGAAGGAATGGAACCGGTGTGGTCGGTCAACGTGAACCCTCGGAACGGGGGCTCCGGCTGACGGGGCCGATCGGGGTGATCAGGCCTGGCCGGACGCCCGGAGGAAGACGGGGATGTGTCGGAGCGCGTCGCTGCCCTCGGCGGCGACCTCTGCGACGGTCATCAACCCACCTCTTTCTCGTCCGGTTCCGGTGCGGGACGTGTGCGCGAAGGTCGTACACGTCTGCGAGAAGCCTAACAGTCACGCGGTTTGTGATCCCCGAGCGTTCTCGTCGATGATGATCGCCACGGGGCCTCCCAGCCCGGGAACATTCGGCTTGTCGGAGCGCAAACGGGTGGTGAACCCCCGCTTCCATTCATCCGATAGCCTCTGCCGACGTGCCGCCGCCCCACGCGGCGGCCGTCCCGTGTTCGCTGCAAGGAGTGGGTTCGACTGCCGACCGTCATCCTCACCGGCCTGCCGGTCCCCGGATCGCCGCTCGCCGACGAGCTGCGCACGTTGGGCTTCGACGTCCGCTCCGTCACCAGGCCCGAGGACACCGCCACCGCGCTGGCCGACGTGCCGACCGAACAGCGGGTGGCCGTCGTCGACAGCGCGTTCGTCGGCCACGTGCACGCCCTGCGGCTCGCGCTCACCGACCCGCGCTTCGACGCCTGCGCCGTGACCGGCGCCTTCGCCGTCCAGGCCGCTGCCCGCGCCGCCCTGGACCTGGCCGCGGCCCTCCCCGAGAACGGCGCCGGCCCCTACCCCGACCGGCTCGCCGCCGCCGTCGAGGCCGCCGGGATCCCCGTGCAGCGGCCCGAGCTCGGCACCCTGGTCGCCGCCGTCCCCGCCGCCGGCCCGGAGCGCGCGAGCGCCGTCGCCGCCGTCGCCGCCGTGGACGACGAGGCCGTGCGGCTGCGGACCGCCGTGAAGTCCCGCGACGGGTTCTTCACCACCTTCTTCATCAGCCCGTACTCGCGCTACGTCGCCCGCTGGTGCGCGCGCCGCGGCCTGACCCCCAACCAGGTCACCACCGCCTCGCTGCTCACCGCGCTCGTCGCGGCCGGCTGCGCGGCCACCGGTGACCGCTGGGGCTACGTCGCGGCCGGTGTTCTCCTCCTCCTCTCCTTCGTACTGGACTGCGCCGACGGGCAGCTCGCCCGCTACTCCCTGCAGTACTCGACGCTGGGCGCCTGGCTCGACGCGACCTTCGACCGCGCGAAGGAGTACTCCTTCTACGCGGGCCTCGCGCTCGGCGCGGCCAGGAACGGCGACGACGTCTGGGCCCTGGCCCTCGGCGCGATGATCCTCATGACCTGTCGGCACATCGTCGACTTCTCCTTCAACGAGGCGAACCACGACGCCACGGCGAACACGAGCCCCACCGCCGCCCTCTCCGACCGGCTCGACAGCGTCGGCTGGACGGTCTGGGTCCGCCGGATGATCATCCTGCCGATCGGCGAACGGTGGGCGATGATCGCCGTGCTGACCGCCGTCACCACCCCCCGGATCGTCTTCTACGCCCTGCTCATCGGCTGCGCCTTCGGCGCGCTGTACACCACCGCGGGCCGCGTGCTGCGCTCGCTGACCCGCAAGGCGAAGCGCACCGACCGCGCCGCCCAGGCGCTGGCCGACCTCGCCGACTCGGGCCCGATCGCGACCCTCACCGGCCGGATCGTCGGCCGGATGGCGCCCGGCGCCGGCATCGCCGCCGCCCTCGTCGGCTCGGTCGCGCTGCTGTGGACGGCCTGGGCGTACGAGTTCGGTGCCCGCCAGGTCGTCATCGCCGCCGTCTTCTACGCGGTCCTCGCCGGCGCCGCCGTCGCCCGCCCCCTCAAGGGCGCCCTCGACTGGCTCGTCCCGCCCGTCTTCCGGGCCGCCGAGTACACCACCGTCTTGATCCTCGCGGCCAAGGCGGACGTCCCGGGAGCCCTCCCGGCGGCATTCGGACTGGTCGCGGCGGTCGCCTACCATCACTACGACACGGTCTACCGCATCCGCGGTGGCACCGGGGCGCCCCCGCACTGGCTGGTGCGGACGATCGGCGGGCACGAGGGCCGGGTGCTGCTCACCGCGGCACTGGCCGCCGTCCTGGCCGAGCGCCCCGCGGACTTCCCCGTCGCGCTCACGGTCACGGCCGTGTTCGTGGCACTCGTGGTGCTCTCGGAGAGCATCCGGTTCTGGGTCTCCTCCGGAGCACCCGCCGTACATGACGAAGGAGAACCAGCATGATCGGCCTTGTACTCGCTGCCGGTGCCGGACGCCGTCTGCGTCCCTACACCGACACCCTGCCCAAGGCCCTCGTGCCCGTCGGTCCCGAGGGGGACGAGGAGAGCCTGACCGTCCTCGACCTCACCCTCGGCAACTTCGCCGAGGTCGGACTGACCGAGGTCGCGATCGTCGTCGGCTACCGCAAGGAAGCCGTGTACGAGCGCCGCGAGGCCCTGGAGGCCAAGTACGGCGTCAAGATCACGCTGATCGACAACGACAAGGCCGAGGAGTGGAACAACGCCTACTCCCTGTGGTGCGCGCGTGACGTCCTCAAGCGCGGCGTGATCCTCGCCAACGGCGACACCGTCCACCCGGTCTCCGTCGAGAAGACCCTGCTGGCCGCCCGAGGCCAGGGCCAGAAGATCATCCTCGCCCTCGACACGGTCAAGCAGCTGGCCGACGAGGAGATGAAGGTCATCACCGCCGACGGCCAGGGCGTGCGCAGGATCACCAAGCTGATGGAGCCGTCGGAGGCGACCGGCGAGTACATCGGCGTCACCCTGATCGAGCCGGAAGCCGCCGAGGAACTGGCGCGGGCGCTCCAGACCACCTTCGAGCGCGACCCCGACCTCTACTACGAGGACGGCTACCAGCAGCTCGTCAACGACGGCTTCACCATCGACGTGGCCCCCATCGGCGACGTCAAGTGGGTCGAGATCGACAACCACGACGACCTCGCCAAGGGCCGGACCATCGCATGCCAGTACTGACGCGGCTGATCCCCTCGCCCGTCGTCGTCGACATCAGCTGCGGCGCGATGGACGACCTGGCCGGCCTCCTGGCCGACCAGCGCGTCTCCGCGTCCGGCAAGCTCGCGATCGCGATCAGCGGGGGATCCGGCCAGGTGCTGCGCGCCAAGCTGGAGCCCGTCCTGCCGCACGCCGACTGGTACCCGGTCGTCGACGGCACCATCGACTCGGCGGTCAAGCTGGCCGACGACATAAAGGGCCGCCGCTACGACGCGGTCGTCGGACTGGGCGGCGGCAAGATCATCGACGTGGCGAAGTACGCCGCGGCGCGGGTCGGGCTGCCCATGGTGGCCGTCGCCACCAACCTCTCCCACGACGGCATCTGCTCGCCGGTGTCCATCCTGGACAACGACAACGGCCGCGGTTCCTACGGCGTCCCCATGCCGATCGCGATGGTCATCGACCTCGACGTGATCAAGGACGCCCCGGCCCGCTTCGTCCGCGCGGGCATCGGCGACGCGATCTCCAACATCTCGGCCGTCGCCGACTGGGAGCTCTCGCACCGCCTCAACGGCGAGCCCGTCGACGGCCTGGCCGCCGCCATGGCCCGCACCGCCGGCGAGTCCGTGCTGCGCCACCCCGGCACGGTGGGCGACGACGAGTTCCTGACCGTGCTCTCGGAGGCCCTCGTGCTCTCCGGCATCGCCATGTCGATCAGCGGGGACACCCGCCCGTCGTCCGGCGCCTGCCACGAGATCAGCCACGCCTTCGACCTGCTCTACCCGGGACGCTCCGCGCTCCACGGCGAGCAGGTCGGCATCGGGGCGGCCTTCGCCATGCACCTGCGGGGAGCCAAGGAGCACTCCGCGCTCTTCGTCGAGGTGCTGCGCCGCCACGAGCTGCCCGTGCTGCCCGAGGAGATCGGGTTCAGCGTGGACGAGTTCGTCGCGGCCGTCGAGTACGCCCCCCAGACCCGACCGGGACGCTTCACCATCCTGGAGCACCTCAACCTGTCCGCAGCCGAGATCAGGGATGCTTACGCCGACTATGTCCAAACCATCCGTAGCTGAACTCCGGCCCGTCGTTCACCCGCCGGGCGTCAAGGATCGACGCAGCGGCGAGCACTGGGGCGGACGCCTCTACATGCGCGAGATCTCCCTGCGCATCACCCGCGTCCTGGTCTCCACCAAGGTCACGCCCAACCAGCTGACCTACGTGATGACCGTGGCCGGAGTCCTCGCGGCCCCGGCCCTGCTGATCCCGGGCATCTGGGGCGCCGTCCTCGGCGTGATCATGGTCCAGCTCTACCTGCTGCTCGACTGCGTCGACGGCGAGGTCGCCCGCTGGAAGAAGCAGTTCTCGCTCTCCGGGGTGTACCTGGACCGCGTCGGCGCCTACCTGTGCGACGCCGCGGTGCTGGTCGGCTTCGGCCTGCGCGCCTCGGACCTGTGGGGCAGCGGGCGGATCGACTGGCTGTGGGCGTTCCTGGGCACCCTGGCGGCGCTCGGCGCGATCCTGATCAAGGCCGAGACCGATCTGGTCGGCGTCGCCCGGCACCAGGTCGGCAAGGCGCCCGTCAAGGAGGAGGCGTCGGAACCGCGCTCGTCCGGCATGGCGCTCGCGCGCCGGGCCGCCGCCGCGCTCAAGTTCCACCGGCTGATCCTGGGCATCGAGGCCTCGCTGCTCATCCTGCTGCTGGCCGTCGTCGACCAGGTCCGCGGCGACCTGTTCTACACCCGGCTCGGCGTCGCCGTGCTGGCCGGCATCGCCCTGCTGCAGACCCTGCTGCACCTGGTGTCGGTCCTGGCCTCCAGCAGGCTCAAGTGACGACGCCGATGCGGCTGGGCGCCGTGATCATCACCATGGGCAACCGTCCCGACGAGCTCAAGGCGCTCCTCGACTCGGTGGCGCGCCAGGACGGCGCCCCCGTCGAGGTCGTCGTCGTCGGCCAGGGCGTCAAGGTCACCGGCCTGCCCGAGGGGGTCCGTACGGTCGACCTGCCCGAGAACCTGGGCATCCCCGGCGGCCGCAACGTCGGCATCGAGGCCTTCGGCCCCGGTGGCACCGACGTGGACGCCCTGCTCTTCCTGGACGACGACGGGCTGCTGGAACGCACCGACACCGCCGAACTGTGCCGGCAGGCCTTCGCCGAGGACCCCTCGCTCGGGATCGTCAGCTTCCGGATCGCCGATCCGGACACCGGCGAGACCCAGCGGCGCCACGTGCCGCGGCTGCGCGCCTCCGACCCCATGCGTTCCTCCCGCGTGACCACCTTCCTGGGCGGCGCCAACGCCGTCCGCACGAGGGTGTTCGAGCAGGTCGGAGCGCTGCCGGGGGAGTTCTTCTACGCCCACGAGGAGACCGACCTGGCCTGGCGGGCACTCGACGCCGGGTGGCGGATCGACTACCGCGCGGACATGGTGCTGCTGCACCCGACGACGGCTCCGTCCCGGCACGCGGTCTACCACCGTATGGTGGCTCGTAACCGGGTGTGGCTGGCCCGCCGGAATCTGCCCGCCCTCCTGGTACCGCTCTACCTGGGCGTCTGGATGGCCCTGACGCTCCTGCGCAAGCCGTCGGGACCGGCCCTCAAGGCCTGGTTCGGCGGGTTCAAGGAGGGCTGGACCACCCCGTGTGGTTCCAGACGCCCCATGAAGTGGCGTACGGTCTGGCGGCTGACCCGGCTCGGCCGACCACCTGTCATCTGACAAGCTCGCGTCTGGGAGCATGGGGCCTGATCAAGGGCCCCGTACTCCGGGTCCGATCCCCCCTTCTGCCGCATCTTGAAGACGGAAAGTTTCAACTTGTGAGTGACACAACCCACGACGGCGCCCTCGCCACGAGCAAGCCGCCGTCCGAAGACGCGGGGCTCGCCCCCGCGGAGCTCGCCAGGAAGTACGGCCTGTCCGTCAGCGGAGCCCGGCCCGGCCTGGGCGAGTACGTGCGGCAGCTCTGGGGCCGACGTCACTTCATCATGGCCTTCTCCCGGGCCAAGCTGGTGGCGCAGTACAGCCAGGCGAAGCTCGGGCAGATCTGGCAGGTGGCGACCCCGCTGCTGAACGCCCTGGTCTACTACCTGATTTTCGGCCTGATCCTGAACGCGGGCCGGGGCATGGAGAAGGGCGTTTACATCCCCTTCCTGGTGATGGGCATCTTCGTCTTCACCTTCACCCAGAACTCGGTGATGGCGGGTGTCCGCGCGATCCCCGGCAACCTCGGTCTGGTCCGCGCCCTGCACTTCCCGCGCGCCTCGCTCCCCATCTCCTTCTCGATGCAGCAGCTCCAGCAGCTGATGTACTCGATGATCGTGGTGGTCATCGTCGCGGTGGCCTTCGGCAACTACCCGCAGTTGTCGTGGCTGCTGGTCATCCCGGCGCTGGCGCTGCAGTTCGTCTTCAACACCGGGCTGGCGCTGGTCTTCGCGCGGATGGGGTCCAAGACCCCCGACCTCGCGCAGCTGATGCCGTTCATCACGCGCACGTGGATGTACGCCTCGGGTGTCATGTTCTCGATCAACGAGATGCTGAAGGACAAGCCGGCCTGGATCGCGGACGTCCTCCAGTGGAACCCCGCGGCCATCTACATGGACCTCGTCCGCTTCGCGCTGATCGACGGCTACGGCCCGGAAAACCTGCCGCCGCACGTCTGGGGCTTCGCGGTCGGCTGGGCCGTTCTCACCGGCATCGGCGGCTTCGTGTACTTCTGGAAGGCTGAGGAGCGTTACGGCCGTGGCTGAGATCAAGAAGGGGCACGTCCCCACCGTCATCGCCGACGAGGTCCACATCGTCTACCGGGTCAACACCGGCAGCTCCGGCAGGGGCAGCGCCACGGCGGCGCTGAGCAAGATACTCCGCCGGGGCAAGGGCGACTCCCCGGGCGTGCGCCGGGTCCACGCCGTACGCGGCGTCTCCTTCACCGCGTACCGCGGCGAGGCCATCGGGGTCATCGGCTCCAACGGTTCCGGCAAGTCCACCCTGCTGCGCGCCATCGCGGGGCTGCTGCCCTGCGAGTCCGGCAAGGTCTACACGGACGGCCAGCCCTCGCTGCTGGGCGTCAACGCCGCACTCATGAACGACCTGACCGGCGAACGCAACGTCGTCCTCGGCGGTCTGGCGATGGGCATGACGCGCGAGCAGATCAGGGAGCGCTACGACGACATCGTCGACTTCTCCGGGATCAACGAGAAGGGCGACTTCATCTCCCTGCCGATGCGCACGTACTCCTCGGGCATGGCGGCACGCCTGCGTTTCTCCATCGCCGCGGCCAAGGACCACGACGTCCTGATGATCGACGAGGCGCTGGCGACCGGTGACCGCAAGTTCCAGGTCCGCTCGGAAGCCCGTATTCGCGAGCTGCGCGAGACGGCCGGAACGGTGTTCCTGGTGAGTCACAACAACAAGTCCATCCGCGACACCTGCGACCGCGTGCTGTGGTTGGAGAAGGGTGAGCTGCTGATGGACGGGCCCACCGAGGAAGTCGTCTCGGCATATGAGAAGGCCACCAGTCACTGACAGGACGAGGTGCCTGTCAATGCCCGGTAATACCGCAGGCCCCTGCCGCTCCGTGCGGCGGGGGCCTTGGTGTGACGGCGATTATTTCCGCCCTCCGACATTTGCTCGCGAAGCGAATACCCGATAGGCCTCCGCGACGTTGTACAGCGTAAGCTGGGGCAGTTCTCGATCACATCAAGAGGGGACGTTTCCCCACAGCCGAATGGCCGGGGGTACCCCGGGTAAAGTCCGGCGGCGTGTCCGAAATAGGATGCCTTGGGTCGGCAGTGTAGAACGGGAGATGTGACGGCAATGGCTACGGGAATTCTCCGGCCCCCAAACACTGTGGCCGTCCCCGCCCCGGGCGGCGGGCGGTGAGCCCCGGGCACGGTATCCGTGGTCGACGGCACCCGGTCCCCGCGACGTCCGACGCCCACACGAGCCTCACGCTCGACAAGGCCCGGACGGAGAACTTCCCCGTCGCCCCCGCCTTCCTGCCCCGCGCCTGGCGCGACGGGCTGACGGCGGTGTACGGCTACGCCCGACTCGTCGACGACATCGGCGACGGCGACCTCGCCCCCGGCGGCCACGACGCCGTCCTGCTCGGCCTCGACCCGGAGGCCTCGGACGACCGGCTCGCCATGCTCGACGCCTTCGAGGCCGACCTGAAGCGCGTCTTCGCGGGCGCCGACGGCCCCCCGCGGCACCCCCTGCTGCGGGCCCTGCGGCCCGTGGTCCGCGCGCACGACCTCACCCCCGAGCCCTTCCTCGGTCTGATCGAGGCCAACCGTCAGGACCAACGGGTCGCCCGCTACGAGACGTACGGGGACCTGCTCGCCTACTGCGAGCTGTCCGCGAACCCCGTCGGCCGCCTCGTGCTCGCCCTCACCGGGACGGCGACCCCCGAGCGGATCCGACGCTCCGACGCCGTCTGCACCGCACTCCAGATCGCCGAGCACCTCCAGGACGTCGCCGAGGACCTCGGCCGCGACCGGATCTACCTCCCGGCCGAGGACATGCGCCGCTTCCACGTGTCCGAGGTCGACCTCAAGGCCCCCACCGCAGGAGCGTCCGTACGCTCCCTCATCGCATTCGAAACCGTGCGCGCCCGGGACCTCCTGAATGAAGGCACCCCCCTCGTGGGTAGCGTCCACGGCAGGCTCCGACTGCTGCTCGCGGGGTTCGTGGGGGGCGGGCGCGCCGCCCTGCGAGCCGTCACCGACGCCGGTTTCGACGTACTTCCCGGCCCGCCCAAGCCCACCGGGAGCGGCCTGCTCCGCGAGGTGGCCGCCGTCCTGCGCACAGCGCCGAGAAAGGGGTGAGCCCCAACGTGGAGGGCCCCACACACGCGTCCACACCGTCCGCGCCGGTCCAGGCCGCCTACGGCTACTGCGAGGCAGTCACCGGCTCGCAGGCCCGCAACTTCGCGTACGGCATCAGGCTGCTGCCCAACGACAAGCGGCAGGCCATGTCCGCGCTGTACGCGTTCTCGCGCCGCGTCGACGACATCGGCGACGGCACGCTGGCGCCCGACGCCAAGCTGGTCCGGTTGGAGGAGACCCGCGCCCTCCTGGGCCGGATCCGCGCCGAGGAGATCGACGAGGACGACACCGACCCCGTCGCCGTCGCCCTCGCCCACGCCGCGCGCCGCTTCCCGATCCCCCTGGGCGGACTCGACGAACTCATCGACGGCGTCCTGATGGACGTGCGCGGCGAGAGCTACGAGACCTGGGACGACCTCAAGGTCTACTGCCGCTGCGTCGCGGGCGCCATCGGACGCCTCTCGCTCGGCGTGTTCGGCACCGCCCCCGGCGCGCACGACGCCGAGCGGGCCGGCGAGTACGCCGACACCCTCGGCCTCGCCCTGCAACTCACCAACATCCTCAGGGACGTTCGCGAGGACGCCGGCAACGGACGCACCTACCTCCCGGCCGAGGACCTCGCCAAGTTCGGCTGCTCCGAGGGCTTCCGCAGCGAGCGGATGTCCGCCGGCGCCGACTTCGCCGGCCTCGTCCACCACGAAGTCCGGCGCGCCCGCGCCCTGTTCGTCGAGGGCTACCGACTGCTGCCCATGCTCGACCGGCGCAGCGGTGCCTGCGTCGCCGCCATGGCCGGCATCTACCGCCGCCTCCTCGACCGCATCGAGCGCGAGCCCGACGCCGTGCTGCGCGGACGCGTCTCGCTGCCCACGCACGAGAAGGCGTACGTCGCCGTACGCGGCCTCTCCGGCCTCGACGCCCGGACCGTCTCCCGGCAGAGCACCAGGAGGCGGCCTTGACGGCGCGGGCCGGCCTCGACCGCGACGGCCGCGCCCGGACCGGGGCAACCCCGCCGCCGGCCGGGGCGTCTGACGAGGTAATGGACCGGACCAATGGGGCCCCGAAGGTCGACGAGGAGGACGCATGACCGCCAACCACGCGGTGGTCGTCGGCGGAGGCCTGGCCGGTGTCACCACCGCCCTGGAACTCGCCGACGCCGGCATGCGGGTGACCCTCCTGGAGAGCCGCCCCCGACTCGGCGGACTCGCCTTCTCCTTCAAGCGCGGCGAGCTGACCGTGGACAACGGCCAGCACGTCTACCTGCGTTGCTGCACCGCCTACCGGTGGTTCCTCGACCGCGTCGACGGCGCCGCCCTCGCCCCCCTCCAGAACCGGCTCGACGTACCCGTACTGGACGTCGCGCACCCCCGGGGGCCGCGCCTGGGCAGGCTGCGCCGCAGCGCCCTGCCCGTGCCCCTGCACCTGGCCTCCTCCCTGGCCCGCTACCCGCACCTCACCCTCGCCGAACGGGCGAGCGTCGGACGCGCCGCCCTCGCGCTGCGCCGCCTCGACCCCGCCGACCCGGCGCTCGACGGCGTGGACTTCGCGACCTGGCTCGGCCGTCACGGCCAATCCCCGCGCACCATCGAGGCGTTGTGGGACCTCGTCGGCATCGCCACCCTCAACGCCACCGCCGACCAGTCGTCGTTGGGGCTGGCCGCCAAGGTCTTCAAGACCGGCCTGCTGTCTGAGAACGGCGCCGCCGACATCGGCTGGGCCCGCGTCCCGCTCGGCGACCTCCACGACGTCCTCGCCCGCAAGGCGCTCGACGCGGCCGGCGTGCGCACCGAGCTGCGGACCCGCGTCACCTGCCTGTCGCGGCTGGAGTCCGGCAGTTGGCGGGTCGACACCGAGAGCGAATCGCTCGACGCGGACACCGTGGTCCTGGCCGTCCCCCAACGCGAGGCGCACGCGTTGTTGCCGCCCGGGGCCCTCGCCGACCCCGACAAGCTCCTCGACATCGCCACGGCCCCCATCCTCAACGTCCACGTCGTCTACGACCGCAAGGTCCTCAGGCAGCCCTTCTTCGCCGCGCTCGGCACCCCGGTCCAATGGGTCTTCGACCGCACCGACGCCTCCGGGCTCACCGACGGCGGCCAGTACCTCGCCCTGTCCCAGTCGGTGGCCCAGGACGACATCGACGAACCCGTCTCGGTCCTGCGGGCCAAGTACCTGCCCGAGTTGGAGCGACTGCTGCCCGCCGCACGCGGCGCGAAGGTACGGGACTTCTTCGTCACCCGGGAGCGGACCGCGACCTTCGCCCCCACCCCCGGAGTCGGCCGGCTGCGACCCGGTGCCCGGACCGACACGCCGGGACTCTTTCTCGCCGGTGCGTGGACCGCCACCGGTTGGCCCGCGACCATGGAGAGCGCCGTCCGAAGCGGACTGGCCGCGGCACACGCCGCGCTCGCCGGTCTCGACCGCCGGCGTGAACACCCGCTGCGGGAGGCGGTATGACGAGCATCGACACCACCGCCGCAGCGCGCGCAGCACGTACACGTACAGGAACCAGAGGAGAGCCAGTGAACCCGGGGAATCCGGCTGTCGAGAACGCGGATGCCAGTGTGGGCACGGCCGGTGGGGAGAAGGCGGACACCGTCGCCCTGCTGGAGCGTGGCCGCGCACTGTCCACGCCCGTGCTCCGCGCCGCCGTGGAACGGCTCGCATCGCCCATGGACACCGTCGCCGCCTACCACTTCGGCTGGATCGACGCCCACGGCAACCCGGCGGACGGCGACGGGGGCAAGGCGATCCGCCCCGCCCTCGCCCTGCTCTCCGCGGAGGCCGCGGGCGCCGCGCCCGAGGTCGGCGTCCCGGGAGCCGTGGCCGTCGAACTCGTCCACAACTTCTCGCTGCTGCACGACGACCTGATGGACGGCGACGAGCAGCGCCGCCACCGCGACACCGTGTGGAAGGTGCACGGCCCGGCCCTCGCGATCCTGGTCGGCGATGCCCTCTTCGCCCTCGCCAACGAGGTCCTGCTGGAACTGGGCACCGTCGAGGCCGGACGCGCCACCCGCCGGTTGACCACCGCCAGCCGCAAGCTCATCGACGGCCAGGCCCAGGACATCTCGTACGAGCACCGCGAGCGCGTCAGCGTCGAGGAGTGCCTGGAGATGGAGGGCAACAAGACCGGCGCCCTGCTCGCCTGCGCGGTCTCGATCGGCGCGGTGCTCGGCGGCGCGGACGACCGCACCGCCGACAAGCTGGAGGAGTACGGCTACCACCTCGGCCTCGCCTTCCAGGCCGTCGACGACCTGCTCGGCATCTGGGGAGACCCGGAGACCACCGGCAAGCAGACGTGGAGCGACCTGCGTCAGCGCAAGAAGTCCCTGCCGGTGGTCGCCGCCCTCGCGGCAGGTGGCCCGGCGGCCGAGGAACTCGGCGAGTTGCTCGCCGCCGACGCCAAGAGCAACGACTTCGAGAACTTCTCGGAGGAGGAGTTCGCGGCGCGCGCCGCCCTGATCGACGCGGCCGGCGGCCGTGAGTGGACCGCCGAGGAGGCGCGCCGCCAGCACACGATCGCCATCCGCGCGCTCGATGACGTCGACATGCCGCAGCGGGTACGCGAACAGCTCGTCGCCCTCGCCGACTTCGTCGTCGTGCGCAAGAGGTGATCGCCACCCGTACGTGGATATGAATCGCGAGTCGCCGGCCGGCGCCGCCAACCGACGGGCATCACGCCCGGGCGCGCACCGGCCGACGGCAGACCCCAGCACAGCAGAGGACACTGCAACGTAAGGGGAAGCCATGACAGCGACGACCGACGGTGGTGCGGGTTCCCGCGGCACCGAAGCGGACCACGGCACCGCGACACACATCGCGGCCGCCACCACGGGGCCGCCTGGCCCTGCACCGGCCGGGGTCCGGGAACGGCCGGGCCCCGGGACACACCCCGGCCCGACGCCGACCGGATCCGCGCCAACGACCGGATCCGCGCCAACGACCGGGTCCCCGAAGCCGGGTGGGGCCGAGGACGCACGGGAAGCCGTGGCGCGCGCCGTCCACCACCTGCTGGGCCGCCAGGATCCGGCCGGCTGGTGGAAGGGCGACCTGGAGACCAACGTCACCATGGACGCGGAGGACCTGCTGCTGCGGCAGTTCCTCGGCATCCGGGACGAGGCCACCACCCGGGCCGCGGCACTCTTCATCCGCGGCGAACAGGAGAGCGACGGCACCTGGGCCACCTTCCACGGGGGCCCGTCCGACCTCTCCGCCACCATCGAGGCGTACGTGGCCCTGCGCCTCGCGGGGGACGACCCGGACGCCCCGCACATGGCCCGCGCCTCCGCCTGGATCCGGGGCCACGGAGGCATCGCGGCCGCCCGGGTCTTCACCCGGATCTGGCTGGCGCTCTTCGGTTGGTGGAGCTGGGACCACCTCCCCGAACTCCCGCCGGAGCTGGTCTTCCTCCCGTCCTGGATGCCGCTGAACATCTACGACTTCGGCTGCTGGGCCCGCCAGACCATCGTTCCGCTCACCGTGGTATCCGCACTGCGGCCGGTGCGCCCGGCGCCGTTCGCGTTGGACGAACTGCACGCCGACGCGCGGGCGCCCTTCCCCGCGGTGAAGCTCGCCGCGTTGGCGAGTTGGGACGGGCTGTTCCAGCGGATGGACAAGGCCCTGCACGTCTACCGGCGTTTCGCACCGCGCCGGTTGCGCGAGGCGGCGATGGCCGCCGCCGGCCGGTGGATCGTCGACCGTCAGGAGAGCGACGGCTGTTGGGGCGGCATCCAGCCCCCCGCCGTGTACTCCGTGATCGCCCTGCACCTGCTCGGCCACGACCTACGGCACCCGGTGATGCGGGCGGGGCTGGAGTCCCTCGACCGGTTCGCCGTGTGGCGCGAGGACGGCGCCAGGATGATCGAGGCCTGCCAGTCACCTGTCTGGGACACCTGTCTCGCCGCCATCGCGCTGGCCGACGCGGGCGTCGCACCCGACCATCCGGCCCTCGTCAAGGCGGCCGACTGGATGCTCGGCGAGGAGATCACCCGGACCGGTGACTGGTCGGTCCGACGCCCCGGACTCGCCCCCGGTGGCTGGGCGTTCGAGTTCCACAACGACAACTACCCCGACATCGACGACACGGCCGAGGTGGTCCTGGCCCTGCGCCGGATCCGCCACCCCGAGCCCGCGCGCGTCGAGGCCGCCATCGCCCGGGGGGTGGCCTGGACGCTCGGCATGCAGTCCCGCAACGGGGCCTGGGGCGCCTTCGACGCCGACAACACCAGCCCGTACCCGAACAAGTTGCCCTTCTGCGACTTCGGCGAGGTGACCGACCCCCCGTCGGCCGACGTCACGGCCCACGTCGTGGAGATGCTCGCCGTCGAGGGGAAGTCCGCCGAGCCGCGGACCCGTCGCGGCATCGCCTGGCTGCTGGCCGAACAGGAGCCGGAGGGAGGCTGGTTCGGCCGCTGGGGCACCAACTACGTGTACGGCACCGGATCGGTGGTCCCCGCCCTGACGGCCGCCGGGATGCCCCTCTCGCACCCCGCGATCAGGCGGGCGGCGGGCTGGCTGGAGACCGTACAGAACGAGGACGGGGGCTGGGGCGAGGACCAGCGGTCCTACCACGACCCGTCATGGGCCGGGAAGGGCGCCTCCACTCCCTCGCAGACCGCCTGGGCGCTCATGGCGCTGCTGTCGGCCGGCGAGCGCGACGGCGCGGCCGTGGAGCGGGGCATCGCCTACCTGGTCCGCACCCAGGAGGAGGACGGCTCCTGGGACGAGCCGTACTTCACCGGCACCGGCTTTCCCTGGGACTTCTCCATCAACTACCACCTGTACCGGCAGGTCTTCCCGCTCACCGCCCTCGGACGCTACCTGTACGGCGAACCCTTCGGCCCCGACGGCCGGTCGGGCGGACCGACCGGGGCCCTCGCGCGGGAGGCCCGATGACCGCGGCCCGGTCGCCCCGGGCCGATCCCGCGCTGCTGGTCGCCTGCGCCCTGCGCATCGAACGCCTGGCCCTGCGCGGCGGCGGCGAACGCGGCTCGCCCGCCCCGTACACCGTCCTGCGGACCGGCATGGGCCCGCGCGCCGCCGACGCCGCCGTCGGCCGGGCGCTCGCCGGCCCGGGGATGGAGCGGGCCGCCGTGCTCGCCACCGGCTTCTGCGCCGGGCTGGTACCCGGCATGAACCCGGGCGACCTGGTCGTCGCCGAGGAGACCCGGGACTCCCGCGGCACCGTCGCCTGCGACGGCACCGCCCTGCTCGCCGAGGCACTGGCCCGGGCCGTTCCCGGCCGGACCGTGCACCTCGGCGCGTTGACCGGATCCGACCACGTGGTCCGCGGCCAGGAGCGCGCGCACCTGCGCGCCACCGGCGCCGTCGCGGTCGACATGGAATCGGCGGCCACCCTGTGGACCGCAGCCCGCGGCCCCACCGCCGAACCCGGCGCGAACCGCCCGGTTGCGGCCGTCCGGGTGATCGTGGACGCTCCGGAGCACGAGCTCGTCCGTATCGGCACGGTACGCGGAGGAATATCGGCTTTCCGCGTGTTGCGTGCCGTACTGCCCGCGTTTCATGACTGGCACCGTTCTTTGCTGCTCCCCAGGAGGTGAGCCAGATGGCCATGCCGTTGCGACAGTCCATCAGGGTCGGGACCTATCTTCTCGAACAGAAGCTCCGCAAGGTCGAGAAGTTCCCTTTGATCGTCGAACTGGAGCCGCTCTACGCCTGCAACCTGGCCTGCGAGGGGTGCGGGAAGATCCAGCACCCGGCGGGCGTCCTCAAGCAGCGCATGCCGGTCGCCCAGGCGGTCGGCGCCGTCCTGGAGTCCGGGGCGCCCATGGTCTCCATCGCCGGTGGCGAGCCCTTGATGCATCCGCAGATCGACGAGATCGTCCGTCAATTGGTGGCCAAGCGGAAGTACGTCTTCCTCTGCACCAACGCGGTGCTCCTCCGCAAGAAGATCGAGAAGTTCACCCCGTCCCCCTATTTCGCCTTCGCCGTGCACATCGACGGCCTGCGCGAGCGACACGACGAGTCGGTGGCCAAGGAAGGCGTCTTCGACGAGGCCGTGGCGGCCATCAAGGAGGCGAAGAAGCGCGGATTCCGGGTCACCACGAACTCCACCTTCTTCAACACCGACACCCCCCAGACCATCATCGAGGTGCTGAACTACCTCAATGACGACCTGGAGGTGGACGAGATGATGATCTCGCCCGCCTACGCGTACGAAAAGGCGCCCGACCAGGAACACTTCCTCGGAGTGGAACAGACCCGCGAACTCTTCAAGAAGGCCTTCGCGGGCGGAAACCGGCGCCGCTGGCGGCTCAACCACTCACCGCTCTTCCTGGACTTCCTGGAAGGCAAGGCCGATTTCCCCTGCACCGCGTGGGCCATTCCGAATTACTCCCTCTTCGGTTGGCAGCGCCCCTGCTATCTGATGAGCGACGGATACGTCCCCACGTACCGGGAGCTGATCGAGGACACCGACTGGAGCAAGTACGGCCGGGGCAAGGACCCGCGCTGCGCGAACTGCATGGCGCACTGCGGCTACGAACCCACCGCCGTCCTCGCCACCATGGGCTCCCTCAAGGAATCCCTGCGCGCGGCCCGGGAGACCATCGGCGGCAGCCGGGGCACGTCGGCATGAGCGCCGGCCACGTGGGGGAGGGCGGCCGGGGCACGGGCTTCGACCTCGGCGCCCTGCTGGCCGAACGCGGTGGAGAGCGGTACGAGCTGCACAGCCGTTACCTCAACCACCAGTTGCCCCGGATGCTGCGCACCATCGGCTTCGACAAGGTCTACGAGCGGGCCGAGGGAGCCCACTTCTTCGACGCCGAGGGCAACGACTACCTGGACATGCTCGCCGGGTTCGGGGTGATGGGGCTGGGCCGCCACCACCCCGTGGTCCGGCGCGCCCTGCACGACGTGCTGGACGCGCAGCTCGCCGACCTCACCCGCTTCGACTGCCAGCCGCTGCCCGGACTGCTCGCGGAGAAGCTGCTGTCGTACAGTCCGCACCTGGACCGGGTCTTCTTCGGCAACAGCGGCACCGAGGCGGTGGAGACGGCCCTGAAGTTCGCCCGGTACGCCACCGGGCGGCCCAGGGTCCTCTACTGCGACCACGCCTTCCACGGCCTCACCACCGGCTCGCTCTCGGTCAACGGGGAGGACGGCTTCCGGGACGGGTTCGCCCCGCTGCTGCCCGACACGAGGATCGCGCTGGGAGACCTCGCCGCGCTGGAGCGCGAACTGCGGCGGGGCGACGTGGCCGCCCTCGTCGTCGAACCGATCCAGGGCAAGGGCGTGCTGGCCGCCCCGCCCGGGTTCCTGCTCGCCGCACAGGAACTGCTGCACCGGCACAAGGCGCTGCTGATCGCGGACGAGGTGCAGACCGGCCTCGGACGTACCGGTGACTTCTACGCCTATCAGCACGAACCCGGCGTGGAACCGGACCTGGTGTGCGTCGCCAAGGCCCTGTCCGGGGGGTACGTGCCCGTCGGCGCCACCCTCGGCAAGGACTGGATCTTCAAGAAGGTCTACTCCTCGATGGACCGGGTCCTGGTGCACTCCGCCAGCTTCGGATCCAACGCACAGGCGATGGCGGCCGGACTGGCGGTGCTCTCCGTCATGGACGACGAGGCACTGGTGGCCCGCGCGCGAACGACGGGCGACCTGCTGCGCGGGCGGCTCGCCGCGCTGGTGGACGAGTACGAGCTGCTGCACGAGGTGCGCGGTCGCGGCCTGATGATCGGCATCGAGTTCGGGCGACCGTCCTCGCTGGGGCTGCGCAGCCGTTGGACGATGCTCCAGGCGGCCCGCAAGGGGCTCTTCGCGCAGATGGTCGTGGTGCCGCTGCTCCAGAAACACCGGATCCTCACCCAGGTCTCCGGGGATCATCTGGAGGTCATCAAGCTCATTCCGCCGCTGATCGTGGACGAGCGGGACGTCGACCGGTTCGTCGGCGCCTTCCGTGAGGTCATGGACGAGGCGCACGGCGGGGGCGGGCTGATGTGGGAGTTCGGCCGGACACTGGTGAAGCAGGCCGTCGGCAACCGCTGACGGCCCGCTTCCACCCGGCGGTGTCCGCCGTCGACGGAATCAGACCGGCTCTTCCAGGAGCCGGTCACGCAGCCGGTCGAGGGTCTCGGGCGTCAGCCCGAGACCCTCCGTCAGATAGCCGTCCACCCCGCCCCAGGTCTCGTCGACGACCTCGAACGCGGCGCCCAGGTACTCGGCGCGGGCGTCGAAGAGCGGGGCGAGCAGGGCCATGACCTCGGGCGAACGGGCCTCGGGCGCGTCGCTGCCGCGGCGGACCCGGTAGCGGTTGTGCGGGGCGTTCGACTCCAGGTAGTCCGCCACGATCACCTCGCGTTCCACCCCGAGCGCGAGCAGGGTGACGGCGATCGACAGGCCGGCCCGGTCCTTGCCCGCCGCGCAGTGCATCAGGGCGGGGAGGCTCTCCTCGGCGAGGGAGCGGACGACCCGACCGTGTTCGACGGTCCGGTTCCGGATGATGCCGCGGTAGGAGTTCTCCATCCGGGCGACGGCCTTTCCGTCACCCAGTACGGCATTCAGCTGGTCGAGGTCGCCGTCGCGGACCATCGTCCAGAACTCCCGACCGTCGGCGGGGTCCGAGAGGGGGATGTTCACGTTCCGGACTCCGGGCAGCTCCACGTCCTGCCCTTCCAGCGCGTGATCGGCGTCGTTGCGGAAGTCGAAGACCGTGTGCAGTCCGAGCGATACGAGGAACTGTGCATCGGTTTCGGTGGCATGTGCGAGATGTCCGCTTCGGAAGAGTCGTCCTGACCTGACCCTCCGTCCGTCGGTGGTCGTCAGCCCGCCCACGTCACGGAAGTTGCGCACTCCGGACAGTTCGGGCGTCGCGGACGGGGTTCGGGGTATCTGCCGGGTCAAGGGGGTTCCTCCGCGTCGTCGTGAGGTGTCCGAATTACACTACTTGGGAACAACTTGCCATAAGCGGCGGCGAGATCGCGCCAGGCTCCGTGAGCCAGATCATACGGTGACCGTGCGTGCCTGATCACGAAACTCGAATTGCCATGTGGCGAGGGTTGTTGATGGCTCGGAATGGACAGAGGGTGACGGGAATTTCGTCGTCCCCCCATGTCTGGGATTCCGTCAGGAAATTCATGGCTTGTTGTGTACGGCAGGACTCGATTACCTTCGCGATCGATCCGGGTGGACCGCCTAATCCTGCCGCCGCCCGGGAACCCCACCCGACTATTCACGCGCGCGGCAGGAGCGGGGGAACCAGGTAAGCCGCCGTTCCGGGCCTCGTCTCCGGGACGGCTAGGGGTGAAGCAGCGCTTCGGCCGTCGTCACCGACGCCGATGCGCGGCCGGACATCTCCAGTCCGAACCCGACAGCTCACCTCGCAGGCGTCGGAGAGGAATTCGCCATGCCCGCAAAGGGTAAGCACCGCCGTCCGAAGACCAGTTCCCTGTCCCGCGGGTTCGCCGTCGCGGGAACCGGTGGTGCGGCTCTCGCCCTGCCGCTGATCGGAGCCGCCGGTGCCCACGCGGCCGGCGCGCCCGCGGCGGCCCCCGCCGCCGCGCCCGTGTCGGCCCCGGACGCGGCGCCCGTGTCGGCCCCGCAGTCCCCGGAGTCCTTCCAGGCCCCCCAGGCCGCTCCCGTCGCCGCGAAGGCCTCCCCGACCGTCTACACCGTCGTGTCGGGCGACTACCTCTCGAAGATCGCCGCCGACCGCCGGATCTCCGGTGGCTGGGAGCGGCTGTACGCCGACAACCGGCAGGCCGTCGGCTCCGACCCCTCGATGATCCACCCCGGCCTGAAGCTGACCCTCGGCGCGGCCGCACCCGCCGCCGAGTCGGCCCCCGCCCCGGCCCGCCCGTCGCAGTCGCAGTCGCGCTCCGGCAAGGCCGCCGCCGCCCCCGCTCCGAAGTCGCCCGACCGGTCCTCCGGCGCCGCTCAGGCCGGCTCCGACGACGGCTCCGCGACCAAGACCCCCGCCAAGCGGCCCGCGGCCTCCGGCGGTCAGGGCGGTGACACCTCCGGCGACACCTCCGCGAACGCCGGTACGGGCACCGGCTTCGTCGCCCCGGTCGGCGGCGGGATCTCCACCCAGTACCGCGCCTCCGGCGCCATGTGGTCCTCCGGTTACCACACCGGCGTGGACTTCATCGCGAGCTCCGGCACCACCGTCAAGGCCGTCGGCGCGGGCACCGTCGTCTCCGCCGGATGGGGCGGCGCGTACGGCAACGAGGTCGTGATCCGGCACGCGGACGGCAAGTACTCGCAGTACGGCCACATGTCCTCGCTGTCCGTCTCGACCGGCCAGAGCGTCACGCCCGGACAGCGGATCGGGCTCTCCGGCTCCACCGGCAACTCCTCCGGCCCGCACCTCCACTTCGAGATCCGCACCGGTCCGTCCTACGGCTCGGACGTCGACCCGCTGGCCTACCTCCGCTCGAAGGGCGTCAGCATCTGACGCACGACCCGCAGGAGCACGGACACGCGTGAGGCCGGGACCCGAGGGGGTCCCGGCCTCACGCGATTCTTATTCCGCGTATGCATGGTGGGATAGATCACGGTCCGTCAACCCCTCATTACGTTGGCGTAGGTCGGCCGCGGGGGTGAAGGATGTCGAGCTGTGGCAGCGACGAAGACGACACTCAAGACCATCGGCTCGTACGCGGCGATCGGGGACAGCTTCACCGAGGGCGTGGGGGACCCGGGACCCGGGGATTCACATCTCGGCTGGGCCGACCGGCTGGCCGTACTCCTGGCCGATCGGCGCGAAGAACACGATTTCCGGTACGCCAACCTGGCCGTGCGCGGAAAGCTCCTCGACCAGATCGTGGCCGACCAGGTACCCAGGGCCAAAGCCCTCGCGCCGGACCTGGTCACCTTCTGTGCGGGCGGCAACGACATCATCCGGCCGGGCAGCGACCCGGACGCCACGGCTGAGCGATTCGAGGCGGCCGTGGCCGACCTCGTGGGCTCCGTCGGGCAGGTCATGATCACGACCGGATTCGACACCCGGGGCGTACCGGTCCTGCGGTACATGCGGGGCAAGATCGCCACGTACAACGCACACGTGCGGGCCGTGGCGGACAAGTACGACTGCCCGGTCCTCGACCTGTGGTCCCTGAAGTCCGTACAGGACCGACGGGCCTGGGACGGCGACCGACTGCACCTCTCGCCCGAGGGCCACACCCGCGTCGCGCTGCGCGCCGCGCAGGTGCTCGGCCTGGACGTGCCGACCGACCCGGACCAGCCGTGGCCGCCGGAGCGACCGCGCGGATCGGTGGACGTGACGCGGGACAACATCCAGTGGGCGCGCGAGCACCTGGTCCCCTGGATCGGCCGAAGGCTGCGCGGGGAGTCCTCCGGGGACCACGTCGAGGCCAAGCGCCCCGACCTGCTGCCCCTGTAGGACCAGGGCTGGAGGACCAGGCCCGTGGGAACCGAGCCTGTAGGACCGAGGGGGATCCGCCGGCCGGGTCGCGGGAGGGCGGGCCCGGGGAGCCGGTCGGTGCCGAGCGGAATCCTTCGGGGTCGGTGCGCGTTGGGATGGTCGTAGACGTACGACCGTCCCGCCCCGATCCACCCTGGAGGCGCCTTGACCGGCTCCCGTCCCCTGCGTCCCCGGCTGCGCGCCCTGCGGCCCGAAGCCTTCGGCGCGGATCCGTCAGGCGCGCGCCTGGAGCGGATCCGCCGCTCGCCGAACTTCGCCGACGGCGTCTTCCAGAACCCGGTCGGCGCCCGGACCAGGCCCTCCGGCTCGATGGCGGAGTTCGCCAAGATCTACTTCCACAAGGAACAGCGGATCAGGCGAAGCCCCTCCGGCGCCGTCCCGGTCTATCCGACGACCCTCGCCGAACTGGCGAAGCCGCCGCTCAGCGGGTTGCGCCTGACCTGGATGGGGCACTCCAGCGTGCTCGCCGAGATCGACGGCCGCAGGGTGCTCTTCGATCCGGTGTGGGGCGAGCGGTGCTCCCCCTTCCCCTTCGCCGGACCCAAGCGGCTGCACCCCGTGCCCGTACCGCTGGCCTCCCTGGGCGAGGTGGACGTGGTCGTGATCTCGCACGACCACTACGACCACCTCGACCTTCCGACGATCAAGGCCCTGGCCGGTCGGGACATCGTCTTCGCCGTCCCGCTGGGCGTCGGAGCCCACCTGGAGCGCTGGGGAGTCCCCGCCGACCGGATCCGCGAGCTCGACTGGAACGAGACCACCGAGGTCGCCGGGCTCTCGCTGACGGCCACCCCGGCCCGGCACTTCTGCGGTCGGGGGCTGCGCAACCAGCAGTTCACCCTGTGGGCCTCCTGGGTCGTCGCGGGGGAGCGGCACCGGATCTACCACAGCGGTGACACCGGCTACTTCCCCGGCTTCAAGGAGATCGGCGCGACGCACGGTCCCTTCGACGCCACGATGATCCAGATCGGCGCGTACTCCGAGTACTGGAGCGAGATCCACATGACGCCGCAGGAGGGCATGCAGGCCCACCTGGACCTCCAGGGCGGCATCCCGCACGGCACGATGCTGCCCATCCACTGGGGCACGTTCAACCTGGCCCTGCACCCCTGGGACGAACCCGGCGAGGGCACGGTGACCGCCTCCCGGGAGACCGGCTCCGCCATCGCCCTGCCGGTACCGGGCCAGCCGTTCGAACCGGGCGCCTCCGACGCGCCGGTCGAACCGTGGTGGCGGCCCTTCGTCGCCGCCGAACCCGCCCCCGCCCCCGCGACGACGGCCGCGCCGGCGGCCCCCGCGCGAACCGCGTCGGCCCCGGCCGTCACCGGCCGGGAGGAGTCGGAGGCCGTCGGGTCGTAGCTCTTTCGCCACCCGGGGCCCGGGGCGGCCCCGGTCCTCGCCGGGAGCGCGGGCGCGCGCTCGGACGGCGTACGCCCCGTCCTGCCCGGGCGTATGCGCTCCCGGCGGATTCGGGCTGTCGTACGAGCGCTCCGTCGCAAGCGGGAAGCACCCCCGCCAAGTTCCCCGACTGACGGTCCCGGGCGGGAGAGTGCGGTCTAGCGTGGGTATCCGGTGATCAACGCCGGGCCTCGGCACATCCGGGGGCCCGGGCCCCACGTACCGAGGACGCCGATGTCCGGACTTCGCGCCGCCCGCCACTCCCCGTCGAGACACGCCGCCACCGGTCCCGGCCGGCAGATACGCCCCCAGATGCTCCGCGCCACCGTCCTGCCCACCCTCGCCGCGGGACTCAGCGGCGCGGCCGCGGTGATCTTCACGCTCCAGCTCGGCGGAGGCGCCGGCGACCGGGACGTTCGTCTGTGGCCGGTCCTCGGCGGCTGCGCCCTGCTCGTGGTCGGTGCCCTCGCCGCGGCCCTGCTGGGCGGGCAACGCGCGGCGAAAGCCGTCCGCGACCGATGCGAGGCCCTGCGCCGCTCCAGCGTGCGCGGCCGGCAGGAACTGCGGACGGCCGCCGAACGGCTGGAACGGGGCGAGGCCGCGGCCCGCCCGGTACGCGGCGGACCGAGCGGGCCGCCGCCGCACACCGACCCGGCGGGGGTGGACGAGTTCTGGCTGCTCTCCCAGGAGCTCCGGGGCGCCCGGGAACAGGCGCACACGACCCTCGTCCGGCTGGCCGGCCCGGTCACCCCGTCCGACAGCGACCGCAAGGTCGAGGTCTTCGTCAACCTCGCGCGCCGCCTCCAGTCCCTGGTGCACCGCGAGATCGCCCTCCTCGACGACCTGGAGGACACCGTCGAGGACCCCGACCTGCTCAAGGAGCTCTTCCACGTCGATCACCTCGCCACCCGGATCCGCCGCCACGCCGAGAACCTCGCCGTGCTCGGCGGCGCCCCCTCCCGGCGCCAGTGGACCCGCCCCATCGATCTGGGCGAGGTGCTGCGCTCCTCCGTCGCGGAGGTCGAGCAGTACACGCGGGTGAAGGTGGTGCCCCCGGCGGGCGGCACCGTCCGGGGGCACGCCGTCGCGGACGTGGTGCACCTGCTGGCCGAACTCGTCGAGAACGCCACCGTCTTCTCCGCCCCCGACACCGACGTGACGGTGCGCGCCGAGCGCGTGACCGCCGGGGTCGCGGTCGAGGTGGAGGACCGGGGACTGGGCATGCCGGTCGAGGAACAGCACCGGATGAACGCCTTGCTGGGCGATCCCGACCAGGTCAACGTCCGGCACCTGCTGGCGGACGGTCGGATCGGCCTGTTCGTGGTCGCGGCGCTGGCCCGGCGGCACGGGATCGCCGTCGAGCTCAAGTCCAACATCTACGGCGGGGTGCTCGCCGTGCTCGTGTTGCCGCAGGAGCTGTTGGGCGCGCAGGCCCCGAGCGCCGCCGACGTGCTGGGGGGCGGCTCCCGGGCCGGCTCATGGGGATCCGGCGACATGGACCCGATGTTGCCGCCGGCGCCCGTACGGGTGTCCGCCCAGCCGTACCCGTCCGAGAGCCTCGCGTCCGAGGGCCAGGGGGCCGAGAGGTACGCGTCCGAGGGCCACCGGTCCGAGTCCGTCGGCCCGCGTCCGGCCGTGTCGACGTGGGACCCGTCCCTGCCGGGGTACTCGGCTCCTCCCGTCCCAGCGGGCGATCCTGAACCGACGCGGGCGGAGTTCGTGCCGACCGGGGTCGTGTCGACGGGGGCGGTGCCGCCCGAGTACGCGGCCGAGGCCGCCGGGGTGTTCCTCGGCACGGTCGTCCCCGCCACCGGGATCGGCGCGGACACGGATCCGCCGCCACTGCCCCGACGCCACGCCCGCCCCCATCCCGTCCCCGAGCCCGGCGAGGCCGCCGGCCCCGGTCGTGCGCCCGATGCCGAACCGCCCGTTCACGACCCCGGGTTGATGGCGGCCTTCCAGCGGGGCTTCGGTCTCGCCCGATCGGAGGGGCCCGCATGACCGCGATCCCCACCCCTCGCACCACCCCCACCCCACACCTCGGCAAGGAGCACACCCCCATGGGCGGCGAAGTGGCGACGAAGACAGTCAGGCTCTCCGATCTCGACTGGCTGCTCAGCGGGCTGGTCCAGCGGGTGCCGTACACCCGCGGCGCCGTCCTGCTCACCGCGGACGGACTCGTCACCTGCGCGTACGGACTGGACGCCGACGACGCCGACCACATGGCGGCGCTGGCCTGCGGGATCTACTCCCTCGGGCGCGGGGCAGGTGCCCGGTTCGCGGGCGGCGCGGAGGTCCGGCAGGTGGTGGTCGAACTGGACACGGCCCTCGTCTTCGTGTCGGCAGCCGGCTCCGGAACCTGTCTGGCGGTGCTCGCGGACGGGGAGGCCGACGCCGGGGTCCTCGGCTACGAGATGGCGATGATGGTCAAGAGCGTCCGTCCGTACCTGTCGGCGACGCCGAGGCGGCCCGTCGCCGCCGACGCGGAGCGATGAGGACCCGCATCGGGGGGACGCTGATCGGGGGGACGCGCACCATCGGCGCGGGACGGGACACCCCGTGGCTCGACGACACGGCGGGCCGGGTGACGCGCCCGTACACCGCGAGCGGCGGGCGGACCCGACCGGCCGTCGCACTCGATCTGCTCTCGCTGGTGACGGCGACCGGCGTACGCCCGCGTGCGCCGCTCGGACCAGAACACACCCTCGTCCTGCGCCTGTGCGCGGGCGTGGCGGCGGTCACGGTCGCCGAGATGGCGGGACACCTGCGGCTCCCGACGGCGGTGGTGAAGGTACTGCTCGGCGACCTGCTCGAACACGGGGCCGTCACGGCGCAGGCGCCGCGGCACCTGGACGGCGCCGCACTGATCGCCGACGACCAGACCCTGCTGCGGGCGGTCCTCGAAGGACTGCACCGCTGCCTGTGACGACCGACCCGGCCCCGCCCGCTCCGCCGTCAGGCGGTCACGGCCGGGGCCGGGTCGGGCAGCGCCACCCGCGCCGCCCGACCCATCACGCTCTCGGATCCGGGGGAACCGCATGACCCTGTACGCATCGACCGGCCGGCCGCTCCTCACCCCCGTGGACCGGGAGGCGCCCGCGCGCACCCCGCGCCTGCGTGAACTGGGCCTGGGGGAAAGGGCGGACCGGGAACTGGACGCCTTCGCGCAACGCGTCGCCGAGACACTGGAGACGCCCTACGCGGGCGTCAACTTCATGGGGGAGGAGCGGCAGTTCTTCGCCGGACTGCACCGCAGGCCCGACGCCCCGCGGCGCGGCTATCCGGCGCGCTCCCTGCCCCGGGACCACGGGTACTGCCCGCACGTGGTCGTCCGGCGGCGGGCGCTGGCCCTGGAGGACGTACGGGACTTCGCACGCTTCGCCGGGAACGCCGTCGTGGACGGCAGCGGCGTACGGTCCTACCTGGGAGCCCCGTTGACGGACCGTCGGGGGTTCGTCCTGGGGACGGTGTGCGCCGTGGACCTGGTGCCGAGAGGCTGGGGACTGGAGGGACTGGCGACGCTGAAGGGCCTCGCGGCGGAACTGATCGAGCTGGTGCACACGCGCGAGGACCGACAAGGCACCCCCTAGGCTCCCGGCCTCAGGCGCGGGGGTCGAGGAAGGCCGCGATCCGCTTCCGCAGTCCGGCGGGATCCAGCCCGTGCGCCGAGGTGTGTTCGTCGATGGTGCCGTAGCGGCGGAGTTCGGCCCGCGAGACGCCGAGGCCCAGGACGCGGTGGGGGAGATCGGCGAGGGCGTCGTTGGCGGCGGCCGTGGACGTGCCGGCCAGGTACGGCTCGACGAGCACGACGTCGGCCGGCCCGGAGCCGACGGCCGCGCGCAGCGCCGCGTCGTCGAAGGGCCGCACGGTCGTCGCGTAGAGGACCGTGACGTCCATGTCCCGCGTCGCGGCCAACACGTTGTCCAACAGCGGTCCGACGGCGAGCACCACGCCGCCGCTGCCCTGGCGCACCGTCTGGAAGCCCAGGCCGGAGAAGGGGCGCGACCGGCTGTTCTCCTGTGCGGAGAGCCGGACGTACACCCGGTCGTCGCCGGCGGCGTAGGCGTGGCGCAGGAGTGCCTCGGCCTCGTCGGGATGGCCGGGCACGTGGATCGTCCAGCCTTCGAGCGTGTCCATCAGGGCGACATCGCCCGGTGACATGTGGGTGAAGCCGCCGGCGGGCCAGTCGTAGCTCGCACTCGCGCTGACCAGCACACCACCGGTGCCCTGATGCCCGAAGTCCAACTTGACCTGCTCGAACGGCCGCTCCACGAGGAAACTCGCGAAAGTGTGCATGATCGGGCGCATCCCGGTGAGGGCCAAACCTCCACCGACGCCCACGAGCAACTGCTCACGGATCCCCACGTTGACGACCCGGTCCGGGTGACGTACCCGGGCCGGACGGAATCCGTCCATGGTGATCTCGGCGAGTACGAGGGCCAGCCGGGGATCCTCGTCGAGCAGCCGTGACGTGACCGCGATGAACCGTTCCCGCATGGTGTCCATGTTCTTCCCTGCCCCTTGGTTTCTGCTTCTCACAGGACGTCCGATCCGGATGTCTGGTCAGAACTTCTTCTCGACGCGTGCGACGACGGCATGCGGTCGACCCGGATGCGGCAGGGTGAAGGCCGCGTGCAGGGCCTCGTGGTCCCGTCCGTCGACGGTGACCGCCGACCAACCCGCCGCCTCGAAGCGAGAGGCGATCCCGCCCGGCCATCCGTGGGTCGCGGAGTCGTTGTCGATCACCACCGTGTGCAGCCGGTCCAGGCCGGCCGAACCCGCGTGGGCGAGCGCCTCGTGGTTGCTGCCCTCATCGAGCTCGGCGTCCCCGATCAGCACCCAGACCGCCTGTTCGTCCAAGCCCTGCGCCCGCAGCCCGAGCGCGCTGCCGACCGCCAGGGGCAGGCCGTGCCCGAGCGAACCGCTGCCGATCTCCACGCCCGGAATCAGGGTGCGGTCCGGGTGGTGGCCGAGTGGAGAGTCGTACGAGCCGAACCCGCTCAGCCACTCGACGGGGAAGAACCCCTTGGCGGCGAGCACCGCGTAGTAGGCCATGGGTCCGTGTCCCTTGGAGAGCAGGAACCGGTCCCGCTCGGGATCCCGGGCGGATGCGGGCCCCACCCGCAACACCCGGTCGTAGAGCACCCACAACACGTCGAGCGTGGACGTGGCGGCGGGTCCGTGCTTCTCTGCCCCGGTCATGAGGGCGATGAGCCGGCCCAGGTCTTCGTGGCGGAGCCCGGTGTCCGCGGTTGCCTGTGTCATGCGTCCAACCGTGCAACCTCAAGTCGACTTGAGGTCAAGCGGTCGTCACGGCAACCGTCCTGCCGGCTGTCGGGCGTCCGTGCGGCGTCCGGGGGTCGGGCCCGGGGGTCGGTCCGTGGATCGGGTCCGGGAAAGGTGCGCGCGACCACCCTCCGAAGTGCGGTATTGTTCTCGTGCCAGTTCAACCAGGGGAAACCCCCAGGTCAGCGGGCATCGGGACGTGGCGCAGCTTGGTAGCGCACTTGACTGGGGGTCAAGGGGTCGCAGGTTCAAATCCTGTCGTCCCGACTAGAGGTTCGCCTCGTGGTCGTAGATCAGAGCCCTGCCTCACTTCGGTGAGGCAGGGCTCTTGTCGTTCCCTGGGGGTGGCGTCACATTTCGACGGCGCAGGGCGGCGAGGGCTCCTCGACTTCGTCCGGACTCGCATTCAAGCGGGCGAATGCATGGGCGCGTTACATGCATTTGCGTTCGGGGGAGGGGAGGATAGGTCTTCCCGCTTCGGCGCACTAGCCGACGTAGTGTCCCATAGGGCAATGGGTTTCTTCTGGATCCATGGAGCGATTGCATGTCGGGCATATTTTGACGCGACCCGAACTCGTCCCATGGAGCACGCCAAAGAACTCCTTGAGTGATCGGCCTGCTTTTCGTTGGGCCTTGGGTATGGTTTCAAAAGGACTTCGCTTCACCGGTGCACTGTCGACTTCTGGCGGAGGAGGCCTCTTGCCGAGGAGCAGGTCCCTGAGTCCCATTTCTTCCTCCTGGAGTCGCCGTAAGGGCGCCAAGCGTCGAATGGCTACCGGCGAATGCTTGGTCATACCCGGGGTTGTGACCCCATGGGCAAATCCATCACGATGCCAAGTTCGCCTTCGCCCTTTGCGTCCCGCTCATCACCTGGTTCGCTCCCCTCCCTTCCACAGGGTGCAGTGGGGAGCCTTCTCTCCGCCTCGGAAGTCGTCGGGATCTTCGTTCGTGACGATGACCGTGTCGAGCTTCTTCTTGTCGATGCCTTCGGGCCAGCAAGTGTGCCCGTCCACCTTCGCTCCCTTGAACGAGGTTTTATCGCCGTTGACAACTGCGAGGGTGAGATTGGCGCTCCTCAGATCGGCCCTGTCGAGGTTGGTGCCTATCAGGCTTGCTTCGTAGAGGTTGGCCCCGATCAGGTTCGCGCCCTGCAGATCGGCGCCCTCGAAGTGAGATCGCTCCAGGTATGTATCCTGAAATTGACCGTTCTGTACTTTGACCCCCCTGAAATCCGCGTTGTGCATCAGCTTGCCGCTGAAATTGATCCCCTCGATATTGCGATTGCCGGGGGTGAACCCTGGCATGGCCTCGACGATTTCAACGTTCGCGCGCCACGTCGCATACTTCTGGCTCTCCTCGATCTGCTTGTCCAGAAAGAGAGCCGACACTCCGATCGCGATGCCGGTAATCAACCCGCCCCCGATGCCGGCCAGCACTTCAATCCTGGGTTCACGCTCCGGCTCCCTGACGGCCATACGCCAAGCAAAGACCGCACCCGCCGCGCCGAGAATACCGAGCAGAATCAGAAATCCGAGCAGAGCCCACGCTATGCCAGGCATGAGGTCATCCCCAATACGATGGATCGGGCGAAAACGCCTCACTTCCTCTGTACCCCTGCTCCCGAGAGATCGCAAGCGCTACGCCCCGAGTGGAGCGATTGTTGAATCTTCCTGGTTTACCCACGTGCCGGGGAATGGTTGAAGACGGCAGTTAATTTGCTGTCATCCCGAGCCGGGCCCAGTGAACAGAATGGGGATTCGGTGCCGCGCTTCGCGGAACTGTGGCGGGCTGTCCAGAATGGATCCGGGGTGCCACACCACCCCGCGGGTGGGCCTGGGGTAGGCGCTGCCCGTCCGAGGGTGCCTGGTGGCCTCGCGTGATGATCGGCATGCGGCAGGGCCCTGGTGCGCGCCCACCACTCACGGTCATCGGCCGGTAACGGCAACGCTCAACGGCTGATGGTCCCTTCGTCCCGCCCGAGGGGCCGCGTGTGCCGGTCATCGGTACGCCATGGGTGGGGGTGATGACGGGCGACGGGCGAGGCGCTCGCCACATTCGAGCCACCTGCCATCGGTGATGTGTACCAGCTCCGTTAACATGTTCGAGCAGACAATGATCACAGGTCTTATTTATATAAATCGGCTGAAAATTGATATCTAGGGTGTCGCGATCCGTTTCGCGAAGAGGTGACGGAATCGGGTTCGCCGGGTGGCGTCGGCCGCGGGTCCTGTTGTGGACCGCGGTGAGTGTGATCGCCCTCGGTTTCCTCGTGGCGCTGGAGATCGCCGCGCGCCACTACGGCGTGCCCGGTCCGGTGACCGTTCAGGCGCGCGAGGTGATCTTCGCGCCCCAGTCGGGGACAGTGCTGTACGCCAGCATGACCTTGATGCTGGTGGTGCTCACCTGGCGGCAACGGTTCATCGCGGTCGGCACGGCGATCGGCATCGACCTGGTGTTCTGGCTCGTGCGGTGGCTGGTCGGCGCCCACATGATGTTCGGCAACGGTGCGCTGTGGGTGACCCTCGGCTGCGCCGTCATCGCCGTCACGCGCCGCACGGGTCGCGAGCGTGCCCTGCTGCTCAAGGGCGTCGGGCTGGCCCTGCTGCTCGTGGCCGGTCGCAAGACCGGGTACACCTGGCTGCTGATCACGTCCAAGACCCGCCCGATGGTCCTCGACCAGTACGTGGCGACCGCCGATCACGCGCTGGGCAACCCGTCCTGGGTCGTGGGCCGTCTGGTCGAGGCCACCGGCGCGGTCGGCGCCCACGTCCTCGACTGGGTCTACATCCAGCTCGCGGTCGCCGCGGTCGCCGTCGCCCTGTACCAACTGCGCAACGTGCGGATCGAGCGGCGCTTCCCGAGCCACCACCTGGTGCGCACGTTCCTGGTCATCGGCCTGCTCGGGCCGGGCATATACATGATCTTCCCCGTGGTCGGGCCCATCTTCGCCTACGGCGCCGACGGCGGTCAGTGGGCGTTGGCCGACCTGTGGCCGAACACCCCGCCGCCGCTGGGCGTCCCGCAGGAGATGCCCTTCGACGAGTTCACCCCGCGCAATTGCATGCCCAGCCTGCACACGGCATGGGCCACCGCGATCTTCATTCATTCCCGCAAGGCCCCGCGGGCCCTGCGGTTCGCGGGCACGTTCTGGCTGATCGCGACGCTCGGCGCCACGCTGGGCTTCGGTTACCACTACGGCGCGGACATCATCGCCGGCGTGGTGTTCACGCTCACGATCGAGGCGGGGCTGCGTTCGCTCGCCCGCGGCTGGGACCGGTCCGGAGCCCTCCTGGTCGCCCACGGTGGCGCGGTGTTCGTCGCGCTCCTGGTGTCGTACCGCTACCTGTCGACGGAGATGGCCGGACACCCCTGGGTGTTCGGACCGTTGCTCCTCCTCGCGACGGGCTCGGTGATCTACGCCTACGTGCGCACCACCAGGTCGTGGGAACGGACGACCCCGTCGGCGCGCATCCCGGAACAGCGACGCGAACCCCAGCCCGAACTGGTCTGACGCGTCTCGGGGCGGCTCTGCCGATGCCCGGGGCCGCGTCCGGATCCCGCCGCGCTCCCGGCCGCCGCGCGTGCCGGTTCAGGACGCCGGTTCGGGCCGCCGGCCCAGGTACCGGTTCAGGTACCGGTTCAGGTACCGGTTCGGGCCGTGGCGAGGCCGCCGGGCAGGGGTTCCCGCCGCGCCCACCAGGTCTCGGGGACGCCGGCGGTACCGGTGCGCGCGGCGACCGTGCCGCCGCTGATCGCGCAGTTGGTGTCGATGTCGCCGAGACCCTCCGCGGTGGTCCACAGCGCGTCGAGGAGGCTGTCCAGGTGCCGGGCCGCGGACCACAGGGCGAAGGGCACCGTGTCGCTCGCGCGGATCAATCGGCCGTTGCCGAGCACGTCGGCGGCCTCGGCCGGTGCGGTGCCGGCGGGCAGCCCGGCGGCTCGGCGCAGGCCCGCCGCCACCTGACCGGCGGGTGTGAGCGCGGCCACCTCGCGGAGGAAGGTCGACGCCTCGGGAGCGGGCCGGTCCCGGCCGCGCGCGGCCAGGGCGGCGGCCACGGCCACCGCCACGGCGCCCGCGATGGCCTCCGGGTGGGCGTGGGTGACCTCGGCCGACAGGACGGCCTGATCCATCACCTCGTCCAGGTCCTCGTGGAACCATGCGCCCAGGGGCGCCACCCGCATCGCCGCGCCGTTGCCGAGGCTGCCCTGACCGTTGAAGAGGTTCCTCGCCTCGGTGCGCCAACTCTCCGGCCGTTTCGCGAGTTCCGGGAGGAGTCGGCGCATGCCGTTGCCGTAGCCGCGGTGGGCGTCGGCCACGTAGGCCGCGCCGAACGCCTCCGCCAACCGGTCCTGCCGCACCGTGCCGTGCTCCCTCAGGACCCGCAGCACCGACACCGCCATCGCCGTGTCGTCGGTCCAGCGCCAGGTCGGCTCCTGTGGAGTGCGTCGCGCCCGGATTCCCTCGATCGCCGAATCGCCGGGTCGGAACCACGGAAACCACAGTTCCCCGAAGGCGTCACCGAGGGCCAGGCCGTCGAGGGCGTCACGAGCGGCGTCCGCGGGTGTCGTCATGACGTGCATGCTGCCGGTACGACCGCCCCGCGCGCAGGAGTTTTACCCGTCCCGGCCCCGCCCCCTGCCCGGGCCGTGTTCCCCGGGGCTGTCCGGGGCTCAGGTGCCGGCCAGGAGGAGCCCGCCCATGGTGACCATCGTCGCCGCGACCAGGCCGTCCAGGACCCGCCAGGCCGAAGGCCGGGCGAGGAGACCGCTGAGCAGCCGTGATCCGTAGCCGAGCGCGCTGAACCACGCCAGGCTGGCCAGGACGGCGCCGCCACCGAACGCCCAGCGCAGATCGCCCCGGTCCGCCGCGAGGGAGCCCACGAGCAGGACGGTGTCCAGGTAGACGTGCGGGTTGAGCCAGGTCATCGCCAGGCAGGTCAGCACGGCCGTGCGGGCGGATCCGGGGGCCGTGCCCGAAGTGGAGAGCGCGGCCCCCGGATCGGGTCGCAGCACCCGGCGGGCCGCGAGGATCCCGTAGCAGATCAGGAAGGTGCCACCGGCGATCCCGACGGCGGTCAGCGCGGCCGGCCAGGCGTTGACGAAGGCCCCGACCCCCGCGACGCCGAGCAGGATGAGGAGCGCGTCGGACAAGGCACAGATGGCCACCACCGCGAGGACCGATTGGCGGCGTGCTCCCTGGCGCAGGACGAACGCGTTCTGGGCGCCGATGGCGACGATGAGGGAGAGACCGGTGCCGAAGCCCGCGAGACCCGCCGTGGTGATGCCGTGTGTCATGGCTTCGACCGTATGCAGGCGCGTCGGTTCAGTACAGCTAAAGTTTTTTACGTACCCTTAGCGCTCGTGATGGAAGAACTTCCCCTGGAGCAGGTGCGGACCCTGCTCGCCGTGGTCGACGAGGGCACCTTCGACGCCGCGGCCGCCGCCCTGCACGTGACCCCCTCCGCGATCAGTCAGCGCGTGAAGGCCCTGGAACAGCGCACGGGCCGGGTGTTGCTGATGCGCACCAAACCCGTACGGGCGACGGAGTCCGGGCAGGTGGTGATCCGGTTCGCCCGCCAACTGGCCCGGCTGGAACGGGACGCCCGCGCCGAACTCGGTCTGGGCGCGGACGAGGAGCGGGAGCCGGTCCGCCTGCCCATGGCGGTCAACGCCGACTCGCTGGCCACCTGGCTGCTGCCGGCGCTGACCCGCGTGCCCCGGGATCCGCCCGTCTGCTTCGAGCTGCACCGCGAGGACGAGGGTCACACCACGGCGCTGCTCCGGGAGGGCCAGGTGATGGCGGCGGTCACCTCCACGCCGGACCCGGTGGCCGGGTGCACGGTCCGGGCGCTCGGGCTGGCGCGCTACCTGCCGGTGGCCCGGCCCGATTTCGCCGCCCGTTACCTGACCGGGCCGTTGGAGCGGGACCTGCGGGAGGCGCCGGTGATCGTCTTCGACCGGCGCGACGAGCTCCAGGACCGGTTCGTGCGGACCCTGGCGCGCGGCGCCGGCTCGGGGGCGGGGGCGAGTTCGGTCCGGCACCACGTGCCGACCTCGGAGGGATTCCGCGACGCCGTGGCCGCCGGCCTGGGGTGGGGGCTGGTCCCGCAGGCGCAGGCCGACCCGCTCCTGCGGGCCGGGGAACTGGTGCTGTTGACGCCGAAGCGGACGATGGACGTGCCGTTGTACTGGCAGCAGTGGAAGTTGGACTCGCCCGCGCTCGCGGTGGTCGCGGAGGTGATCGCGGAGGCCGCGAGGGAGGCACTGTTGCCTCCGGCGCGCTGAGTCGGGCAGGTCCTACGCTGTCGACATGGAGTCCTACACGATCGGCCAGGCGGCGCGATTGCTCGGGGTGAGCGTCGACACGGCGCGCCGCTGGGCCGACGCCGAACGCTTTCCCACCCGTCGGGAGGGCTCGCGGCGCATGGTCCAGGGCCCGGACCTGGCGGCCTTCTGCGTGCGGGTGGCGCAGGAGGGTGACGAAGACGAGGGGGCCGCGTACACCTCCGCCCGCAATGCCTTTCCGGGCATCGTCACCGCCGTGAAGCTCGGCACGGTGGACGCGCAGGTGGAGATCCAGGCCGGACCGCACCGGGTCGTGTCCCTGCTGACGCGGGAGGCGGTGGAGGAACTGGGACTGGAGGTCGGCGCGAGGGCGGTCGCCCGGGTGAAGTCGACCAGCGTGTTCGTCGACCGGGGTTGAACCGCGCGGCCGGGTCGGGGCGCGCCCGGTGGTCGGTCGGCGGGGCACCGGGGGTGAGGGTGTGTCACCCACGCCTGGTAACTTCTACAGTGTTGTAGAAACAAGCCGACGTATGGAGCTCTCATGGCCCTGTGGGACCGCATCAAGGAGTCCGCATCGACGATGCAGACCCAGCTCGTGGCGACCAAGAACGACCTCAAGAGCGGCGCGTTCCGCGACGCGAGCATGGCGATGTGCGCGTTGGTCGCCGCCGCCGACGGGACCATCGATCCCGACGAGCGCAGGCGCGTGGCGCAGTTGATCGCCGGCAACGAGGTGCTGCGGAACTTCGACGCCGACGACCTGCGCCGCCGGTTCGAGGCGAACCTGACCAAGCTCACCACCGACTTCGACTTCGGCAAGGTCAGCGTGCTCCAGGAGATCGCCAAGGCGAAGAAGAAGCCGACCGAGGCGCGCGCCGTGGTGCAGATAGGCATCGTCATCGGCGGGGCCGACGGGGACTTCGACAAGACCGAGCAGGCCGTGGTGCGCGAGGCCTGCTACGCGCTGGACCTGCCCCCGCACGAGTTCGACCTCTGAGTCGCCCCGCGCCCTTCTCCGGCGCGCCCGCGCCCCGCCGGTGACCTCAGAGTGCCGTGGCGGTTCGCAGGACGCAGATCAGGGTCACCGCCGAGTTCGCGGAGGAGAGCGCCGAGACCGTCGTGCCCGCCGCCGCGCTCCAAGTGGCCAGCCCGGCCGCCGTGCGCAACGGGGGCCAGACGAGCGCAGGCGGGGCCGGGGACAGCAGTGCCGCCACACGGCGCGGCACCGGCCCGGCCGTCGCGGCGGGGAGCCCCGGGGGAGTGGTCGGGTGAGCAGGGCGGCCTTGCCGATGGCCGTGGCGACCGTACGGCGATTGCCCACCCGGGCCGCCGCGGCCTCGTCCGCCCAGCGCTCGGCCGTGTACGCGACGGCCGAACACAACGGCCGCAGGAAGGGGTTGGCGCAGGCGGCGAGCCGCACCACGGTCAGGAACCGGTGGTGACGACCGGCGAGGTGCGCCCGCTCGTGGGCGAACAGCGCCCGCCGCTCGGCGGGGTCGAGTGCCGACAGCAGGCCCGTCGTCACCACGACGCGGCCACCGTGCCGGCCCGGGCCGGGCAACGCGTAGGCGTACGGTTCGGCGGCCGGCAGCACCACCACCGGCCCGTCGGCCAGTCCCGCGAGCGCGCGCCGACAGTCGCGCCGGACCCGGCGAGCGCGCCACACGGCGGCCGCGGCGGAGCCGAGCACGGCCGCCAGCGCGGGGATCGCCGCGGGGCCGGCCACCTCGTCGTAGGGGAGCGCCGCGCGCACCTCGGGGTCCGACCAGGCGTCGGGCAGCGGATTGCCCGGCAGTTGGGCGGTGCCCACCACCATGAGCAGGGCCAGGCACAGGGTGCTGCACAGGGCCAGCGCGCCGGCCGCGCCGGTCAGCAGCCAGGTGGCGGTGCGCGGGTGCAGGTGCTGCGCGGCCGGCTGGGCGAGCGGCCAGGCGGTCAGGGGTAGGACCAGGGGAAGGAAGACGAGCAGGCCCATCGGTGTCCCGTCCCGTCAAGCCCGGGTCGGGTCGGAGCCGGGGGATCCGCCGCCCGGCACCTCACCCCCGAGCAACTCGCGCAACAACCGTTCGTCGTGGGGCGACAGCGCGGTGACGAAACTGGCCAGCACCGCGTCACGGTCCGCTTCCCCGTCCAGGACCTTGCGCATCCGCAGCGCGGCCAGCCCCGCGCCGTCCGCGACGGGCGTCCAACGGAACGACCGGCCCGACCGCTCCCGCTCGACCGCGCCCTTGTCGTGCAGGCGGGTCAGGATGGTGATCACCGTCGTGTAGGCGATGCCCCCGCCGATCCGCTCCTGCACCCAGCCCGCGGTGGCGGCCTCCGGGGACTCGCCGAGCGCGGCCAGCACCTGGGCCTCCAACTGCCCCTGGGCCCGACGCCGGGACGGGTGCGGGCCGGCGGAGCCACCCTCGTCGTGGTCGTTCATGCCCTCCGCCTTCCGGTCCGCGTCCCGACTGTCGCGGGGAGGTCATCGTACTGACGCCCCGAGGCGGCCACGGTCGCCCCGGCGGGGTTCGCCGTGCCGCGCCGGGGCACCCGCGGTGTCACACGGCGTCGCCGGCCCGGTCCGGTGGCCTCCGTCGCGGGTGATGTCCCGGTGCGGTGGTGTCCTGGATCGGGCACCGGCACGGCGGTGGCAGACTGGCGGCTGATCCGCCGAAGGGGAGTACGTCCTTGTCCATGTTCAGCAACCTGCGCCGGGCCGTGCGCCGCGGCTATCGGCGGGCCGTCGACCTCAGCCACCCGGCCCGCTCCCCTCTCGGCAGCGCGGTCGTCAACTGCCTCGTCTACCGCGACGGCCTCCGCCAGGAGGACTGCGGGGAGGTCGACGAGGCGCTGCGCCGGGTCCGCAAGAACGGCGAGGGCTTCGTGTGGGTCGGCCTGCACGAGCCGAGCCAGGAGGAGATCACCGGGCTCGCCGGGCTGTTCGACCTGCACCCGCTCGCCGTCGAGGACGCCGTCAACGCCCACCAGCGGCCCAAGGTGGAGCGGTACGACGACACCCTCTTCGCCGTGTTCAAGACTGTTCGCTACGTCGAACACGAGGAGTTGACCGCGACCAGCGAGGTCGTGGAGACCGGCGAGTTGATGGCCTTCGTCGGCGAGGACTTCGTCCTCACCATCCGGCACGGCGGCCGCGGCACCCTCGGCCCGGTCCGTGAGGCCCTGGAAGCCGCCCCGGACCAACTTGCCAAGGGCCCGGCGGCCGTGCTGCACGCCATCGCCGACCATGTGGTCGACGACTACGTGGCCGTCACCGACGCCGTGCAGAACGACATGGACGCCGTCGAGACCGCGGTGTTCAGCGAGTACGGCGGTCGTGGCGACGCCGGGCGGATCTACCAGCTCAAGCGCGAACTCCTCGAACTGCGCAGGGCGGTGGCGCCCCTCGGTCGACCGCTGCACCTGCTGGCCACGGAGCCGATACCGCTCATCCCGCCCGACGTTCGCGCGTACTTCCGCGACGTGGCCGATCACCTCACCCGCGCCACCGAACAGATCGGCGCCTACGACGGACTCCTCGACTCCGTCCTCCAGGCCCACCTCGCGCAGGTGACCGTGGCCCAGAACGAGGACATGCGCAAGATCACGGCCTGGGCGGCGATCGTCGCCGTGCCGACCATGGTCTGCGGGGTGTACGGCATGAACTTCGACCACATGCCGGAGCTGCACTGGACGTATGGATATCCGCTGGTGCTCGCGGTCATGGCGATTGCCTGCCTCGTGATCCACCGGGGGTTCCGGCGCAACGGCTGGCTCTGACCCGGCGGGACGGCCCGACGGCGGTTCGCGGGCGGGCCGTGTACCGGGGCCAGGGGCCGTGCGCGGAGCCAGGCCCCCGCAGGTCAGGACCCCGCGCGCCGAACACCGCGATCGGTGCGCGGGGACTCCTCCCGACACCTCGGTGCCCGGCGCGGCGAAAGAGCCGCGGACACCGGGCCGGACCCCGTGGTGTCCGGCCAGTCAACCAGGCCGGCAGAGGTCGCCACGACTGGTGCCCGACACGGAAAAGCCGCCGGTGAAAGGCTCGCGACCTGGTCGATGATCCGAACCGGCCGGCCGCTCGCCGGCGTCAACCGGCCAGACTCATCAGCATCACCGGATCGGACGTCGGCCGGGGCGATCCGCCCGCCGGCTCCAGGGTGACCCCCACCGCGGTGGCCCGACCGACCGGCCCGGTCATCAGGGTGCTCCCGTCGCCGCCGAGCAGGCCCGCCGGTCGCATCCCCGGACCGTCCGCGAACCAGAGCTGGTACGTCTTGCCCGCCGGGGCGGGCGCCATCCCGGAGCCGACGAACGCGGCCCGGTTCCGCTCCGCGCTCACCACCACCGTGCCCTTCGCGCCGGACGCCGTGCGACCCACCACCGTCCGGGCGTCCGGGGCGGTGATCACGTCCGTCAGGTTCTGCAGTTCGCGCAGCTCCCGGCCGGCCTGGACGGCCTGGTCCCGCTGCCACACCGCCGTGCCGCCCAGGGCGAGCGCCCCGGCCAGACAGGCCGCGAGGGCCATCGGCAGGGCGCGCCTGCGCAGGCTCGGGATGCCCCGGCGGGCCGGAGGCAGTTGCCGCACCGTGTCGATCCGGTCCAGTACGTGCGCGCGCATCGCGGGTGGCGGAGGCAGGGCGGTCGCCGAGCCGAGCCGGGCGGCCGTCGCGGTGAACTCCCGTACGTCCTGAGGACACAGCGCGCACCGGGCGAGGTGGTGCTCGAAGGCGGTCCGTTCCTCGGAGTCCAGGGCGTTCAGCGCGTAGGCGCCGGCGAGGGCGTGCATGTGGTCGGTCCCGGTGCTCATGCGTTGACCCCCATGCAGTCGCGCAGGCGGATCAGGCCGTCGCGCAACCGTGTCTTGACCGTGGGCAGCGGGGTGCCGAGGGTCTCCGCGACCTCGCGGTACGTCAGCCCGCCGTAGTAGGCGAGGCTGACGGCCTGCCGCTGCAGTTCGGTGAGGCCGCGCACGCAGCGGCGCACCTGCTCGCTCTCCAGCCGCACCTCCACCTGCTCGCTCACCTCGTCGTAGGGGCGCGTGTGCTCCCGGGCCGCGTTGTCCTGCTCGCGGGCCGCCGCCGCCTGCGCGGAGCGGACCCGGTCCACCGCGCGCCGGTGCGCGATCGTCATCACCCAGGTCATGACGCTGCCCTTGTCGGAGCGGTAGCGCGCGGCCTGCCGCCAGACGTCGATCAGGACCTCCTGCGCCACTTCCTCGGACTGCGCCCGGTCCCGCAGGACCTTGACGACGATGCCGTAGACGGGACCCGCGACCACGTCGTAGAGCGTGGCGAAGGCGTCCTGGTCGCCGCGGGCGATCTGGTCCATGAGGGTGGGCAGGTCGGGGCCGGGCTTCTCCCAGGCCGCGCCGAAGGTCACCGGTTGCCGCACGAGAGCCCCTTTCGCCCGAGGAGCCGGCCGTTTCGAGTACAGGTCATGGCGGGGGCTTCCTTCGGGGGCGGCGACGACTGACAGGGGTGACACATGGAGGGTTTCGTAGCCGGGGCCCTCATGGATTGGTTTGCTCCGGAACTGACAACAAGGCTTCTCCGCGCCTCGAATATCTGGTAGGAAAGTTTCCTAACCGAATCGGGAAGCCTCAACCATCGCATGGAGGCCTTGTGTTCACCCCCCAACGCAAGAACCGGACCGTCGCGCTCGGCGCCCTGCTCGGCGCCGCCCTGCTCGCCGCCCCCGTCGCGGCCCACGCCACGGCGGCCCCGGCCACCGCACCCGCCGCCTCCACCGCGGCGGCGGCGACCGGACTCGACGACCCGGCGAAGAAGGACATCGCCATGCAGATCGTCTCCAGCGCGGAGAACTCCTCGCTGGACTGGAAGGCGCAGTACAAGTACATAGAGGACATCGACGACGGCCGCGGCTACACCGCCGGGATCATCGGGTTCTGTTCCGGCACCGGCGACATGCTGGACCTCGTCGAGTACTACACGCAGGTCAAGCCCGGAAACGTGCTCGCGAAGTACCTTCCGGCGCTGCGCAAGGTCGACGGGAGCGATTCGCACGCCGGCCTCGATCCGAACTTCACCAAGGACTGGGCCAAGGCCGCCCAGGACACGGAGTTCAAGAAGGCCCAGGACCACGAGCGCGACCGCGTCTACTTCAACCCCGCCGTCAAGCAGGGCAAGAGCGACGGTGTCGGCACCCTCGGCCAGTTCGCCTACTACGACGCCATCGTCATGCACGGCGACGGAAGCGACTCCACCAGCTTCCGCAACATCCGCAAGCGCGCCCTGACCAAGGCCAAGCCCCCGGCCCAGGGCGGCAACGAGACCACCTGGCTGAACGCCTTCCTCGACGCCCGCGTCTGGGCGATGAAGCAGGAGGAGGCCCACAGCGACACCAGCCGCGTGGACACCGCCCAGCGGGTGTGGGTCAAGAAGGGGAACCTGAACCTCGACACCCCGCTCGACTGGAAGGTCTACGGGGACCCCTTCCACATCGGCTGACCCTCCCGCGCACCCCGCGCCCCCCATCCGGCGCCCGGCACCCCGCGGCCCGGGACGGCCCCTCCCCGTCCCGGGCCGCGGTCGTGCGTCCGGGCCGGCGGCGCCGGGTGACGCGTGTCTCCCCCGGGTTCCGGCAGGGGGCTGTCCAGACCGGTCCGATCACGAGATATCTTGATGTCGAGCAATGTTGCAGACGAGAGACGCAGACTGTGGAGCGGAGCATCCGGTGACTGACTCGACCATCATCTACACGCACACTGACGAGGCCCCGGCCCTCGCGACGTATTCCTTCCTGCCTGTGATCCAGGCATACGCGTCGACGGCCGGTGTGAATGTCGAGACCCGTGACATCTCCCTGGCCGGTCGGATCATCGCCAGCTTCCCCGAGCACCTGGAAGAGGGCCAGCGCATCGCGGACGCCCTCGCCGAGCTGGGCGAACTGGCGAAGACCCCGGGCGCCAACATCATCAAGCTGCCCAACGTCTCGGCCTCGATCCCGCAGCTCAAGGCCGCGGTCGCCGAACTCCAGGGCCAGGGCTACGCGCTCCCGGACTACCCGGACGACCCGAAGAGCGACGAGGAGCGCGAGATCCGCGCCCGCTACGACAAGATCAAGGGCAGCGCCGTCAACCCGGTCCTGCGCGAGGGCAACTCCGACCGCCGCGCCCCCGCCTCGGTCAAGAACTACGCCAAGACCCACCCCCACCGCATGGGTGCCTGGACCTCCGAGTCGAAGACGAACGTCGCCACCATGGGCGCCGACGACTTCCGCTCCACCGAGAAGTCCACCGTGATCACCGAGGCCGGCACGCTCCGCATCGAGCACGTGGCCGCCGACGGCACCACCACCGTCCTGCGCGAGTCCGTACCGGTCCTCGCCGGTGAGGTCGTGGACGCGTCCGTCATGCACGTCGACGCGCTGCGCACCTTCCTGAACGCCCAGATCGAGCGCGCCAAGAACGAGGACGTGCTGTTCTCCGTGCACCTCAAGGCCACGATGATGAAGGTCTCCGACCCCATCGTCTTCGGCCACGTGGTCCGCGCCTTCTTCCCGAAGACGTTCGCCCGCCACGGCGAGACCCTCGCCGCCGCCGGTCTGTCCCCCAACGACGGCCTCGGCACCATCCTCAACGGCCTGGGCGCGCTGCCCGACGCCGCCGCGATCAAGGCCTCCTTCGACGCCGAGCTCGCCGAGGGCCCCGCCCTCGCCATGGTCGACTCGGACAAGGGCATCACCAACCTGCACGTCCCCTCCGACGTGATCGTCGACGCCTCCATGCCGGCGATGATCCGCACCTCCGGTCACATGTGGGGCCCCGACGGCGCCGAGGCCGACACCCTCGCCGTCCTCCCGGACAGCAGCTACGCCGGTGTCTACCAGGCCGTCATCGACGACTGCCGCGCGCACGGCGCCTTCGACCCGTCCACGATGGGCTCGGTGCCGAACGTCGGCCTCATGGCCCAGAAGGCCGAGGAGTACGGCAGCCACGACAAGACCTTCGAGATCGCCGCCACGGGCACCGTCCGCCTCGTCGACGCCGAGGGCAACGTGGTCCTGGAGCAGAAGGTCGCCAAGGGCGACGTCTTCCGCGCCTGCCAGACCAAGGACGCGCCGATCCAGGACTGGGTCAAGCTCGCCGTCACCCGCGCCCGCGCCTCCGGCGACCCGGCCGTCTTCTGGCTGGACGAGGGCCGCGCGCACGACGCGCAGCTGATCGCCAAGGTCAAGACGTACCTCGCCGAGCACGACACCGAGGGTCTGACCATCAAGATCCTCCCCCCGGTCGAGGCCACCGCCTTCTCCCTGGAGCGCATCCGCCGCGGCGAGGACACCATCTCGGTGACCGGCAACGTGCTGCGCGACTACCTGACCGACCTCTTCCCGATCCTGGAGCTGGGCACCAGCGCCAAGATGCTGTCGGTCGTCCCGCTGATGAACGGCGGCGGCCTCTTCGAGACCGGCGCCGGCGGCTCCGCCCCGAAGCACGTGCAGCAGCTCGTGAAGGAGAACTACCTGCGCTGGGACTCCCTCGGTGAGTTCCTCGCGCTGGCCGTCTCCTTCGAGCACCTCGCGACCACCACCGGCAACGCCCGCGCCCAGGTGCTGGCCGACACCCTGGACCGCGCGACCGGCACCTTCCTCAACGAGGACAAGTCGCCGAGCCGCAAGCTGGGCGGCATCGACAACCGCGGCAGCCACTTCTACCTCGCCCTGTACTGGGCGCAGGAGCTGGCCAAGCAGACCGACGACGCCGAGCTGGCGACCGCGTTCGAGGCGCTCGCCAAGACGCTGGGCGAGCAGGAGGGGACCATCGTCTCCGAGCTCATCGCGGTGCAGGGCTCCCCGGCCGACATCGGCGGGTACTACCAGCCCGACGCCGCCAAGGCCTCGAAGATCATGCGCCCGTCCGAGACCCTGAACCGGGCGCTCGCGATCCTGGGCTGACGCCCACGGCGTGTCCGCCGACGCCCCGACCGGGACCTCCCGGCCGGGGCGTCGGCGCGTCCGGACGCCGGCGACCGTATTCCGGTTGTGAAGGGGGTCCGCACACGGCTAGTAATACGGGGTGATCACTGGACAGCTGGCCGGACTGCGCGCCCGCCACCCCGACGACGTGGCGACCCTGCACGCCGGGCTCTACGAAGACGTCCCGAACCACTCCCGGTCGGACTCGCGTCCCTGGCGCCCGCTGACCCTGGCGAGCGGCCACTCCCTCTACGAGCCCGACGGGCCCTCCGACGACGGCAAGGCCGCCTTCTCCGTGGTCGACCTGGCCACCGGCGAACTCGCCGGCGAGGCCCTGTTGTGGGGCATCGACCCGCACAACCGGGGCGCCCACCTCGGGATGTCCCTCCTCCCCGGTGCCCGCGGCCGCGGGATCGGCGCGGAAACCGTACAACTGCTGTGCCACTACGGGTTCACCGTGCGCGGTCTGCACCGGCTCCAACTGGAGACCCTCGCCGACAACCCGGCGATGATCCGGGCCGCACAGAGCGCGGGCTTCCAGGTCGAGGGCACCCTGCGGCGCTCCGCGTGGGTGTACGGGGCCTTCGTCGACGAGGTGATCCTCGGGCTGCCCGCCGACGAGTGGGAACGCCCCTCCTGGCAGAACTGATTCGCCCCTCACGAACCCGCCGGGTGCGTTAGCCTGCCGCCGGTGAGCTGGGGGGAGAACTGGTGGCTCGTCGAGACGACACGTCCTGCGCCGGAATCGGGTGCGTGGGGTATCTGCTGCTCAACCTGGTGGTCATCGTCGGAGGGCTGCTCGCCACACCGGTGCTGATCCCCGACCTCATGGCCCTGCAGGACCCGCCGGTACGGGCGGAGGGACCCGGGGCCTGGGCGATCCTGTACGGCATACCCGTCGTGGTCGCGCTCGCCGTCACGGCCCTTGCCGGTCGGGGCGCGGCCTTCGCGTGGTGGCGGTTCCTGGCCCGGGCCGCCCTGCTCCTCGCGGCCGTCGCGGGCGCCGTGCTCTACACCGGGCACCGGGTGGCGGGCATCGAGTCGTGGAACGCGCGGGGCGCCCTGACGAGCGGCGCCGCGGGCCTGGCCGCCCTCGCCGTGTACCTGGGGATACGCCGCTGGGACCGCACGCGCGGGGCGCGGCCCCGGGCCGGGGAGATCTGGCTGGCCATGGTGCCGCTGCGGGAGGACCCGTCGCGGCACCTGCGGCACTACTGCGTGGTCCTCGCCACCGGACGCGGCCGCGCCGAGGTCGCGCAGATCACCACCAAGGACAAGGACGGCCGACGTGACCACGTCCGGCTCCCCAATGACGGCTGGGACGAGGTCTCCGGCCGCCCCCACTGGGTGGAGATCGGCCACGAGCCCCGGGTCGTCAGCTACCGGAAGTTCCTCGCGTCCCGGCCGCAGGGCCGCTGCCCGGACGCCGTCTGGTCCCAACTCCGGCCCCGGCGAGCGGTGTCGGCCCGCCCCTCGGCACCCGCGTCGCGGATGTGGGACCGGATCCGCGGGATCTGACCCGGGTCACCGGACGCCGGTGTGGACATCGGCCGCCACGCGGAAGCCGATGTTGCCCGCGGAGCTGTCCGGGGTGTTGCGGGTACGGGCCGCGACGCGGTAGCGGTTGCAGTACGAGTCGTGGCACATGTGCGAGCCGCCGCGCATCGCGCGCTCCGGGCCGGCCGCCGAGAAGCGGTCCGCGGACCACTCCCACACGTTGCCGACCGTGTTGTACAGGCCGTGCCCGTTGGGGCGGAAGGACTTCGCGGGGGCCGTACCCGCGTAGCCGTCCGCGCGCGTGTTGTGCCGGGGGAAATCGCCGTTCCAGATGTTGCACATGTACCGCCCGTCGGGCCTCAGTTCATCTCCCCAGGGGTACCGCCGCCCCTCCAGCCCGCCGCGCGCCGCGAACTCCCACTCGGGCTCCGTGGGCAGCCGGGTGCCGGACCAGGCGCAGTAGGCCCGGGCGTCGTTCCACGACACGTGCACCACCGGATGGTCCTGCCGTGCGGCGAACGAGGAACCGGGTCCCTCGGGGCGGCGCCAGTGCGCGCCCTCGACCGCCCGCCACCACGGGGTGCCGGCCACCGCAGGCGACCGCGCGCCGAGTTCGGGCGTGAGGAACCCGGCGAAGACGAAACTGAATCCGAAGGACTCCGCCTCCGTGACGTGCCCGGTGGCCTTCACGAACGAGGCGAACCGGGCGTTGGTGACGGTGGTCGGGGCGATGCGGAACGCCCCGACCACCGCCTCCCGTACCGGCCCCTCGCCATCCGCCGGGAAGCCGTCCGGGTCCTCGGTGCCCATCAGGAACCGGCCGCCAGCGAGTTCCACCAGGTCGCGCGCGGCCCGCTCCGCCGCCGGGTCGGCCCGCCGCGCCGGCGGCGGCGGTCCGAGCGCGAGCACGGTGGTGGCGGGTTCGCGGCCGGGGGCGCAGCAGGACTCGGTCGGCACGGGCATCACTCCTGGGTGGGCGGAACGGGCGGGGGCGGGGCTCAGCCGGCGCGGTCGGCGGCCAGCCGCGCCGCCAGCGCGGGGACGCCGAGGGCCTGCTCCTGCGCGGGTGTGGCCTGGTACAGCAGGTTCTTCAGCTGGTACGGGTCGGCGGCCAGGTCGTAGTACTCCCGGAAGGTGACCTGGCCGGTACCGGACACGGCGCCCGTCGCGTCGGTGTGCAGGTCGTAGTACTCCGTGTATTGCTTGTCCTTGGCCACGTACGAGGCCCAGGACTTCGGCCCCTCGGCGCCGGTGCCCTTCTTCCACCACTGGACGAGCAGGTGGTCCCGGGACTCGGAGCCGAGCAGGGACCGCCCGTCCTGACCGGCGGGCCGCGCGACGCCCGCGGCGTCCAGGATCGTCGGCGCGATGTCGATGTTCGCGACGATGCGGTGGTCCTTGGTGCCGCCGCCGAGACCGCCGGCGGGCCAGGACAGGTAGAAGGGGACCTCGTGGGCGGGGGAGTAGGGCACCGACTTCTTGGTCCAGCCGTGGTCCGCCCACGTGTAGCCGTTGTCCCCGGTGAAGACGACGAGGGTGTTCTCCAACTGGCCCAGCGCGACGAGCTTGTCGTGGATGGCCCGCACCGCGTCGTCCACCGAGAGCAGGCTGCGCAGTTGGCGCTTGCGGGTCTCGCGGCCGTCGTCGAGGGTGGACGTCGCGTCGCGGATGTAGGCGGGCTTGTCCGACCGGTCGTCCTCCGGGACCGAGGGGCGCCCGTTCCAGGCGGGGACGGGCGTTTCGGTGTACTTCGGTGCGGGCGTGTTCGGCGCGTGCGAGGCGTACGGGGTGACGTACGCGAACCAGGGCCGGCTGTCGGTGGTCGACTTGTCGAGGAAGGCCAGCGTCCGGTTCTTGACGATGTTGGTGGTGTACCCGGGGAGCTGCTGGACGGTGCCGTCCACGTTCCAGCGGGCGTCGTTGTATCCGGGCTGGAGGAGGGCGAACTCCTCGAAGTGCGGCGGATCGTCCGCGAGGGTCCAGGAGTTGAGGTACTTGCCGAACAGCCCCGTGCGGTAGCCGGCCTGCTTGAGGTGGCGCTGCACGGTGGTCGACTGGTCGAGGCTGTACGAGGCCGAGTTGTTGCGCACGCCGTGGTGGTGCGCGTGCCGTCCGGAGAAGATGGAGGACCGGGACGGTGCGCACAGCGGGGTCGCCGCGTGCCCGTGGGTGAAGGTGACGCCGTGGCCCCCCAGCCACTCGATGGTCTTCGGTATGGCCCAGTCGGTCTGCTTGGGCTGGTCGTCGGTGACGATGAGCAGGATGTTGGGGCGTGCCGCGGCCGGCGAGGCCGCCGCGTCCCGGGCAAGGGCCGGGGTGGCCGCGGCGGCCGCCACGGCCGCCGCGCCGGCGAGGAAGCCGCGTCTGCCGACGGGGTAGTTCCGGGGTCCGCTGGTGTGCTGCTCGCTCACGAGGGTCTCCTGTACGCGCGGGGGAAGGTGACGTACGTACGCGGGGCTCGCACCGGACCTCACGGCCCGCCGAACCCGCAGGTCAGACCCTAGAATTCGAGCAGCCGCGACTCAATGCCCGCCGCATGGCAGTGCTGTGGCAGTGCTGTGGCGCGAACATGGCGGCGCTGTGCCGCGCACGTGACGGGCCGGCGCGGCAGCCGTGGGACCCCGATGTGCCGTCAGGGCCTCAGAGGCGGTGGACCCGGCCTTGTCCGACGGCCAGCGGATGGCGCCCGGCGGCCAGGATCCGCAGTCCGGGCGCGACGGCGAGAAGCTCGCGCAGCCAGCGCAGGGTGTCGGCCGTCAGGTGGTCGACGCCGTCCAGGACGAGGAGCATGTCCCGCTCCGCGAGCCGGGAGGCGGCGTCGCGCGTGCCGCAGGGCAGGAAGGGCATGCCGGGTACGCAGCCCAGCGCGGCCACGAGCTCAGGTACGCCACCGGCCTCCGCGACGGTGACCACGGCCACGCCGTCGCAGAAGTTGGACGAGAGCCGCCGTGCGACGTCGCGCACCAACAGGCTGCGCGGCGCGCGGAACCGGCCGGTCACGGTCAGCACGCGGCCCCGTCGGACGGCGGTGAGCAGCCATGACAGTTCCGTCGATGTCATCGGCAGTGTCCCGGCCGGTCGAGATTCCCCCATCGGCACGATGCCCCCCATTGCATGCGTGACCAGGCGCGGCAAGAGGCGTGCTTCAGACCGCATGCCGATGATTATGCGCCAGTTTCATGGCAAGACCAGGGGAATGTCTCATTCCGCCGAATGGTTCGTACGCCGGCCGTGGCCCACCCCCGCACGGCCGGCCATCACCCGCCCCCGGAGCGGTCCACGACGTGCGTGACGCGCGTCGGCCGGATGGTGGAGGGTCGGTAGACGACGCACGCGGCGGGAAGCCCGGCGAGGGGAACACGGCGGGCCAAGGCCCAGGTGGGCAACGCGCGCGTCCGCCGTCCCGGGCGCGCCCGCCGGCCGGCGGACGGGCGCGGTGCGTTGCGGACGTGTTCGCGGGGACGCGGGACCCGCCTGCGGCCGGGGCGCGCCAAGGCCCCTGAAGCGGAGGCCGTGTTGGCCAAGGCAAAGCGGTCGGCGTAGTTCCCGTGGTCCCCGTGACGTACGTGCCGGACCCCCGCCCCTCTGGAACGGTTGTTTGACAGCCGGGAATCGGCTCTACTGCTGTGCAGCCCCGCAGCCGGGGCATATTCCGGGGAGGGGCACACATGAGAGCGGACCGGCGGGCAGAGCGGGATCCACGACCCGCGTCGCACCGACGCCGTCCCCGCTTCCGGGGGCGCAGACCGCTGCTGACGTTCCTGATGTCGGCCTTCCTGCTCGTCGGCGTCTGCGCCGCGACGGGCATCGCCTGGGACCCCTTCACCGCCGACGCCCACCAGTACCGTGCGACGCCCGAGATCGACGCGCCCCGGACCATCGCCCCCGGCGGCGATCCCTCACCCGAGGCGTCCCGCACGCCCGGGGCCACACCGAGCCCGAGCGGATCCCCCGCGGAGTCCGAACGGCCGACCCCCCGGGGGCAGGTGGACACCGGAGGCACCCGCTCCGCGGGAGCCCTGCCCTTCGACATGCCCCGACCGGCCTCGCTGCGCTCGGGCTCCGCCGGCAAGAAGCTGGTGTTCGCCCACTACTTCACCCCGTACCCGCTGTCCCTCGACAACGCGAGCGCGGACGTCGACTACTACACCCGCAACTACCTCGAACCCGAAGGGGAGAGCGGCAAGCACGAGCGCTACGGCGGCCTGCTGCGCGACCGCCCGCTGCCCGTCCCGCCCAAGGGCGGCAACTGGGAGTACGCCAACCTCCAGCAGGAGGTGCGCACCGCCCGCGCCGCCGGCATCGACGGATTCACCCTCGACATGCTCTCCCTCTCCGGCAAGAACTGGGAGCGCTCCAACCTCCTGATGGAGGCCGCCCGTTCGGTCGCCCCCGACTTCAAGATCATGCTGATGCCGGACATGACCTCGCTGAAGACCGACGACCCGGGCGTACTCGCCGACGCCCTCGCCGCCCTCGGCAAGAGCCCGGCCGCCCACCGGCTCGGCGACGGGCGCCTCGTCGTGTCGCCCTTCAAGGCCGAGGCCAAGAACGTCGCCTGGTGGACCCGGGTGATCGACAACCTGAAGTCGAAGCACGGCATCCGCACCGCCTTCGTCCCCCTCTTCCTCGACTTCGGCGCCAACGGCGCGGCCTTCGCACCGATCAGCCACGGCTTCTCCGAATGGGGCAGCCGCAGTTACGTCGGCCAGGAGAGCTCGACGCGCGACGCGCGCCGGGCCCACGAGATGGGCAAGATCTGGATGCAGCCCGTATCCGTCCAGGACGCCCGCCCCAACCAGGGCATCTACGACGAGGCCGGCAACACCGCCACGCTCCGGTCCACATGGACGCACGCCATCGACGACGGCGCCGACTGGGTGCAGCTGACCACCTGGAACGACTACTCCGAGGGCAGCCAGTTCGCACCGTCCCTGCACAACGGGTACGCCTACCTCGACCTCACCTCGTACTACCTGACCCGGTTCAAGACGGGCAGTTGGCCGCGGATCGTCCGCGACACCCTGTACCTCACGGCCCGCACCCAGTTCGCCGCCGCCGACCCGACCGGCGACCAGTCGCTGGTGATGTCGCTGCGCAGGGGCAGCGCGGCCCCCCGGGACACCGTGGAGGTGCTGAGCTTCCTGACGGGGTCGGCGAAGATCCGTACGACCGTCGGCGCCGCCAAGGACTCCCACGAGGCCCCGGCCGGACTCCACACCGAACTGCTGCCGCTGAAGACGGGCGTCAGTTCGGCGGAGGTGGTGCGGGCCGACCGGACCGTGACGGAGGTCGAACTCCCCTACCCGGCCGACCACAAGGTGGAAGTCCAGGACCTCCAGTACTACGCGGCGACGAGCGGCCGGGAGTAGCCCGGCCCGGGGCCTGCGCCACGCGCGCGGGCCGGAGCCGCGATCCGCCGGCGGCGGGGCGGTCTTCGGCCAGGGGGCGCCTTCCGACCGCGGGGCGGTCTTCCGGTCCGGACCCGCCCCGGGAGAGGATCGGCACACCAGCCGACCCCACTCACGGAGGCCCAGTGACCGAGCCGAAACGCCCGGCGGAGTTCCCCGGCGGGCGCGCCCTGTTCCGGCTCGACCCCGACGTGGCGCACCTCAACCACGGATCGTTCGGAGCCGTGCCGGTCCCCGTGCAGCAGGCGCACGCCGCACTCCAGGCAGAGGTCCACCACGACCCCGACGTGTTCTTCATCGGCGTGCCGGAACGCATCGCCGACGCCCGCGCCCGGGTCGCCACCCACCTCGGCACCGAAGCGGACGGCATCGGCTTCATCGCCAACGCCACCGAGGGCGCGAACCTCGCCCTCGACGCCGTCACCCTCGCCGACGGCGACGAGATCCTGGTCACCGACCACGGCTACGGCACGGTCGTCGAGGCGGCGGCCCGCCGCGCACCCCTCACCACGGTCACCCTCGACCCGTACCTCCCCGACGAGGACGCCGTACGGGAGACCGTGCTCGCCGCACTCACCCCCCGCACCAAGGTGGCGGTCCTCGACCACGTCAGCTCGCCGACCGCCCGGCTCATCGCCGGCCCCGCGCTCCTCGCCGACCTCGCCGCCCGCGGCGTCACCACCATCGTCGACGGCGCCCACGCCCCCGGCATGCTCGCCGACCCGCTGGCCGGCGGCGCCGACTTCTGGTTCGGGAACCTGCACAAGTGGGGGTACGCACCCTCCGGCAGCGCCGTCCTCGCCGTCGCCCCGCGCCACCGGTCCCGGATCCGGGCCCTGGTCCCCTCGTGGGAGGACCGGCACGGCTTCCCCCGCTCCGTCGAGAACCGGGCCACCGCCGACTACACCGGCTGGCTGGCCGCACCCGAGGGCCTGGACCTCCTCGAACACCTCGACGCGGCCGCGGTGCGGGCCCACAACGCCGCGCTCGCCGCCCACGGCGCCGCCCTGCTCGCCGAGCTCCCCGGGCTCACCCCGCTCCCGCACACCGAGGGGCTCGCCATGCGCGCCCTGCGCCTGCCGCCGGGCATCGCCGAAACCCAGGAGAGCGCCCGCGCCCTGCGCGAACGGATCGCCGCCGAGCTGCGCGTACGCGTACTGATCTGGCCCTGGCCGGGCGGCGGCGGCATCAGGGTCTGCGGCCAGATCTACAACCGGCCCGAGGAGTACGAACGCCTGGCCGCCGCCCTGCCCGACTACCTCAAGGGCGCCTGAGCAGGTACGTGTCCATGATCCAACCCTTGCGGGCGCGGGCCTCGGTCCGCAGCTCCTCGATCCGCCCGGCCACCTCCGCCAGCTTCCCCGAGACCAGGATCTCGTCGGGCGTGCCGACGTAGGCGCCCCAATGGATGTAGAGGTCCTGGTCGAGGTGGGCCGTGAAGGCGTGCCGCGCGTCCAACATCACCACCACGTCGTCCACGTCCTGCGGCCAGCCCTCCGCGAGCCGCCGCCCGGTGGTGATCTGCACCGGGCGCCCCACCCGGTTCAAGGTGGTCCGGTGCCGGGCGAGCAGGGAGGAGATGCTGCTGATGCCGGGGACCACCTCGTGGTCGAAGGCGACCCGACCCTTCTCCAGCACCTCGTCGAGGATCGCGAGCGTCGAGTCGTACAACGAGGGGTCGCCCCACACCAGGAACGCCCCGGTCTCGCCGTCCGCCAGGTCCTCGGCGATGAACCGCTCGAAGATCTCCGCCCGGGCGCTGCGCCAGCCGTCCACGGTCGGGGCGTACTGCGCCGGCGTGCGGTCCCGGTCCGGGTCACGCCCCTCCACCAGCCGGTGGCCGGGCCGGGCGTACTCGTCCAACATCGCCCGCCGGAGCCCGGTCAGGTCCGACTTCTCCTCGCCCTTCTCCAGGATGAGGAATGCGTCCGAAGCGCCGATCGCCTTGACCGCCTGGAGGGTCAGGTGGTCCGGGTCGCCCGCGCCGATGCCGATCACGTAGAACTTCTTCACCCGGCTATTCTGCCCGTCATGCGCGCCGCCCTGTTCGTCACCTGCGTCAACGACGCGCTGTACCCCCGAACCGGCATCGCCGTGGTCCGCCTCCTGGAGCGGCTCGGCGTCCACGTGGACTTCCCCGCCGCCCAGAGCTGCTGCGGACAACCGCAGTACAACACCGGCTACCGCCACGAGAGCGAACCGCTGATGCGGCGCACCGCCGAAGCCTTCGCGGGCCACACCCACGTGGTCACCCCCTCCGCTTCCTGCGCCGCCATGATCCGCGAGCACTACCCCCGGATCGGCCGCAGGGCACGGGACGAGGGACGCGGCCCGGAACTGGCCCGGCTCGCCGACGACCTCGCACCCCGCGTGTACGAGCTGACCGAGTTCCTGATCGACGTCCTCGGCGTGGTGGACGTCGGCGCGTACTTCCCGCACACCGTCACCTACCACCCCTCCTGCCACGGCCTGCGGATCCTCGGCCTCGGGGACCGCCCCCGGCGGCTGCTGGCCGCCGTCAAGGGCCTGGACCTGGTCGAACTCCCCGGGGCCGAGGAATGCTGCGGCTTCGGCGGCACCTTCGCCGTCAAGAACCCGGACGTGTCCGCCGCGATGGGCGCCGACAAGATCCGCAGCGCCGCCTCCACCGGCGCCGAGGTGCTGTGCGGCGCCGACAACTCCTGCCTCGCCCACCTCGACGGGATGCTCCGCCGCCGTGACGTCCCGCCGCGCGCCCTGCACCTCGCGGAGATCCTCGCCGCGACCGAGGAGGACCCCCTGCGATGACCGCCATCCCGCTCGGCATGCCCGCCTTCCCCACCGCGGCGCGCGACGGCGTGCACGACGAGGTGCTGCGCGCCAACCTCCGGCACGCCACGCACACCATCCGCGACAAACGGGCCCGCGCCGTCGCGGAGTTGGCGGACTGGGATCGGCTCCGCGAGGCCGGCAAGGCGGTCAAGGACCACACGCTCCGCCACCTCGACCGCTACCTGCTGGAGTTGGAGGAGTCCGTCACGGCGGCCGGCGGCACCGTCCACTGGGCCGCCGACGCGGACGAGGCCAACCGGATCGTCACGGCACTGGTCCTGGCCACCGGCGAGCGCGAGGTGGTCAAGGTCAAGTCGATGGCCACCCAGGAGATCGGCCTCAACGAGGCCCTGGAGGCGGCCGGGATCGCCGCGTACGAAACCGACCTGGCCGAACTCATCGTGCAACTCGGCCACGACCGGCCCTCGCACATCCTGGTCCCCGCCATCCACCGCAACCGGGCCGAGATCCGGGACATCTTCCGCACGGAGATGGCGAGTTGGGGCAGACCCGCACCGGACGGTCTCGGCGACGACCCGCGCGAACTCGCCGAAGCGGCCCGCCTGCACCTGCGGGAGAAGTTCCTGCGCGCCAAAGTCGCCGTGTCCGGGGCCAACTTCATGGTCGCCGAGACCGGCACCATGGTCGTCCTCGAGTCCGAGGGCAACGGCCGGATGTGCCTGACCCTTCCCGACACCCTCATCTCGGTCGTGGGCATCGAGAAGGTGGTGCCGACCTTCCGGGACCTGGAGATCTTCCTCCAGACGCTGCCGCGCTCCTCCACGGCCGAGCGGATGAACCCCTACACCACCATGTGGACCGGCACCACTGACGGCGACGGCCCCACCGCCTTCCACCTCGTCCTCCTCGACAACGGCCGCACCGACACCCTCGCCGACGCCGTCGGCCGCCAGGCCCTGCGCTGCATCCGCTGCTCCGCCTGCCTGAACGTCTGCCCCGTCTACGAACGCGCCGGCGGCCACGCCTACGGATCCGTCTACCCCGGCCCGATCGGCGCCATCCTCAGCCCCCAACTGCGCGGCACCGCAAGCGAGATCGACGCCTCGCTGCCCTACGCCTCCACCCTGTGCGGCGCCTGCTACGAGGTCTGCCCCGTCGCCATCGACATCCCCGAGGTCCTCGTCCACCTCCGCGAACGCGTCGCCCAAGGCGGCCCCGTCACCCGCGAGGGCATCCGCGTACGCATCCGTCCCGCCCGCGGCCACACCGCCGAACGCGCCGCCATGCGGGCCGCCCGCCTCCTCCTCGACCGCCCGGGCGCCCTCCGCGCGGGGGAGCGGCTGCTGTCCCGCGCCCGCCGCCTGCGACCGCGCCGACTGCCCGGGCCCGGCCGGGCCTGGACCGACAGCCGCGAGCTGCCACGCCCGCCCGCCGAATCGTTCCGCGACTGGTGGACCCGGGAACGCGGCGACCGGGGAGAGGAACACCGATGAGCACCAGGGACCTCATCCTGGGCCGCATCCGACGAGCCGTCGACGGCCCCGACACGGAAGTTCCCCGGGACTACCTCCGCGAACACGGCGCCCGCACCCCCGAGCAGAGCGCCGACCTGCTCGCCGCCCACCTCACCGAGTACCGGGCGACGGTCCACCGCGCCGACGAGGACGACCTGCCGCCGCTCCTGGCGCGACTCCTCGCCCGACGGGGCTCCGCCACCGTGCTCGTGCCGCCCGACCTGCCCCCGCACTGGCTCGCCGACGCCGACGTGACCCTCGTCCACGACCTGGCCGCGTCCACCCCCCTCGAACTCGACGGCGTGGACAGCGTCGTGACCGGCTGCGCCCTGGCCGTCGCGGAGACCGGCACCCTCGTCCTCGACGCAGGCCCCGAGCAGGGCCGGCGTCGGATCACCCTGATCCCCGACCACCACGTCTGCGTCGTGCGGATCCCCGACCGACTGGTGGACTCGATCCCGCAGGCCCTGGACCGGCTGGACCCCACCCGCCCGCTGACCTGGATCTCCGGGCCCTCGGCGACCAGCGACATCGAGCTCGACCGGGTGGAGGGCGTACACGGCCCCCGGACCCTGGAGGTCGTCCTGCTCGGCGGCTCCGCACAATAGGACCCATGTCCGCACACATCGCCCTCACCGCCCTCGTCGTCCACGACTACGACGAGGCCATCGACTTCTACACCCGCGCCCTCGGCTTCACCCTCGTCGAGGACACCGCCCGACCGGACGGCTCCCGCTGGGTCGTGGTCCGCCCGCGCGGCGCCACCGAAGCGGCCCTGCTGCTCGCCCGCGCCAAGGACGAGGCCCAGCGTTCCCGGGTCGGCGACCAGACCGGCGGACGCGTCGGGTTCTTCCTCCACACCGACGACTTCGCGGGCGACCACGCCCGGATGACCGCCGAGGGGGTCCGCTTCCTGGAGGAACCGCGCCACGAGACGTACGGCTCCGTCGCGGTCTTCGAGGACCTGTACGGCAACCGCTGGGACCTGCTCCAGCCGGCGTAGCGGTCGGGCACGGGACGGTCAGGCCGCCGGCGGTCCGTCCGGGGTCGCGGCGAGCCGGGGTGCCTCGGCCGCCGCGTCCACCACCGCGCCGCCCTCGACCCGGCCGGCCAGCGCCCGCGCCCACCCCACCAGCCCCGGCAGGTCGATCCCGTACGGCGCGTCCAGCCCGGCCAGGACGTCCGCGCCGCGCCGCAACAACCGGGCCCCGCCGGTGGCGTTCCCCCGCGCCGCGTGCGTGAGCCCCACCGCCAACTGGGCGAGGCCCCGCCACAACGCCGCCTCCGCCGGCGGACCCGACTTCCAGGCGTCCTCGAACACCTCGTGCGCGTGGAAGGGCATCCCCGCGTCCAGCAGCCGCTGCGCCTCCGCGACCGTCGCGGCGGGCGTCCGCACCACCCCCTCGGGCTGCCGCCCGACACCCGGCGTCCCGTACGGCAACGGCCGTCCGAGTCCGTCCCGCGGCCGCGCGCTCCGCGCCCGCCCCTCGCCATCCCGATCCCGTGCGTTCACCCGGACATCCTCTCTCCCGCCGATCACCGGTGCACGCGTACCCCTCGGCGTGGGGTAATGTTCTGCATGTGCCCGGCCACGAGGGGGAAACCCCAGGTGGAAGGCGCAAAGCAGAACGGGACGTGGCGCAGCTTGGTAGCGCACTTGACTGGGGGTCAAGGGGTCGCAGGTTCAAATCCTGTCGTCCCGACTCGACAGAGTCGTGAAGCAGAGGCCGTATCGGATTCATCCGATACGGCCTCTCTTTCGTTCTCCGCCGGCCGTCCCCGGTCCGCCGCACTCCTTGCGCCTCTCGCTCCGCGCCCGGTCAAGTGCTCTGACCCGGGCGGCCGTTCGGGTGGGGCGGGGGCGTGCCGGCCGGGCGGCACGGGCGCCGACGGGGCGGTGTCCTCCTCCGCGTACGGTGTGGTTCCCGACCGGTTGCGGGGATGTGCCCGCCCGGTCCGACAGACTTCATGCCTTGGCGCGTATCCCGGCGGTATCGGGGCAGGCGCATCGGCAGCGGGACGGAAGGATGATGGCGGATGGTGCCGGGAGTGGAGAAAGAGCGGTTCACCGTGGCGGAGCGGGCCACGGACGGCGCTGTGATCCTGGCTCTCACCGGGGAGCTGGACCACGACACGGCCCAGCCCCTGCGGGATGCCCTCGACGCGGCGATCACCCCGGGCGTCCGCCTGCTGGTGGATCTCTCGAAGCTGGAGTTCTGCGATTCCACCGGTCTGAACGTCCTGCTGCACAGCAGGATCACGGCCCAGGAGGCCGAGGGCACCCTGGAGCTGGCGGGCCTGACCGGACCCGTCGCACGGATGTTCCGCATCACCGGCGCGGACGGGGTCTTCCCCGTACACGCCGACGTGGAACAGGCGCTCAGCGGTCGACAGCCCGGCTAGGCCGTCGACACCCGACGGGCCGGACGCCCGACGGTTCGCACAGGAACAGAGACACGGACACGAGGAGTCTGAGCGCCATGGAGCAGCGTGGGTCGTCCGACCGGACCTGGCTCCTGGAGCTGGCGGGCGCCCGGAACCCGGTCACGCGCAGCCGGGACTTCACCCGCATGGCGCTCGACACCTGGCGGTGGCCGCAGGAGGCGACCGATGACGTACTGCTCCTGGTGTCCGAGGTCGTCTCGAACGCCTGTTTGCACGGTGGAGGGCCGGGCGTGCTCGTCCTCGACCGCACGCCTGAGCGGCTGCGGATAGAGGTGACCGACGGCAATCCGGCCCCGCCGGTCCCGGTGCCGGCGGGCTCGGCGGCACCCGGGCGGCCCGGTGGGCACGGGATGCTGATCGTGGAACGGCTCGCCCGGTCCTGGGGTTCCCGACCGGGCCCGGACGGGAAGTGCGTCTGGCTGGAGGTCGGGCCCGACGGAACGGACGGCCCCGGCGGCGGGCCGGTCAGTCCCGCGGGGTGACGGCGTCCGGGGCCGCGCTCGACTTGTGGTCGTCCAGGGCCGCGATGACCTCGGCGGTCGCGCTCACCCGGCCGATGCGCGGGAAGATCTTGCCGAAGGTGTGGGCGTGCGCGTCGGGATCCGTGTCGGCCGTGGCGTCCTCGGCGAAGACCAGCTCGTAACTGTGCTCCCAGGCCGAGCGGGCCGTCGACTCCACACCGATGCTGGTGGAGATGCCGGCGAGAACGATGCGGCGCACGCCCCGGCGGCGCAGTTGCAGATCGAGTTCGGTGCCGGTGAACGCGCCCCAGTGCCGCTTGGTGACGATCACGGTCCCGAGCGCCGCCAGCTCGGCCGGGATCTCCGAGAACGAAGCGGGAGGGACCGAGGCCGGGCCGGGCCGGTCCACCCGGCGAACGGGCAGGTCACCGCCGTCCGGGGACCAGGCGACCCGCACCAGCACCACCGGCAGCCCCCGGGCGCGAAAGGCCTCGGCGAGGGCGATGCCGTTCTTCAGGACCTCGGGGGCCGGCCTGGTCGTGGGCAGGGCGAGGATTCCGTTCTGGAGGTCGACGAGAACCAGCGCCGTGGCGGAATCAAGGGCCGGATCGGGCTCGGGGCGTGCGGGGGACGTGGGCGCGGTCATGGGGTCGCTCTCCTCGGGTCGTGGGGTGTTCAGTCCCCGGCCAACCGCCGCAGCAGTGGTACGACATCGGCCACCATCCGCTGCTCCGCCGGACTCAGCCGCTCGACGATCAGCTCGGCGAGCCGGCCGTGGCCCGCCTCGCGGCGCTCGCTCACGAGGGCCCGGCCCTCGGGGGTGAGCGAGATCGGCAGCCTGCGCCCGTCGGTGGGGTGCGGGGTGCGGACGACGAGGCCCTCGGCCTGCAGGGAGTTCACGGTGGCGATGACGGACTGGGGGCGGATCTTCTCCGCCCGGGCCAGCTCCGACGCCGTGCAGGGCCCGAGCCGGTCGAGCCGCTTGAGCACGGACATCTGCGACAGGCTGATCCCGCCACCGGCGGCGGCCCTCATCTGCCGCACCAGCATGCCGAGCGCGAGTTCCAGTTCCTCGGCCGTGTCACGGAGCCGAGGGGCTCGGGGGGTGGCGGACGGATCGGGGGACATGTCGCCACGTTAGGGACATACAGTCAAACTTACAAGGTGACCTTATGGCTTTTCGGGCGTGTGGCCCGCGGACCCGGCGGGCTCGGGCAGGCGCCGGGCCAGGGCCCACGCCAGGAGCGGCAGGACGATCAGCGGCAGCAGCGCGGTGCGCAGTGAGGAGGCGTCGGCGAGGGCGCCGATCAGCGGGCTCGCCACCCCGCCGATGCTGACCGTCAGGCCCAGGGTGACCCCGCTCGCGGTGCCCACGCGGGTCGGCAGGTAGTCCTGGCCCAGGGTGACCTGGAGCGAGAACGGCACGTACAACGCGGTGGCGGCCAGCGCGGCGCACCCGTACACGAGGGGCAGCGGCAGGAACAGGATCCCCGCCACGGCGGGGACGGCGGCGGCGTAGGCCCGGCGCACGGTGGGCACCCGGCCCCAGCGCGCGGCGAGCCGCCCCCCGAGCAGGGTGCCGCCCGCGCTGCCCGCGAACAGGGCGAACAGGGCCACGGACCCGGCGCTCGCACCGCCCCCGCGCTCACGCACGTACAGCGCGATGAAGGTGCTGAGCCCGACGAAGACGACCGAGCGGACGACCACGACGAGCGACAGGCGCAGGAACGCCCGCCGGTCCTCCCGTGCCCGCGCGGCGCCCGGCACGGCGGGGTCGCTCGTACCGGCCCGCTTCCGGGCGGACGGCGGCCGGTTGAGGAACACGCCCACGACCGCCGGCAGCGCCAACAGCCACCATCCGGCCGGGCCGGACACCGACAGCGCCGCGAACACCAGCAGCGGCGCGCACGCGAAGCCGATGTTCCCGCCGAGGGCGAACCAGCTCATCGCGGCGTGCCCGTCGCCCGGCCAGGTGCGCACGAGACGAGCCGCCGCCGGGTGGTACGCGGCCACCCCGAGCCCGGACACGGCGACCGCCGCCAGGGTGGCGCGGTACCCGGCGTCCAGACCGACGAGCGCGATCCCGACCCCGGCGGCCCCCGCGGCCACCGGGATCAACCAGGGCACGGCCCGCCGGTCGGTGAGCGCCCCGAACAGCGGCTGCGCCACGGAGGAGAGGAGGGACGCGGCGAGGACGATGCCGGAAGCGGCGGCGTAACCGTAGGCCCGCTCGGAGACGAGAAGGGGCACGAGAGCGGAGACCGCGCCCTGATAGACGTCCACGCAGGCGTGACCGGCGGAGAAGCCGGCCACGCGCAGGCGGCCGGGCGTAGGTCGGGGTCGGTGGGGCACGGAGGGTGTCGCGATCGATGTCACCGATCGAGAATCTCCCGGAGGCAGGGCATCCCGCTTCCGATAAAATGCCCGGTGATGCAGAAATTCCGCCAACCCGACGCGGAGCACCGGCCGCGGGCCCTGACCAACGTCAACCGGCTCGACACCCACGTCGGGATCCCCGCGCACCACCACGACGATCACCAGATCGCCTACGCGGGCTCCGGGATGCTCTCCGTCACCACCGACGCCGGCACGTGGGTCGCGCCCACCACCCGCGCGCTGTGGATCCCGGCCGGGACGGTCCACGAGCACCGCGCGTACGGGCGGACCGACCTGCACTGCGTGGGCCTGCCGACCCGCCACGCGCCGCTGCCCCCGGACCGGCCGGCGGTGATCGCGGTGGGACCGCTGTTGCGGGAACTGATCCTGGCCTACACCCGCGAACCGGACGACGGGAGCCCGGCACGCCGCCGCCTGCTGGTGGTGCTGCTCGACCGACTGCGGGTCTCGCCGCTCCAGCCCCTGCACCTGCCCGCGCCCACCGACCCCCGACTGGCGGCGGTGTGCGCGGTGCTGGAAGCCGATCCGGCGGACGGGCGGGGACTGGCGGCGCTGGGAGCGGCGGCCGGCGCGGGAGCGGGGGAACGCACGCTGAGCCGGCTGTTCCGCGCCGACCTGGGCATGACGTTCCCGCAGTGGCGCACGCAGCTGCGGCTGCACCAGGCGCTGCGATTGCTCGCGGTGGGAACGCCGGTGACCGACCGCAGTGGCGCACGCAGCTGCGGCTGCACCAGGCGCTGCGGTTGCTCGCGGTGGGAACGCCGGTGACCGCGGTCGCGCACCGCTGCGGCTGGTCGTCCGCGAGCGCGTTCATCGACGTGTTCCGGCGCGCCTTCGGCCACACACCGGGCACGCACCTGTAACCGGCCCGCGGGCCGGTCCGGCCGCGGGCGCCGGTCGGCGGGTCTCGGCGCGCCCGTGGGGTCAGTCGGCGCGGCGGTCGTCGAAGTCGACGGACAGGCGGGGCCAGGCCGCGGCGAAGCCGGCGAGCTGCTCGACGACCAGATCGCACGCGGTGTCGGGCGTGGCCGCCGGTCCGGCGGGGCGGAAGTGGACGACCGTGCCCGTGGTGCCGTCGTCCGCGATCGGCGTCAGACCGGTCGCCGGCACACCGTGCTCGTAGCGTTGGCTCCAGGCTCCGCCCGCACGGCGGTTGGTGTGGACGAGCCACTCGCTCAGCGCCGCGACGACGGACATGCCCCGGCGGGGATGCCCGTCGGGCAGCGACTCGGCGTCGGGGTGGTCGAAGAACCGCAGGTCCTTCGTCGCCATGACGGGCTTGCGCACCGGCCGGCCGTGCTCGTCGAAGCGGGTGTCGGTACCCCGCCCGTCGTCCGCGACGGACACCGACCCGTCGGGGTGGAGCGTCACGGTGCAGCGGCCCGCGCCCCTGTACTCCGCCTCGTCCGCCGCATAGGCGAGGACCTCCAGGACCAGCTGCCGTACCCCGCCGGGAGCGAGGCCGGCCGGGTCCCGGCGGATCAGGGCGAGGTGCTCCGGATCCACGGAACTCGCCCAGTCGTGCGTGGTGTTGCGCCATGACGCGCTCGAACCATTCATCACGGAAGTATGCAAGACCGTGTCGTGGACATGGGGGTCTCCCCATCGCGAGGGTGTCCGGGTCGACCGACACCATCGCGATGATCTTCCGCGAGGCGGACCACACTCCATACTGACCGGTATGAAGAGCGAAGACGCCACAGACGAGACGGTCCTGATCGAGATCGACGGCCATACCGGGGTGATCACCCTCAACCGGCCCAGGGCCCTCAACGCGCTCACCCACCCCATGGTGCTGCGGATCACCGAGGCGCTGACGGACTGGGAGCGGAATCCCGGTGTGACCCAGGTCCTCCTGCGTGGCGCCGGCGAGGCGCCGGCGAGCGTGGGCTGTGTGCGGGCGGTGACATCCGGGCCATCCACGACGATGCCAAGGCCGGCGGTACGGCGTCGGCGGACTTCTGGCGGGACGAGTACCGGTTGAACGCGCTCATCGCCCGCTATCCCAAGCCGTACGTGGCGTTGATGGACGGCATCGTGATGGGTGGCGGAGTCGGGATCTCGGCCCACGGCAACGTCCGCATCGTCACCGAACGCTCCCGCGTGGCGATGCCCGAGACCGGCATCGGCTTCGTCCCGGACGTCGGCGGCACCTACCTCCTGGGTCGCGCCCCCGGGGAGTTGGGCCTCCACCTGGCCCTGACCGGAACGGCCGTCGGCGCGGCCGACGCCCTGTTGTGCGGGCTCGCCGGGCACTTCGTCCCCGCCGGGCGGCTGCCGGAGTTGACCGCCGAACTCCTCCTCGCCCCGGTCCACGAGGTGCTTCCCCACCACGTCGCCACGCCCGGACACGCCGAACTGGCCGAGCACCGGCGGTGGATCGACCCCTGCTACGCGGCCGACACCGTGGAGGAGATCGTCGAAAGGCTCCTCGCGGCGAACGAACCCGAGGCCAAGGCGGCCGCCGAGACCATCCTGACCAAGTCGCCCACCGCCCTCAAGGTCACCCTGGCCGCCGTGCGCCGGGCGCGCGAACTCGGGCCCCTCGAATGGGTGCTGGAGCAGGAGTACCGGGTCTCCTGCAACGCCCTGGCATCGCCCGACCTGGTGGAGGGCGTCCGAGCCCAGGTGATCGACAAGGACCGCAGGCCCCGTTGGTCGCCCGCCACCCTCGAAGCGGTCACCGAGAGCGACGTGGCCCGCTTCTTCGCCCCGCTCGGGGCGGATCGCGAACTGATCTTCCCGGAGGCGCGGGACGAGAGCGTCACCGGCTGAGCGAGTCGGGCCGCCGCCTCCCGCGCACGGCGGTGGGCGGCGGCCCGACATCCCACCCTGCCGTCAGGAGCCGACGTACTCCCGCAGGTGACGTGCCGTCAATGTGTCGGCATCCGATACCAGTTGGGCCGGAGTGCCCTCGAAGACCACGCTGCCGCCCGCGTGGCCGCCGCCCGGACCGATGTCGATCAGCCAGTCCGCGTGGGCCATCACCGCCTGGTGGTGCTCGATGACGATGACCGAGTTGCCGTCGTCCACGAGGCGGTCCAGCAGGGCGAGGAGCTTGTCGACGTCGGCCATGTGCAGGCCGGTCGTCGGCTCGTCCAGGATGTACGTCGAGGCCTTCTCCGCCATGTTGATGGCGAGCTTGAGCCGCTGGCGCTCGCCTCCCGACAGGGTGTTCAGCGGCTGCCCGAGCCGCAGGTAGCCCAGCCCCACGTCCGCGAGCCGGCCCAGGATCGCCCTGGCCTGGCCGGTGGTGAAGAACGCGTGCGCCTCCGTCACCGGCATGTCGAGCACCTCGCTGATGTTCTTGCCGCGCAGCCGGTACGTGAGCACCTCGGGCGTGAAGCGCCTGCCCTCGCACTGCTCGCAGACCGAGGCCACCCCGGCCATCATCGCCAGGTCGGTGTAGACGAGACCGAGACCGGTGCACTTCGGACAGGCGCCCTCGGAGTTGGCGCTGAACAGCGCCGCCTTGACCCCGTTGGCCTTGGCGAAGGCGGTGCGGATCGGGTTGAGCAGGCCCGTGTACGTGGCCGGGTTGGAGCGGCGCGAGCCCCGGATCGGCGACTGGTCGGCGACCACCACCCCGTCCCGTCCGGAGAGGTAGCCGTGGATCAGGGAACTCTTGCCGGAGCCCGCGACGCCGGTCACCACCGTCAGTACGCCCAGGGGGACGTCCACGCTGACGTCCTTGAGGTTGTGCAGGTCGGCGTCCTTGACGGACAGGTGGCCGCGCGGGGTGCGCACGGGCTCGCGCAGGGCGGCCCGGTGTTCGAGGTGTCGGCCGGTGAGCGTGTCGGAGGCGCGCAGTCCGGCCACGTCCCCGCTGTAGCAGAGCCGCCCGCCGGCGGTGCCCGCCCCCGGGCCGAGGTCCACGACGTGGTCGGCGATGGCGATGACCTCCGGCTTGTGCTCCACGACCAGGACGGTGTTGCCCTTGTCGCGCAGCCGCAGCAGCAGGTCGTTCATGCGTCGGATGTCGTGCGGGTGCAGGCCGGTGGTCGGCTCGTCGAAGACGTAGGTGATGTCCGTCAGCGAGGAACCGAGGTGGCGGACCATCTTGACGCGCTGGGCCTCGCCGCCCGACAGGGTGCCGGAGGGGCGGTCCAGGCTCAGATAGCCGAGGCCGATCTCGACGAGGGAGTCCAGCAGGTCCCGCAGGTTGGCGATCATGGGGGCGACGGCCGGATCGTCGATCCGCCGGACGAACGCGGCCAGATCGCTGATCTGCATGGCCGAGCAGTCCGCGATGTTCGCCCCGTCGATCCGCGAGGACAGCGCGGCGGCGGAGAGCCGGGTGCCCCCGCAGTCGGGGCAGTCGGCGAAGACCACGGCCCGGTCCACGAAGGCCCGGATGTGGGACTGCATGGCCTCGCGGTCCTTGGCGAGGTAGGTGCGCTGGATCTTGGTGATCAGGCCCTCGTAGGTGAAGTTGTTGGAGCCCACCTTCACCTTCACCGAGGGCTTGTGCAGGAAGTCGGCCCACTCCCGCTCGGTGAAGTCCTTGAGCTTGGTGTCGGGGGAGTAGAGGCCGGAGTTCGCCATGACCTGCCAGTACCACGAGTCCACGGCGAAGCCGGGGACGGTGATCGCGCCCTCGTTGAGGGAGAGTTCGCGGTCGACGAGCTGGTCGACGGCGATGTCGGAGACCTGGCCGATGCCCTCGCAGCGGGCGCACATGCCGTCGGGGGTGTTGAAGCTGAAGGCGGTGGACGTGCCGATGTGCGGGACACCGAGCCGGGAGAAGACGATCCGCAGCATCGTGTAGGCGTCGGTGGCGGTGCCCACGGTGGAGCGGGAGTTGGCTCCCATCCGCTCCTGGTCGACCACGATCGCGGCGCTGAGGTTGTGCAGTCCGTCCACGTCGGGGCGGCCCAGGCTCGGCATGAACGACTGGATGAACGCGGTGTACGTCTCGTTGATCATGCGTTGGGACTCGGCGGCGATGGTGCCGAAGACCAGCGAGGACTTGCCGGAGCCGGAGACCCCGGTGAAGACGGTGAGGCGGCGCTTGGGGATGTCGAGCGAGACGTCCGCGAGGTTGTTCTCCCGGGCGCCCCGGACCTGGATGACCTGGTGGGCGTCGGCGGCCGCGATGGGCTGAGAGGTCACGGGGGCTCCTACTGGTGGGTGTCGGCCGGCTCGTCGGCGCCGGGGGTGGTGATCCAGTCGACGAGTTCGATGATCACGCCGTTCGGGTCGGTGACCTGGAACAGCCGTTCGCCCCAGGGCTCTTCGCGCGGCGCCATGGTGATGGGGACGCCCGCCGCGCGCAGTCGTTCGTGCTCGCGCGGCAGATCGGTGACGGTGAACACCAGGATCAGGCCGGCCGCGCGCTCGTCCCGGAAGCCCTCGGGGAGGAGTTCGAGTCCCCGGCGCAGGAAGATCACCTGCGGGCCGTCCGGGTGGGCGAGCGAGACGAATCCGTCGGCGGACATGGCCTCCCGGAAGCCGAAATGACTGGTCAGAAAGGTCGCGGAGGCGGGAACGTCGTCAACGTTGAGGGATATGGCGGAACTGGCGATCTGCACGGAACTCCTCGCGTCTCGATGGCTCGGCTTTATATTGTACATAGTAGTCTGTACGCCGTAGAGAGATTCTGACGCGGGCTGGAAGGAGCCGGGCATGGCGAAGGACCGGAGCGGTGCGGGCGACCCCGTCCGCACCCTGGAACTGCTGTGGAGGGAGCCCGGGCAGGGGGCGCCGAGCGGGCGGCGCGGCCCCCGCCAGGGACTCACCGTCGACGCCGTCGTCGAGTCCGCGCTCGCGCTCGCGGACGAGGAGGGCCTGGCGGCCCTCACCATGCGGGCCCTGGCCGGCCGGCTGGGAGTGACCCCGATGACCCTCTACACCTACGTACCGGGCAAGGCGGAGCTGCTCGACCTGATGCTCGACGAGGCGTACCGGCGCATGGCGCGCCGTGACACGCGCGCCGACGACCCCTGGCGGGCCCGGGTCGCACGGGTCGCCGACGACAACCGGGACCTGTTCCTGCGCCACCCGTGGATCGCCGACCTCCCGGTCACCCGACCCCCGCTGGGCCCCGGAGTGATCGGCAAGTACGAACACGAACTGGCGGCGTTCGACGGCATCGGCCTGACCGACGTCGAGATGGACGCCGCCCTCACCCACCTGCTGGGCTTCGTGCACGCCAACGCCCTGGCCGCCGCCGACGCCGCGGCCCACAACGACCGGCAGAGCGACGACGAGTGGTGGGCCGTCAGCGCCCCGCTGCTGGAGCGGGCCATGGACGCCGAGCGCTACCCGCTCGCCGGACGCGTCGGCAGCGCCGTCGGCGGCTACCGGCCCGAGGTCGTGTGGGACTTCGGGCTGCGCTGCGTCCTCGACGGGCTCGCCCGACGGGTGGAGGGGCGGCGGGACCCGGAGTGAGGGGGCCCGACGCTCAGCGGTAGCCGGTGGTGTCCGCCGGGCGGTCCGGGTCCTGGACCTCGACCATGTACCGCCAGGCGTCCGGCCGGCTGCCGTCCAGGTCAGTGAAACCGTAGACCCGGGCCAGCTGCCCGCTGGAGAGGGACTGCCCGTTCCAGCGCGACACCTCGGGGTCGGCGGCGAGCGCGGCGACCGCGCGACCGACGTAGGCGGGGGTCTCGGAGATCCCGAAGTGCGGGACCCTCTCCAGCGCGTCCCGCCAGTTCGCCTCGGTCACGCCGAAGTGCTCCAGCATCATCTCCGACCGCAGCCAACCCGGGGTCAGCGCCACCGCCGTCGCGCCGCGCGGCCCCAACTCGTGGCCGAGGGCGAACGCCATCCGCAACACGGCCGACTTCGCGATGTCGTAGAAGAACGACACCCGGTAGCGGCTCGCGTTGTACTCGGCCGTCCCGTCCGTCATCTCCACCACCAGCCCGCCCGGACCGCGCAGCAGCAGCGGCAGCGCGTGATGGCTGGTGATCGCGTGGGTCTCCACCGCGAGGCGCATCAGGCGCAGCCCCTTGTCGAGGTCGTGCTCCCAGACGGTGCTCTCCCACTCGAAGAGCAGCTCGCCACCCCAGATGTCGTTGACCAGGACGTCCAGCCGGCCCTGCTCGGAGTCGATCCGCCGGACCAGCGCCTCGACCTCCTCGGACACCAGATGGTCCGCCACCACCGCGATCCCGTGACCGCCGGCCGCCGTCACGAGCGCGGCCGTCTCCTCGATCGTCTCCGGCCGGTCGTACTCCGACCGCTTGCCGGTCGTGCTGCGCCCCGACACGTACACGGTCGCGCCCCGCGCGCCCAGTTGCACCGCGATGCCCCGGCCCGCGCCCCGTGTCCCGCCCGCCACCAGGGCGACCTTGCCCCGGAGGGTCTGCTCTGCGTCCGCCATGCCCCGAGCCTACGACGCCGCGTCGCGCGGGGCGCGGCGATCGGCGGGCGCGGCGTCGGGCCCCGGCGCCACCCCGGCGGGGGGATCAGAACCAGTGGAGGGTGAGGGTGAAGGTGGTGTGGGTGGTGGCTCCGGTGGGGTCGGTGGCGGTGGCGGTGATGGGGTGGGTTCCGGTGGTCCAGGGTTTGCCGGTGATGCGGCCGGTGGTGGGGTCGAGGGTGAGTCCCCAGGGGAGTGTGGTGGTGGTGTAG
>NZ_LGDE01000100.1 GCF_001279725.1 Streptomyces sp. WM4235 | reverse complement strand
TCGTTCACGCGCTCGTCCTGATCGGATTCACCGCCCTCAGTTGGTTCCTGGCATTGCGCGGGATGACGCGCCGCCTCATCGACTGATTTCCGATACCACGAGCACATGTTTGAACATACATGTATCGGTATATTCTTCCATTGATGTGACTGAAAGGGGGTCGTCATGACCAACCCGTTCGACGATCCGGACCGCCTCTTCCGCGTGCTGCGCAACACCGGGGGCGAACACTCGCTCTGGCCGGACGGCATCGAGATTCCCGCGGGCTGGCAGGTCGTCCACGGCGAGGCCTCGCGCGCCGCCTGTCAGACCTGGATCGAGGACAACTGGCGCTGAGGGGACGGCCGGTGGCCGCCCCCTCCCGTCCGCTGCCGGTCGCCGCGCCTCAGCGGGAACGGACCGCCTCCGCCGGCAGGGCCTCCGGTGCACTGGTGCGCTCGTGGACGAGGCCGGCGAAATCCGTCAGCACGGGCACGAGTTCGCCGCGCAGCCACCGGGGCAACTGGTCACGGTGGTGTGCGTCGGCCGGAACGCCCGTGGCGCCCAGCGGGACCACCCAGAGGCTGCGGTCCCGGTCGGACAGGTCCCACACGTAACGGGCGGAAGGGCCGCGCGAGCTGAGGTCGGTGACGCCCGGGGTGCTCGAGGTCGCCAGGACGCAGTCGTGGTCGCCGCCCAGCCCCGGCCCTTCCTCCCCGGACGGGCCCCCGAAGGTGTTCCCGAACGGGCCGCCCGACGGCAGCGCTCGGAGCGGGGCCAGCCGGTGCGACGCGCCCCATGCGAGGGGTTCCTCCCGCGCGACCTCCTCCAGGGACGCGCGCAGAATGCCGGTCAGCGGCAGTCCGGGCAGCAGGTCCGTCGTGAGCAGGTTCTCCAGGGCGAAGGCGACCTTCGCGGTGAGCGTCAGCCAGGGCTGGAACACCGACGGGTACGGCAAGGTCGTGGCCAGCGGCCTCAGTTGCGGGGACGACGCAATCCGGCGGGTGACGGCCGACCGCAGCCGCGCGTAGTCGCCGGCGGTCCGGCTGCCCGCGTCCATGCGCAGGTCCCACGCCATCAGCCGCTCACGCAGCCGTTCGGCCCCGGCGCTCAGACCGGTCAGGCGTCCGACGGCCGCCAACAGCGGCCGGGCCGCCTCCAGCAGGGTGTCCATGTGGACGGTGGACATGGCCGGGGCCGTCCACTCCCGGGACTCGCGCAACAGCGCCTCGATCCTTCGCGCCCGGTACGGCGGGGCGAACTCCACCCCGAGCGGGGTCGCGATCCCGCGGGCGTTGGCCATCACCGCGAGGCCCTCCGCCGCGGCGTCCTCCCGCGGCGTCGCGAGCGGCCCCCGCCACTCGTGCCCCGCGTGCCAGGCCGGCACGATCCGCAGCCCGTTGTCACGATGGCGATCGGGCACGTACCCCGCGACCCGGTGCAGCAGCCCCCCGGCCGTGTCGGCGGCGTGGACCACGTTGACCGGTTCGATCCAGCCGTCGAGCGCCCGGTCCACGTCCTCGACGGTACGTGCCCGCATCAGGGCCGGGATGGTCGCGAAGCCCAGGTCCCCGGTGACCCTGGGTGGGTACCGCAGGCTGACCCGGCCGGGCCCGTCGGTCGGCTCGGGCTCCTGCGGATCGCCCGGGACCCGCCCGCCGATGACGATCGGGCCGCGGTCCGTCTCGATCACGTCGACCTCGACGGGAGCGCCGTCCGCGACCTCGACGACCTCCCGGTGGTGACGGGCCGGCCGCCAACCGTCCGGCCCGAGCGCCTCGAACCCGCCGTCCCCCGAAGGCGACACGGGGCGCAGTCGTTCCCGGTAGAGGTCGTGGTAGTCGGACATCGCGTTCGTGATGGCCCAGGCCACCGAGCCGGTGTGGCCGAAGTGCGCGATGCCGGGCACGCCGGCGACGGCGAAGCCGACGACGTCGTACTCGGGGCACGACAGGTGGATCTGCTGGTAGAACCCCGGATCCTGAAGGAAGCGGTGGGGGTCTCCCGGGATGATGGGGGCCCCGGTGGCGGTCCACTCGCCCGACGCCATCCAGCCGTTGGAGCCCGCCGTGCCCGGATCGTCGGTCGCGAACAGTTCGGCGGCCTCCTCGCCCAGCCGGCGGATCACCTCCTCGCGCCACAGCTTGGTGGGGAACCCCGCGAACAGGATGTGGTGGGCCAGCCAGACCCCGAGCGGGGTCCACGGCTGCCAGTGCCCCGGCGCGAGACCGACCGCGGCGAACTCGGGAGCCGCGGCCGCACCCTCGGCCAGTCCCGCGTTGACCCCGTCGACGTACGCGCCCACCCACGCGGCCGTCTCCTCGTCGAGGCCGGCGAAGCAGCGCCGCGCGGTGTCGTCGAGCCGCGCCTGACGGGCGAACCGGTCCCAGGCGACGGCGTCCGAACCGAGGAACGAGGCCGTGGTGCCCTGCGAGCGGTGCCGCTCGACCTCGATCTGCCAGGCCCGGTCACGTGCGGCGTTCTCCCCCTGCCCGTAGGCGAGTCGGAGGTGGTCGGACGCCTTCAGATGGGGAATGCCCCACGCGTCCCGGTACGTGCTGACCGTCATTCGTCCGCGACCTTCCCACCCGACAACAATCGAACTTAGGCTACCCTAAGTCGGCTGTCCGGGGTCCACGACCGTACGGTCGGCGGCCGCCCGCCCGTCAGCGGGGGACGGTCACACCCGGCCCGCCGTGGGCACGCCGTCCACGTACGTGTCGAGCACCTCGATGTCGCCGATGCGCGAGGTCTCCACCCGCGTGGGATCGTCGGCGAGCACCACCAGATCGGCCCGCTTCCCCGGCGTCAGAGTGCCCGCGCGGTCCTCCCAGCGGCAGGCGCGGGCGCCGCCGACCGTGTACGCGTACAGGGCCTCCTCGACGCTGATCGCCTCGTCCGGGCCGATCGCCCGCCCCGACAGCGAGGTCCGCTCGACCATGAACTGGACGGCCCGCAGGGGGGAACCGTCCGTCACGGGCCGGTCGGAACTGCCCACCAGGGTCACCCCGTGGTCGAGGAACCCGCGGCCCCGGTACATCCACGGGGCCCGCTCGGGACCCATGACGGCCGCGTAGTCGTCCCCGAAGTACCGCAGGAAGTTCGGCTGGACCACCGCACTGAGACCCAGCGCGGCGAACCGCGGCAGCTGGTCCGGGCGGATCAGTCCGGCGTGTTCGATCCGGTGCCGGGCGTCCGGCCGGGGCCGCAGGGCCTGGGCCCGCTCCAGCGCGTCCAGGGCGAGGTCGGCGGCACGGTCGCCGATGGCGTGCACCGCGAGCTGCCAGCCGGCGAGGTGCCCGTCCACGATCAGCTCCGTGATCGCCTCGGGGGAGTCCTGGAGTTCACCGATCCCGTCCGTCCCGACGGACGGGCCGGGCAGCGCGGCCGTACGGGCCATCATGCCGCCGTCGGTGTAGATCTTGAGCGCGCCGACGGACAGCCAGTCGTCCCCGAACCCGGTCCGCAGCCCGAGGTCGAGCGCGCGCGGGAAGCCGTCGTCCGCGTGGGCCGCCACGGGACGCAGGGTGTCCCCGGCCGCCATCAACTGGACCCGCAGCGGAAGCCGGCCCCGGTCGCGCAGCGCCTGGTAGGCGCCGGCCTCGACCGGGCTGTGGCCGAGGAGCCCGCCACCGATCCCGGCCTCCGCGCAGGCGGTGATGCCCTCGCCCAGACACTGCCGGCCGGCGCGTTCGATGGCGTCGGCCAACTCCTCCTGGGAGTAGGGCAGTCGCAGCCGTCGGGCGGCGGTCATGGCGCTCTCGGCGAGGAAGCCCCCGCCGGCCGCGGCCGAGGCGGGCAGCAGGTCCAGGACAGCGCTGTTGACCACGCAGCCGTGCCCGGAGTCGTGCAGCATGAACACCTTGCGGCCGTCAGCAACCTTGTCCAGTTCGACGGCCGTCAGATGCCGCCCCAGGGCCCGCTGGTCGTATCCGACGATGTCCACCCACGCCCCGACCGGCTTGTCCGCGACGGCCCGCGCCACCACCGCCAACACGTCCTCGACCCGCTCGCACGGCGCCACGCTCGGCGTGGCGGCCTTCAGACCCGTCCAGGCCAGATGGACGTGGCTGTCGATGAACCCCGGCAGCACGGTGGCGCCCTGGAGGTCCACCACCTCCCGGGCGGGCAGTCCCGTCACCGCCTCGTCGAGGCCGACGATCCGGCCGCGCCAGATCCCGATGTCGTGGGCGACGGGGTGCGCCGGGTCCATGGTGACGACGTGCGCGTTGGTCAGCCGCGTACTGAGCATGGGCATCGGTCCTCAGGAAGTGGGAGCCACCGGTTCCGGCGTCAGGGGGTGGCGGGTACGGGCGGTGGGGACCATCAGCGGGGTGCCGGTCTCCGGGTCCTCGATGATCCGGCAGGGCAGGCCGAAGACGTCCCGCACCAGTTCGGCCGTCATCACCGTCGAAGGGTCGCCCTCGGCGGCGATCGTGCCGCCGGGCCTCATGACCACCAGGTGGCTGGCGTACCGGCAGGCCTGGTTGAGGTCGTGGAGCACGGCGACGATGGTGTGGCCCTTGTGCTCGTGCAGGTCGGCGCAGAGGTTCAGCACCTCCACCTGGTGGGCGATGTCGAGGTAGGTCGTCGGCTCGTCGAGCAGCAGGATCGAGGTCTGCTGGGCGAGCACCATGGACAGCCAGACGCGTTGGCGCTGCCCGCCCGACAGGTCGTCCACCGGCCGGTCGGAGAGTTCCAGCACTCCGGTCTGGCGCATGGCCTCGAC
>NZ_LGDE01000099.1 GCF_001279725.1 Streptomyces sp. WM4235 | reverse complement strand
CGGCCGTGACGCGGGCCATCGTCGCCGAGGAGCCGCTCTACCTCCGGGACCGCGAGGCGTGGGAACACTCCTCCGTCGCCGCCGAGCGGGGCTCCTTCGGTCCGGCTCGCGAACCGGACCTCGAAAGGGCGTACCGCACGTGACGCGCGCCGACGGCCGCAGGGGCGCGGCGGGGGACCTGCCCGTGTTGGCCGTCGTCTACGGGCGCGGGGCGGCCACCCCGCTGGGAATCCTGGACACGGCGCGGGGGCGTTGCACGGTGGTGTTCCTCGGCGACCTGGGCGATCCCCTGGTCGCCGCGGACCTGGCCCCGGTGTCGAGGAGCACGCGGGTGGTGGACACCCACGGGTTGACCGAGGGGCAACTGTGCGCGCTCGTCGTCGGGTTGGAGCCCGACGGGGTGGTGACGTTCAGCGATTCGTCGCTGCGGGCGACGGCGGTGGTGGCGAAGGCCTGCGGCCTGCCGTTCCACGACCCGGACACCGCGGACGTGTTGGTGGACAAGTTCCGCCAGCGCGAGGCCCTGGCGTCGGCCGGGGTCCAGAGCACGGCGTGCCGGCTGATCCGCTCCGCCGGGGACCTCGCCCCGGCGCTGGCGGCGACCGGGCTGCCGGCGGTCATCAAACCGCGGGCCGGGTGCAGCAGCACGGACACCTGTCGGGTGGACAGTGCGGAGGAACTCGCGGCACGGTACGAGGAGTTCACCGAAGGGGTGGCGGAGCCCCGCGCGTACGTACTGGAGGAGTACCTGGTCGGCGACCCCTCGGCGGTGGGGGACTTCTGGGGCGACTACGTCTCGGTCGAGTCGGTGACCAGGGAGGGCGACACCAGGACGGCGGGCGTCACGGGCAAGTTGCCGACGGCGTACCCCTTCCGGGAGACCGGTCTGTTCGTTCCGGCCGAACTCCCCGAGGACCTCGTCGAGCAGGTGGTCCGGCTGGAGCGGCGGGCGTTGCGGGCGCTGGGCGTCCGTGAGGGGGTGACCCACACGGAGATCAAGTTCACGCCGGAGGGCCCCCGGGTGATCGAGGTCAACGGACGCATCGGCGGCGGCATCTCCGACATCATGAAGCGTTCGTCGGGGGTCGACCTGCTGGCCCACGCCGTCGAGGCGGCGCTGGGCGCCTTCGACCCGCCCGAGCCGGTGCTCGGGCTCGACGGACCCGACCGCAGGGTCGCCTTCCAGTACCTCGTGTCCCCGCCGTCGGACGCCTGCGTCCCGGGCGGGGTAGAGCTCCTCGACGACCTCTACGACATTCCCGGCGTCGATCTGGTGGACGTCGCCGTCGACCCGGGATGGCGGGCCGACTGGCGGGCGGGGACGGAGTGGATGCTGGGGACGGTCTACGGTTCGGCCCCCGGGTTCGCCGAGCTCCGGATCACCCTCAAGGCCGTCCAGGACCGCATGGGCGCCTTCTGGTCCGAGGTCGAGGGCCGGCAGCGGCCGGCACGGCTGAGTCGGACGGACCCGGCCGGCTGAGTCGGCCGGCCCGCCCCGGCTCGGACGATCGGGGGCCGCCCCTTCGCGCGGGCGGCCCCCCGACGATCAGGCGCCTTACGCCGGGCGGCCCACCCAGTCCAGGCACAGCACCGTGGCGTCGTCGGTGGACTCGACGCCGGCGCCCCGGTGGCCCGCGAGGTGCTCCAGGATCGCCCCCGGAACCTGGGAGGGCGGCAGGAGACGGGTGCTGGTGACGGCCCGGGCGAGTGCGCGCATGCTGTAGCTCTCACCGGCCGGCGAGGCCACGTCGTAGACCCCGTCGCTCGCGAAGATGAGCCGGTCTCCCGGCTCGACCCGGAAGTCCTGGCAGGTGTAGACGCTGTCCTCGAACATCCCGAGGGGCAGCTGTGCCTCCAGCTCGACGGTCTCGACGTTCCCGTCGCGCAACCGCCAGACCTTCGGCGACCCCGCGTCGACGATCTCGACACGCCCCGTGTCCAGGTGGAAGTCGAGCAGCAGCATCGCCAGATGCCGCTCACCGCGGTACTGCCCGTAGACGGCCTGGTCCGCGAGGGAGGCCTGGTCGACCAGGCCGAGCCCGGCGCGGCGCGCGTTGCGCACGGCGTTGACCGCCAGGTTCGTCAGCAGCGCGGCGTCGATCCCGTCGCCCATGCCGTTGTTCACGCCGAGGAACAGGTGATCGGCCGAGGTCGACCAGTCGAAGCTGTCGCCGTAGATGGCGTAGGCGGGCTCCAGCTGCGCGCCGAGGCTGTACTCGGGACGGGCGCAGGAGCGGCCCGGGAGCAACTGCCACTGCATCTCGGCGGCGAGGGTCAGCCGGTCGGTGCGCCGTGCCTGACGGAAGAGGTCGGTGTCCCGTTCGGCCACGAGGAGCTCGTGGGCGAGCGCGTCGGCCACGAGCCCCAGCTCGTCCCTGTCCTCGGGCGTACCGGCACCCTCGGGCAACGTGACGCTCAGCACTCCGAGCCGGTCGCCGCGCACGCTCACCGGCAGGTGGACGATGACCCGCTCGCCGCCGTCCACGAGGTACGGCTCCTGGGCGCCGAAGGCCCGGCCGGGGGCCGTGGAGTACACCGACACCGGCTCGGCGCCGTGCGGCGGCGTGGTCAAGGGCTGCAACCGGGTCATGGAGTAGTCGGCCAACAGCAGCTCGACGGACAGCGCTCCGTGGCGTGCGACCAGCAGCGCGCGGATCTCGTCGAGCAGCTCGTGGGGTGCCGCGGCGCGCAGGATGCGCTCCACCGAATCACTTGGGGGCACGGGGTGCGGCCTGCCTCTCCTCTTCGTGGGTGTGGACGCGATGTGTGCATCCGGTAGAGGAGTGTCACACGGGTCGCGGGCCCGGACGTACCGGTGCGCCGCCAACCCCGCCCGGGGCGCCGGGTTCCGGGCCGGGCGGGCGCGGCGCGCCGATCTTCGACCGTGTCGGGCGGCACCGGGCGGAAGCGACATCGGGGGCGCGACGGTGGCAGAGTGGGCCTCATGCCTCCTCTCGACGATCACCCCGGCACGGAAGCACACCCTTCCGTGACGACCGGTGCGGTCGCGGAGCTCCTCGAAGTGCTGCTGGCGCGCGGCCAGGACGCCACGACTCCCGCGATATCTCCCTCGCAGTTGCGCGCGCTGCTCGTCGTGGAGCAGTCCGAGGGCATCAACCTGCGCACCCTGGGCGCGATGCTCGGTTCCCGACCGCCGTCGGTGACGCGTCTGTGCGACCGCATGGAGGCCATGGGGTTGCTGACCCGCTCGCGCAGCCGGACCAGCGGGCGCGAGGTCGAGCTGTACCCGACCCGGCAGGGCCGGGCGCTGCTGGACGAGTACCGGGCGATCCGGCTGCGGGAGTTGTCCGCCGTGCTCGACCTGATGGAGCCGGCCGCGATCGAGGCGCTGGTCGTGGGCCTGACGGGGTTGCGTCAGGCGGCCGCGGACCTCTTCGCCGCGGGGGCGCGGGCGGCGGGCCCCGAGGCGACGGTGGCCCCGCACGGGGCCGCGGCCCGGGAGTCGACCGCCAGGGGCGCCGGTGTCGGACCGTTGCGGACCACCCGGCTGTCCGACACGGCCTGACGTGCTCGGGGCGAGCGCGACGGATCCCGGCAACTGGTCAAACCCTGATGATTGACCAGTTAAAATATTGCCCGATGGCAAATGATCGCTCTAGTCTCGCTCCGGACGCACCAGGCGCCCGTCGGGCCTGCGCGCTGTGTGGCGAGAGGGGAAAAGCAACGCCATGGGGAGCGCTCTCGGCGTGGGGTCCTCGCACCCTGCCGACAACCCGCCACCGCTGTCGCGCGCAGTGGTGAGCCCGCCTCGGCAGGCCACGTCGATCGACGAGGACCGCTCCCGCGCACTGTGGAGCGGTCTTCCGCCGCGTGTCCTGCTCATCGAGGACGACGAGGGTGACGCCCTCCTCGTCGAGGAGCTGGTCGCGGACAGCGGCGTCGACGTGCGACTGGGTCGCGCGGGCTCCCTGGCCGAGGCCCTGCCCCGGCTGAAGGGCGAGGCGCCGCAGTGCGTCCTGCTCGACCTGCACCTGCCCGACGCCCATGGCCTCGACGCCCTCAACAAGGTGCTGGCCAACGCCGCCGAGGCCGCCGTGGTCGTCCTCACCGGTCTCTCGGAGGAGCAGGCGGGTCTCGCCGCCGTCACGGCCGGGGCGCAGGACTACCTGGTCAAGGGCCGCCTGGAGCCGGACGTCTTCATGCGCGCCATCCGTTACGCGATCCAGCGCAAGCACACGGAGCTCGCGGCGGCCTCCCTCCAGGCGAGCAGGCTGCGCGCGGAGGAGAACTCCCGACTGGAACGCGGTCTGCTGCCGACGCCGCTCCTGCTGGACGACACCGTCGCGGTCTGTGCCCGGTACCAGCCCGGTCGGGCCCAGGCACTCCTCGGCGGTGACTTCTACGACGTCGTCCAGACACCGGACGGGGCGACGCACGCCGTCGTCGGTGACGTCTCGGGGCACGGCCCGGACGAGGCGGCGCTCGGCGTGTGCCTGCGTGTGGCGTGGCGGGCGTTCGTGATGGCCGGCGCCCGCGGTCAGGACCTTCTGGAACTGCTGGAGAAGATCCTGGTCGCCGAGCGTTCCGGGCCCGAGATCTTCGCCACGCTCATCGCGGTCACCCGGCCGGCGGGCTCGCCGCACATCAGCGTGCAGCGGGCCGGACACCCCGGCTTCCTGGTGCGCTCCTCGGCGGGCGTGCGCCTGGAAGAGGTGCCCGGCGGCCCCGCCCTGGGCATCGTGCCCGACTGGGACACCCGGTGGCCCGTCGTCCAGGTTCCCGTCGAGAACACGGGGGCCGTGATGCTCTTCACCGACGGCCT
>NZ_LGDE01000098.1 GCF_001279725.1 Streptomyces sp. WM4235 | reverse complement strand
GCTCCGAGAAGGGCGCCAAGAGGTCAAGCAGACCCAGAGCGGTCAGAGCCATACGCCGCAGGTGGACCCGGATGCCGATGAAGTCCTGGGGTACCTCCACGTCGAGGAGGGCGCGGGCCCTTTCGACGAGCACGGTGAAATCCTTGTCCTCGGGGGCGACACCGACGAGCCTCATGAGGTAGCCACGCATCCGGAGACTGAGATCGGAGATCTCATCTTCATCCGGCACGTAGTCAAGTCCGAGGACGTCTTCGAGGGCATCGAAGATCGAATCCACGACCGTGGGGGTCTGTACCGGCCGCAGCGCTTCGAGGACGCGCAGGACGGTCGTCTCACTGGCGTCGAAGACATCGGCTCGGCTCGCCGTGCCCCTTCGGGACAACTCGGGTTGGGGCGGTTGACGCACCGGGTCCGTTGCCGTTCCTCGGCGATGGAACAGACTGATCAGGCTCACCGGTGTCCCTCCGGCGTACCGAGATCGCGGCGGATGAGGCACCAGACCCGGGCGCCGTCCTCGCAGACTCCCCAGGCGTCAACCACGGCGTCAACGAGGGACAGGCCTCGACCGCTCGGAGCGAGCGGGTCAGGGCAAGGCTGCCTCGACACCCAGGGACTGCCGTCGCAGACCTCGATGCACAGCTCGGCCGCGGTGAGGAACAACCGTACGGTGACCAAGGCGCCCCGGCCGTGCACGAAGGCATTCGTGACGAGTTCGGAGAGAACCAGGCAGGCCGGGTCCGTGAGGGGTGCAAGGCCCCACAGGCGAAGACACGCGGCGGCGATCACGCGTGACTGCCGTGGCCGCTGCCTGTCCTGCGTACCCGGCTCCCCGTCCGAGCGGCGCAGGAAACTGAACTCGGCCCCGCTGGTGATGGTTGCGCGAGCGGGGATTCGCGCCGGGTACAGAGGAGTGCTCAAGGCCGTCACGGCGGTACTCCTTGGCAGGCAGGACGGTGGGAGCCGCCCAGAATCAAAGGGCTCCAGGGGCTGGTCGTGCCCCGTCTCCGAGCGGCTCGACTACCGTCCTACCAACCGCAGTTGGCGTGCAATCGAAATGGCTATCGCAATTGCTCCTCCGCGTGAACTGGTATATGACAGGGGGCGAACCGAACCTCGGTGAAGGCGCACCGGGGGTCAGATGAGACGCACCTGTACTCGCGCAAGGGGAACCGAAGCTGCCATCATCGGGGCCGAGGCTCGCGCGGTCCGAACCGGACAGAGAGGAGGAGACATGGCGGCGAACGTGCGGGCAACGTTTCTACGGATCGTGCTCGGAGCCGAACTCACCCGTCTCCGCGAACAGGCAGGGTTGACGGGAGATCAGGCCGCGAGGTCCGTGGGGTGTGCACCCTCGGCCATCAGCCGGGTGGAGAACGGCACCTCGGGCTTCCAGCGGATAGAGCAGTTCACCAAGCTCCTCGACGCCTACAAGGTGCCCTTCGAGGGCCAAGAGGTGCTCACCGACTGGTACCGGAACGCGAAGGCGGACGGCTGGTGGGGGCCGAGCGTGTCGGTCCTGCCGTCTGGCATGAGCCTCTTCCTCGCCTTCGAGTCCGGCGCCAAGGTCGTCAAGGCGTGCACGCCGATGGTGGTGAACGGACTCCTTCAGGCAGAGCGCTACGCTCGCGCGCTCATCGAATCCGCGAGGATCGCAGACGATCGCACGTTGGCGTTCGTGGAGAGCGCGGTCGAAGTTCGGATGACCCGCAAGAAACGGATCACCGAGGAAGGCATGGAACTCGTCTGCATCATGGACGAGTCCGCCATCACGAACATGGTCGGCAGTCCGCAGATCATGCTGGAGCAGTACGAGGAGATCGAGCGCCTGGCGGCGTTGCCCAACGTCACCGTACGGATCATCCCCTCCTCGGCACCCACGTATCGCGTCTTCGGCGAGTTCCACGTCCTCGACTTCGACCGCAAGGAGCTCCCCGACCCGGTCGTCGTCGCGAGCAGCACCCTGGACCAGGGCATGGAGTGCTTGTCGAAGCCGAGGCCGGTAAAGCAGTTCGTCCGTCGCTTCGACATCCTCGCCCAGGGCGCCCTGCCCGCCCACGAGACCCCCGCATTCCTGCATCGAGCAGCACGAGAGGTAACGAAATGAGCAGCAGCAACACCGTTCGACCGTACGGGCAGTGGTTCAAGTCCTCGTACAGCGGTGACGCCAGCGGAAACTGCGTGGAGGCGTGCCCCCAGCCAGGCGCCGTCCACGTCCGGGACTCCAAGCGCAACGCCGAGACGGACGCGCCCGTTCTCGGATTCACCACGGCCGCGTGGGCGGCGTTCGCCACACACACAGGCGCCGGCGGCCGCTGAACGTAGGGGCGGGCGGCATCCTCACGATACGGAGGATGCCGCCCGCGCTGACCAGCTTGCCGTGGGACAAGCATCGGCGTGGATTCGACACCTGTCCCCATGACACCGTTACGAGTGCTGCCGAGTGGATCAGACCCTCGGTGATGTGGTGAAGACGTACCGGACGGGGGCTTTGCCGTCGTTCTTCCAATCGAGCTCGACCACCACGGCGGTCACGGCTGGGCCGGCGCCGTGGCCGATCGTGAACGCGGGGGTGGTCACCGATCCGTCGCGGGCCCGGTCGAGCCGCTCGCGCAGGTCGGTCCACCGCGTCACTCCGGCCGCACGGCCGCCGGGTCGCTTCCCGGTCACGCTCACGCCGGTGCCGGGGGCGTTGAAGATGCCGCCCGGGGTGAAGACGCTCGCGGGCAGGTCCCAGGACACCTTGGCCCAGTGGCTGACGCGGCCGCCGGAGCGCTTCGCGCAGGCCTTGACGGTGAACTTCCAGTTGTCGGGCCAGGGACCGCTGTAGGTGGGGGTGTCGATGCTCTTCGAACTCGTCTTGCACGCCTCGGCGGCCTGCGCCGGCGCTGACATCCCCAGCGCGGCGACGGCGGTCACCGTCACCGCGGCCGTGACCCCGTACCTCGCCCCGGACCTGGTCCCGCGCATCGAATCCGCCTCCCGTGATCGTCTGTCGTGACAACGACAGACGGCTGGAAGGGTCATTCATGCGACATGCGGCACGGGCAGGGCAGGTCGGGCCCGTCTGTCCATCGGGCGCGCTCCGACGTACACCGCGCATCGACCCCACGGGCCCCGCTGATGGGGGAGTCTGGGGTCATGACCCACGATCAGACGGCGGGGCGCCGGGTGTACGGCACGGACCACGACGACCCGCACCCTTACCCGCGCCGGGGGCGCACCTATCGGGAGTTGCTCGGCGGGCCCCTTGACGGACAGTTGCTCGACGTCACGGATTGGATGCCCGAGGAACTCTTCGCGGGTGCTCTGTTGATCACGCCGCTGGGGATGTACGGGCCGGGTGGCCGGGCGGACTACGGACCCAGCGAGGATGATCCGTTCGGGCCGTGGATTTGGGGCGGTGACACCCCCTGACCCTGCGGTCCGGGGGCGTTGTGGGCATGTCGAGCGGGGTTTTCACCGGCTGGTGGCGGCCCCGCTTCGCGGTGTCCGGGCCCGGCCGCCAGTGTCCCCGGGTGGGTGTTCTCGTCCTCGCGTACGCGAGCGCAGCAGGGGTGAAGCGTCATCTTTCCGGCGTGCGGTCCAGGGTGGCGGGGTGGCCACCGGAGCGGCAGAAAGATTCGCTCCGAGGCACGGTTTCCGCTCATTCGTGCGAAGAATCGTGGGGAACGGCTGTTACGGAACTTGCTGCTCCGGTTGGGTGGCGGGTGGACGGGTGCGCCTGGTGGTGCGCTCCGGGCGCACTGATCGACCGGGCGGTGCGTGCTTTGGGTGGGTGTAGCGGTCAGTGAATGTCAGGGCCACGCTCATGCGGGTTGTGTGTAGTGCGCAGGTGTGTGTGACGGAAATGTCCGGGGTGGGTAACCGGCCTCGTCGGGGGCTGTGGTCGGCCGTGTGTCGGGTCGAGAGTTTGGGTCCTCGGCCCACCACGGGCCGGGCACCCGCACCGCTACGTGACTCGTATCGGCGGGTGCAGCACAGCTCTTGAGGGGCCACGTATGTCTGCTTCGTCGATCGCCCGTCGTGTTGCCGCGACCGTCCTCGCCGCCGGCGCCATCGTCTCCGCCGCCGCTCTCCCGGCCACTGCCGCGGACCGGGGGCACGATCGGCAGCCGCGGGTGGAGATCTCCCGGGTCCAGGCCGACGCTCCCGGGCGGGACGACCGTTCCAACCGTTCCCTGAACGGTGAGTGGGTCGAGATCCGCAACCCCCCCCGCCAGCCGGTGAACCTGCGTGGCTGGACGCTGCGTGACTCCGACGGCAACCGCTACCGCTTCAACGACACCCGCATCGGCGGCCGCGCCACCATCCGCATCCACACCGGGTCCGGACGCGACTCCCGCACGGACCTGTTCCAGGGCAAGCGTGACCACGTCTGGGACAACCGCGCCGACACCGCCACCCTGCGCGATGACCGCAACCGCACCGTCGACACCGAGTCCTGGGGCCGCCGCCGCTAACCAGGCTCTCGGCCGGCCGCCCGTGAACGGGCGGCAGTCGAACCCGTGATGATCGTGTGCCGGGCAGTCCGCCAGCCGCCCGGCACACATCCATGTCCAGCGCCGGTTTCTGGCCGCATCGTGGTTCTGGTCTGCTGCTCCGCGGTACCCCGAAGCCACATTCAGGGGGTGCGGGGCGGGCGGGCCACCGGTTCGCCTTCGCGTCGATTGGGCAGGAGCATTCATGCACGATGACCCCGCCCTCGGGGCCGCCGATCGCCACGGCCTCGGCTTCGCACTGCCGGCAGGTGGGCGGCCGGTCCTCGCTGGGGCCGGGCGGTGTCGCGGGCGCTGTCATGAAG
>NZ_LGDE01000097.1 GCF_001279725.1 Streptomyces sp. WM4235 | reverse complement strand
GCCCCGTCGCCCATCCCGCATCCGCTCTGGCTTGGAACCCCACTGCCGAACCTCCCGATGCGCGCGCCCGCAGCCGACGCCTTCACCGAGGTACCACTCACTGACTTCACTGCTGGGTACCGCGAACCACTTGTACTGCACAGCATGTACTGCTCGTGGTGGCCCCTGATCACCGCGGGCCACCCGGTCCAGTGGCCAGTCCCGTCGCCGACCTGCAACCGCTCTGGCTTCGACACTCCACCACCGCACCGCACTGCTGAACTGCGACTACTGCTACTGCGGGTACTGCTGCCCGGCAGTTCGTTTCTGCCCGGCCCTTCGTTCCTTCTGGGTTACGAGAGAAACCATAGCCAGATCACCGACTGATGTCTACTCCGGCCAGGACAGTTTTTCGTGTGCCTGATGAGCGAGGTATTCGGGTCCCACCAGGATTGAAGGACAGCGGTCCGGGGCACAAACGGCCGGGCAGTCACGGCTGCGTGCTGAACACGACAACAGAGACCGGAGCGCGGGATGACCACGACGAGTACCGAGTGCGCGGCCCTTGTGTCCCTGTCCGCCGTCGCCGAGGCACGCCGGGCGGCCCGGGCGTTCCTCGGGTCCCTCGATCCGTCCGTGGATGCGGAGCACGCCGACTCCGTGGTCCTGGTCGTCTCCGAGCTCGTCACCAACGCCCTGCGTCACGGCGGCGGCACCTACAGGCTCCACCTGGCCGCTCACCCCGGCACGATCGAGGTCGCCGTCGACGACTCCAGCCCGCGGATGCCGCGCCCGCGCATCCCCGACCTCGTCCACGGCACCGGCGGATTCGGCTGGCACATGGTCAACGACCTCGCCCGCGCCACTGCCGTCACACCCCGACCCGAAGGCGGCAAGACCGTACGCGCCCTCCTCCCCCGTTAGGTCCTCGGTAGCGACGCCCGGGTGACGACGGCGCCGTCGTCACCCGGATTACGGGGCCACTTGATCCTTGGTGCCCCCACGCCACCCGGTCCATGGTGCGGCCGCGCTTGCGGTCGCTGCGTCACTTGACCCGGTAGAGGGCGTCACCGTCGGGTCGTAGAGGGCGTCACCGTCGGGTCGTAGAGGGCGTCACCGTCGGGTCGTTGAGGGCGTCACCGTCGGGTCGTAGAGCGTGGCCGTAAGCGTCTGCTCGCCCGTGCGTCCCAGCCGGTACACCGCCGCGTCCGAGCCCCGGCGCTGTCGAGTTCTACTGTCGGCCTATTCCGCTTCTGTACGTCGCGGACTCCCGCCTTTCCCGAGCAGGAGTCAAGAGCGCCGACGACCATGCAGTCGTCCGTTCGGATCACGCGCCAGGCGAGCGCATCGCGCACCGGGAGGGGTAGGGGCAGCTCCACGACGGCGTCTGCACGAGCCGACAGCCCGCCACACCGCGCCGGGCGTACGCGTCATTACGCGTCATCTGGCGGGCCAGCGGAAACGATTCCGCAGTACGGCCCACTGGAGGGAACCCCTGGCCATGGCGGACAGCGAGCGCCCCACCCTGCGGGCGGGTGATGCCATGGGTCCGAGCAGCGGGCCGAATTCGTGCTCCTCACCTGGCCAGGCATGTCAAAACTCAGCCCGCCCATCCGCCTGCCTGTGGCGGACTGCCGCGCTCCACAACCCCGACACCCGTGGGAGGGTGACCCCGTGACCACGACAACGCTGCAATGCGCGGACACCCCCCTACCCCCGGCCCAGGGCCTGCCCTGGGCGGTCGGCGTGGGCCGGGCCTGTTTCGCCTGCGGCAAGAAACTCACCGCCGGTGCCGTCTCTCGCGGAACGATCTCCAGCCGGCAAGGAGTCCACAACACCGACATCGAGGTGTGGGCCTGCCCCAGGACAGGGCCCGCCTCATGAACGCGCGCGCCGCTCGACCCACCGGTGGACAGGACGATCGGCCCCCCACCTGCCGACGGTGCGGAGCCCAGGCCCTGGCGATCGGCGGCCCCGAAGGCGGAGTCATCGTGCATGAAAGGACCTGTCCCAACCGGCGCGAGGGCGAACCGGCAGCCCGCCCTCCCCACGCCCCCTGACAAGTCCTGTCTGCCCGGCCCGGGGTTACTCCGAAGCGGCGGGCCCAACCACTGTTGACCGCTCCGGCAGTCGGGAGCGCGCGCCGATACCCGAGCGCACTCCCGGGGTGCGTGGTTCCGATGGAGACACTCAAGGCGCTCCGGCGAGAGGTACGGCGGGGCGGGATCGGGGCAACCATCGGGGTCAGAAACCGCGTCGGCTCGGGCAACGCGTCACCGAGCGTGCCACGTCCGCCGCTGCCTGGAGCGACGCCGCCCGGCGGTGAAGCCATGTCGGAGACCGGGTGCATGACTGCCCGTCGCACCCTGCGCACCGGCCCCCCAATCCATCGCCTCGCTTGCCCCCGCTCGGCGTAGCCGGCAGGCGGCCGAGGGAGGTGTCCCGGAAGCGACCCCAAGCCCCTCCCCCGGCACGCGCCGGCCTCGCGCCGCGTGCCGGGCTTCGGCTCCGAACCGGTCGAGAAGGACGCCAGGCCTCCTACGATCAGAGCATCAAGGCGCTGTTTCCTCTGTTCCTCGTACAGCATCCGCTGCCAGGCGGCGACCCGCTGCTGGTGCGCCTCCCACTGCCGCCCCCGCTCCTCCGCGGCCCGCCGCTGCGCGGCGTCCCGCTCGCGGTTCGGGTTGGTGACGGACACAACGACGAGGCCAGTCATCGAACCGGAATCAAGATCGGCCAGTTGTCACTACTGGTCGTTCCGATCCTCCCCTGAACACCCCCGGCCAGGATGAGGAAGATCCAGCCGACCGTGATCATCCCGAGCATGGCGATGGCGAACACCACCCCCACGATCTGGCCGGCGCTCCACCCCACCCAGCACCCCGTCCGCTATTGCGTCAAAGCGGCCCTCAACTGCGTTCATTCAATCCCCCCGCACGCACGCGTGATCGAGACTAGAGTTCCAGCAGATCGTCCAGATATTCGACCAGGTTTCCCGGAAGCGAGCCTTTGTCGATGTCACGGAGGCGCTCCAGAGAGGCAGCCTCCAGCATTCCGCTGGAACCCAGCTCCAGCAGAGCGTTCAGTTGGGATTCCAGGGCGGCCGGATCCTGTTCACAGGCCGCCGCGATCGACAGCGCTCCCGCCAGCAGCATGACATCGGATCGCGAGTAATGACGTAGCCAGTCCACCAACGAGTCGGCGCTGAGTTCTCGCCGGCGGGGATCCGGGTCTATCACCTGTCGGATCAACTCCACCATCTGAGCAGGCTTCACGCTCATGCTTCGGTTCCCTCACTCGGGTAGGGCAGACTGTGGCCAGGGGGCCATGGTATATGCGTCGCATTGGCCGCAGCAGGATCATAATGAGGACTGTTGGGGTTGGAAACTTCCCGGTGGTAAAGTGTTCCCGATTCGTCCTGATATCTACCGGCGACTGATATGCGGTAAATATCCCCGCTCGCCGAATTCGACCCCTCCGGGGCCTTTCCGTCGGCCTCGTGAACGCGCAGACGAGCAGTATTTCCTGTCTCGGGATCCGTCCATTTGTAGTTGACTCCGACCTGCGGTCTACCGTCCGGGCCGGGCTTGAAGCCGAGTTTGATTGCGTCAGCCGGGAGGACAGACATCGGATTGTCACCCGCGCTCAAATCCCAACCCCCTCCGTCAACGCGTTCGGGGCCGTCCACGCGGCCCCCTTCTCCGCCCTCGTCTTCCGTCTCCGAGGCATCGGCAGCGTCCGCGTCGGGAAGCAGATCGGGCTCCGCGTCGGTGGCCTCCGCGTCGGTGGCCTCGGTGTCGGGCAACCCATCGGCATCGCGGTCAGGATCGTGGTCGGCCGCTTCGCCGGACTCCGACTCCTGCGGGAGACCGGCCTCGTGCGGCCCCTCCGGCGGCGGGCCGTCGACGCCCTGGGAGACCTCGTCGGCGCGGGCGCCGGCGGCCCCTTCCGCGGTGGCCCCTGTCCGCTGCGTCGACCGTGGCCCCGATCAGGGCCACGCCGGCTCCGGCCACGGCCACTCCGGCCTTGACCGTGCCTTCGGCCACGGTGCCTACCGTTTGGGCGAGTTCGTTGTCGGGGGCCGGCTCTTCTCCTGTCTCCGCGGCCTGTTGGTCGGCGCCCGTCGGGTCGTCGTGGTCCGTGCGTTCCGCTTCGGGTGAGGTCGCGGAGTCGGGCGGGGGCGTGTTCTGCGCAGCCGTGTCCTGAGCAGCGTCGGGCTCGGCCTCGGAGTGCGGTTCCCGTTCGAGGTCGGGTCGGAGTTCGCGTTCGCGTCCGAGTTCCCCTTCGGGTTCGGGGTCCTGTTCCGCGGCCGGCTCCGGCTCGGCTTCGGATTCCGGTCCGGCGTCCGCGTCACGCTCCCGGTCGGGGTCGGGCACCGGCTTCGGTTCTGGTTCTGGTTCTGGTTCGGGCTCCGGTTCTGGTTCGGGCTCCGGCTCGGGTTCCGGCTCCGGCTCCGGTTCGGGTTCTGACTCCTGTTTCTGGGGCTCCGGCTGTTCCGGGGTTTGCTCCTCGGGAGCCGGCTCTTCCGGTGGGGTGTCGGTCGGCTCCGGGGAGGGGGTTTCGGGCTGTTGGGGGGTGGGCTCGTGCGTTTCGGGCGTGGCCGGGTCCCGGGGGGTGCCGGGCGTGGTGGGTTCCTGGTGGGCCGCGGGCGGCTTCGCTTCGGACGGGTTCCCGGGCTCGGCCTCCTGCGGTGCGTCCATCGGCGGCGGGTCCGGAACGTGGTCGCCGTCCAACTGCTGTTCGGCGGCGTGCGGGACGGGGTCCGTCTCCGAGTCCGTGTTCGTGTCCGTGGCCGCTTCGGCGTCCGCCGCCCCCGCCTCCTCC
>NZ_LGDE01000096.1 GCF_001279725.1 Streptomyces sp. WM4235 | reverse complement strand
CCCCCGGGCCCGCCGCGAGATCGCCGTTCGTCCGCGGACGCTCTCATCACACATCAGCCACCGGATCCAAGACCTTGCACAGATCGGCGGGCAACCGGCAGGAGCGCCCCCTCGCTCCTGCCGCCGCACACACCCCCACCTTCGACCACCTCCGCCCGCGCCCCGCCCAACCGCCTTCGGCACCAAACCAGTTGCCGAGGCGCCGGCGGCCACCACCGCGTTCACACACAGCAGACAGTGCCCCGTCCGGCCCCACCACCCCCCGCCTCGCACGCCCTCTGACGGAAAGCCCCACCCTGTTGACCCTGGCCGATCACCCGACCACCGCCCCGCGGCGGCCCGTCACGTACGGCGCCGTGTTGGGCAGCCGCCACGTCGTCCGCCTGCTCGGCGGCACCCTGACCGGGCGCCTGCCCAACAGCATGGTTCCCGTGGGACTCGTCCTGTGGATCACCGGTGGCGGAGGGTCACTTGCGTTCGCCGGACTGCTCGCCGCGCTGTACGGGTTGGCATCCGGGCTGTCCCAGCCGGTCAAGGGCAAGCTGATGGACCGCTACGGCCAGACCCGCGTATCGGCACCGGCGGTGCTGCTCAACGCCGGCTGCCTGGCCGCGCTCCCCTTGATCGGGGTGGACGGAAACCCGGCGTCGGTGACCGCGGTGGTGGGATTCGCGGGTCTGGTCACACCACCCCTGGAGGCAGGACTACGGGCACTGTGGCCGACGGTCCTGCCCGACCCCGCACGACGCCGCGTCGTCCAAGCCCTCGACACCGGCTCGCAGGGACTCCTGTACATCTCCGGACCCCTGCTCGCCTCGTGGCTCGCCACCACCTACGGGCCCGACAGCGCCTTGACCGCGACCGCCGCCCTCTCACTCGTGGGCACGGCGATCGTCTTGACCGCCGCACCGTCGCAGAGTTGGCGTCCCGCCGCCGACGGTGCGGCCGGAAACGGGCGGCTGATGAGCACCGGCCTGATCCTCCTGTTCACCGCGCTGGCGGGAACGGGGTTCGCGTTCGGAGCGATGAACGTGTGGGCCGCCGGCATGGCCGCCACCCACGGGCCGGCCATGCTCTCCGGGGTGATCCCCGCCGCGTTCTCCACCGGCAGCCTCCTGGGCAGCCTGATCTACGCACGCCGGGCGCGGCCCGGCACGACCACCACCCAACTCATCACCACCAGCGCACTGTTCCTCCTCGGATGGTTGCCCCTGCTGGCCCAGCCCGGCCCCCGCACAGCCATCGCGCTCACGGCGATCCCGGGGCTGTTCTTCACCCTCATCATCACCAACGGCTTCCACACCGTGGACTCCCTCGCCCCGGCCTCCCGCACCACCGAGGCGTACGCCTGGCTGATCCTGTCGGTCGGCACCGGCCAGGCCGCCGGAACCGCGTTCGCCGCAGCCCTCGCCGCACGTCTCCACGGGCTCGCCGCGCTCCCCGCCGCCGGCGCCGCCGCCGCGCTCACCATCCTCGTACTCGCCCGCCACGAGCTCGGGCCCGCCCGTCGCCGCGGGCGCCACCGGCGCCCCCGAGACCACCGGAAGCACCACGTCAACTCCCCCCTGCACGAAGGAGATAGCCGCATGGCCGTCGTGGGCGGGCCCGATCATCAGATGCCGCGGAATGGCTTTCCGGCGCACGCGTCAGCCGTCGGGAGGGAAGAACGGCTCGGCACGCGGGAGGGGCGGCTCGGCACGCGGGAAGGACGGGTCGCCACGCCGCGTGCCGAGGAGCAGAAGGCCGCGCCGGCCCGCGGGGAGCGGTTCGAGGTGTCGCCGTCGGCGAGTGCCCCCGGCGGGCTCCGGCGTGGGGTGAGCGTTCCCGATCCCAGCCGGCGCGTGCCTCTTTGAGGGGTTGGTCGGGCCACGAGCGGAGGGGCACCGTCGAGCGATGCGCCAACCCGCCTCAAACGGTGCGCGGCCCGGCCGGCCGAGCGGACCGACTCGCCATCACCTGGCAGGCCGCACTCCGCCGTGCCGGAAGCCTCATCTGGAGCCCACGCCGGTCAACGAGACGGAACCTGACCGGTTGCCATTCCTGACGGGGGAGAGCGCGAGGAGTCGGGCGCGCTGGTTGGGGCCGAGTCCCTGGATGCGGCGGGTCTCGGAGATGTCGAGTTTGGCGAGGAGCCGTTCGGCGCGCACGGAGCCTATGCCGGGCAGTGATTCGACGAGGCGGCGTAGCCGGATCCTGCCGACCACGGCATCGTCGCGCTCCAACAAGGCGGCCAGGGGCAGGCTTCCGGTTTTCAGCGCGGCCATCAGTTCGCCGCGTTCCTTGCGGACGGCGGCGGCCTTTCGGCGGGCTTCGGCCCTCTGGGCCGGGGTCAGGACGGGCATTGCCATGGCGTGATCCTTTCGTCGTAGGGATGTACTTAACATCCTGACCTGCCCGTCGGGGCGATTTGCGGCCGGATTTGTCATCGACGGCTATACGGGCGTGCTGAATCGACGGATGTTGACGCGCTCGGTGTCGTGAAGGAAGAAGGCGGCGGTGACGGGGTGCCCGATCCCGTCGAGGGTGCCGATGCGGAGTGGGATTCGGTGGATCCCGCCGCCGCGCTGCTGCTCGCGGACCACCGTGCCGACGAGTGCGTCCGGGGTGGTCCGGAGTGGTGGCGAGGCCGAACCGTTCGCGTCCTCACCCCACACGCTCGGCTTGACCGCGGCCGACGGCAAGCCCCGGAGGGGCCGGACCGATTCACGGTCCGGCCCCTCCGGGGAGCACGCGGAGCCCCTTCACCGAGCACCCGCAGGGCCCGCCGGGCTTCATTCAGCGGGCGCTGCCGTGCGTAAGGAGCGCGCCGATCGCGGGCGTTCCCCCGCCCACTCCGAACTGAATCTCCCGAATGTTGTGGTAGGTGCGACCGTCGATGTTTATCGGACGCATGACTCCGCGCCCGTCCTGCTGCCTGCGGACGAGTTCGGAGAGGTCTTCCCAGTTGTTTTCCAGTTCGGCACCGAACGGGCCGAGGTGGTCAAGGAGACGGCCGCCTTCCAGCTGTCCGTTCTGGCCGATCCCCAAACCGATCCTGTTCTCGATCCAGCCGAATCGAGCGGCTTCGGCCGTTGCGCCGATGATCGCGGCGAGTGCCTGCCGGCGGTCGTTCCAGTTCTGCGGGGTAAAGTCTTGCAGGGCTATTATCTGAGTGCCCAGAGCCCGTCCGTTGAAGTGCTGGTTGCCGCGGTCCTGGGCGTTGGCAAGGGCGCCGTACGTAGACCTGTACGGCGTCCGCTGGAACAGGTGATTGACGCCGGGGTAGTGATTCGCGAATCGCGTCGTAAGGATCGCCGGAGCGTCCTGGAAGAGATAGTTGTGCCCCACGATGGTAAAGCCGTCGAGATAGAGATTGTCCAGACGCAGGTAAAGAGATATGCGGTGGTTGTTTACCCTGTCGTTGAAGTCGACGACCTGGACCTCGATGTACCGTTCGGTTTGTTCCGTCGTTCGCATCAACCCGTTGGCGCCGATCGCGCTGCCGGAAAGTTCCCTTACCTGACGTATCATCGACCGGTAATTGCGTTCGGCGTTCCTGTCCATCCCGTCGCCGAGACCGGTTATGTCCCATCTCACCACGGACCAGTAGTCACTGGTGGCCGCCTGGGCAGGCGTGGAGAACTTCACCTGCGTGAAAGAGATTGCGGCCACGAGGCAAAGAATCGCAGTCATGATGCGCTTCGCGTGACTGCCGGTGCGACTTCGGGTGCGGAAGGCTGGAATCATGAAAGCTGATCTCCATTGTCGTTGTCTCGGATCCTGCCTGACGCCCGCCGGCGGAACCGAAGCACCTCGTGGGGGCAAGGTCTCGCGGTCAAGGTCCCGCGGCTCAGGGTTCTGCGGGCGAGGTGCCCAGCCAACCCGGCGAACAGGCAGGTGGGCCAGGAAGTCATACCGGCAGAAGTAGCGACTTGGCATACTTCTGCCGGAGGGTCCCGTCGGCTCGGGGGACCACGGCGATCAAAGGGATTCGACTGTGAGCAACGGGGGGTTCGCCGAGCGCCTGTATGCCCTGCGGACGGGCGCAAAGCTCAGCCAGGAGGAACTGGCGCGAGCCGCGGGGGTGAGCGTGCGGGCCCTGTCGGACATGGAACGCGGACGCTCCCGGGGCCCACAGCGCCGCACCGTGCAGGCCCTGGCCGCCGCCCTGGGACTCGACGCCACCGAGCTTCGGGAATTGGAACGCGCCGCGGAATCAGGCCGCCCCCGCCCCGCGGCCAGGTCCGTCAACCGGCCGGCGAACCAGCCGGCGGCGCGGCCCGCCCCGCGGCACAACCTTGAACTGCCACGCGATCTCGGCGACTTCACCGCTCGCGGCGCCGCCCTGCACCGGCTCCGCGCCCTGGCCGAAGACCTCGACCCCGGCCACCCACCCGTCGCCGTCGTCTGCGGACAGCCCGGCCTCGGCAAGACCGCCTTCGCCATTCACGCCGCCTACTGCCTCGCCCCCCGCTTCCCGGACGGCCAGTACGCCATCGACCTGCGCGGCATGGACTTACAACCCACCCCACCGCGCGACGCACTTGCCCGCCTGCTGCGCGCCCTCGGCGTCGCCGACGGCGCCCTCCCCACCACCACCGACGACCGCAGCGGGATGCTGCGCTCCGTACTGCGCGACCGCCGCGTACTGCTCCTCCTGGACAACGCCGCCGACGAGGCCCAGGTCCGCCCCCTGCTGCCGGGCCACGGCCCCTCGCTCACACTCATCACCAGCCGCAACACCCTGGCAGGCCTCGAATCAGTCCACCGCCCCGAACTCGCGCTGCTGCGCCGCGAGGAAGCGGTCGAACTCCTCACCCGCGTCATCGGCCCCGAGCGGATCCAGCGGG
>NZ_LGDE01000095.1 GCF_001279725.1 Streptomyces sp. WM4235 | reverse complement strand
GGTCACGGCCGAGGAGAAGACCGGGTGGTCGGGTTCGGGCAGACCGTAGTCCGACAGCTTCCCCCGCGCCACGCGCAGCGCCTGCTCGACGAAGCGCCGCTGCTCGGGGAACGACATCTCGCTCCACCACGGAGCGTCGGCGATCAGGTCGACCGACATGCCGAAGAGTTGCTTGGGCACGACGTGCAGTCCCCGGCGGACGGACAGGTCGGTCCGCTCGGCATGCCGGGGGAGGTCCGCGGCGATGTCCACCCCGGATGCCCCCATCCCCACGACGACGACCCGCTGCCCGGCGAAGTCGCCGCCGTCGCGGTAGTCCATCGAGTGGAGGATCCGACCGGTGAAGGACTCGGAGCCCGGCGGCAGCGGGTCCGGCAACACCGCCTCCGTGTTGTGGCCCGAGCCGACGACCACGTGCGTGAAGCGCCGTCGTGTCCTCTCCCCGTCCGCGTCCCGACTGACGACCGTCCAGGCACCGTCGTCGTCCTGCCGTACGGAGACGACCTCGGTCCGCAGCTCGACACGGGGCAGCAGGCCGGCCCACTCGGCGAACGACCGCAGGTAGTGGGCGACATCGTGGTGTCCGGGGTAGAGCGGCAGTTCGGCCGGCATCGGGAAGTCGGAGTAACCGGTGAGCTGTTTGGCACTGTTCAGGTGCAGCGACATGTAGGCCGGTCCCCGCTCGCCGGCTCCCGGCTGCCGCCAGATCCCTCCGACGTCCGGCGCCTTCTCCAGACAGACGAAGTCCACTCCCCTGACCGAGAGAGCGTGTGCGGCCGCCAGCCCCGACAGTCCCGCACCGATGACGCACACCGTCGCGGCGGTGGGAACCTCACCGACACGCGCCCCGCCCCAGGAACTCTCCACAGAACACCATCCGTCCTTGTACCGGGCGTTGGCTTCCCCACCGCTGCGCGCCCCGCTCGGGCACGGGGGAACACGGCAGCTCACAGGGGCCCGGGGACCTCACCCTACCCAGCGGTCAAGGGAGTTGAGATTTCAAGATCGTCCCAATCCGGTCGCGGTCCGCGCACCGGTTCGCGCCGGCCCGGGCTCCTGCCCGGTGTACGGGCGTCCGCCGCGCCCCGTCGGCCGTCAGTGAGGTGTATGGAGTGGGCCGACTCCCGTCAAGGTGGCGTCAGGGGACCGGACGGACGCGGCGCGAGCGGGGATGGTTTCCATGACACGCCCCGAGCGGTCGCACCTCACGGCGAGGCACCCGGGGCGTCATCCATCGTTCGCGGTTCCCCAGGGAGAGCCCCATGTGTCTGTTCCGGTACGACGACGACCCCGAGCCCGAGGAACGGGTCCCGGCCGGGCTGCTGTACGTGCCCGTCCGGCCGGGAGGCGGGGCGGGGGTGGCCATCCGGCTGTTCCACACTCCGCTGGGCACGCGAACCGCCGTCGGTTTCACCGCTGTGGAGCGGTTGGCCGCGACCCTCGGCGAGAACCAGGCGTACGTCCCGCTGTCGGAGTCCCTGCTGCGCGAGCTGTGCGCGCCGCTCGGAGCACGACTGATCACCGTCGATCCGACGCTGTCGGCTCCCGCGGCCGTTCCGACGACCCACCGAGCGAACCGGCTCGCCGTCCGCGGCGCCTGAGGGGGACTCCATGACCATTGCCGCTCTGTCCGAGGTCGCCGCGGACGCGGACGACCTGTCCGTGTGGCCGGCCTCGGCCCACCGCCTCCCGCACGGTGGCCTCGCCGTCGGCGGGGTGTCGCTGGCCGAGGTGGCCGACCGTTTCGCCACGCCGGTGTACGTGCTGGACGAGGGCGAGGTACGGGCGCGCTGTCGTACGTACCGGGACGCGTTCCCCGACACCGATGTGCTGTACGCCGCCAAGGCGTTCCTGTCGCGGGCCGTCGTCCGCTGGGTCGACGAGGAGGGGCTCGGGCTGGACGTGTGCTCGGCGGGCGAACTCGAACTCGCCGTCACGGCGGGCTTCCCGGCGGACCGCGTCGTCCTGCACGGCAACGCGAAATCCCCGCACGACATCGAAGCGGCGCTACGGCTGGGCGTGGGCCGGATCGTCATCGACAGCCCGTCCGAGGTGGCACGGTTGGCCGCCGCCGTGGGGACGGGGGGCTTCCAACGGGTGATGGTGCGGGTGGTGCCGGGCATCTCGGCCGGCGGCCACGAGAAGATCCGCACCGGCACGGAAGGCCAGAAGTTCGGCCTGTCCCCCGCCGACGGCTCGGCGCAACGTGTCGTCGCCCGAATCCTGGGCCAACCGCAGCTCGAACTGACCGGCCTGCACTGCCACATCGGCTCGCAGATCACCGAAGTCGGGCCGTACGCGACGGCCGTACGCCGCATGGTGGACCTGATGGCCGGCATCCGCGACGCGCACGGCGTGGTGCTGCCCGAGTTGGACATGGGTGGGGGCCACGGCATCGCCTACCGTCCGGGTGAACCCGCGCTGGACCTCACCGCCCTGGCCCGGCGACTGCGCGGCGAGTTGGCGGCGGGTTGCGCGGCGGCGGGACTGACCGTCCCCCGGCTCGCCATCGAGCCGGGCCGGGCGGTGATCGGTCCGGCCGGTGTGGCGCTCTATCGGGTGCTCGCCGTCAAACACGCCGACGATCGGGTGTTCGTCGCCGTGGACGGTGGCATGAGCGACAACCCCAGGCCGGCCCTGTACGGGGTCCGGTACGCTCCCCGGCTCGTCGGCCGCCGCTCCACCGCACAGGGGCGTACGACCACCGTCGTGGGCCGGCACTGCGAGGCGGGCGACATCCTCGCGGCGGACGTGGAACTGCCCGGGGACGTCCACCCCGGCGACCTGCTGGCCGTCCCGGTCGCGGGCGCCTACCAACTGTCGATGGCCTCCGGCTACAACATGGTCGGCCGGCCGCCGGTCGTCGCGGTCGGCGACGGCACGGCCCGGCTGCTCGTGCGGCGCGAGACCCTGGCCGACTTCCGCCGCCGGGACATCGGCGGCTAGACCGTCCTGCCCCGTGCGGTCGGGCCCTGTGCGGTCGGGCGGTCATCGGTTCGTGCTCGCGGCGGTCCCGGTGGCCGGTGATGTCGTCGGGACCGCCGTCGGACCTCCACGTCGGCCGGCGTCGACCAGGAGGTTCGCGGCCACGAGCCCGCCGGGGCCCGCGTCGATCACCACGGCGTCAGGCACCGCGGGTCCTCGGCCGGTGCTGGTCCGCGACGGGGTCCTGCCCGGCGACGGGGTCCTGTTCCACGAGCCTGGCCAGGCGGGCCAGCATCCCCCGGTGGCGGAGCTGGATCAGGGCTTCGACGGCGGGGTTGTGCAGGGTGCCGCCCAGGCCGCGCAAGGGATGCTCGTCGCAGATGACCAGGGTTTCCTCGCCCCACGGCCTGAGTTGAAGGAAGATCCTCGCCGTGCCGAGGGGATCGAACGAGGCTTCCAGTTCCAGTTCCCTGCCGGTCTCGGCGTACCGGACCGTGGTGACGCCTTCGGTCGACCAGGGGCCGAGCCGCAGGGTGTAGCGCAGACGGGAGCCGACCTCGGGCCAGGTCCGGTCGAGGGGCGTGGACTGCGACGGGCCCACCACCCAGTCCTCGTAGCGGTTCGGGTCGGCGAGTACCGCCCACACCGCGTGCGGGGGGCGATGGATGAGTTGATTGCGGACGGCCATGGGTGAAGTCCCTCTGCCGGAACGGATGGTGCGTCTCCACACCGCGTGATGGCTGCTTCTTCCCGGCCCGGCCTGCTGCCTGTCTCGGGAGGGCGCTCGGGCGATGACACCCCCACGCGCGGTGCACTCGTGCCGGCGCCTCCGCTCACGCCATCGTCCCACCGTTCGTGCGAGCGGTCGCGTCGTCACCGGGCCGCCGGGCGCGGATGACGACCAGTTCCTCCCACTCCTCGGCTTCGGCCGCCAGGCCCCGCCGCTCCAGCCAGGAGCGTCGCGAGCGCAGGACGGGCCCCCACGGCACGGAGGCCCGGGCCGTGGCCTCGGCGGCCAGCCCCACGCCGGCCAGTCGGGAGATGGTTTCCTCGGCCCCGCACATCCCCGAGTGCACCATCAGCAGGACGCCGCCGGGACGCAGCAGGGCCGGGGCGCCCGCGCAGATCCGGTCGATGACGCGGCGCCCGTCGGGACCGGCGTCCCAAGCCCGCTCCGGGCCGCGCGAGGGGAGCCGGTCGCCCGGGGCCGGGACGTACGGCGGGTTCGTGACGACCAGGTCGAAGCGGCGCCCCGCCGTACGGGCCTGGAAGTCTCCGTGCAGGACGCGCAGCGGGAGCCGGTGGCGCCAGGCGTTCAGTCGTGCCGTGGTCACGGCGGCCCGGGAGACGTCGACCGCCGTGACCCGGGCTCCTCTGGACGCGGCGTGCAGCGCCAGCATTCCGGTGCCCGTGCCGATCTCCAGAACCTCCGTGCGGGGCCCGATGTCCTCGCGGGCGAGTGCGTCGCCGAGCAGCCCGGTGTCCGCCTGCGGTGGGTAGACACCGGGCAGGGCCATCAGCCCGGCGGGCAGCGAAACCAAGGACAGAGCGGTACTGGGCACCGCATACCTCCGGTTCGAACGCGGCCCGGGAATGGGCCGCTGGATTGCGCGACATGGTGCGGCTTCCCTGGTTGGAGCGCTTCACCCGAATCGCGTCGATCTTCGGAGGATCAGACGGACATTCGGCCGATCGGTCGTCCCGATCCCCATGTTTTCGGTGCATCGAGCACGTCGGGGCTCCCGGTGCACGAAAGCGCGGGAATCGTGCCGGTCACGATTCACGGGGGCTTTGGCGCCCGGTTTGTCATTCGCGACCGGGCTCCTCGGGAGAGGACGTCCGCCGAGGCCTGCGCTGTGCGTGTTCGATCATCGTGGCGATGTCCAGGCGGTCGGGACCTGTGGCCTGCTGATCGGGGCGTTCCCGGGGTATGGGGG
>NZ_LGDE01000094.1 GCF_001279725.1 Streptomyces sp. WM4235 | reverse complement strand
CAAGGAACGGACGCTTCCTTTGTACTCACCCTCAGTAACAATTACTGGGGCTTTCCTCCGGGCGCTTCCTTCGTTCTTGCGTTTCCGACTCTATCAGAGTCAGTCTCGCTTGTTTTCCGCCTTCCAGGTTCTTCGCTTTCGCGTTTCCCTTTCCGGCGATTCCGACTCTATCAGAACCTTTCGGCCCTGACTCCCAGTCAGCGGGTTGTGCTGCTTGGGCTGTTGGGCCCTTGCGGCGAGTGAGACAGTAGCGGATTCCCTGTCCCCGAACCTAATCGGCGACTGCGTCCTGGGACGCGGATTCCTCATTCGCATATACGCATGAAAACGAGACGACAAAGTGCGTCGTTCGTTCGAATGTGTGTGATGCGGGATGGCTGTCCGGGGACCGACCGGGGTCGGCGCTCACTTCGGACAACTCGAAGAACCTTACGGACCGGGTCAGGGTGTGTCAACTCGGGGACAGGCGTCACCCGGACGGCTAGCCTGGCTCCCATGACCACGCATGCGCACACGCTCAACCTGTGCTGGTGGGCCGCCTGACGGCGGCCGACCATCCACGCGAGCACGCATGCGCTCACGGCCGCCGCCTCGGCGGCCGTTTCTGTTTCTCCCCTCCCGGGAGTGGCTCGGTCGCCCGACGCGGCGGTACCGACATGACAGCCACACAGCAGGGAGACGGGACATGACGAGGATCTTCAGCGGGGTCAAGCCCACCGGGCATCTGACGCTGGGCAACTACCTGGGGGCCGTGCGGCAGTGGGTCGCCGCCGACCAGGAACCCGACGAGGCGCTGTTCTGCGTGGTGGACCTGCACGCGCTGACCGTGGAACACGATCCGGCGCGGGTCCGCCGGCTCAGCAGGCAGGCCGCGACGCTGCTGCTGGCCTCGGGGCTGGAACCGGCGAGGTGCACGCTCTTCGTGCAGAGCCACGTGGACGAGCACACCCGGCTGGCGTACCTGCTGGAGTGCACCGCGACCGACGGGGAACTGCGGCGGATGGTCCAGTACCGCGAGAAGGCGACGCGGGCGCGGGACGCCGGGGAAGGGGTGCGGCTGTCGTTGCTCACCTATCCCGTGCTGATGGCGGCCGACATCCTCGCGTACGGGACGGACCGGGTGCCGGTCGGTGAGGACCAGCGGCAGCACGTGGAACTGACGCGGGACCTCGCGGTGCGGTTCAACCAGCGGTACGGGCACACCTTCGCGGTGCCCGAGGCCACGCACCCGGTCGTGGCGGCTCGGGTCATGGACCTCCAGGACCCGACCTCCAAGATGGGGAAGTCCGGGGGCGCCGGGCCCGGGGTGGTGTTCATGCTCGACGAACCGGCGGTGGTGACGAAGAAGGTGATGCGGGCCGTCACCGACAGCGGGGACGGCGGCGTGGTCCTGGACCGGGAGAAGAGGCCCGGGGTCGCCAACCTGCTCGACATCCTCGCCGCCTGCACGGGCGGCGAGCCCGCGGCGCTGGCCGACGGGTACCAGGGCTACGGGGCGTTGAAGCGGGACGTCGCCGAGGCGGTGGTGGAGACGCTGCGGCCGGTGCGGGAGCGGCACGCCGAGCTGGCGGCCGACCCCGGCGGGGTGGAGAAGGTCCTGCGGGCCGGGGCCGAGCGGGCGCGCGGCCTGGCGCGGCCCGTGGTAGACCGGGCGTACCGGGTGATCGGGCTGTTGGAGCCCTGAAGGGCAGCGGCGGTACGGGTCCCCCGCGCGGGGGACCCGCAGCGCCGTGTCCGGTCAGCTGTTGCCGGAGGCGAGCTCGCGGCTGCGGTCGCGGGCCGCTTCGAGGGCGGCGATGAGGGCCGCCCGTACGCCGTGCTTCTCCAGCTCGACGATGGCGTTGATGGTCGTGCCGGCCGGGGAGGTCACGGCCTCGCGGAGCTTGACCGGGTGCTCGCCGCTGTCGCGGAGCATCACGGCGGCGCCGATGGCGGCCTGGACGATCAGGTCGTGCGCCTGGGCTCGGGGCAGGCCGAGGAGGATGCCGGCGTCGGTCATCGCCTCGACGAGGAAGTAGAAGTAGGCGGGGCCCGAGCCGGAGAGGGCGGTCGCGGCGTCCTGCTGCGACTCGGGGACGCGCAGGGTCTTGCCGACGCCGCCGAAGATCTCCTCGGTGTGCAGGAGGTGCGCGGCGGTGGCGTGGCTGCCGGCCGAGATGACGGACATGGCCTCGTCCACGAGGGCGGGGGTGTTCGTCATGACGCGGACGACCGGCGTGCCCGGAGCGAGCCGCTCCTCGAAGAAGGAGGTGGGGATGCCGGCGGCGCCGCTGATGATCAGGCGGTCGGTGGGGACGTGGGGGGCGAGTTCTTCGAGCAGCTTGCCCATGTCCTGCGGCTTGACCGTGAGGATCAGGGTGTCGGCGCGCTTGGCGGCCTCGGCGTTGGTGACGGCCTCGACCCCGTAACGGGTGCGCAGTTCCTCGGCGCGTTCGGGGCGGCGGGCGGTGACGAGGAGCTTGGCGGCGGGCCATCCGCCGCGGATCATCCCGCTGAGCAGGGCCTCGCCGATCTTGCCGGTACCGAGGACTGCGACTGTCTGGGTCATGCCCGATTCACCTCGCCGAACGATGCGTGCGCGGAGGCGTGCCGCCTCCACCTCCTCATCCTTGCACCCGGGGGCGTGGGGGCGAGGGGGTGTCCGGAGTGCGGTCAGGGGGTGCGGCGGCGCAGGGTGGCCGCGCCGAGGGCGAGGACGAGCAGGGCGCAGCCGGCGACGACGAGGGCGTCGCGGAGGAAGTCGGCGGTCATGTCGGTGTGGGTGAGGACCTGGGTCATGCCGTCCACGGCGTAGGACATGGGCAGGACGTCGGAGAGCCCTTCGAGGACCGGCTGCATGGTGTCGCGGGGCGCGAAGAGTCCGCACAGCAGGAGCTGGGGGAAGATCACCGCCGGCATGAACTGCACGGCCTGGAACTCGGACGCGGCGAAGGCGGAGACGAAGAGGCCGAGCGCCGTGCCGAGGAGCGCGTCGAGGAGGGCGACGAGCAGGAGCAGCCACGGGGAGCCGACGACGTCGAGGCCGAGGACCCACAGGGCGAGGCCGGTGGCGAGGACGGATTGGACGACGGCCACCGCGCCGAACGCGAGGGCGTAGCCGGCGATGAGGTCGCCCTTGCCGAGCGGCATCGCGAGGAGGCGTTCCAGGGTGCCGGAGGTGCGCTCGCGCAGGGTGGCGATGGAGGTCACCAGGAACATGGTGATGAGGGGGAAGATCCCGAGGAGGGAGGCCCCGACGCTGTCGAAGGTGCGGGCGCTGCCGTCGAAGACGTAGCGGAGCAGGGTCAGCATCAGGACGGGGACCAGCAGCATCAGTGCGATCGAGCGCGGGTCGTGGCGGAGCTGGCGCAGGACGCGCGCGGCGGTGGCGAGGGTGCGGGCCGTGTTCACGAGTGCTGCTCCTGGGTCTGCCGGGCGAGGGCGTTGGCGTCGTCGACGAGGCGGAGGAAGCCCTCCTCGACGGTGGTGGAGCCGGTGCGGTCCCGCAGGGCGTCGGGGGTGTCCTGGGCGAGGATGCGGCCCTCGCGCATGAGGAGGAGGTCGTGGCACCGTTCGGCCTCGTCCATGACGTGTGAGGAGACGAGGATCGTGGCGCCGCGGTCGGTGGTGAGGTCGTGGAAGAGGTTCCACAGGTCGCGTCGCAGGACGGGGTCGAGGCCGACGGTCGGTTCGTCGAGGACCAGCAGCTCGGGGGTGCCGAGCAGGGCGACGGCGAGGGAGACGCGGCTGCGCTGGCCGCCGGAGAGGTTGCCGGAGAGGGCGCCCGCGCGGCCGGTGAGGTCCACGTCGGTGATGGCGCGGGTGACGGCCGCGGCGCGGCGGTCGGCCGCGGCGCGGCCGGGGTCGAGGACGGCGGCGAAGTACTCGAGGTTCTGCCGGACGGTGAGGTCGTCGTAGACCGAGGGCGCCTGGGTGACGTAGCCGATGCGGGAGCGCAGTTCGGGGTGGCCGGCCCGGTGGCCGAGGACGTCGAGGGTGCCGGTGACGTGGGCCTGGGTGCCGACGACGGCGCGCATGAGGGTGGACTTGCCGCAGCCGGAGGGGCCGAGGAGGCCCGTGATCCGGCCGCGGGGGACGTCGAAGGCGAGGGCGTCGAGGACGGTGTGGGGGTGGCGTCCGGCGCCGCGGCGGACGGTGAGGCCGCGGGCGTGGACGGCGGCCGGGGCTCCGTCCGGCGAGTTATTCATCATGTGATGAATAATGCTCCCGGCTGTGCCGGGGCGTCAACCGGGCGGACGGGTACGGGGTCCGGGTCCGGACCCCCGGTGCTTACCGCTTGCGCTTGGGGCGGCGGGCGGCAGGGTTGCCGGTACGCGCACCGCGGCGCCGGGCGAACTCGGCCTGGGCGCGCTCGTACTCGGCGCGGCGCAGCTTCTCGCCGGGTGCCTCGACGAGGCAGCGCAGGAAGTACGCGATGAGGGAGCCGATGAAACCGATCGCCTTCAGGCCCTTGAGCGCGCCCTCGTCGGACGAGGGGCGGGGGCGGGTCCCGAAGGACTCCCAGGTCTTGGCGAACGCGATGGAACTGGCGATGGCGAAGAGGACGACGACGGAGATGCTGAGGAACGGGCCGACGTCGCCGATCTGCAGCCCCTCGTAGGCCATGCGCAGCAGGAACGCGGCGGCGACGGCGGTGACGAGCGAGCCGGCGGCCATGCCGATGCGGCGCAGGGCGTAGCCGCCGTCGTGCTCGACCCAGGTGGTGCCGAAGAACTTGATCGGCTCGGGCTCGGGGCCGGGCGCCGCGGGGGCGGCGGGCGGGGTGGGCCTGCTCTGGTCTCGCTGGTCGTTGTCGCTCACACCGGCGATTATCCCCCGACGGGCGGACCCGGCCGGGCGTGTCTCACGTGGCGGGCGGGCGGGGCGGGGCGGGGTGGGCCGCGGGGGGGCGCCCCGCCCGGGAAGGGGGGGCCCGGGGGGGGGGGGGCCGGGGGGGTTGTCCCGGGCAGGGGCCGGGGCG
>NZ_LGDE01000093.1 GCF_001279725.1 Streptomyces sp. WM4235 | reverse complement strand
CCGCCCGGGTAATCGCCGTGGTCGCCTCCCTGCCGAACGGGATCGCCCCCGTCGCCGGACCCTCCCTCGCCGCCGGGGCCCTCCTGCCGGGATCGGGGCCCCTCGGCCTGCTCATCCTGCTCGGGGTACCGCCCCTGTTGTGGCTCGGACACCTCATCACCCCCCCCCCCGAACGGCGCAGCGAGGCCGAACAGGAACAGGCCGCGCACGCCTCGGGAGTCGCCGCCGACCTGGTCGCCGGCCTGCGCGTGCTCAAGGGCATCGGCGCCGAACCGGCGGCCGTGGACCGGTACCGCCGCACCAGCCGGGACTCCCTCGCGGCCGCCCTGCGCGCCGCCCGCAGCCGGTCCTGGCACGACGGGGCGATCCTGTCCCTGACCGGCGTCTTCATCGCCGTCATCGGGCTGGTCGGAGCCCGCCTCGCCATGGACGGCTCGCTCAGCGTCGGTGAACTCGTCGCGGCCGTGGGCCTCGCGCAGTTCCTCCTCGGTCCCTTCCAACTCCTCACCTACGTCAGCGCCGAGTTCGCGCAGGGCCGCGCCTCCGCCGCCCGGATCGGCGAGGTGCTCGACTCCTCGCACGCCGTGCCCGCCGGAACCGCCACCCCGCCCGACCCGTTCACGGGGGGACTGCGGTTGCGCGGCGTCTCGTACGGGGCGCTGCGCGACATCGACCTGGACATCGCGGAGGGCAGCCTGGTCGGCGTCGTCTGCCCCGACCCGGCGGCCGCCACCGACCTGCTGCTGTGCCTCGGCCGCGAGTTCGACCCGGAGCGCGGCACGGTCGAGCTGGGCGGGATCGCGCTGTCCTCCCTCGATCCCGACGCCGTACGCCGCGCCGTCCTCGTCGCCCACCCCGACGCCGACCTCTTCGAGGCCAGCCTCCTCGACAACGTCCGGGCGGGGGCCGACACCTCCGTGGCCGACCTCGGCCCGGTGCTCAACGCCTCCACCACCGACGACGTGGCCCGCGCGCTGCCCCAGGGCGTGCACACCCCGCTCAGCGAACGCGGCAGGTCGCTGTCCGGCGGCCAACGCCAACGGGTCGCGCTGGCCCGGGCCCTGGCCGCCGACCCGCACGTCCTGGTCGTCCACGACCCGACCACCGCCGTGGACACCGTCACCGAGTCGCTGATCGCGGCCCGCCTGCGCGACCTGCGCAAGGGCCGCACCACGCTCCTCGTCACCACCAGCCCCGCGCTGCTGTCCGTCACCGACCGCGTCGTGGTCATCCGCGACGGCGCCGTCACCGCCGACGGCCGCCATCCGGAACTCGTCACCGACGACGCGTCCTACCGATCGGTGGTGCTCGTATGAGTTCCGACCGCACGCCCGAAGAGCCGACCGGGCCCGACGAGCCGTCCGGGTCGACCGACGCGCCGCCGCCGGGCGACCCGCACAACCCGGGCGCGGCGCGCGCCGCCGCGCGCGCCATCCTGCCCGTGGCCACCGGCGGACAGACCCTCGCCGCCGTCGCCGAACTGCTGCGCGGACGCCGCCTCCAGGCGCTCACCGCCGCCGCCGTCCTCACCCTCGGCACCGGCATCGGCCTGCTCACCGCCCCGATCCTCGGCCGCATGGTCGACCTGGTGGCCGCGCACCGGGGCACCGGCTCGCTGACCGTCCCCATGATCCTCCTGCTCGCGGTGGCCGTCGGCCGGGGCGCCGCCACCGCCCTCGGCAGCTCCCTCGTCGCACGGCTCGGCGAAACCGTCCTCGCCGGAGTGCGCGAACGGTTCATCGAACGGGCCCTGAACCTCCCACTGGAACGCGTCGAACAGGCCGGCTCGGGCGACCTCACCTCACGGGTGACCGGCGACGTCACCCTCATCACCCGGGTCGTGCGCCAAGCCCTGCCCGAGTTCACCACCGCCCTCCTGACCATCGTGCTGACCCTGGCCGGACTCGCCGTGCTCGACTGGCGGTTCCCGCTCGCCGTGCTGCTCGCCGTCCCGGTCCACGTCCTGACCGTCCGCTGGTACATCCCGCGCGCGGTCCCCGTGTACGCCGCCCACCGCGTCGCCAACGGCGCCCTCCAGCACCAGCTCCTCGACAGCGTGGGCGGCGTGCGCACGGTGCGGGCGTTCCGCCTGACCGGGCAGCACGCCCGACTGCTGGACGCGCGCTCGCGGGAGGCCGTGGACCTGGCCCTGCGCGGGATCAGGCTCGTCTCCGGCTTCTTCTCCCGGCTCAACCTCGCCGAGTTCATCGGACTCGCCGCCGTGCTGGTCACCGGCTTCCTGCTGGTCGGCAACGGCACCGTGAGCATCGGCACCGCCACCGCCGCGGCGCTCTACTTCCACGGCCTGTTCAACCCCGTCAACACGGCACTGTTCCTCATCGACGACGCCCAGTCCGCCGGCGCGAGCCTCGCCCGGCTCGTCGGCGTCGCCTCCCTGCCGGCCGAGGAGGGACCCACGGGGGCGGCGCGCCCGGCCGACGGTTCCGTACGCGTCCGGGCGCTCGGCCATGCGTACGAGCCCGGTCACCCGGTCCTGACCGAGGTGGACCTGGAGGTCCGGGCCGGGGAACGCGTGGCGCTCGTCGGCGCCAGCGGCGCCGGCAAGACCACCCTCGCCAAGCTGATCGCCGGCGTCCACCGACCGACCTTCGGCTCGATCGAACTCGGCGGCGCCGACACCCGCGAGCTCGGCCCGGCGGGCGTACGCGCCGCCGTGACCCTGATCAGCCAGGAGGTTCACGTCTTCGCCGGACCGCTCGCGGACGATCTGCGGCTGGCCAGGCCCGCGGCGACCGACGCGGAGATCACCGCCGCGCTGGCCCGCGTCGACGCCCTGACCTGGGTGGTGGCCCTGCCCGAGGGCGTGGCCACCGTCGTGGGGGAGGGCGGACACCGGCTGACGGTGACGCAGGCCCAACAACTGGCCCTGGCCCGGCTCGTGCTCGTCGATCCGCCCGCGGCGATCCTCGACGAGGCCACCCCCGACCCCGGGAGCCCCCGCGCCCCCACCCTGGAAGCCGCCCCGCTGCGCGCCCCGGAGGGCCGGACCGGACTCATGGTCGCCCCCCGGCTGCCGCAGGCGGCGAGCGCGGACCGCATCGTCGTCCTCGACCGGGGCCGGGTCGTGGAGAGCGGCACCCACGCGGAACTGGTCGCCGCGGGCGGCCGCTACGCCGGCCTCTGGGCGGCCTGGTCCGACAGCCGGCGCTCCGGTCCGACGGACGCCACCCTGCCCCTGCCCCGGCCCCGCGAGGCCTGAGCGCCCCGGGACGGCCCCGATACGCAGACAAGAGCCCCGGACGTCGCGGCAGCGACGTCCGGGGCCCCGCCCGTCCTCGGGGGCTCCGGAGGGTCGGCCCCGCCGTCCGACCAGGCTCTTGGGCCACGGCTCCGTCCCATGGGTCTCGACGTACGTCAGGCAGGCGCCCCGGGGCTTCCCCGGGGGGCCTCGAACGGGTGGGTCGTCATGCGTTCCCGCTCCTTGTGGACATGACCGCGAACAGCTCCGAGAGCGGCTGCCGCGGGTCGTCGGCCACGTGCCCGATCAACACGTGGAGTTCCTCGGCGAGCCGCCGGGCCTTGGCCGGTCCGAGCAGCTCGACCGCGTGGATCAGCTCGCCGTACACCGGACCCTCGCCGCGCGGTTCGTGGAACCCGACCGTTAGCTCCCCGGTGGTCCGGCCGACGGGAACGGCCTGGAAGGTGCCCATGCCGCCCTCCAACTCGTCCAGGTCCGCCTGCTCGTGGTGGACCACCGTCACCTGCGGTCCCCGCGCCGGCAACCCCGAGGCGCGGAGCACCGCGTCGAACGGCACCTCCTGGTGGTCCAGCGCGCTCAGCGTCGTCTCCCGCACCCGCGACAACAGCTCCAGGAAGGTCGGGTCGCCGCCGGTGTCGGTGCGCAACACCACCGTGTTGAGGAAGCAACCGACCAGCGGGGCGAGCCGCTCGTCCGACCGGCCCGCGACCATGGTCGCGATCGGCAGGTCGGTGCCCGCGCCGTGCGCCGTCAGCAGCGCCGACAGCGCCGCGTGCAGCACCATGAACATGCTCGTGCCGCTCTCCCGGGCCAGGGCGTCCACCCGGGCGTGCAAGCCCTCGTCCAGGACGAACGGCACCTGCCCGGCCGTGTACCCCGCCCGCCCGGCGTCCGCCGGCCGCGGCCGGTCCGTCGGAAGGGCCAGGGCGCTCGGCGCCTCCCGCAGCGTCCGGCGCCAGTAGGCGAGCTGCCGCCCGCCCGCGCTGTCCGGGTCGTCGAGGTCGCCGAGCGCCTCGCGTGCCCAGAGCGCGTAGTCCGCGTACGACACCGGCAACGGCTCCCAGTCGGGCGCGACGCCGCGGACCCGGGCCGCGTACGCCGTCGTCAGGTCCCGGAACAGCGGCACCACCGACCACTCGTCCACCGCCAGGTGGTGCGAGGCCAGCAACAGGGCCTGGGCCCCGTCGGGAGCCGTGAGCAGCCGGACCCGCAGCGGCGCCCGCGAGGTCAGGTCCGCCGTCTCGCCCGCGAGTTCGGCGAGGCGGGACTCCAGGTCCGCGCACTCCTCGACGGCCAGGACCGGCGGTTCGACGGCGGGACGCAGCCGCAGCTCCCCGGCCTCCTCGCCGAAGGAGGTGCGCAGCGGGGCGTGCCGGTCCACCACGTCGGCCAGCGCGTCGGCCAGCGCCCGGGCGTCGAGCCCGCCCGGCGAGCGCAGCGCGAGCGCGCTGTCGAAAGCGGGCCGCGGTCCGTACGCCCGCCACTGCGCGCCCTGAACCGGCGCGGCGGGAAGCTCCCGCGCCCCCGCTCCGGCGCCCGCCCGCAGAGCCGGCCGGGCCGCCCGCGCGCCGGCCAGCCGCTCCGCGATGCCGCTGACCGTGAGGGCGTCGAAGACGTCCCGGATGCTCAGCTCCACCCCGAACTCGGCCCGGATCAGGCCCAGCAGGCGCATGGAGGCCATGGAATGGCCGCCCAGGGCGAAGAAGTCGTCGTGGACACCGACCTCGTCCAGCCTGAGGATCTCGCCGAACAGCCGCGCCAACCGGGTCTCGGTGGCATCGGCCGGCCGGGCGTCGCCCGTCATTCCCGACCAGTCGGGCGCGGGCAGCGCCTTGTGGTCCAGCTTCCCGTTGGGGGTGAGCGGCAGCGGCCCGTCCAACGGCACCACCAGGGCGGGCAC
>NZ_LGDE01000092.1 GCF_001279725.1 Streptomyces sp. WM4235 | reverse complement strand
TGGCGGAGCCGTCGATGGTGACGGTGTCCTCGAAGGAGAAGGTGACGTCCTCGGCGCCGTGGGCGAACTCCACGTTCCGCTTCAACGCCGCCAACTCGGAGCGGCTGTTCTTGTCGACGGCCTCGTCGATCCAGAGCAGGTCGTGCGCGTCGTCGTCGATCGCCCGGTAGTCGTGGAGCAGCCGGACCCGCGAGGAGTTCTCGTCGAGCGGCTCGATGATCCACGCGCCGCCCATCGAGGCGACCGGCTTGGTGGTGACCTCCTGGCGGAAGGTGATCCGCAGGCCCTGCGGGTCGAGTTCGCGGCGCGAGGTCCAGTTCTTCGGTTGGCCGTTGGCGGTGGCCCAGATCCGGATCCGCTCGTGCGTGCCGTTGAAGTCGACCCGGTCCACGTGGATGGTGGGCGGGAAGATGCGCGGCCAGTTGACGACGTCGGCCAGCAGCCGGTACACGTCCGATGCCGGCGCGGCGATGGTGATCTCGTGCTCAACCTCGCGGGTTGTCATGACGGCTTCCTCTTCGAGAACTCGGGCGCGTCGGCACCCTGGTGGCAAGGGGTGCGGATCAGAAGTTGCCGAGCCCGCCGCAGACGTTGATCGCCTGCGCCGTGACGGACGCGGCGGTGTCGGAGGCGAGGTAGGCGACCATGCCGGCGACCTCTTCGGGGGTGGAGTACCGGCCGAGCGGGATCTTCGACCGGAACTTGTCGAGGATGGCGTCCTCGGAGGTGTCGTAGGCGGCGGCGTATCCGGCGCGGACGCGCTGGGCCATGGGCGTCTCGACGTAGCCGGGGCAGACGGCGTTGACCGTGATCCCGGTGGGGGCGAGTTCGTTGCCGAGGGCCTTGGTGAAGCCGACCACGCCGTGCTTGGAGGCCGAGTACGGGGCGCCCAGGACGACGCCCTGCTTGCCTGCGGTGGAGGCGATGTTGATGATGCGGCCGCGGTTCTTGTGGCGCATCCCGCCGGTGTTGAGGACTTCCTTGGTCAGCCGGAAGACGCTGGTGAGGTTGGTGTCGATGACATCGGCCCACAGCTCCTCGTCTATGTCCGCGGTGACGCCGCCACCGGACCGGCCGGCGTTGTTGACCAGGACGTCGACGCTGCCGAAGCGGTCGACCGCGGCCTGGACGAACGCGGCGGCGGAGGCGGAGTCGCGTACGTCGAGGACCGTTCCGTCGGCTTCGAGGCCCTCCGCCTGGAGCTCCTTGACCGTGGCGGCGACATTGTCGGCGCTGCGCGCGCCGATGAAGACCGCGTGCCCCTGGGCACCCAGTGCGCGGGCTGCGGCCAGGCCGATGCCGCTGGTGGCGCCCGTGATCAGGGCGATCCGCTTCTCCTGCGTCGACATGTTCGTGTACTCCGTAAGTGTCCGGGGGTGATTCGGCGGGGCCGGGCGGAACGCGTCCGCCCGGCCCGGGGAACGTGCTGGGTGCGGCGGGCGACTCAGGCGGCGCTGGGCACCGCGGTGAGGTGGCCGTTGACGGCCGCGATCAGCGCGCGCGGGGTGTCGGCGTCGGTGAGCAGGTCCTCGTCGAGGACGATCTTGTACTCGCGCTCGATGCGGCTGCCGGTCTCCAGCAGGGCGAGGGACTCGTAGCCGAGCGCCTCGAACTGGACGTCGAGGATGTCGCCGTCGAGGTCGACGCCCTCGTCGGCGCCGGCGCCTTCGAGGAGGATCCGCCGCAGGTCGTCAAGGGTGAAGGTCTGAGTGGACACGTGTGGCCCTTCATGGCTCGTGGATCGGTGGTGTGGGGATGGTGTGTGTGTGGGGGGTCCGTGGGATGTGAGGCCGTGGGGGAAGGCGTCCTCCGCCGCCGGTCGGGGGGTGGCGGCGGAGGAGGACGCCGGGCTCGGGGCGTACGGGGACCGGCGGGCGGGCGGGACCTGGGTCCTGTCGTCAAAGTGGCGCCGGTAGGGCCCGCGGTGTCCGGTGCCGTGCATCGCAAGGCGGAGGGGCGCCCGTGTACTGGACGTACTCGGGTGCCCCGACAACGCGGCGAGGTGCGGTACCGGGCGCCGCGGGCCAGGCGAGACTTTGACGACAGGACCTAGTCCGCGGCGCGGACGACGACGGCCGAGTTGAAGCCGCCGTAACCGCGGGCCACGACCAGGGCGGTACGGACCTGCGCGGTGCGCGGCCGGTCCACGACCAGGTCGAGCGCGTACTCCTCGGCCGGGTGCACGTTGACGGTCGGGGGGATGAGCCCCTCCTCGATCGCCAGCAGGGCGGTCGCGACGTCCAGCGGCGCCGCGCCCGAGTACAGCCGGCCCGTCATCGTCTTGGGTGCGGTGACCGGGACGCCCCGCTCGCCGAACACGGCGCCGATGGCCTCGGCCTCGACGCGGTCCAGTTCCGGGACGCCGGCGGCGTCCGCGAAGACCACGTCCACGTCCTCGGGCCGGACACCCGCGTCGTCGAGGGCGAACTCGATGGCCTTGCGCAGCGCGGGCTCCCGGTCGCTGCCGGGCGCCGCGTCGAAGGTGGCGCCGTAACCGGCGATCTCGCCGTAGATCTTCGCGCCGCGCGCACGGGCCGACTCCGCCGACTCCATGATCAGGATGGCGCCGCCCTCGCCGGGCACGTAGCCCGAGGCGTCCGCGTCGAACGGCAGGAACGCGCGGGTCGGCTCGTCGCTGGTGCTCAGCCGCTTGGCGGCGAGCTGCGCGACCCAACCCCACGGGCAGATCGAGGCGTCGACCCCGCCCGACACGATCATCGGGGTGCCCTTGCGGATCAGCCGACGGCCCTGCGCCAACGCGTCCAGACCGCCGGCCTCGTCGCTGACGATCACTCCGCTGGGGCCCTTGAGCCCGCTGCGGATGGAGATCTGGCCGCTGTTGACGGCATAGAACCAGGCGAAGGACTGGTACGCGCTGACGTACTGCGCGCCCTGGCTCCACAGCTTCTGGAGCTCGTTCTGCCCGAACTCGAAGCCGCCCGACGAACTGGCCGTGACCACGCCCATGTCGTACTCGGGCAGGCTCTGCGGATCGACACCCGCGTCGGCCAGCGCCCACTCGGCGGCGACGAGCGCGAGGCGCGTCATCCGGTCGGTCTGCGGGAGCAGCCGGCTCGGCAGCAGCTCCTCGTCGGAGAACCCGGGTATCTCGCCGGCGAGGGTGGACGGATAGCCGGCGGGGTCGAACCGGGTGACCCGGCCGATGCCGTTCTTGCCCGTCCGGGTCGCCGCCCAGTAGTCCTCCGTGCCCAGGCCGTTGGGCGCCGTGATGCCCAGACCCGTCACCACAACCGAGGTGGTCATGCCACGCTCCTCTCGGGACGCGCCAGCACCATGGCGCTCTGGAAACCGCCGAAGCCGCTTCCGACGGTCAGGACCGCGTCGGTCAACTGCTCCCGGGCGACCAGGGGGACGTAGTCGAGGTCGCACTCCGGGTCCGGGGTGTGGAGGTTCGCCGTCGGCGGGACGACGTTGTTCTCCATCGCCAGCGCGGACGCGGCGATCTCGATGGAGCCGATGGCGCCGAGCGAGTGCCCGACCATCGACTTGATCGAGCTGACCGGGGTCCGGTAGGCGTGGTCGCCGAGGCTCCGCTTGAACGCGGCGGTCTCGTGGCGGTCGTTCTGCTTGGTGCCCGAGCCGTGCGCGTTGATGTAGTCGATCTCGGTCGGGTTCATCTTGGCCTCGCACAGCGCGACCCGGATGGCCTCCGCCATCTCCTTGCCGTCCGGCCGCAGACCGGTCATGTGGTAGGCGTTGGAGCGGGTGGCGTAGCCGGCTATCTCGGCGTAGACGTGCGCGCCGCGCTTCTTGGCGTGCTCCAGCTCCTCCAGGACGAACACCGCCGCGCCCTCGCCCAGGACGAAGCCGTTGCGGGTTCCGTCGAAGGGGCGGGAGGCGTGACCGGGGTCGTCGTGGCGGGGGGTGGTCGCCTTGATCGCGTCGAAGCAGGCCATGGTGATCGGCGAGATCGGCGCGTCCGAGGAACCGGCGATCATCACGTCGACCGAGCCCTCGCGGAGCAGGTCCACGGCGTGACCCACCGAGTCGATGCCTGAGGTGCAGCCGGTGGAGACCACGGTGCTGGGTCCCTGCGCGCCGACCGCCCAGGCGACCTCGGCGGTGAAGGAGCTGGGCACCAGGTAGTTGTAGAGGTGCGGGACCGCGTACTCGTGGTCGACGAGGTGGAGTCGGCCGCCGTCGCTGACGACGTTGTACTCCTCGTCGAGGCCCATCGTGGCGCCGACGGCGCTGCCGATGGTGACGCCCACGCGGTACGGGTCGTACGTCTCCAGGTCGATGCCGCTGTCGGCGACGGCGCCGCGGGCGGCGACCACCGCGAACTGCGCGGCCCGGTCCATGCGCCGGATCTCCTGCGGGGTCAGGCCGTGTTCCTGCGGATCGAAGTCGATCTCGGCGGCGACCCGCGAACGGAAGGGGCTGGGGTCGAAGAAGGTGATGCCGCGGGTCGCGGTGCGGCCCTCGCTCAGCAGGTTCCAGAAGTTCTTGGTCCCGACACCACCGGGCGCGAGCACCTCGATGCCGGTGATGACCACACGTCGTCCGGTCACGCGGACGCCTCCCAGTCGTAGAAGCGCTTCGCCATCGCGTCGGCGGGGGAACGCCAGGTGGCGGGGTCGTAGGCCCCGATGAACGGCTTGAGGTCCTCGCTGATGCCCACGAAGCGCGGGTCACCCTTGGCGGCCTCGATCAGCTCGCCACCGTTGTCGGTGTCGAAGTCCTGCAGATGGAAGTACAGCCCCCGGTATTCGAAAAGCTGCCGGCGACGCGTACCCATGCGGTGGGGCATCTCGGTGGCGTCGAACTCACCGAAGAGCTTGGCGACGTCAATGCTGGAACCGGGATCCATCCGCGCCACGATCAGAGTGCTGTGCATTCGTTCCCTCTCCTCACGACCCATGAATTGGAATTAAGTATGCGAGGCCCGAATGATGTTTTCAACGACGATTACGTCAGGGAATTGTCAGGACTCGCAAGAATTCCGCAGACGAATTCAGCGGAATGCCATGTATCAGTCCTTGATCTCGCAGATGCCGGCGCCGGAGGTGAGGGACGCGCCGACTTCGGCCTTGAGGCCGACGATGGTGCCGGAGCGGTGTGCGTTGAGGGGCTGTTCCATCTTCATGGCCTCGAGAACG
>NZ_LGDE01000091.1 GCF_001279725.1 Streptomyces sp. WM4235 | reverse complement strand
GGGGGGACCCTGTGGGAGAGTAGGACGCCGCCGAACAATCATTGTGGGAAAGCCCCGCACCCTTCAGGGTGCGGGGCTTTTCTGCGTTCCGGGCCAGGTTGTCGGGTTCCGCTGGGTATCCTGGCCGCGTTCCCCAGGAGGACACGATGACAGCACAGCAGCTGGAAGACGGCGGCCCGCTCATCCCTCAGCCGGCCATGACCCGGGAAGCGCTGCGGGACGCCGTACGCCGCATCGACATGGCGAATCTTGCCGTGCTCGACAAGGAGTGCAACGAGGCGTTCGATCGCGCCGCGGCGACGGGTGCCATCAATCCACTGCGGTTCTTTCTGATCAAGTGGGCGACGCACGTGGCCATCCATCGCTGGCCCGCCCGGGCGGCGGCTCTCCATGAAGCAGAACGCGTCGCCGGGGATCCGAACGCCACCGAGCAGGAGTTCCGGTCGGCGATGGAGACCAGCAGTCGCATTCTGGCCGAGGCCCAGGAGGAGATCGGCCGGTGACCTCCCGCGGCGAAGGCGTGCAGAACGAGACCGGCTGGGCGTGGGAATGTGATCCCGGCCGGCTGTGGGTGCTCGGGGACATGCCCGCGGAACAGCAGAGGCTGGTCGGTTCCGTGATGGACGGGCTGGTGGATCTGGCATCGATGGGCATCGACCCCAAGGACGGCAGCCTCTACGAGGACGAGCAGCCGATGCGGCTCCGTACGTACGAGGACGAGCACCTGATGCTCTGGTACCAGACGATCCCGCACCGCAGCCGTGTCTACCTGAAGCGCGTCAACCTCTGACGGCGTCGAGAGCACCCTTGACGAACCGTTCCGCGAAGGCGGCCGCGAGTCCCGGCTGCGGAGGGCAGTGGCGGAGCGAGCCGCCAGGCGCCGCAGCAGGTTCCGTATCTCCCGAGGTCGGCTAGCGCAGGTACCCCGCAGGCACGAGCACGAGTTCTCGAAGCAGCTGCCAGACGATCGATTCCTCAGGTGCCGGCCCCAGCCAAGTCCCTTTTGGAAAGAGGCAGTTGCGGATTGCAGGCCCTCGCTCGCATCGACTCGGCGACCCGCAGGCACGCGTCCACGATCAGGCACGTGTGCTTCCCGGGATGGGAGTAACCAGTGGGCGATGCGGGAGCGGACGGGGCCGGCCACCGCATGCGAAGCGGGACGCCGACGACGGTCCGCGGGTACGACTGCGCGGACCACAGAGCCCACCACACGGTCGAAGGCCGACTCAACCGACTCAAGCGCAATCGGGCGGTGCGGTGGCCGAAGGGTTCGACAAACCCACAGACCGGATGAACGGGTGCCTGGTCCTCATCGAGGACCAGGAGGCAGGCCAATGCGTCCAGGGCGCGGGCGGGCCTTGTGCTCCCGGGGCAGTCAGCGCCCTCGACGGCGAAGAATCGGGCGGCTGCCGAGGCTTCACAGAGCGGAGATGAAGCAGGGGCCTCAGGGGCCTCCTGAGCAGGGCATCAACTGGGAACGCCATGGCGAATGGCAAAGCGCGGGTTCCGCGAAGCGTCCTCGAATGAACATGGGTCCGGAGACAGCAGTCCTGGCGGACTACACGCATTCATCGCGTGCAATGCCTGAGTCTCCGCCGATTCGCCATGCGCGCGGCCAACCACAGCCGGCAGAGCAGCTCTGACACTGACGGAGACGCGACCCCGCCGGTGCTGCCGCCCGACGACCAGGGCCACCCTGTATCTCGGCGCGACTGTCCTCCGATGCCGCGGGAATCCGCCCGTCGAATCAGCGAGGGACCGCCCGTGTGCCCCTGAGGGCCATGACATTGAACTGGGCGCCGATCAGCCAGGACGCGACCATGGGCACCGACCAAGGGCTGCCTCCCCGCCGGGTCTGGAAGTCAGCCCTTGGTCGGTGCCGCTCGGGCGGACCAGGGCGTGGTGGCCATCGCGCGATGTCGCCCGACGTTCTTGACGCGACGCGGAGGGCTCGCCGGGTTGGTCGCGTTCTCAGTGGCGGATCGCGGTGCCGATCGGGTTCGCCGGTCGAGCAGGCAAGACGGTTGAGTACGGCCTCGAGGGTCGAATCGGGCCAGGTTCTGGTGGACAAGCGAGGTGGGTGGACCGAGAGCTGGGCCGTGCCGGTCGGCCCGGGACTGCGGGCCGGGCGACCTCCCCGGAGTCGCGGTGGCGTTGCTGGTCCGCCAAGAGGGAAGGCCCCCGGATCACGTGCCCGTGCAGGTGCTCGCGGTCCGCCGGCCGTTGGAGAGGTGGAGGCCCGTGGCCGGTACGTGCTGTCGGTCGCGACGCGGATCTTCGTGACCAGTTCGCCGCCGGGCCTGCCGCGGGTGTGATCTGCGGGCTCGCGGGCCCAAGCAATTCTGCGGGTACCGGCTGCATGCGGGTGGGACGCACGTTCGTGGAGTCGACCGAGACAACCCGGTCCAGGTCCTCATGGCGGTCAGCCTGGGCCATCTCCATGGAACACCCGCTACCAGGCGCAGTTGGCAGCCCACATTCGCAGCGCAGTCGGGGACAGGTACCCCCGCGTCGACGCGTCCGTCCGTTGAAGCGGCGACTACTGTGAACGTTCTCGTTATTCGGCACTGTCGGGAATCTTGTGATGCCGCAGGGCCGAGCTGGGCAGTCTCCGGGTGTGCGGTTCAGGGGTGTTGGGGCGGTTGTTGCCGCATCTGTCCGGTGTTGTCGTCGAGTCGATCAAGCGAACGGCAGGGGTCATCACGCTTCGCGCGGGGTGTCACGCGTCCCGGCTGAGATGCCCGGGATGCGGTATGCCGTCGTGGCGGGGGCATGGCCGGTACGTCCGTCGGCTCGGCGACGCGCCCGTGGCCGGCAGTCCCGTAGTCATCGAGTTGACCGTGCGCCGGTTCAAGTGTCTGAGCAGCCGGTGCCCGGCGGTGACGTTCGCCGAGCAGATCGAGGGGCTGACCAGGCCGCATGCCCGGCAGACGCAGGTGCTGCGGTCGATGCTCGCCTCGATTGCTCTGTGCCTGGCGGGCCGTCCCGGCGCTCGCCCGGCCGCGTCCCTCGGGATCCGCATAACTCCTGGTTGAAGTCACCGGACGGCTGTCCCTGCTGGACGAGCACAAGCCTCACCTCCACGCCCGCTGGCTGGAGGGCTGTCACGACATTCCCCAGCTCCACCGGGAACTGCGCGAGCGCGGGTTCACAGCGAGCGTCCAATGCCTCCGCCGCTACTTCCGCGCCTTCAGCCCCCCCCCGCCAACCAGGGCGGAAGCAGCAGCCGGTCTCCCGGCCGCAGCCCAGGGCGACCCCCAAGACGCGACGCGTCGTCCGCTGGATCATGACGAACCCCCAGCACCTCACCGCAGCGGACGTCGCGGAACTGAAGGAGATCCGTATGGCCTGTCCTCACCTCGACGCCGCGCACGGCACGTCCACGACTTCGCTGAAATGCTTCACCACCTCCGAGGAGACCAATTCCCCGATTGGATGGAGCGAGTCCTTGCTGACGACCTCCCAGCCCTCCACTCGCAGGTCAGCGGCCTGCGACGCGACTCGACGCCGTTACCGCGGGTCTCTCACACACCGTGGAGTTTCGGTCAGGTTGAGGGCCAGGTCACCCGCGTCAAGCTCATCAAGCGCATGGCCTACGGACGAGCCAACCTCGACCTCCTACGTCAACGAATACTCCTCGCCCCGTACCCCTGCGACATCACAAGATCCCCGACAGAGCCCGTAACTCCCCAGGCTCCGGCCTCGGCTGGGGGTTACGTTGGCCAGCGTGAACTTGCTGGAATGGAGCTACCGGTATGTGGGACCGCCTGATCTGCGGGCCCTTGTCCGGCCGGAGGCTGAGGGCCGAAGCATCCTCTCGGCATCGGACTTCGCCGACTGGGCTTCGTCTCTGGCGCCGGTGGAGTTGGCCGAGCCTTTCACGTTCGTCATCGACTCGGCGGGTGTGCTGCGGCTCGCGCCGCGTCGAAGCGAGCACGTGGTGTGCGCCGGCGGCGGCCCCGTTCTCGGTGCCGGAGAGATGAGCTTCCGCAGGGAGTCCGGGCAGTGGGTGGTCGCTGAGGTCAGTAACCAGTCGACCGGATACTGCCCGGACATCAGTTCGTGGCAGGCCGTCGCGGAGGCTCTCGATGCAGCCGGGATCGAGCACCCTTCCGGCTTCACCCACGAGGTGGTGTTCCGGCGCTGCCCCTCCTGCAGCCAGCTGAACATCGTTCGGGAGGAAGACTTCATCTGCGTCTTCTGCGACGAGGACCTGCCGCGGGAATGGAACGTGGACGGGGCTGTGCGGTAGCGGACCGGGGGCTTGTCGGGCTTGTCGGTGGGGTTCCTGGGCCGCTTGCTCGGGCGATAGCTGCGGCCCGGCAGACGTCCACCAGGCAGCACTCTGGCCGCCATCGCGTCGGGCCGCAGGCCGCAGGGATCGAGGCAGAAATGGTGCTTCGGCTTTTTGTCGGCGACGCCGATCGGATCCCACTCGTTGATCCTTCACGGCGGCGCCGGGGAGGAGGGGAGGGAGTCTCACCCCGCCTCCCCGGGTCCGGCCCTCGGGTACAGAGGCCGGGTGCCGGGGTGGGCGCCGGCTTGCTGACTCGAGTAGGGGCGGGGTCTCGATCGACTGCTTCGGCGGCCAGTGCGACGAGAACGGAGGAACGGATGACCGGCGGGCCGGGCGTCACGTTTGCGCCGAATGAGTCGTCACTGAGGACCCACTGTGGTTGTCCGGCTCACCGGCTCACCGATATTCGTCCGCGGAGGCCGAGACCAGGGGGGGAGCATCTCTCCCCCCTGGCGCTCGGAGGAGCAGGAGGTCAGTCGCAGGGACGGCTGGGACCAGTCGAGCTACACAGCCGCGCGGAGGCAACACCCACCCGCACGAGCTCGCGCCTGCCTGGATCTGGACGGCTCGCGCTTGATGGATCGCCTCTACGGTGCAGTGAGCCCGGGGCCGTGGCGGACTGGGGCGACAGCACCGGCCAGCGCCGTCGATGGGCGAGGCAGAGGGGCAACGGCAAGGTCTTGTAGCGAGGTGGTGGCGTGGGTGGGGGCGCGGTTCGGTGGGGTCGGCCCTGGGCCGATTGGACCCGTGCCCGAGGCCGATGTAGAGTAGAACGGTTGCCTCGAGCTGAGCGGTTCGGCAACACGCCCCCGATGAATCGAATTCAGACAGGGCACCCTCGACTCCTCATCCAGGAATCTGAAGCCGGGAAATCCGGTGGAAAACTTCTGATAGAGTCGGACTCGCCGGAAAGGGAAACGCGAAAGCGAAGAACTGGAAAGCGAAACCCGCTTCGACCGGGAATCGGACACGAAAGAGTCTGATAGAGTCGGAAACGAAGG
>NZ_LGDE01000090.1 GCF_001279725.1 Streptomyces sp. WM4235 | reverse complement strand
GGGCCGGCCGGCGCGGCGCCGTGGCCGGCGCTCGGCGGGCCCGCGGGGGCGCCGCCGTCGCCGGGCGGGGGCGGCGGGGTCGACTTGCGCGGCGCGAACCAGTTGCTGGCCGGCTCCTCCGAACCCCCCGAGGAGGGCGGGGCCGACTGCGGGGGGCGCACGGGCAGGGGCGCCGGGGCAGGGGCCGGCGCGGGCGGCGCGGCGGACTCGCCGGCGCCCGGCGCGGCATGCTCGGCGCCGCCCTCGGCGTCCTTGACGGGCTTGCGCACGACGACGGGCGGGATCGGACGCGAACCCGGGATGTTGATCCGGATCCGGGTCGTCAGGGTGGTCTCGGTCTTCGGCCCGTCGGAGTCGGGCGTGGACGGCTTCGAAGTCACAGAGTTCTCCTCCGGGGTGGTCGCCGCAGCGTCCGTGGACGGATACTGGCCGGTTCCATACGGCGGCGTACCCGAGGGGTAGGCGGCTCCACCGCGCCCTTGGGGCCCGGGGGACGGACTGTCGGTTTCACGGCTCAAGGCAGGTTCTCCCGGTTGGCTCCGCCGCCCGTCATACCGTGCGCGGGCAGCTCGGCGGCCCGTCCACCATACTGGCCGTCGCCCGGGCGCAACTGTTCGCGGGGAATCGGGGATTCCCCTTGACCCGCTCCGAGAGGGTACTCAACGATCCGTCAAACCCCCTCAAGCCGTCCCCGATCGGATCGCGTCCACGCTCAACGGCACGTCACGGGCGGGGCTTCGCGGCCGAAACCGGCCGGTCGACCGGGCCGCGCATCGTGGCGCAGATCACAGCGATCACCGTCCCGCCCAATAGGTACGCGTACATGCCGATTCCGGACGAACCGAGCAGGAAGTCCCCTTCGGGGCGCGGCAGGCTGAGGAGTACGTAGGCCAGGAACCAGCCGATCACCGCGGCGCCCACGCCGATGCCGGTTCCGGTGGCGATCCGGCCCGCGAGGAACACGCCGAAGAGCGCCGCCAGCGCGAGCAGCAGTCCGCCCGGGAACCACAGGCCCACCACGAGCCAGCCCGCCGCGCCGGCCACCGCGCCGGCGACGAGCAGGCCGAGCAGGGCGGCGATCCGGCCGGGGGTCCAGGTGGTGGTCATGCCGACACCCCCGCGAAGAGGTCCCGCTCGCGTTCGCCGGCCGGTGCCCCCGGCTCGCCCGCGACGAGTTCGTAGTACTCGCGGGCGAAGAGCGGCTGGGCCAGGTCGTTCGACAGGGCGAAGAAGGGCCCGTCCACGGCGATCTGGGTGGCGTGCGCGCGCATCGCGGCGGCCTTGGCCGCGACGAACGCCTCGCCGGCGACCCCGTCGCCGATCTCGGCGGTGATGCGCTCGTCGGCGACGACTCCGGGCACGTCGTCCGGCGCGGCGAGGCCGGGGAAGGGCGCCTTGCCGGCGGCGCGCAGTCGGGCGAAGCCTTCCTCGACCACCGAGCGCGGCACCCGGTTCCAGTAGATCTTCCCGATCGTGTGCGCCGTGCCGAGATCGCGCCGGTACGCGCCCTCCGCGGCGAGTTCCGCCGCGCGCGTGGCGACGCGGTGGGCCTGGATGTGGTCGGGGTGTCCGTAGCCGCCGTCGGGGTCGTAGGTGACGAGGACCTGCGGGCGCAGCTCCCGGATGACCTCGACGAGGTACGCGGCGGCCTCGTCCACGTCGGCGGACCAGAAGGCGCCGGGGCGGTGGTTCTGCTCGGCGCCCATCATCCCGGAGTCGCGGAAGCGACCGGGGCCGCCGAGGAACCGGTGGTCGGTGACGCCCAGTTCCCCCATGGCCGCGGCGAGCTCGCCGATGCGATGGGGGCCGAGGGTGTCGTCGCGGTCGGCCGCGAGATGGGCGAGGTCGGGCGGGATGACCTCGCCCTCCTCGCCCAGCGTGCAGGTCACCAACGCGACGTGGGCGCCCTCGACCGCGTACTTGGCCATGGTGACGCCGTTGTTGATGGACTCGTCGTCCGGGTGCGCGTGCACGAGGAGCAGACGACGAGCGGGAAGACCGTTCATGGGGTCAGCCTACGAGCTGAGTCCTAGAACTTGAGGCCACTGATCATGCTGGCCACGTTGGACGTCAGCTGGCTGAGCGTCGGCGCGATGGTCGAACTCGCCAGATAGAAGCCGAGCAGCACACACACGACGGCGTGTCCTGCCTTCAGTCCCGACCTCCGAACCAGCAGGAAGACGACGATCGCCAGCAGCACCACGGCCGAGATCGAGAGTGCCACGGCGTTTCACCTCCACGTCGAGCGGACATCGGTACGCGCATTCGTGCCTCGGCGGACTCATACCCACCGTGCGCTACGGATCATAACTATCCGTACCAGCGCATCGATCGAATTCCGGCAGCACAAGGGGCGCACGCCGTGCATGCGCAGGGTCACGGGGGAGGCCGGCCGGGGAGGCCGTACGCCTGCCCGGCCGGCTGTCGGCACCCGCACGGCCGCACCCGACCCAGGCTGCCCGGTTCACATCTCGGGCCAGAAACGGTCAAGTTGCCACCAGGTAAACCGAGTTGTCGTCACCCTGGGCCAGGCTCTCCGCATATTCGGGGGTGGCTGGAAATGATCGCCGGGTGTGAGCCCCCGTGCTGCCACCGGCCCGATCGGCTACTCCTCGGACGGGGGGTCTCCGGGTGACGGACCGGCTGACGGAGGCTCCGGGGCCGGTGGGCCGGCGGGTGGCGGGTCCGGCGGCGGCGGGAGTTCGCCCGGTCCCGGGACCACCCGCTTCTCGGCCGCGAAGTGGCAGGCCGACGGGTGCGCCGCCGGGCCCGAGGGGAAGACCCGCGGGATCGCGAGCAGCGGCACCTCCGCCGCGCACCGCGCCTCGGCCTTCCAGCAGCGGGTGCGGAAGGGGCAGCCCGAGGGCGGATCGGCCGGGGAGGGGACGTCCCCGGAGAGGATGATCCGGTCCCGGTGGGCGCGGGCGTCGGGGTCGGGAACGGGCACGGCCGAGAGCAGCGCCTGGGTGTAGGGGTGGGTGGGGTGGTCGTAGATCTGGATGTCGCTGCCGATCTCGACGATCCGGCCCAGGTACATCACGCCGACCCGGTCGGAGATGTGCCGGACGATCGAGAGGTCGTGCGCGATGAACACGTAGGACAGCTCGAACTCGTCCTGGAGCCGGGCCAGCAGGTTGATCACCTGCGCCTGGACGGAGACGTCGAGCGCGGAGACCGGTTCGTCGGCGACGATGACCTCGGGGCGCAGGGCCAGGCCGCGGGCGATGCCGATGCGTTGGCGCTGACCGCCGGAGAACTGGTGCGGGTAGCGGTTGATGTACTCGGGGTTGAGGCCGACGACGTCCAGCAGGTCCTGGACCTTGCGGCGCCGGTCCCCCTTGGGGGCCACCTCGGGGTGGATCTCGTACGGTTCCCCGATGATGTCGCCGACCGTCATGCGCGGGTTCAGCGAGGTGTACGGGTCCTGGAACACCATCTGGATGTTGCGCCGTACGGCCTTCAGGGCCCGCCCGGACAGCCTGGTGATGTCCTCGCCCTTGTAGGAGATGGCCCCGGAGGTCGGGCGCTCCAGGTTGACCAGCATCTTCGCGACGGTGGACTTGCCGCAGCCGGACTCGCCGACGATGCCGAGCGTCTCGCCGGGGGCGAGGTCGAAGGAGACGCCGTCGACGGCCTTGACGGCGCCGATCCTCTTCTTGAAGAGGACGCCGCGGGTCAGCGGGTAGTGCTTGACCAGGTCCCGCACTTCCAGGATGGGTTCAGGCACCGATGCACTCCTTCCAGAAGAAGCACGCGCTGGTGCGGTCCGGGGCGACGTCGGCGAGCGGCGGGACCTCGGCCCGGCAGGCCGGCCGGGCCATCGGACAGCGGGGGTTGAAGGCGCAACCGGGCGGGATGGCGAGCAGGTTGGGCGGCAGGCCCTTGATGGCGTAGAGCTCCTGGCCCTTCTGGTCCAGGCGCGGGATCGAGTCCAGCAGGCCGCGGGTGTACGGGTGCGCCGGACGCTTGTAGATCTCGTGCACGGGGGCCGCCTCGACGATCCGGCCCGCGTACATGACGGCGATCTTGTCGGCGACGTCGGCGACGACGCCGAGGTCGTGGGTGATCAGGATGAGTCCCATGTTCAGCTCGTGCTGGAGTTCCGCGAGCAGGTCCATGACCTGGGCCTGGACGGTGACGTCGAGGGCGGTGGTCGGCTCGTCGGCGATGATCAGGGAGGGTTCGAGGGCCAGCGCCATCGCGATCATGATGCGTTGGCGCATGCCGCCGGAGAACTGGTGCGGGTAGTCCCCCACCCGCTGCCGGGCGGCGGGGATCCGCACCCGGTCCATCAGCTCGATCGCCCTGGCCTTGGCGTCCTTGCGGGACATCCCGCGGTGGACCTCGTACATCTCGCCGAGCTGCGCGCCCACGCTGAGGACGGGGTTCAGGGAGGACAGGGCGTCCTGGAAGATCATGGCCATCTCGGCGCCGCGGATCCTCCGGCGTTCCTCCTCCTTGGTCTTCAGGAGGTCCTTGCCCTTGAACAGGATCTCGCCGTGGGAGATCCTGCCCGGCGGCATGTCCAGGATGCCCATGACGGCCTGGGCGGTGACGGACTTGCCGGAGCCGGACTCGCCGAGCACGGCGAGGGTCTCGCCCTCGTCCACCGAGTAGCTGACGCCGTTGACGGCCTTGGCGACTCCGTCCCTCGTGTGGAACTCCACGTGGAGGTCGCGGACTTCGAGCAGCATGGTGCCCACTCCTCAGCGCAGCTTGGGGTCGAGGGCGTCGCGCACCGCGTCGCCGAGCATGATGAAGGCGAGCACGGTGATGCTCAGCGCGCCGGCCGGATAGAGCAGCATGTGCGGGGCGTTGCGGATCTGGGAGGCGGCGTTGGAGATGTCGATCCCCCAGGAGACCGTCGGCGGGCGCAGACCCACGCCGAGGAACGACAGGGTGGCCTCCAGGGCGATGTAGGTGCCCAGGGCGATGGTGGCGACGACGATGACGGGCGCGACGGCGTTGGGCGCGACGTGTCGCAGCATCATCCGGCCGTTGCCGGCGCCGAGGGCGCGGGCGGCCTGTACGTAGTCGTTCTGTTTGGCGGTGATCACCGAGCCGCGGGAGATGCGGGCGATCTGCGGCCAGCCGAGCAGCACGATGAAGCCGACCACGGGCCAGACGGTGGTGCTGGTGACCACGGACAGGAAGACCAGGCCGCCGAGGACGACCGGGATGCCGAAGAAGATGTCCGCGACCCGGGAGAGCAGCGAGTCGCCCCAGCCGCCGAAGAATCCGGCGAGCCCGCCGAGCAGGGAGCCGAGCAGGGCGGCGCCGAGGGTGGCGCAGATGCCGACCGTGATGGAGGCGCGGGCGCCGTAGACGGTGCGGGTGTAGACGTCGCAGCCCTGGGTGTCGTAGCCGAAGGGGTGGCCGGGCGAGGCTCCCTGTTGGGACTTCGACAGCTCGCAGTGCAGCGGGTCGCCGCTCGCGATGAGCTGCGGCCAGATGGAGATGATCACGAGGAAGAGGATCAGCAGCGAGGAGACGATGAAGACGGGGTTGCGACGCAGTTGGTACCAGGCGTCGGACCACAGTGAGCGGGCCTTCTCCCCCGGGCCGGAGGGTGCGTCGCCGAGTGGCTTCTCCAGGCTCTCGGCCTCCTCCAGCGCGAGATCCATGGGTCCGCCCTGTCCGGTCGGGGCGATGGCTTCCCCCTCTCCGGGTTGCAGCGGGTCGTAGGCGGGATGCTCCGGCTCAGGCATAACGGATCCTCGGGTCCAGGACCGCGTAGAGCAGGTCGACGAGCAGGTTCGCCAGGAGGAAGACGATGACGAGGATGGTCACGAAGCCGACCACCGTCGGGGAGTTGTTGCGCAGGATGCCCTGGTAGAGCTGGTAGCCGACGCCGTGGATGTTGAAGATCCGCTCGGTGACGATGGCGCCGCCCATGAGGGCGCCGATGTCGGTGCCGATGAAGGTGACCACGGGGATCAGCGAGTTGCGCAGCAGGTGCCGGGTGATGACCCGGCGGCGCGGCAGTCCCTTGGCGACGGCGGTGCGGACGTAGTCGGCCTTGACGTTCTCCGCGATGGAGGTGCGCGAGAGCCGGGTGACGTACGCGAGGGAGACCAGCGCGAGCACGATGCCGGGCAGGATCAGCTCACCGAAGGCGACCTCCCCGGAGACGGTGGGCCGGACCCAGCCCCATTTGACGCCGAAGAGGAACTGGAGCAGGTACCCCGTCACGAAGGTGGGCACCGAGATCACGACGAGGGTGAGCACCAGCACGGTGGTGTCGATGCTCCGGCCCCGGCGCAGGCCGCTGATCACGCCGAGGGTGATGCCGACGATGACCTCGATGACGATGGCGACCAGGGTCAGGCGCAGGGTCACGGGGAAGGCGGACGCCATCAGTTCGGTGACCGGTTGGCCGTTGAAGGCGGTGCCGAAGTCGCCCTGGAAGATCTGCCCCATGTAGTGCAGGTACTGCTTCCACAGGGGCTGGTCGAGGTAGAGGTCCTTGCGGATGCGCGCGGCGGTGGCGGGGTCGGGCGCCTTGTCGCCGAAGAGGGCGGCGACCGGGTCGCCCAGCGCGTACACCATGAAGAAGATCAGGAACGTGCTGCCGATGAACACGGGGATCATCTGGAGCAGCCGCCGGATCACGTAGCGTCCCAAGGAGTGCTCCGGGGTGTCGGTGGGCCCTCCGGAACCGAGGGGGTGCCGGAGGGCGCGGGATCCGTGTGGGGGTCAGCTGACCTTGATCGCGTTGTAGACCGGGACGCTGAACTGGTTGAGGGCCACGTCGGAGATCCGCTCGGAGTGGCCGGCGCTGCCGTTCTGGTACCAGAGCGGGATGGCGGGCATCTGCTCGGCGAGGATCTTCTCGGCGTCCTGGAAGGTGGCCGTGGCCTTGGCCGTGTCGCTCTCCTGGTTGGCCTGGTCGACGAGCTTGTCGAACTCCGGGTTGGAGAACTTGCCGTAGTTGGAGGAGGCGCCGGTGTAGTACAGCGGCTCCAGGAAGTTCTGGATGAGCGGGTAGTCGGCCTGCCAGCCCGAGCGGAAGGGGCCGGTGAGCTTGAAGGCGCTCTGCTGGTTGCGGAAGTCCGCGAAGGTGCCGACCGGGTTGACCGTGCAGACCGGGCCCTCGCCGAGGGCGTTGTTGACGCTGTTGCAGACGGCGTCCATCCAGTCGCGGTGCGAACCGGTGTCCACGTTGGAGGTGAGCGTCATCTTGCCGCCGGGCAGGCCGCCGGCCTCCTGGATGAGCTTCTTGGCCTCGGTGGGGTTGAAGACGCAGGCGTCGCCGCAGAGGGTGGCGTTGAAGCCGCCGTCCTCGCCGAGGGCCGGCGAGGTCCAGTCCTTGGCCGGGGTGCGGGTGTCGCGGAAGATCTGCTTGGTGATCTCGTCGCGGTTGATCGCCATCGAGATGCCCCGGCGGACCTTCTCCATGCCCTCCTTGCCCCACTGCGGGTCGTACAGCGGGAAGGTGAGGGTCTGGATGATCAGGGCGGGCTGGTTGATGTAACGGTCGCCGAGGTCGTTGGCGACGTTCTTCAGCTGCTGCGCCGGGATGTCGTCGACGAGGTCGAGGTTTCCGGAGATCAGGTCCGTGTAGGCGGTGTTGTTGTCGGTGTAGACCCTCAGGTCCACCCCGCCGTTCTGCGCCTTGTCCTCACCGGTGTACCCGTCCCACTTGCGCAGGTTCATCGCGGTGCCCTTGGTGTACGAGTCCACCGTGTAGGGGCCGTTGCCGATCGGCTTGGAGAGCCAGCCGGCGTGGTCGGTGAAGAAGGCCTTGGGCAGCGGGGAGAACGCCTGGTAGCCGAGGGTCTCGGGCCAGGTGGAGAACTTCGACTTCAGGGCGACCGTGAAGGTCTTGGCGTCCTTGACGACGAGTCCGGACATCGTCTTGGTCTTGGGTTCGCCGGAGGCTGGGTGCAGGTTCTCGTAGCCGACGATGTCGGAGAAGAACGGCGAGTTGTTCTGCTTGTTGCGCACGTCCGCGCCGTAGTTCCAGGCGTCGACGAAGGACTGCGCGGTGACCGGCTCGTCGTTGCTGAACTTCCAGCCGTCCTTCAGTGTGACCGTGAAGTTCTGACTGTCCGTCGTGTCGATCTTCTCCGCGACCATGTTGACGGCCGCGCCGGTCTTCGGGTCGTAGCGCTTGAGGCCCCGGAAGATCATGTCGAGGACCTTGCCGCCCTGCACCTCGTTGGTGTTGGCGGGTTCCAGCGGGTTCTGCGGGTCACCCCACGAGGAGCTGACGATCCCCGATTCGCCTCCGCCACCGTCGCTTCCGCCGCCGCCGCAGGCCGTCGCCGCGAGGGCGACGGCCACCGCACATGCGGCCCACTTGGCGTGGGTGGCTCCGCGCATGGAGTGCCTCCTAGGGATCCCAAGTCTCACTTAGGGGCCAATGTCACCCTATGAGGGGTCCCATACACCTCCGGTTGGACCGATTGCACCCTCGCGTCACCCGCCTGTCACCCCTGCGAGTGCAAAGGCAGCTCCCATGTGTCCACGGCGTAGTGCAGGCCCATTCCGTGCGCCTCGTACAGCGCCAGTGCGCCGCTCTCGTTGTGGGTGTCCACGCCCAGTCCCACGGTGTCCCGGCCGCGTTCCGCGTAGGCGGCGAAGGCGTGGCGCAGCAGGAATCCGCCGATGCCCCGGCCGCGGACGTCCCCGCGCACGCCGATGTGGCTGATCCAGCCCATGCTGATGCGGTCGTCCCGGGTGAGCAGGACGGCTACGTCGCCCCGCGCCGGCAGGGCGGCGATCCAGACCAGGGACCAGTCGAGCCGGCGGGCGTCGAGGTGGTCGAGCCAGGGTTCGTACGCGCGCTCCACGTGCCCGTAGTGCGCCGCGAAGGTCTCCTCGACCAGGGCGTGGGCCCGGCGGGGGTCGGCCGCGTCGGCGGCGCAGTGACGCAGGGTCAGCCCGTCGGGGGGCTGCGGCGACCGTTCGCGGGCGGCGTCGAGCCGACGGGTCATCACCTGGTACCGGCGCACGGAGCGGTAGCCGCGGCGGGTCAGGAGGCCGGTGTCGAGGGTGGGGTTCACGTTGAGCTGGAGCCGCAGTGCGGCGGCGCGGGTCGCGCCGGCCATCCTGCGGGCCCGGACCTCCATCAGCTCCAGGAGTCGTACGGCGGCCTCGGGGTCGCCGGGCAGCACGTAGTGGTCGCCCTCGACCCGCCCCGGCCGGGCGTCGGCCCAGACCAGCGCGTAGGCGACGAGCCGGCCGGCCCGGAAGGCGAGCCAGGAGTCCCTCGCCAGGTCGACGCCGGGGTGGTGCAGGTCGGCCTTGACCGTGCCGAGGTCCGTTTCCGGTCTGCCGATCTCGATGACGTCGACGGCGTTGAGCAGTGCGCAGATGTCGGACGCGTCCCCGGGCCCGGCGGGTCGGACGGTCAGCATGTCGGTCATCGGCCCACTGTCGGTGGCGGCGGGCCCCGAAGGCAACCGGCTTCCGTTCCCGCCCGCACGTCAGGGCGCCCGGTACCGGAAGGATCCGGTACCGGGCGCCCTGAAAAGACGTGCGTCCCGCGGGAGATCAGACGGCCAGGACGGCCTTCTCCTCCGCGAAGTGGCACGCCGACTCGTGCGCGGCCAGGGTGTCCAGGCCCTTGAAGCGCTCCGGGATCGCCAGCAGCGGCTCCTCGGTGGCGCACTTGTCCTGGGCCTTCCAGCAGCGGGTGCGGAAGCGGCAGCCCGACGGCGGGTTGGCCGGGGACGGGACGTCGCCGGTGAGGATGATGCGATCACGGCCCTCGCGGGCGTCCGGGTCGGGGACCGGGACGGCCGACAGCAGCGCCTGGGTGTAGGGGTGCGTCGGGTGCTCGTAGATCTGGCCGTCGCTGCCGATCTCGGCCATCTTGCCGAGGTACATGACGCCCACGCGGTCCGAGATGTGCCGGACGATCGACAGGTCGTGCGCGATGAAGAGGTAGGACAGGTTGAACTCGTCCTGGAGCTTCTCCATCAGGTTGATGACCTGCGCCTGCACCGACACGTCGAGCGCGGAGACCGGCTCGTCGCAGATGATGATCTCCGGGTTGAGCGCGAGGCCGCGGGCGATGCCGATGCGCTGGCGCTGACCGCCGGAGAACTGGTGCGGGTAGCGGTTGATGTACTCGGGGTTGAGGCCGACCACGTCCAGCAGGTCCTGGACCTTGCGGCGCCGGTCGCCCTTGGGAGCCACCTCGGGGTGGATCTCGAAGGGCTCCCCGATGATGTCGCCGACCGTCATGCGCGGGTTCAGCGAGGTGTACGGGTCCTGGAACACCATCTGGATGTTGCGCCGTACGGCCTTCAGGGCGCGCCCGGACAGCTTGGTGATGTCCTGGCCCTTGTAGAAGACCTCGCCCGCGGTGGCCTTCTCCAGGCTCATCAGGAGCTTGGCGACGGTGGACTTGCCACAGCCGGACTCGCCGACGATGCCGAGCGTCTCGCCGCGGTAGAGGTCGAAGGAGACCCCGTCCACGGCCTTGACCGCTCCGACCTGCTTCTTGAACAGGATTCCCTGGGTCAGCGGGAAGTGCTTGACCAGGTTGCGCACCTGGAGGATCGGCTCGCGCTCGGGGGCGTTCTTGGTGAGCTCAGCCATGGATCTGCTCCTTCCAGAAGTGGCACGCGCTGCCGCGGCCGGGCAGCACGGCGCCGTCCTGCTCGGTCACCTGCTGCAGGGTCGGTACGTCGGTGCGGCAGATGTCCTGCGCCTTGGGGCAGCGCGGGTTGAAGGCGCAGCCCGAGGGGATGTTCAGCAGGTTGGGCGGGAGGCCCTTGATCGCGTAGAGCTCCTGGCCCTTCTGGTCCAGGCGCGGGATCGAGTCCAGCAGGCCGCGGGTGTACGGGTGCGCGGGACGCTTGTAGATCTCGTGGACCGGGGCGTTCTCCACGATCCGACCGCCGTACATGACGGCGATCTTGTCCGCGACGTCGGCGACGACGCCGAGGTCGTGGGTGATCAGGATGAGGCCCATGTTCATCTCGCGCTGGAGTTCCGCGAGCAGGTCCATGACCTGGGCCTGGACGGTCACGTCGAGAGCCGTGGTGGGCTCGTCGGCGATGATCAGGTCGGGCTCCAGGGCCATCGCCATGGCGATCATGATGCGCTGGCGCATACCGCCGGAGAACTGGTGCGGGTAGTCGCCCACGCGCGCCTTGGCGGCGGGGATCTTGACCCGGTCCATGAGCTCGACGGCCTTGGCCGTGGCGTCCTTCTTGGACATCCCGCGGTGGACGCGGAACATCTCGCCGAGCTGGGCGCCGACGGTGTGCACCGGGTTCAGCGAGGACAGCGCGTCCTGGAAGATCATGGCGATCTTCTGGCCGCGGACCTTGCGGAACTCCTCGGCGGGCAGCTTCAGCAGGTCGGTGCCCTGGAACAGGATCTCGCCGTGCGGGATCTTGCCCGGAGGCATGTCCAGGATGCCCATGATGGCCTGCGCCGTCACGGACTTGCCGGAGCCGGACTCGCCGAGGACGGCGAGGGTCTCGCCCGCGTTCACGGAGTACGAGACACCGTTCACGGCCTTGGCGACACCGTCGCGGGTGTGGAACTCGACGTGCAGGTCGCGCACTTCGAGAAGGGGGGTGCCCTCCGGCGCCGAACGGGGCGCGGGGACGTTCGAGGTCTTGTCGATGATGGTCAACGTACGCCCTTCCTCAGCGCAGCTTCGGGTCGAGGGCGTCGCGCACCGCGTCGCCGACCATGATGAACGCGAGCACGGTGATGCTCAGCGCTGCGGCCGGGAACAGCAGCATGTAGGGAGCCTGGAGGAAGCGCGCCTGGGCGTCGCTCACCATGAGGCCCCACGAGATCTCCGGCGCCTGGACGCCGACACCCAGGTAGGACAGGGCCGCCTCGGCGGAGATGTACACACCCAGGCTGATCGCGCCGACCACGATGACGGGGGCGATGGCGTTCGGCAGGATGTGCCGGAGCGTGATGCGCCAGGTGCCCGCGCCGAGGGCGCGGGCCGCCATCACGTAGTCGTTGTGCTTGTTGGCCAGCACCGAAGACCGCATGATGCGGAAGATCTGCGGCCAACCGAGGGTCGCGAGGACCAACGAGACGGTCCAGGCGTTGCCCTTGCCGAGGCCCGACATGATCAGCATGCCACCGAGCATCAGCGGGATGGCGAAGAAGACCTCGGCGAAGCGGGAGAGCACGGTGTCGACGAAGCCGCCGAACCAGCCCGCGAGCAGACCCGACGTGACGCCTACCAGGACCACCATGGCGGTCGTGGCGATGCCGACGATGATCGAGTTGCTGGCCGCGTAGACGGTCTTCGCGTAGACGTCACAACCCTGCACGTCGGTCCCGAAGATGTGGTCGCCGCTGGGCTTCATCATCGAGTCGCGCAGGTTGCAGGCCGCGTACGCGTCGACGCCGGTGAAGATGCCGGGCAGCAGCGAGACCACTGCCATGAACAGCACCAGCGCGCCGCCTATGAGGAAGACGGGGTTGCGGCGGAGGTCGTAGAACGCGTCCGACCAGAGACTGGCCTCGCGCTCCTTCTTCCGCTTCCCGCCCTCCTTGGGGCTCTTGACGTCGGTGGAAGGGGCGCCGACGGTCTGGGTCTCGGTCAACTCGTCCCCCACCGTGGTTGTGTCACGCATAACGGATCCTCGGGTCGAGCACGGCGTACAGCAGGTCCACGATCAGGTTGGCGAGCATGTAGACGAGAACCAGGATGGTGACGATGCCCACCACCACCACGCCCTGCTTCTGCCAGACGTACATCGCCAGCGTGCCGCCGATACCGTGAATGTTGAAGATCCTCTCGGTGATGACCGCGCCACCCATGAGGGAGCCGAGGTCCGCACCGAGGAAGGTGATGATCGGGATCAGCGCGTTGCGCAGCGCGTGACGCACGACGACGCGGCGGCGGGGCAGGCCCTTGGCCGTGGCGGTGCGGACGTAGTCCGCGCGCATGGTCTCCATGAGGCTGGTACGGGTCAGTCGGGCCACGTACGCCAGTGAGGTCGTGGCGAGCACGAACCCGGGCAGGAGATAGGCGCGGAGACCGTCGTTCTCGTTGAAGGAGACGGGGAAGAAGTCGATTCCCCAGGCTTCCTTCAACTCGACGCCGAGGACGAGCTGGAGCACGAAACCGAAGACGAAGACCGGGATCGAGATCACGAGCAGCGTGGTGATCAGCACCAGCTGGTCGATGAACTTGCCGCGGCGCAGGGCCGACATGACACCGGCGGTGATGCCGACGAGGGCTTCGATGACGAAGGCGACGACGGCCAGGTTGACCGTGTACGGGAACGCCTCGGTGATCAGGTCGATGACCTGACGACCCTGCAGGGTCTCACCGAAGTTCCCCTGGAACAGGTTGGTGATGTAGTGCCAGTACTGGAGCAGGAACGGATCGTCCAGGTTGTACTTCGCCCGCAGCATGGCCGCGACGGTGGGGTCGGCCTTCTTGTCGCCGGCCAGCGCCGAAACGGGGTCGCCGGGCAGGCTGAAGGCGAGGTAGTAAATGAGGAACGTGGCACCGAGCAGTACAGGGATCGCCTGTATGAGTCGGCGGATGAGGTAGCGGCCCATCAGACCTCCAACGGAAGAGCAGGGGGAAAGGGCGGGCTGGCGGAAACCTGATTCCGCCTGCCCGCCCCCGCGGTCCCCTTGGTGAAGAGGGGTGTCAGCTGAGTTCGACGTTCGCCAGGTCCATGCGGCCCTGGGCGTCGACCTCGACGTTCTTCACGGACTTGGAGTAGGCCGAAGAAGACATGTACGTGAAGACGGGGATGTACGGAAGGTCGCGGATGATGATGTCATCGGCCTTCTGGTACAGCTTCAGGCCCTCCGCGGGGTCCTTCGCCTCGTCCGCCTGCTTCATGACGGCCTCGAACTCGTCGTTCTTGTAGTGGCCGTAGTTGGAGCCGTTCTCGATCGCGACCTTCGAGAAGATCGGACGGAGGTAGTTCTCGGCCGCCGGGTAGTCCATGGACCACGCCATGCGGAACGCGCCCTTGTACTTCGAGGCGCCCAGGTCGTCCAGCATGTCGCCGAACTTGGCGTACGGCTTGGCGGTGACCTCGATGCCGAGGTTCTGCTTCAGCTGGTTCGCGACGGCCTCGATCCACTCCTTGTGGCCGCCGTCGGCGTTGTAGCCGAGCTCCATCTTGTTGCCCGGGATGCCGCCGGCCTTCTCGAAGATCTCCTTCGCCTTGGCCGGGTTGTACGTGCCGAACTCGCCGAGCGCGCCCTTGCGGTAGCCGGGGACGATCGGGCTGATGAAGTCGTCGGCCGGCTTGCGGGTGCCGTTGAAGATGCTCTTGCCGATGGCGTCCCGGTCGATGGCCATGGAGATCGCCTGACGGATCTCCAGCTTGCCGAAGGTCTCGGGGTTCTGCTCGAGCGGCAGGCCGACGTAGCCGACACCGGACTCGGGCTTGTAGATGTAGCGCTCGCCGAACTCCTGGGAGACGGTGGCCATCGCCGAGATGGGGAGCTTGTCCAGGATCTGGATGTTGTCGGCGCGCAGGTCGTTGTACGCCGTGTCCAGGTTGTCGTAGATCTTGAAGGTGACGCCGGACAGCTTGGCGCGACCCTCGGCCGGGTACTTGTCGTACCGCTTGACCTTGATCTGCTTGTTGTGGTCCCAGACGCCGTCCATCTGGAAGGCACCGTTGCCGATGGGGGCCTCGCCGAACTTCTTCGGGTCGGCCTCGAAGGCCTTCGGCAGCGGGTAGAAGGCGTTGTAGCCCAGCATCGTCTTGAACTGGGAGAAGGACTCCTTCAGCGTGACGGTGAAGGTCTTCTCGTCAACGACCTTGAGGCCCTTGAGCTCCTTGGCGGTGGGCTTCTTGTCCTTGCCCGGGGCCAGCTCGTCGGAACCGTCGATCTTCGAGAAGAACGGCAGGCCCTCGGCGGCGTTGTCCTGGTTGGCACCCCAGTTCCAGGCGCGGACGAACGACTGGGCGTCGACCTTCTCGCCGTTGTGGAAGGTGAAGCCGTCCTTGATCTTGATCGTCCAGGTCTTCGAGTCCGTGGTCTCGATGGACTCGGCGACCGCGAGCTTCGGCTCGTTGGTCTTGTTGTCGTACTTGACCAGACCGGTGAAGAGCGCGTTGAGGACCTCGGCACCTTCGGACTCGGCGGTGTTCTGACCGACCAGGCCGTGCTGCGGCTCACCAAGCTGAACGGTGATGTTGCCGCCACCCTCGCCTGCGTTGTCCTTGCTGGTGCTGCAAGCCGTGGCAGCCATCGCCACGATGACGGCACCCGCGACCCACTTGGCGCTCGTTGCTCCGCGCATGGGTAATTGCCTCCTCAGGAGTCACTGTCGATTCGTGAAGGACCCGGCTCGCTGACACCCCTGACAGCGAAATCCGGTCCCATCGTGTGTGCTCGTGAGTCGACGCTCCCCACAGCGTGTGACCCATTGACCCGAGCTCAATGGAGCCATCCTCGGGGACTGCCAGACCGTAAACCACACTTAAGTGGTCTCGTTTTCACAACATCACCGCATGGCGAAAACCCGAAATCCGGACAAACGGATAGGAGACAGACACGTGCGAAACGGACGGTTAGCTCATCATCCGGAGTGTCACGGTCGGTATCCGGACACCAGAACGAAATAATCCGGTTGACAAACGCGAACGGCCCCGCCCCTCACGATGATCCGTGAGGGGCGGGGCCGTGCCACAGGGACGGGTTTCGGCCGGCCGCGGGGCGGCGGCCGACAAGCCCTGTGGCTACGTGCCTACTTGCCGGACTTGGCGCGCGAAGCGGTGCGCGAGCGGTCCTTCTGGTCCAGGACGACCTTGCGGATGCGGACGGCCTCCGGGGTCACCTCGACGCACTCGTCGTCGCGGCAGAACTCCAGGGACTGCTCCAGGGAGAGCCTGCGGGGCGGCACCACGTTCTCGGTGTTGTCCGCGGAAGCCGCACGCATGTTGGTGAGCTTCTTCTCCTTGGTGATGTTCACGTCCATGTCGTCGGAACGCGAGTTCTCACCGACGATCATGCCCTCGTACACCTCGGTGCCGGGCTCGGTGAACAGGACACCGCGCTCCTGGAGGTTGATCATCGCGAACGGCGTCACGGAGCCGGCGCGGTCGGCGACCAGGGAACCGTTGTTACGGGTCACCAGCTGTCCGAACCACGGCTCGTGGCCCTCGTGGATCGAGTGGGCGATGCCGGTGCCGCGCGTGCCGGTCAGGAACTCCGTACGGAAGCCGATGAGGCCGCGCGACGGGACGACGAACTCCATGCGGACCCAACCGGAGCCGTGGTTCGACATGTTGTCCATACGGCCCTTGCGGACGCCCATGAGCTGCGTGACCGCGCCCATGTGCTCCTCGGGGACGTCGACGGTCATGCGCTCGACCGGCTCGTGCACCTTGCCGTCGATCTCCTGCGTGACCACCTGCGGCTTGCCGATGGTCAGCTCGAAGCCCTCGCGGCGCATCTGCTCGACCAGGATGGCCAGCGCGAGCTCACCGCGGCCCTGGACCTCCCAGGCGTCGGGGCGCTCGGTGTCGAGGACGCGGAGCGAGACGTTGCCGATGAGTTCGCGGTCGAGGCGGTCCTTGACCTGGCGGGCGGTGACCTTGCGGTCCTTGACCGCGGCCTTGGCGTCCGCGCCCTTGCCGCTGCCGCCGCGGCCGACCATCGGGGAGGTGTTCGTGCCGATGGTCATGGAGATCGCCGGCTCGTCGACCGAGATCAGCGGGAGCGCGATCGGGTTCTCCGGGTCGGCGAGGGTCTCGCCGATCATGATGTCGGGGAAACCGGCGACGGCGCAGATGTCACCCGGGCCCGCCACCTCGGCCGGCTTGCGGGTGAGCGCCTCGGTCATCATCAGCTCGGTGATGCGGACGTTGGAGATCGTGCCGTCACGCTTGATCCACGCGACGGTCTGACCCTTGCGGAGCTCACCCTGCTCGACGCGCACCAGGGCGATGCGGCCGAGGAAGTTGTCGGCGTCCAGGTTGGTGACGTGGGCCTGGAGGGGGGCCTCCTCGTCGAACACCGGGGCGGGGACGTGCTCCAGGATGGTGGAGAAGAACGGCTCCAGGCTGTCGCTGTCCGCGGGGACGGTGCCGTCCTCCGGCTTGGTCAGCGAGGCGACGCCGTCACGGCCACAGGCGTAGACGATCGGGAACTCGATCTGCTCCTCGTCGGCGTCCAGGTCGAGGAAGAGGTCGTACGTCTCGTTGACGACCTCGTCGATCCGGGAGTCCGGACGGTCCGTCTTGTTGATGCAGAGGATGACCGGCATCTTCGCCTGCAGGGCCTTGCGCAGGACGAAGCGGGTCTGGGGCAGCGGGCCCTCCGACGCGTCCACCAGCAGGACGACCGCGTCCACCATCGACAGACCGCGCTCGACCTCTCCACCGAAGTCGGCGTGGCCGGGGGTGTCGATGATGTTGATCGTGATGGGCGCCCCGCCGTCCTTGGGGTGGTACTTCACCGCCGTGTTCTTGGCGAGGATCGTGATGCCCTTCTCACGCTCCAGGTCGTTCGAGTCCATCATGCGGTCGTCGAGGTGCTGGTGGGCGGCGAAGGCACCGGCCTGCTTGAGCATGGCATCGACGATGGTCGTCTTGCCATGGTCGACGTGGGCGACGATGGCGACGTTACGGATGTCGTGGCGCGTGGGCACTTCGGCGCTTCTCCCGGGATCGTGGATGGCGGCGCGTACGGTCCGGCACGCGAGCCTCGACCGGGCGGAAAACCTGCCACGGCCTTACCCCATCGTACGTCGGATGGCGGGAACCGGCTGCCGGGGGGTCTGTCAAGAGGCCGGACGACTGAGCGGGACCGAGGGTGAGGTGGGGTGTCTCGGTCGCGCCCGACGCCTGTGTCCACTGGGGATTCACGCAGGTCCACAAGGTGTTCTACAGGGTGTTCACGCGGGTCAACGGGTATCGACGACCTTGCCCGCCGGGTGTCCGGCGGGCAAGGGACTTGAGTCACTTCTGAGCTTGTGACCCGTGGGTCAACCTTCCGAACCCCCCTTTGTCACCACTTCTTCTCCCCGCGTCCTACTTCTTCTTGTTCTCGTCGCCCTTGGCCGGGGCGGCCTTCTTCCAGCCGATGTCCTGGAAGCGGGGGGCGCCCAGGCCGAAGGCGCCCGCGTTCACCAGGTTCGGTTTGACGGCGACCAGCTCGGGGCGCTGGTACAGCGGGACGGAGCCGGCCGCGGCCCAGATCCGGGCGTCGGCCTTGCGCATCAGCTCGCGGGACTGGTCCTCGTCCAGTTCGCCGACCGCCTGGTCGAAGAGCTGGTCGATGTGGTCCGTGCCGACCCGGGTGTAGTTCTGTTCGACGAGGAGGGATCCGTCGGCGGCGGGCTCCGGCTTCGCGAAGATGGGCCGGGCGTCGGTGGCCGGGTAGGCCGTCGCCGGCCAGGAGTACAGGGCCAGGTCGTACTGGCCCGAGGCGATGTGGTCCTTGAAGAAGCTCTCGTCCGCCACCTTGGTCAGCTCGGTGTTCACGCCGAGCTTGCGCAGCATCTGCGAGATCCGCTCGCCGACCGCCCGCAGGGCCTCCGAGCCGGGGCCGGAGGGAAGGACGAAGCGCAGGGTGAGCGGCTTGCCGTCCTTGGCGAGCACGCTGCCCGAGGTGTGGGCCTGCTTGGCCGGGGCCGGGCTGGCCTTGGCGGGCTCCTTGTCGTCCTCGCCCTCCTCGCCGTCGAGGGTCGGGCCGCGCTTCCCGTCGTCCTGCGCCTGGTCCTCGGTCCCGGCTTCCTCCTGGGCCCGGGCCTGGGCCTGCGCCTGACCGAGCAGGGTCTTCTCCTGCGCGGCCGCGAACGGGGCCGGGGCCAGCACCGGGGAGGGCCGCTCCTCGGCGTCGGGTGCGGAGGCGTCCGCGTCGACGACCTCGCCGTCCGGCAACCGACCCTCGGGCAGGTCCCACTCGCGTTCGCCGTCGGCGTCCTCGTGGTCGCCGGGCGCGCGCGCCGGCGCCTTGGCGTCGCCGGCCTTCCCGTCGTCCTGGCCGACGATGTAGAGGCCGTCGTTGCCGGTGCCCGGGCCCGAGGGGGTCTTGCCGTCGTCCTGCCCGGGGGCCGTCTTGTCGCTCTCGGGGCCGGCCTTGGTGCCCAGCGGCGCGGTGAGCTTGCCGCCCGGGCGCCATCCGGCGTCGGCGAGCAGGGCCTGTGCGGCCCGGGTGTCCTGGCCGCCGAGCGCGTCGCTGTTGTCGGCGTACGCGCGCTGCCCCGCGAGCGCCAGGTGGCTGCCCACCGGCTTCGCGGGCAGGCCGAGCGGCTTCAGCACGATCTCGGCCAGCGCCTTGCGGTCCAGGGCGCGGGCCACGGCCCGTCGGACCCGCTCGTCGGCGAGGGGGCCGGAGGCGCCGTTCATCGCGAGCTGCGTGTAGGCGGGCTCCAGCGACTTGCGCACCGTGAAGGAGCGCAGGGCCACCTGCTCGTCCGCGTACTTCGTGACCGCCTCCGCGTCCTTGCGGCGGGTCTCCTGTTCGGCGGCGGCCTTGCTCTCGTCCTGCCCGTACGCCACCGCCCAGGACAGGGTCGCCTGGGCGGCCGTCTCGGAGGTGCCCGGGCCGTGCGCGCCCTTGGCGCCCGAGGCGCGGCCCCCGTCGCGCAGGGCGAGGGCGATCCGGTCGGCGCCGGCGCGGTCGATCTCCGCCATGTCGAGGCGGCCGGCGGCCAGGGCGGCCGGGCGTTCGGCGCGGGGCACGGCCGTGAGGACCAGTGTGTCCAGCTTGGCGGGGCGACCCCACCAGCGGGCGTTGCGGGTGAGCGCCACCGTGCCGGTCTTCTTGTCGACGGCTCCGAGGTTGAAGGGTCCGGCGGTCACCTTGAGGGCGCCGCGGGCGCCTTCGTTGAAGGCCTCGGGGGTGCCCGTGACCTGCTTCGGATAGAGCGGGCTGAAGAGGGAGCGCCAGTCGGCGTAGGGCTTGGCGAAGGTGACCTTGACCTCCAGGTCGGTCTTGCCCCGCTCGATCTTCTCGATGCGCTCGTAGCCGGCGTTGCGGGCGGTCCAGTACGCCGAGTCCTTGCCGTTCAGGGACCTCCACTGGGCCACGAAGTCGGCGGCCCCGATCTCCCGGCCGTCGCTCCACACCGCCTGCTGGTTCAGCTTGTACAGCACGACCTGCTTGGGCTCGCGCTCCGTGACCTCGGCCTTCTCCAGGTAGTCCGGGTTGACCACCGGCCGTCCCTTGGCGTCCATGACGAACAGTTGGGGCAGTACCGCCCCGGCGATCCGGCCGGTGGTGGCGTCGGCGTCGGCCTGGAAGGTGTTCAGGGTGTTCGGGAGGTTGTCCACGGCCCAGCGCAGGACACCGCCGTCGACGACCCGGTCGCGGGTGGTCGTCGCGATGTCCTGGCCCGCGGCGGCCGGGCCGCCGTCGTCCTCACCCGCGCCGCATCCCGCGAGCAGCGGCAGTGCGAGGACTCCCGAGGTCAGGAGCGCCAAGGACCTGCGCCTTCTCTGGGTCATGGGTGGTACCTCCGGGGCGGGGCGTGGGGGTGCGTGAGCAGGGGGGAATTGATCACGTTCGGCGGTATATGGAGCTGATCACACTGGGTGCCGAAGCCCACTGAAATCCACGGCCCCCCGGGTCTCCCGCACCACACCCTCGCCACGCCGCGAACCCCACCCGTGCGGACCAATCGCCCCGGCGCGGCGGGCGCGCGTTCCCCCGGAAGGGGGACGGGGGCGGGGGGGCGGGGGCGCACGGATCAAGCCCTCGCGCCCGCAATCGGTGCACGTGCCTTCACAACCGGGGACGGGAGGGGCGACACTCTCAGGCGCCCGTGAGCACGGCCACCGCACCTGCGGAAGTGAGGGCAAGTCATGTCCCTGCACGATGATTTGACCGCCGTACGACGCGATCTCGACGAGCTTGCCCGCAAGGTCGAGCGGCTGGAGCGCACGGTGGGGCGTCAGGATCCGGGGGGCCGCCGGCCCGCGGCCCCCGACCCGTCCCGGATGGTGACCATCCCGGACGCGCCGTACGACAGCACGCTGTGGACGGACACCGACGACGAGGGTCTCGGCGCCCGCGACCGGCGTGCCCCCTGACCGACCCGGTACCGCGCCGCCCCCGGCGCTTTCCCCGCCGCACGCGCGTCCCGCACCACCCGCGTAGCACCGGCGCACGCCGTGGCGACGACCACTCCCTCATCACTCCACCCGGAGTCCCCCTTGGCCACAGGCACGGAACCATCCCGACAGCGGACCGGCGGGGTCCACGGGCCCTCCCGGGCTTCGATCGCCGCCCGACATCTGCGGACCGACCGGTGGTGGCTGTCGCCCGCCGGCACCGCGGCGGGACTGCTCGCCTTCATCGTCTACTCGACCTGGCGGGCCTTCTCGAACGCCGACTACTACGCGGCCCCGTACGTCTCGCCCTTCTACTCCCCCTGTCTGGCGGAGAACTGCGCGACGATGCGCGGCGGCCCCAACGCGGACCTCTTCGGCAGCTGGTGGGGCCTGTCCCCCGCCCTGCTGATCCTGATCTTCCCGCTCGGCTTCCGGCTGACCTGCTACTACTACCGCAAGGCCTATTACCGGGGCTTCTGGGCCTCGCCGCCCGCCTGCGCCGTCGCCGAGCCGCACGCGACGTACACCGGTGAGACCCGCTTCCCACTGATCCTCCAGAACGTGCACCGGTACTTCTTCTACGCGGCGGTGCCGGTCGCGGGGATCCTCACCTACGACACCGTGCTGACCTTCCGCGACGACCGTTACGAGTGGGGCCACATGGGCCTCGGAACGCTGTTGTTCCTGGTCAACATCGTGCTGATCTGGGCCTACACCCTGTCGTGCCACTCCTGCCGGCACATCATGGGCGGCCGCCTGAAGCACTTCTCCAAGCACCCGGTGCGCTACCGGCTCTGGGGGTGGGTGAGCCGGCTCAACACCCGTCACATGCAGCTCGCGTGGGCCTCGCTGATCAGCGTCGCCGCGTGCGATTTCTACGTCTACCTGGTCGCCGGCGGCGCCCTCACCGACCCGAGGATCTTCTGACATGGCTCAAGTCGACCGACAGCAGTGGGACGTGGTCGTGGTCGGTGCGGGCGGCGCCGGGCTGCGGGCCGCGATCGAGGCCCGCGAACGGGGCGCCCGTACGGCCGTGATCTGCAAGTCCCTCTTCGGCAAGGCCCACACGGTGATGGCGGAGGGCGGGATCGCCGCCTCCATGGGCAATGTGAACGAGGGCGACAACTGGCAGGTGCACTTCCGTGACACCCTGCGCGGCGGCAAGTTCCTCAACCAGTGGCGCATGGCCGAACTGCACGCGAAGGAAGCACCAGACCGGGTCTGGGAGTTGGAGACCTGGGGCGCGTTGTTCGACCGGACGCCCGACGGGAGGATCTCCCAGCGCAACTTCGGAGGACACGAGTACCCGCGCCTCGCGCACGTCGGCGACCGTACCGGCCTGGAGCTGATCCGCACCCTCCAGCAGAAGATCGTCCAGCTCCAGCAGGAGGACTTCAAGGAGTTCGGTGACCACGAGGCCCGGCTCAAGGTCTTCCAGGAGTGCACGGTCACCCGCGTGTTGAAGGATCGCAGCCTGAAGGACGGCGGGAAGGTCTCGGGGACCTTCTGCTACGAGCGCGAGAGCGGACGCTTCTTCGTCCTGGAGGCGCCGGCCGTGGTACTGGCCACGGGCGGGATCGGGAAGTCCTTCAAGACCACCTCGAACTCCTGGGAGTACACGGGCGACGGTCACGCGCTGGCCCTCCTCGCGGGCGCGCCGCTGCTGAACATGGAGTTCGTGCAGTTCCACCCGACCGGTATGGTCTGGCCGCCCTCGGTGAAGGGGATCCTCGTCACCGAGTCGGTGCGCGGCGACGGCGGGGTGCTGCGCAACAGCGAGGGCGAACGGTTCATGTTCGACTACGTCCCGGACGTCTTCAAGGAGAAGTACGCGGAGTCCGAGGAGGAGGGCGACCGCTGGTACGAGGACCCGGACCACAACCGGCGCCCGCCGGAACTGCTGCCCCGCGACGAGGTGGCGCGGGCCATCAACTCCGAGGTCAAGGCGGGCCGCGGCTCCCCGCACGGCGGGGTGTTCCTGGACGTCTCCACCCGGATGCCCGCCGAGCGGATCAGGCGGCGACTGCCGTCGATGTACCACCAGTTCAAGGAGCTGGCGGACGTGGACATCACGGCCGAGGCGATGGAGGTCGGCCCGACCTGTCACTACGTGATGGGCGGGATCGCGGTCGAGTCCGACACCGCGGCCACCCTGGGGGTGCCGGGCCTGTTCGCCGCCGGCGAGGTCGCGGGCGGCATGCACGGCTCGAACCGGCTGGGCGGCAACTCCCTCTCCGACCTGCTGGTCTTCGGCCGGCGGGCCGGGCTGCACGCGGCGGCGCACGCCGCCTCGTGCGCCGAGCGCCCGGCCGTCTCCCAGGCGGAGATCGACGCGGCGGCGCGGGAGGCGCTGGCCCCGTTCCACGCCGCGGAGGGCGCGGAGAACCCGTACACGCTCCACCAGGAGCTCCAGACGACCATGAACGACCTGGTCGGGATCATCCGCCGGGCCGGCGAGATGGCCGAGGCCCTGGAGCGGCTCGCGGGTCTGCGGGCGCGGGCGGCGCGGGCCGGGGTCGAGGGCCACCGGCAGTTCAACCCGGGCTGGCACCTGGCGCTGGACCTGCGGAACATGCTGCTGGTCAGCGAGTGCGTGGCCCGGGCGGCCCTGGAACGCACCGAGAGCCGCGGCGGGCACACCCGCGAGGACTGCCCGTCGATGGAGCGGGACTGGCGGCCGGTGAACCTGCTGTGCCGGCCGGTGGAGCCGGCTCCCGCCGATCCCGCGGCCGACCGGATCGAGCTGACGCGGGTCCGCACCGAACCCATCCGTCCCGACCTGCTCGCCCTGTTCGAGAAGGACGAGCTGGTCAAGTACCTCGCCGAAGAGGAGCTCTACGAGTGACTGACTACGACGCCCACTTCCGGATCTGGCGGGGCGACGCGGAGGGCGGGGAGCTGCGGGACTTCACCGTGGAGGTGCACGACGGGGAGGTGGTCCTGGACATCGTGCACCGGCTCCAGGCCACCCAGGCGTCCGACCTCGCGGTCCGCTGGAACTGCAAGGCGGGCAAGTGCGGCTCGTGCAGCGCGGAGGTCAACGGCCGGCCGCGACTGATGTGCATGACCCGCATGTCCGTCTTCGACCGCGAGGAGACGATCACGGTCACCCCGCTGCGGGCCTTCCCGGTGATCCGGGACCTGGTCACGGACGTGTCGTTCAACTACGAGAAGGCGCGCGAGGTGCCGGCCTTCGTGCCGCCGGAGGGGGTGGCCCCCGGCGCGTACCGGATGCGGCAGGTGGACGTGGAGCGCTCGCAGGAGTTCCGCAAGTGCATCGAGTGCTTCCTGTGCCAGGACACCTGTCACGTGGTGCGCGACCACGAGGAGAACAAGACCTCCTTCGCCGGTCCGCGCTTCCTCATGCGGGTGGCGGAGCTGGACATGCACCCGTTGGACGCGGCCGCCGAGGCGGGCCTGGACCGCAAGCGCACGGCCCAGGAGGAACACGGGCTGGGCTACTGCAACATCACCAAGTGCTGTACGGAGGTCTGCCCCGAGGGCATCAAGATCACGGACAACGCGCTGATCCCGCTGAAGGAACGCGTGGTGGACCGCTCCTACGATCCCCTGGTCTGGCTCGGGAACAAGATCGGCCGGCGTTCGAACCGGTAGCGGTCGCGTGCGTGCGATCCGGTGATCACTCCGGGTGCGGGGGCAGGAAACCGCCCATACGCTCCGAAATGTGACTCCGCCGAAGAGACGCACCACCGCCGGGCCGGCAGTACGGGCCGCACTCGCGCTCTGCGCCGCGCTGCTGGCGGTCGGCGGGTGGGGGGTGTCGTCGGCGCCGCCCGCCCGCGCCGACGATCCCGTGACGCTGTCCAAGCAGGGGCAGATCACCGACCGGGTCGGGGCGCTGGGCGACCGCGCGCCGGCCGTCGTCTCCGCGCTGGACAAGCTGTACGCCGACCGCAGGATCCAGCTCTTCGTCACGTACGTGCGCGACTTCTCCGGGCGTTCCCCCCAGAGCTGGGCGGACGCCACGGCGCAGAAGAACGGGCTCGGTCAGAACGACGTCCTGCTGGCCGTGGCGACCGGCGACCGGCAGTACGCCTACTCGGCCGACGTGGACTCCGGCTTCACCGAACAACAGCTGGCCTCCGTCGCGAGCACCGCCATCGAGCCCGCCCTGCGGGAGAACGACTGGGCGGGCGCCGCGATCGGCGCGGCCAACGGCTACAACGCCGTCCTGGGCGGCCTGCCCGTGCCCGTGCCCACGCTCACCCCCGGCGAGGCCGATCCGGGCGGGTCCACGAGCGACGAGGGCGCCGGGGACTTCGTCCTGCCGGTGGTCGTCGTCGGCGCGGCGGGCGCGCTCGGCGCGTACGCGTACAGCCGCCGCAAGCGCGGCAAGGGCGCCGGCGCCGGGCGCGGGACGACGACCGGGCCGGGCTGGGGCGGTCAGGGCGGTGCGGCGGCGCCCCTCGCCCTGCCGGACCTCGACGCGCGGGCGAGGGCGCTGCTCGTGGAGACCGACGACGCGGTCCGCACCAGCACCGAGGAACTCGGTTTCGCCTCGGCGCAGTTCGGCGAGGAGGCCGTGGGGGCCTTCACCGGGGCCGTGGAGTACGCCAAGGGCGAGCTGACGCACGCTTTCCGGCTGCGTCAGCAGTTGGACGACGCCTACCCGGAGGACGACGCGACCCGCCGCCGGATGCTGGACGAGATCGTGGCCCGCTGCACGGAGGCGAACCGACGGCTCGACGCCGAGACGGCCGACTTCGACCGGTTGCGGGACCTGGAGAAGAACGCCCCGCAGGCACTGGAGACCGTCGAGGCGCACTTCCGCGCGCTGACCGGCCGGACGACCACGGCCGTGGCCACCCTGACGGCGCTGACGGGTCGGTACGCGGACTCCGCGGCTGCCCCGGTCGCCTCCAACCCGGAACAGGCCAAGGACCGGCTGCTGTTCGCGACGACCAGCCTCGGCGAGGCGCGGGCCGCGATCGACGCCGGCGACAACGGCAGGGCCGCCGTCCACGTCCGGGCCGCCGAGAGCGCCGTCGACCAGGCGACGACCCTGGTGGACGCGGTGGAGCGGCGGGCGCGGGAACTCGCGGAGGCGGCCGGGAAGCTGCCCGTGGCGCTGAGCGAGACCGACACGGACCTCGCGGACGCCCGCGGTCTGCTGACGGGTACCGCGCAGGGGACCTCGACGGCGGACCTGCGCGGGCGGATCGGCCGCGCCGAGTCGGTCCTGGCGGACGTGCGGCGGGAGCAGGCGGCCGGCCGGTACGACCCGATCGACGCCTTGCGCCGGGTCGAGGAGGCCGACGCGGCCCTCGACGAGGCCCTCGCGGGGGCCCGTGAACGGGAGAGCGGCCGGCAGCGGGCGGCGGGCCTGCTGGACCAGGCGCTGCTGTCGGCCCGCAGCGCGATCGGCGCGGCGACGGACTACGTCACCACCAGTCGGGGCGCGGTCGGCAGCCAGGCCCGGACCAGGCTGGCGGAGGCGCAGCGCCACCTGGAGCGCTCCCTCGCCCTGACCGGCACGGATCCGGCGGGCGCGCTGGCGGAGGCCCAGCAGGCGGACTCGCTCGCGCGGCAGGCCCAGCAGCTGGCCGAGCAGGACGTACGGGCCTACCAGGACCCGTACGGCGGCGGCGGCCGGCCGCGGCAGGGCGGCATGGGCGGCGCGGTGCTCGGCGGGATCATCCTCGGCGAGATCCTCGGCGGCGGCCGGAACCGGGGCGGAGGCTTCGGGGGCGGTTTCGGGGGCGGCGGGGGTTCCTTCGGCGGGGGCGGCGGCCGCGGGCCGGGCTCCTTCGGCGGCGGCGGCACCCGCGGCCGCATGGGCGGCGGCGGCCGCTTCTGACGTCATCCCACCTCCGTCATCCCACCTCTACCCGGGAGTACAGGCACATGAGCAAGCAGACCATCCTCGGCCGTGTCACCCAGCTCGCCAAGGCGAACATCAACGCGCTGCTGGATCAGGCGGAGGACCCGCAGAAGATGCTGGACCAGCTGATCCGGGACTACACGAGCAACATCTCGGAGGCGGAACAGGCCGTCGCCACCACGATCGGCAACCTGCGGATGCTGGAGGCGGACCACAAGGAGGACGTGGAGGCGGCCTCGGAGTGGGGCGACAAGGCGCTCGCGGCGAGCCGGAAGGCGGACGAACTGCGCGCGGCCGGTTCGGCGGCCGACGCGGACCGGTTCGACAACCTCGCCAAGGTCGCCCTCGGCCGGCAGTTGCAGTCGGAGAGGGAGGCGAAGACGGCGGAGCCGACGATCGCCGCCCAGACGGAGGTCGTCGGCAAGCTGAAGTCCGGCCTGGACTCGATGCGGAACAAGCTGACCGAGCTGACGTCGAAGCGCGACGAGCTGGTGGCCCGCGCCAAGACCGCGCAGGCGCAGAACACGATGATGGACGCGGTGAAGAACATCGACGTCATGGACCCCACCAGTGACCTGAACCGGTTCGAGGACAAGGTCAGGCGCGAGGAGGCCATGGCGCTGGGCAAGCAGGAACTGGCCGCGTCCTCGCTGGACGCCCAGTTCGAGTCCCTGGACGACCTCGGCAAGACCTCGGAGATCGAGGCCCGCCTGGCCGCGCTCAAGGCCGGCCGGGCGGCCTAGGCCCTGTCGGGCCCGGGGCGGGGCGGCCGGCCCGGGCCCGGCCGGGCGGCCCGGGCCCCGGCGCGGGATCAGCCGTACATGCCCAGCAGCTGTTCCGCGGACAGTTCCGCCGGCCCACCGGTTCCGCCGCCCGGCAGGGGCAGCTCGAACCACACCGTCTTGCCGCGGTGGGTGCGGCGGGTGCCCCAGCCGGCCGACAGCAGGCCGACCAGTTGCAGACCGCGACCGCCCTCGTCGGTGTCCCGGGCGCGACGGCGGCGCGGCTGGGCGAGGTTGGCGTCCCACACCTCGCAGACCAGGGTGCGGTCCAGCAGCAGCCGCAGCCGGATCTCCCCCTCCCCGTACCGCAGGGCGTTCGTGACGAGTTCGCTCACGAGGAGTTCCGTGGTGTCCAGGAGCCCTTCCAGCCCCCAGGCGGGCAACTTCGCCCGCGCGAGTTCCCGTGCGCGGCCCACCGAGCGGGCCTCCCTCGGGAGCTGCCAGTCACCGACCGCGTCCACGGGCAGTCCCTGGACCCGGGCCATCAACAGCGCGATGTCGTCCTCCCCGTGCCGGGTGTGCAGCGTGTTCAGCACGTGGTCGCAGACCTCCTCCAGGGGCCGCGACGGGTCCGCGACGGCCTCCCGCAGCCCCCGCAGGCCCTCCTCCAGCGGATGGTCCCGGGACTCGACGAGTCCGTCCGTGTAGAGGGCCAGCATGGCGCCCTCGGGGAGTTCGATCTCCACCTCCTCGAAGGGTTCGCCGCCGACGCCCAGGGGCATCCCCGGGGGGATCTCCAGCAGCAGCCCGGGGCGCGGCGGCGCGCCTTCCTCGGCCGGTTCCACCAGCACCGGCGGCATGTGGCCGGCGTTGGCGATGGTGCAGCGCCGCGTGACCGGGTCGTAGACGGCGTAGACGCAGGTGGCCAGGTAGAGCTCCGAGCGGTCCGCGTCCCGCGAGTGCAGGGCGGCCCGGGAGGCCTGCTGGGATCCGCCGGGCGCCCCGAGTCCGCGCGCGACCTCGTCCAAGGCGCTGAGCACCTCGGCCGGTTCGAGGTCCAGGAGGGCCAGGGTCCGTACGGCGGTGCGCAGTTCGCCCATGGCCACGGCGGCCCGCAGCCCCCGGCCCATGACGTCGCCGACGACCAGCGCGGTGCGGTGGCCGGGCAGTTCGATGACGTCGAACCAGTCGCCGCCGACCTCGGTGGCCGCGTTGCCGGGCAGGTAGCGGCAGGCGATGTCCAGGCCGGCCGCCTCCGGGTCGCCGGGGGGCAGCAGGCTGCGTTGCAGTATCAGCGCCCGTTCGTGCTCGCGCCGGTAGAGCCGGGCGTTGTCGATGCACACGGCGGCCCGCGCGGTCAGTTCCACGGCCACCGCCCGATCCCGTTCGCCGAACGGTTCGCTGCCCTTGGTACGGGAGAACTGGGCCAGGCCGACCACCGTGTCGTGCGCGACCAGCGGCACGACCAGCGTGGACTGCACCAGGTCGTCGGAGCCGCCGCCCTCGATGAGGCGCGTGCGCGCCGTCCGCAGGGCCAGTGCCCCGGGCGAGGCCGCCGGATAGCGGTGGATCTCCCCCACGGCGACCGACGCGCCCGACCCCGACCCCAGGGCGTCGGACACGGCCGAGGCGAACGCCACCCGGCGCAGGGGTGCCGACGGCGCCCGTCCGGTCCCCTGCCCGGGCAGGGAGGGCACCCCCGGTCCCTGCGGCCGGGCGGGGCGGTCGTCGTCGCCGAGCAGCAGCCCCTGGTAGAGGTCGACGGAGGCGAGGTCGCAGAAACCGGGGACGGTGACGTCGAGGAGTTCCCGGGCGGTGGTCTCCAGGTCCAGGGAGTTCCCGATGCGGTGTCCGGCCTCGTTGAGCAGGGCCAGGTTGCGCCGTACGCCGGCGGCCTCGCGGGCGGCGAGGTGCCGACGGGTGACGTCGATGCCGATGCCGGCGACACCGACGGGTCGTCCGGTGCCGCCGTGGACGCGGTAGAGGTTGATGGCCCAGTGGCGGTTGTCCCGGCTGCGCGGGGTGGCTCCGGTGATCCGCAGGTCGGTGACGGATTCGCCGGTCTCCAGCACGCGACGCAGGGCGTCGGACATCCGGTCCGCCTCATGGGCCGGGAGGTAGTCGTGAACCGTCCGGCCGCGGTGTTCCTCGACGGCGCCGCCGAAGACGGTCGCGAAGCGGCGATTGGCGCGCTGCACGGTGAGGTCGGTACCGAAGAGCAGGAAGCCGAAAGGAGATTGACCGAATATCGCCTGTGAGGCCGCCAGATCGGATTCGATGCGTCGCAGCGCGCGCACGTCGACGACGACGCACAGCGCGGCCCGCTCGGCGGTCTCGGTCCGTGTGGGCATCACGTAGATCTCGGCGACGCCGTGCGCGCCGTCGCCGCCGGGGATGCGGAAGGGGATGAGGCCCGTCCATTCCTCGCCGTCGAGGATCTCCGCGACCTTGCGGTGTCCCCCGGCGCGCAGCTCGGGCGGCATGAAGGCGTCGACCGGGTCGCGGCCCACCGCCTGGGCGGGTGTCAGCCCGAACAGTTCCTCGGCGCGCAGGCTCCACTGATCGATGAGCCCGTCCGGGCCGATCGAGAAGGACGCGACCTTTATGTAGTCATATATCGAGCCAGGCGGGCTGGTGTGCCACAGGGCGTCGTGCCACGTCGCCCCGGACACTCGGGCCTGATGTGCCTGCGCAGGTATCTCGCTCACGCGACCGTCCCCTCCAGCTCACCGCAACCGGACCGGCCATGACCGAAGTATTCAGCACCACGGCCCCGGCCCGCATGGCGTTCACGATCACAAAAAGGTCCCGACTGTTTCGAGCCACCCCCGGTGATCGCCGGCCACCCTTCCCCTTGTTACTCACCAGGAAGTGCCAACTCGAACCACACAGTCTTGCCCGACTTCCCGTGCCGGGTCCCCCAACGCTGCGCCGAGACGGACACCAGGTGCAGCCCACGCCCCCCTTCGTCGTCCGGCGTGGCGACGCGTTCCCGGGGTGGATCCGGAAGCGGATCGGAAACCTCCACGAGAAGTGCCGGACTCGCGGCCGCGTCCTCGGCGGCCGAATCGCGTCGTTCGAGCCGGACCCCGATGGGGCCGGAGGCGTAGCGCAGGGAATTGGTGACGAGCTCGCTGACCAGCAGGACGGTCACGTCTCCGACGGAGTCCAGGCCCCAGGCCCGGAGCTTGCCCCGCACGGCGTGACGGGCGGTGCGCACGCTGCCGGGCTCGGCGGGAAAGGCCCACTCGGCGCATTCACCGTCTGTGTCGATCACGCCGATCACTTCCCGGGCCGCGACGACCCCAGTCGGATTCAGCAGGGACGATAGGGGGATGAGATGAAGATGAGATGGTGATTAATAGCGACATACCCGATATTCAGGGCCTCGTACCACTCCTTCCCCATGCCCCGGCCCGCCGTGGCGCATACGGCCTACAGCTCAAGCCTCACAGACCGGGGACCCGGTCGCCCGGCGAGCCGTCCGCGCGCGCCCGCCTGATCAAAGCGCGCGTGCGCCGGCGGGTCCGTCCGCCGGTCCGTTCGCCGTCCCGTCCGCCGGTCCGCGCGCCGGTCCGTCCGCCTGATCGGGGGACGAGCGCAGTCGGCGTCCGATCTCCTCGACCGCCGGGCGGTCCTGGTCGAGCCAGTCCACGGAGTCCAGCTCGTCCGGCCGGAGCCAGCGCAGTTCGTCGTGGTCCTCCAGCGGGGCCGGCTCCCCGGACAGCAGTCCGGCGGTCCACACGTGCAGGACCAGGTCGGGGCGCAACGGCCACTCCCCCGGGAGGCGCTCCAGGGCCTCGGTCTCCACGCCGAGCTCCTCGCGCAGTTCGCGCACCAGGGCCTCGGGGACGGACTCGCCCGGTTCGGCCTTGCCGCCCGGGAGCTCCCACCGGCCGGCCAGCTCGGGCGGCGCGCTGCGGCGGGCGGCCAGCAGGCGCCCGTCACGACAAAGGGCTCCGCCCACGACCACTCGTACAGTCATGGACGGAGCCTATGCCAGTGCGTCGACGGCCCGACGCTCAGTTCCTCGTGGCGGCCTGGCTGCCCTGAGCCACCCGCTCGACCCAGTAGAGCTGCTTGTGTGCTCGGTCGTCGAGACTGTCGATGACCTTCTGGGCCTCGGCCCGGGTGGGGTACCGGCCCACCCGGTAGCGGTTGCCGTTGTCGTCCTGACGTATGACCAGCCATGGGAGCAGGGCACCGCTGTCGTTCATCGCGTTTCACCCTCCGCCGATGTACCTGCCCGGGAAACCGCATTGCGCATATGCCCGAGCTTACGCCCGACCTTTACTGAGCGGATACGGTTTTTCACGAAGAGGTACCTCGCAGGCGTACGCATCCGGCCATGCGTACGGGTGCGCCGTGCGACCCGGCTCAGAACCGGCGCACGACCGGCATCGGAAGCACCACCGCGCCCCCGGCCGCGCCCTCCTTCGCGCCCTTGCGGCAGGCGTCCCCGCAGGTCGCGTCGAGGGAGCAGCAGAGCGAGCAGATCGGCCCGGATTGGACGGGACAATCGGCGATGTCGGGGAGTTCGTACGCCGTCTCACAGACGGAGCAGGTGTGCGTGGCGGTGATGTCCGGGACCTCGACACCGGGGCCGTTCACCCCGTTCGGCCTGGCCAGGTAGTACTTGCCCTTGGTCGCCCAGGCGATCAACGGGCAGAGCACGAGGGACAGTCCGGCGGCGATGAAGGTCGAGAAGGCCTCGGGGCCGGTCCCGAAGAGCCCGAAGAACGCAAGGATCGAGACGGTCGAGGCGATCACCATCGCGCCGAAACCCGCCGGGTTGACCGCGTACAGATAGGCGCGCTTGAACTCGATGTAGGGCGGGCTGAGTCCGAGTCGCTTGTTGATGACGAGGTCGGCCGCCACGGCGGCGATCCAGGCGATGCCGACGTTGGAGTAGAAGCCCAGCAGCTTGCCGAGCATGGAGAACATGTTCAGCTCCATCAGCGTCAGCGCGATGCCGAGGTTGAGGAAGATGTACCAGACGCGGCCCGGGTGGCGGTGGGTGACGCGGGAGAAGAAGTTGGACCAGGACAGCGAACCGCTGTAGGCGTTGGTGACGTTGATCTTGATCTGGGAGACGATCACGAACAGCGCGGCGGCCGGCAGGGCGAATCCGCCGAGCCAGGGCCGCAGGGCCTCGATCTGCGGGGCGATCGGCTCCAGGGCGTGCGTCGTGCCGACCGCTTCGAGCGCGACGAAGGCGAGGAACGCGCCGCCGAGCTGCTTGGCCGCGCCGATGATCACCCAGCCGGGACCTGCGGCGAGTACGGCGAGGTTCCACCGGCGGCTGTTGGCCGGGGTCTTGGCGGGCATGAACCGCAGGTAGTCGGCCTGTTCCCCGATCTGCGCGATGAGGGAGAGCGCGATGCCCGTCCCGAAGCCGAAGCCGATCCAGGAGAAGCCGGAGCCGGCGCCCTCGGTGCCGCCGAAGTCGGCGAAGGCGCCCCAGGAGCCGGGGGCGTGGAAGGCGAGCACGAGGAAGGGCAGCACGAGCCCGATCAACCAGATCGGCTGGGTCCAGGCCTGGACCTTGGCGAGGGCGCCCATGCCCTTGAAGACGATCGGGATCACGATGAGCGTGGTGATCAGGTACCCGACCTGGAGCGGCAGGCCGACGGCCTGGTGCATGGCCTGGGCCATGATCGAGCCTTCGAGGGCGAAGAAGATGAAGGTGAAGGAGGCGTAGATGAGCGAGGTGAGGGTGGATCCGAAGTACCCGAAGCCGGCGCCGCGCGTCACCAGGTCCATGTCCAGGCCGTACTTGGCGCAGGCGCGGGCGATCGGGATGCCGGTGAGGAAGATGATGGTGGCGGCGGCCAGGATCGCGGCGAGTCCGCTGGTGAATCCGTAGGCGAAGACGATGGAGGCGCCGATGGCGAAGTCGGCGAGGTACGCGATCCCGCCGAGCGCCGTGCCGGCGACGGTGCCGGGGCTCCAGCGGCGGAACGCGTGGGGGGCGTAGCGGAGGGAGTAGTCCTCGCGGCTCTCGTCGGCGGCGAGTTCGGCGTAGCTCCGACGGGGCGGCGACTGCGGGGGCGCGGCGGTCTCGGTCATACCGCCGGACGGTAGGGCCGAGATGTGACCCCCCGTCACACGGTGGCGTTGCCCGGGGGTTACGCCCCGGGCCGTCAGGTCACCGCCCGGTTAACGGTCCGGTACGGGCTGTCCGCCTTCCGGTGCGGCCTCCGGGCCCCCCGCCCGGCGGCGTCGGGCGCCACCCCGGGCCCGGCCGCCGATCCGGCCGGTCACCGCACCGGCAGGTGGTAGGCCAGGCGGTAGCGGTCCGCCGGGACCACGACGTCGGCGGTCTCCACGGCCAGCCCGGAGGCGAAGTAGGTGCGGCTCACCACCAGCACCACGTGCCCGGGCACCCCGCCCAGGGAGAGGATCTCCTCCGCGAGACCGGGCCGCGCCCCGACCTCCTCCACCACGTTGTCCACGACGACGTCGATCGCGGCCATCCGGTCCACCACCCCGGACCCGCCCAACGGGCCCTCCTCCGGCAGCATCACGGGCGTCCGACCGGTGACGGCCAGCGGCTCCCAGGAGGTCGACAGCATCATCGCCTCCCCCGCGTCGCGGAAGACGTACCGGGTGCGCATGACCCGGTCCCCCGGCTCGATGCCCAGCCGCGCCGCGATGTCGGCCGAGGCCTCCGTCTGCTCGCTGCCGGACTCCCAGGTGCCGCGGGCGCCCGACTCCGCCTGCTCCTGCCGGAAGGGCGTGGAGGCGCCCCCCGTGCGGTAGCCGGAGCGGGCGACCCGCCGGGGCACGGGCTGTTCGCGGACGTACGTGCCGGACCCGGACCGGCCCTCGACGAGCCCCTCCGCCATGAGGACCTTGCGCGCCTCCAGCGCCACGGTGTCGGAGACCCCGTACTCCTCGCGGATCCGGGCTTGCGAGGGGAGCCGGGCGTGCGGGGGCAGGGACCCATCGACGATCTTTTGTCGCAGATCCCCGGCGACGCGCAGATAGGCCGGCTGCTCACCGAAAGTCACTGGCCACTCCCATCAGGTTGACAGACAGCTACACCCTGGCAACCGACGGTTGTGCACCGCAAGCAAGGGCCAGAGTTTCACTCGAAGTGATGAAGCCAGGTCACTCAAACCCGTTACCGCGCGTTACACGGAAGCCCTCAGGTCGACTCCATCCGCGGACCGCGCGAGGGCTCGTCCCCCGGGTCCGCCAGCCAGTCCGGAACCCGCGTCGAAAGCCCGTACGCCCCGCGCAGTTCCTTCTCCGTGTCGACGTCGAGCGACCACACCGCCCGGTCCCACGCCTCGTCGAATTCGGCCGGCTTCGTCGCCCTCGCCGCGCGCTGCCACTCCTTGCGCGCCGCCTCGACCTCGCCCAGCTGCGCGCCCGCCGCGGCGCCGATCCCGGGCCGCCCCGAGACGCGTCGCAACAGCGCGGCCTGCACGGCGAGCGCCGTGTCGACCTCCCGGGCCCATGTGCGGCACTCGGACAGTGCCTCCTCGGGACCGCCCTCCGGTTGGCGCGCGAAGGCCTTGTCGACCCCGTTCATCGCCCGCAGGAACTCCGCCTGCTCCGGTTTCAGCATCCCGGCATCCTTGCGCAGGCTGCCCCGGTGTTCCTCACTCGACGTGCCGATGACGCACAGCAGACGCCGGTCGCCCTCGCGCCACAGCGCGCGCGTGGGGACGAAGTAGTACATCTCCGCGTAGGCGGGCACCGCCCACGTGTCCATCGCGTACGCGTCCTGCGCCTCCCAGCAGACGTCCGTCGCGGTGGACTCCAACCCGTCGTCGCCCGGGAAGGGTCCGTCGTCCAGGAGGGTCGAGGAGGTCACCTCGGCGTGGTGCACCTCCGTGCAGTCGACCGCGTGGACGAAGGTCGACTGCTTCATGAGGTCGCCGCCCGGAACGTTGAAGCAGTCGCCCGGCGCCATGTCGTCGATGGCGGTCCGGGAGCCCTCCGCGTCGTCGCGCGCGACCACCGAGGAGTCGAGGTACCGGGAGAAGGAGTCCGCGTACTGCTGCGTGACGTAGGCCGCGACCACGGTCATCACCACGGAGACGACCAGGCCCACGACGGCCAGCGCCCTGCCGCGCTCCCGCTTCCGCGCGATCTGCACCAGCGCCACGACGCCGAAGACGATGCCCAGCGGCGGCAGGCAGAGCAGGCCGACCAGCAGCGAGGCGAGGGCGAAACCGTTCAGCGCCGGCGGCCCCTGGGGCGGGGGCGGGGCCCACAGGGCCTGCGAGGAGGGCGGGGCCCACGGATTGGCCGGACCGGTGGGAGGGGTCGGCGGGGGCGGGTAGGTCACGAGGCGTGGTGCTCCATCACAAGGGCGCGAACGAATGCGCGAATAGTACGCAGCGGGGGCGACCGCCCTGTGGTCGCCCCCGCGGTTCATCGCCCGGCCGTACGGGTCTCCCCGCACCGCCTGCCCCTCCTCAGGGGCGCCCGGTCAGAACTGCAGCGCCCAGGAGTCGATCTTTCCGGTGTCCGCGCCCGCGAGGTCCGCGACGCGGAGCTTCCAGACGCCGTTGGCGACCTCGGAGGAGGCGTTCACGGTGAAGGTCTGGACGATGTTGTCCGCGCTGCCGCCGGTGCGGTTGCGCAGGTTGTACAGGGTGCCGTCGGGGGCGACCAGGTCGACCTTGAGGTCACCGACGTAGGTGTGCTTGATGTCCACCGGCACGCTGAGGGTGGCCGGGGCGTTGCCGGAGATCCCGCTGACCGTGATCGGCGACTCGACGGTGGAGTTGTCGTTGATCGCGTAGTCGGTCAGGTTCTCGAAGCGGGTGCCCGGGTTCGGCGGGGTGGTGGAGTTCCCCACGTTCAGCAGGCGGTTCGGGGAGCCGGTGCCGGCGCCGGTGACCACGTTCGGGGTGGCGGCGGCCACCAGGCCGGCCGAGACCTGCGCCGGGGTGCTCGTCGGGTTCTGCGACAGGTACAGGGCGGCGGCGCCCGCCACGTGCGGCGAGGCCATCGAGGTGCCGGAGATGGTGTTCGTGGCGGTGTCCCCGGTGCCCCACGAGGAGGTGATCGAGGAGCCCGGCGCGAAGAGGTCGAGGATGGAGCCGTAGTTGGAGTAGCTCGCCTTCGCGTCGGTGTTGGTGGTGGCGCCGACCGTGATCGCCTCGGGGACGCGCGCCGGGGACTTGGTGCTCGCGTCGGTGGACTCGTTGCCCGCCGCGACGGCGTAGGTGATGCCGGCCGCGATCGAGTTGCGGACGGCGGTGTCGAGGGCGGAGTCGGCGCCGCCGCCGAGCGACATGTTGGCCACGGCCGGCTTGACGGCGTTGCGGGTCACCCAGTCGATGCCGGCGACGACCTGGGCCGTGGTGCCCGAGCCCTGGTTGTTGAGGACGCGAACGCCGACGATCTTGGCCTTCTTGGCCACCCCGTACGCCGTGCCGCCGACGGTGCCGGCGACGTGGGTGCCGTGGCCGTGGCCGTCCTGGGCGGTGTTGTCGTTGTCGATGGCGTCGTAGCCGTAGGAGGCGCGGGTGCCGAAGTCGGTGTGCGAGATCCGGACGCCGGTGTCGATGATGTACGCCGTGACGCCCTCACCGGCCTTGTCCGGGTACGTGTAGCTGTTGTCGAGCGGGAGTGCCCGCTGGTCGATGCGGTCCAGGCCCCACGACGGCGGGTTGGGCTGGGTGGCGTCGACGGTGAAGGTGCGGTTCTGCACGACGGACTTGACGGCCGGGTCGGCGGCGAGCTTTCTGGCCTGCGCCTCGGAGACCTCGACGGAGTAGCCGTTGAGGGCGGCGCTGTAGGTCCGGTCGATGCTGGCCCCGTACCGCTTGGCGACGGCCTTCCCGCTGTCCGCGGTGGAGCGGGCGGCCGAGTCGTTCAAGGTCACGATGTAGCTGCCGGGGACGGCGCCCGAGGCGCCGGCGTTCTCGATGACGCCCTGCGGGCCGTCCGCCGCCGAGGCGGGTAACGCGGCGGCGGCGGCGAGCACGAGGGCCACGCCGGCGGTGGCGCTGATGCCGGCGATCTTCCGGCGGGTGTGACGCATCACGGACATGTGAGGGGTCCTCCTCATAGGTGGTGCGCTGCGGGGGGTGCGGTGCGTGGGTGGGTGCGATGCGGTGTGGTGCGGCGGGTGTGGCGGGTGTGGCGGGGCGCACGGGAACGGGACCCGAAAAGACATGGCCATGACAAGCCGTCGGATCCAACGGGCCCTCGCCTACGAAAGGTTGACCCACCCTCTCGCCATCCCACAAGAGGACAACGGACGCGTAACATCCGTGCCATACAACGGCCATGAAAGAGCAAAGGCGATCCGCACATGACGCACGCACTGCCTGGCTACGTCTGCCCCGAGGACGGCACCCGTGCCGACGTCCGCACGGCGCCGTGGTGCTGCCCGGTGTGCGCCGGACCCTGGGACCTCGACTTCACACCCGATCCGGCCGGCCCGCTGGAACCGTCGGCCGGACCCAACTCGCTGTGGCGCTACGGCGCCGCGCTCCCCCTGCCGGGGGCGTTCTCCGTAACCCTCGCGGAGGGCAACACTCCGCTCGTTCCGCTCGTGGAGCGGATTCACGCCAAGCTCGACTTCCTGATGCCCACGCTGTCCTTCAAGGACCGGGGCGCGGTCATGCTCGTGGAACTGGCCCGGCGACTGGGCCCGGAGCGGGTCGTCGCCGACAGCAGCGGCAACGCCGGAACGTCCGTCGCGGCCTACTGCGCCCGCGCCGGCCTGAGTTGTGAAGTTTTCGTGCCCGAGGGCACCTCGGAGAAGAAGACCGCGCAGATGCGGGCGCACGGGGCGACCGTCCGGGTGGTGCCGGGCGGCCGCGAGGCCACCGCCGCGGCCGCCCGGGCGGTGGCGGACGAGCCGGGGGTCTTCTACGCGAGCCACGTCTTCAACCCGTACTTCCTCCAGGGCACCAAGACGTACGCGTACGAGGTCTGGGAGGAACTGGGCGGGCGGCTGCCGGAAGCCCTGGTGGTCCCCGTGGGCAACGGCACCCTGCTGCTCGGGGCCGCGCTGGCGGCGGAGGAGCTGGCCCGGCGCGGGGTACGGCCGCCCGCGCTCATCGCGGTGCAGGCGCGGGAGGTGTCCCCGCTGGCGGCGGCCTTCCACGCGGGCGCCGAGGACGCCGCCCCGGTGCCGCAACGGCCCACCCTGGCCGAGGGGATCGCCATCCCGGCGCCGCCGCGCGCCCGGCAGATCCTCGCGGCGGTCCGCAAGTCCGGCGGGACCTTCGTGACGGTGTCGGAGGACCGGCTGCGGGCGGCCCAGCGGGACCTGGCGGCGCGGGGCCTGTTCGTCGAGCCGACGGCGGCGGCCTGCTGGGCGGCGGTCGCGCCGGGCGCCCCCTCGGACCCGCTCCAGGGTCGGACGGCGGTCGTCCCCCTGTGCGGCGCGGGCGCCAAGACGGGGCTCGCACCCTGACCGCCCGGCCGGCTGACCGCCTGCCCGCCCGCCCGGAGCCCCGCGGGGCCCGCCCGGGGGCGGCCGGGCGGCGGAACGGCCGGGCAGGGAACGGGCGGACACCGTGCCTGCCGGGCACCGGACACCGGACACCGTGCCTGCCGGGCATCGTGACGGAAATTCGCCGGCCGCCGGCCGCCCCGGCTGCTGGACTGACCCCGTGAACGACATCCTCGATCCCGCCCGCCGGGCCGCCCAGGTCGCCCGTGCCACCGCCTTCGCCGGCCTGCACACCCCCGCCTCCCCACTCGCCCTGGCCAACGCCTGGGACGTGGCCGGTGCCCGTCTCGTCGAGGCGGCCGGCGGGGCCGCCGTCGCCACCACCAGCGCCGGGGTCGCCTGGTCCCTCGGCGCGCCCGACGGGGACGCCCTGGCCCGGGACCGCGCCCTGGACCTCGTCGCCCGGGTGGCCGCCGCCGTGTCGGTGCCCGTCACCGCGGACATCGAGGGCGGCTTCGGCGCCGACGCCGCCGGGGTGGCGGAGACCGTGGCCGGGGTACTGGCCGCCGGCGCGGTCGGGATCAACATCGAGGACGGCAACCGGGCGCCCGCCGATCACGCGGAGCGGCTGGCCGCGGCCCGCGCCGTCGCCGAGACGGCCGGCGTCCCGCTCTACGTCAACGCCCGCGTGGACACGTACCTCTTCGGCCTCGGGGAGCCGGGTGGCCGGCTCGACGAGACCCTGAGGCGTGCCGCCGCCTACCTGGAGGCCGGCGCCACCGGAATCTTCGTCCCCGGAGTCACCGATCCCGCCACCGTCGCCGAGCTCGCCAAGGGCATCGACGCCCCGCTCAACGTCCTCGTCGGCCCGGGCGCCCCCACGGTGGCGGAGCTCGGCGCCCTCGGCGTCGCCCGGGTCTCCCTCGGATCGTGGATGGCCGAGGCCGCGTACGCCGTCGTCCGCCGGGCCACGGAGGAGATGCTCCGGGAGGGCACGTACACCTCCCTCGCCGGGTCCCTCCCCTACGGCGAGTTGAACGCCCTGCTCAAGGGCTGAGCACCGGGCCGGGGGTGAGGGTCGGGGGGATCGGAGATCGGGGGCAGGTCAGCAGCCGGGTTCGGCCCGGGGCCCGGGCGGGTCAGCCGCGCGCCGCGCTCTCGTACAGCGCCTTGGCGCGCTCGTCGTACAGCGCCGCCGTGGAGTCCACGTCCGTGTCCCCGCCGCTCAGCACCCCGATCAACCGGCCCGGCTGCCCCGACCCGCCCCGGTCGGCGATCCAGGGGCTGCCGCTCGTCCCCGTCCAGAAGCCCGAGCAGGCGATGTACAGCATGTCGGGGTCGTTCTCGTCGTGCCGGGTCTGGGTGGTGCAGGAGACGGGCTGGTTCCGCGGGTTGTGCCCGGACTCCGGGTAGCCGACGACGGTGACGTCCCGTTCGTACCCGGAGGTCCAGTCGGCCTTCGGTGCCTCGCCGCGGCCGACCCGGTCCTGGAGGCTGCGCCCGTTCTCGTCCGGCTCGACGGTGAGGAAGGCGAAGTCGACGGTGTCGTCGCCCCACTTCCTCCAGCGGTCGTCGACGTGGACCGAGCGGACCTTCCACACGCCGAGGGGCGGATGGCCGTCGCCCTCGCCGGAGAAGGCGGGCGCGAAGGCGAGCGCGCCGATGGCGAGGCCGTCGTGCGCGACCTGGCCGGGCACCCCGTCCTCGCCGGCGGGGACCACGCAGTGCGCGGCGGTGGCGACGACGTTCCCCTCGGGGCTGTCGACGACGCTCGCCGTGCACCAGTGCTCCCCGTTGGCCGTGAGCACCCCTACGGTGGGGAAGGGGTGCACCGGCCGCTCCTGGAACGGCTTGAGGAATCCGAGGGCGAACACGGCGGCGAACACCGCGGCGATCCCGGCGGCCGCGGCCGCGGACACGCCCTTCGCCCTCGTGCTCATCTCGCCTCGGGCGCGCCCACGCTGGTCGGGGTCGGCGCGGCCATCACCTTGCTGATCCACGCGAGGGAGCCCTCCTTCATGCCGCGTACGTACGACTTTCCGTTGTGCTCACCATCCTGGATCACCTGGAGGCGGGTGTGCACGGGGCCCTTCCCGTAGCTGTTCATGAACTTCTCGGCGAGAGCGCGACCGCTCTCCTTGGTGCCGATCTGGAAGTTGACGTATACGTCCGGGCCACCCTCCTTGATCAACTTCGCGGCCAGCCTCTCCGGGTTGTTCGCGTCCATGGCCTGCCTGTTCCCCTTCCACAGCGGGGAATCGGGGACCATGTCCACTCCGCTGGCGATGACCGCCTTGAAGCGGTCGGGGAACTTCAGGACGTGCTTGAGGGCACCGAAGCCGCCGGAGGAGGAGCCCATGAAGGCCCAGCCGTCACGCGAGTCGAAGGTGCGGAAATTGGCCCGGGTGAAAGCGGGGATGTCCTCGGCCATCCAGGTGCCCATCTTCGGCTGGCCGGGAATGTCCGAGCCGTCGAAGTGGTGCTTGGTGTCCGCGTTGATCACCGGCATGACGAGGATGAAGGGCAGGCTGGTACCGGTCTTCACCCCGTTGCTCACGGCCTGCTGCAGACCGAGGCCGGGACCCGTCCCCCAGTAGTTCTTGGGGTAGCCGCGACCGCCGGGGAGCGAGATCAGGACCGGGAAGGCGCTCTTGGCGTACCGCGGGTCGTCGTACTCCTTCGGCGCCCACACCCACACGTCGCCCTTGAATCCCGACTTCGCGCCGGTGATGGTCGTCTGGGCGATCTGGGTGCCGTCCGGCAGCCGGGAGCTACGGACGAACGAGGCCTTCGGACCGGTGGGCATGCGCACGCCCGGTGTGACGTCCCCGGTGGCCGCGGCCGGCTCGTGGGACGCGCCGAAGGACACCGGATCCCCTATGTCCGAGAAGACGCCGAACGCGTAGGCCGCCGCGCCGCCCCCCGCGAGGGCCACGGCGAGGGCTCCGCCGATCAGGGCCGGGCGCCTCCTTGGGCGACGTCGTCCGTCGGTCGCGAGATGCCGTCCATCGGTCGCATGGTCGGCGTCACGTTGTTGTTCTTGCAGCACGACTTCTTTTCCCGTTCCTTCTCCTGCGCTCGCACCGAGCGCGGGTCGGACCGACAGGTCCCCCCTGTGCACACCTGTCAGAGTTGTGAACGACGTGATGGGTTGCCTGGGAGCGGGGCGACGTGGCGCGCGCCACCCGGACCGGTGTGCGGACCGCTCGGGCGCGGGGCGGGGTCTGTCGGGGCCGTGGTCCGTCGGGGTCGGGGCCCGTCGGGGGACCTGTCGGGGTCGGGGCCTGTCAGGGGGGTCTCGGGGTGGGTCACCCGGCTTCCGGCTTCGGGCCCTTCAACACCTTGCTGATCCATTCCAGCGAGCCTTCCTTCATGCCGCGCACGTAGTGCCAGCCGTTGTGCTCGCCGTTCTGTATGTCCCGGATGGTGATCTTGACGGGACCCTTGCCGTACTCCCGCTGGAACTGGAGCATCCGGTCCTTGCCCGTCTCCTTCGTCCCGACCTGAAAGTTGATGTAGACCTCCGGGCCGTTGGCGTCGATCAGCTTCTTGGCGAGCTTCTCGGGATCGTTCGCGTCCATCTCCGCCTGGTGACCCTTCCAGAGCGGGGAGTCGGGAACGATCTCGCCACCACTGGCGATCACGGCTTTGAACCTGTCCGGGTGCTGGAGGACCTGCTTCATCCCGACGAAGGCGCCGGAGGAGGAGCCCATGAAGGCCCAGCCGTCGCGGGACTTGTACGTACGGAAGTTGGCGCGGGCGAAGTCCGGTATGTCCTCGGCGAGCCACGTGCCCATCTTGGGCCGGCCCGGGATGTCCGCGCCGTCGTAGTAGTACTTGTTGTCCGGGTTGAGTACGGGCATCACCAGGACGAACGGCAGGCTGGTGCCGGCGCGGACGCCCTCACTGACGGCCTTCTGCAGACCCAGGCTGCGGTCGGCCCAGTAGTTCGCCGGGAAGCCGTTGCCCCCGGGGAGCGCGATGAGCACCGGGAAGGCGCTCTTCTCGTACTCCTTCTCGCCGTACTCCTTCGGCGTCCACACCCAGACGTCCCCCTCGAAGCCGGACTTGGCGCCGGCGAGGCGGGTCTTGGCGATGATCGTGCCGTCGTCGAGCTTGGCGGTCTGCTTGAAGTCGGACTTCGGTCCGACGGGCAGCGACACGTCCGGATCACCGGTCGGCGGCGCCGGCGCCGCCGGGGAGGAACCGCCCGGCTTCGGGTCGTCGGACCCCACCGCCGCCGGGACGTCCTTGCCGAAGCTCACGCTCTCCCCGTTGCCGGAGAACCACTCGTTCTTCCAGGCGGCGAACCCGCCGGCGCCGAGCACCACCACGAGCACCAGGGGCACGCCGACCCACAGGGCGCGCCGGGAACGCCTGGGCCCGCGCGGCTCGGGCGACGGCCGGTCCCCCTCGGGCGGCTGGTACGACCGGTCCGGACCGTACGACCGGTCCGGCCCGTGGTACGACCGATCGGGATCGTACGGCTGGTCATCAGGCCGCGGGCGCTGCGGGTACTGGTGCACGAACTTCGCTCCGAACGGTCATGGCTGCCCCAGCGGGACAGAACGGCTGGGCATCCCTTCAGTCCTGATGCACGAGAACTGCCGGGAGTTCCAAACCAGACAAAAACATGACACGGATCTCACCGCGGGAGCACGGGGTCAGCAGGCGGGGACCGGGGTGCGCCCCGGGTCGCCCTCACTCACTTCAGGGTGCCGAGCACCCGTGTACACCGGCCCAGCAGCTCGACGAGCCGCTCGCGCTCCTCATCCGTGAACTCCGCGGCCAGCGCCCGCTCCACCCGTACCGCACCCGCGTCGGCCAGCTCCATCACGGCCCGCCCCTCGATCGTGAGCCGCGTCTCCAGGACGTTGCCGTGCCATTCATGCGCGGTCCGCTCGACGAGGCCGCGCTCCTGGAGGTTCTTCAGGACGGTGTTCATCGTCGGCGGGGTGACTCCGCACAGCCGGGAGAGCGCCGCGGCGGAGATACCGGGCTTCTCGGCGAGCCAGAGCAGGGCGGCGTACTGCGGAACCGTCACCGCCGCCGGCTTGCACGCGGTGTTCTTCGCCGCGAGGAGGGCCTGCTCGGCGCGCTTGAGGTGAGAACCGATGCGCTCCTCGGCGGGCATGGAAGTCATTCCGGCATCCTACGACCCTTGCCAATCATTAGACCTCTAACATACATTCGCACTCGCCTGATCGAATGCCCCCTCACGATGCCATGCATCCGATCAGCCATGCCCGCGCGCCACGCCCCTTGGCCGACGACCGATGCCCACTGCTGCCCACTGATGCCGACTGATGCCGAGAACGGGAAACCGACGATGAAGCTCGCACCTGCCACCAAGCTCCTGACCCTGCCCCTGACCGCTGCCCTCGCCGGCGTTCTCGCCCTGGGCACCGCGCCCGCCCAGGCAGCCTCGGACACCCGCGTCTCCACCGCCTTCTCCCTCCCGGGCGCCAAGATCTACCCGGAGGGCATCGCGGCGGACGCCCGCACGGGCACGGTCTACGTCGGCTCGTACGCCGACGGCACCGTCTACCGCACCCGCCCCGGCCACCGCACCGCCGAGGTCTTCCTGCCCGCGGGCACCGACGGCCGCGACACCGCGAACGGCCTCTTCGTCGACGACCGGGGCCGCCTGTGGGTCACCGACTCCACCACGGGCGTGGCGGTGTACGACACCCGCACCGGCACCCGCCTCGCCCACTTCGAGGTCACCGGCGGCGAACCGTTCTTCGTCAACGACCTGACCGTCACCCCGGACGGCACGGCCTACCTGAGCGACAGCGTCCGCGCCGTCGTCTACCGCGTCACGCCCGCCCAACTGGCCACCGGCTCCGGCCCATTGGAAGCGGCGTACGACCTGAGCGACCGGCTGACCCCGTCACCGGCCGGCAGCTTCCCCCTCAACGGCATCGTCGCGGACCCGGCCGGCCGCTACCTGCTCACCGTCGACATGACCGCGGGCGACCTCCACCGCATCGACCTGCGCACGGGCGCCCTCTCCCGCGTCGCCCTCAGCGGCGGCGACCTCAAGGCCGCCGACGGCCTGCACCTCTCCCCCGGCGGCGTCCTGCGCGTGGCCCACAACACCACCAACACCCTGACCCGCTGGCAGCTCACCCCCGACGGCACCCGTGCCCGCCTGACCCGCACCCTGACGGACCCGGGCCTCCAGATCCCCACGACCCTGACCCGTACGGCCGGCCGCACCCTGATCGTCCGCTCCCAGTTCGACCAGGGCGGCCCCATGAACCCGGGCCACGGCACCCCGACCACCTTCACGATCGCCTCGACCCGAGCCCTGTGACACCCAGCCACCCCGGCCCCGGCCGCCCCACGACCATCGTCGACCTCCTCGATCAGCAGAAGGAGACACCATCGACCCCTCCCGGCATGAGCCGCGGGCCGCTACGTGAAGCCGTGACCGCACTGCCGGACCGGATGCGCCCGCCACGCGCGGAGGGCTGGTTCACGGAGGGCTGGTTCGCGGAGAACCCGGACCGCCTCCCCGAGGCACCACGCCACACCGAGCTGATCGACGGAGCCGTAACAATCCGCGTTCGGTTGCTCACACGAGCTGCACAGGTGCACGCCGCAAGGCGCCCCGCAGGTCAGCACCAAGTCGGCACGGGAATGCAAAAGGGGTCGGACTCGCAAGAGCCCGGCCCCTTCTGAAGTGCGCATCTGACGAAACTACCTACACGTTGAAGCGGAACGTTCAGCACAGGGCTCCGACCTGCAGAAACGCGGTTCTGAACGTGGCCATCCAGCACCGATCCAGCACGGTGCGAGTTCATCCAGCACGTCCAGCACACCCCCCGCGTTGTGTACACATGGCACACTCTGTACGCTTGGGCGCATGAGTCAGATGCCCATAGAGTCCATCCGCGACGTGCGCGCACACCTGGCCGAGGTCGTGGAGCGCGCGGACCGCGACGACGTGCCCACGGTGATCACGCGCCGAGGCAAGGAAGTCGCCGCCGTCGTCTCCATCGACGTGCTGCGCAAGTATCAGGAGTGGGAAGAGCGCGAGATCAACCGGATCATCGACGAGCGCATGGCCAACCCGGCGCCCGGAATCCCGATCGAGGACATCATGAGGGAGACGCTGGCGCGCAGTGAGTGAGTACCGGACCGTCTTCCGGCCCGAGGCGCAGGCCGAGCTCCGGAAGATCCCTCGCGACGTGGCGCTGCGCATCCTGGCCAAGCTGACCGAGCTGGAAACCGACCCTCTCGGCTTCAACACCACCGCACTCGTGTCCCAGCCCGAACGTCGCCGCCTCCGCGTCGGCGACTACCGCGTCGTCTACACGATCGACAACGGGGAATTGGTGGTCTGGGTCGTTCACGTCGGACACCGGTCCACCGTTTACGAGGCCTGATCGCCGCTGACCCCGCGTCAGAATATCCAGCACCAATCCAGCACGGTGACGACGAAGGGGTCGGGCTCAACAGAGCCCGACCCCTCCTGACCTGCATGTTTGCCACGTCAGCGACGTGGTGTTATTTCATCCGCTCAGACGTTGAAGCGGAACTCCACCACGTCGCCGTCCTGCATGACGTAGTCCTTGCCTTCCATGCGGGCCTTGCCCTTGGCGCGGGCCTCGGCCACCGAGCCGCAGTCGACCAGGTCGGCGAAGGAGATGATCTCGGCCTTGATGAAGCCGCGCTGGAAGTCGGTGTGGATGACGCCGGCGGCCTCGGGGGCGGTGGCGCCCTTCTTGATGGTCCAGGCGCGGGTTTCCTTCGGGCCGGCCGTCAGGTAGGTCTGCAGGCCCAGGGTGGTGAAGCCGACGCGGCCCAGCGTGGCCATGCCCGGCTCCTCCTGGCCGACCGACTGGAGGAGTTCGAGGGCTTCCTCGTCGTCGAGCTCGATCAGCTCGGCCTCCAGCTTGGCGTTCAGGAAGATCGCCTCGGCCGGGGCGACCAGGGCGCTCTGCTCGGCCTTGAAGGCGTCGTCCGTCAGCTCGTCCTCGTCGACGTTGAAGACGTAGAGGAAGGGCTTGACGGTGAGCAGGTGCAGTTCGTGGAGGAGGTCGCCCTGCTCCGCGCCCTTGCTGATGCCCTGCGAGAAGAGGGTGTGGCCCTCTTCGAGGATCTTCTGCGCCTTCTCGACCGCGGCCAGGACCGCGACCTTCTCCTTCTGGAGGCGGGACTCCTTCGTCAGGCGCGGCACCGCCTTCTCGATGGACTGGAGGTCGGCGAGGATCAGCTCGGTGTTGATCGTCTCGATGTCGTCCTTGGGCGAGACCTTGCCGTCGACGTGGACGACGTTCTCGTCCTTGAAGGCGCGGATGACCTGGCAGATCGCGTCCGACTCGCGGATGTTCGCGAGGAACTTGTTGCCCAGGCCCTCGCCCTCGGAGGCGCCGCGGACGATGCCCGCGATGTCGACGAAGTCGACGGTGGCCGGGAGGACCTTCTGCGATCCGAAGATGCCCGCGAGGACGGCCAGCCGCTGGTCCGGGACACCGACGACGCCGACGTTCGGCTCGATGGTGGCGAACGGGTAGTTGGCCGCCAGCACGTCGTTCTTGGTCAGGGCGTTGAACAGGGTCGACTTGCCGACATTCGGCAGGCCGACGATTCCGATCGTGAGCGACACGTTGGCGACTTCCCGTAGCTGGAGGGGGCGGCGGCCCGGGATGGGCCGTCGGACAGTTTACTTTCCGATGAGTGGCGCTCGTTGTACGCGTGTCCGGGCCCTCGGACAGGGGCCTCCCCGCCTAGTTTGGTGGGGTGGAGCACTACAGGGCGCGTTCAGTACGTCACCCGCGGGAGCAGATCCCGAGGCAGCAGACCCCGGGGGCGGCTCGCCCGACGAAGCCGGCCCCTGCCCGGCGGCGGCTGCCCCGGCCGCGGCTGACCGGCCTCGGTGGCGGGCTCTTCGCGTGTGTGGCGATGGCGGTGGTCGCGGGGATCGTCTGGCTGCTGTTCGACGCGTCGCTGTTCGCTTACGGGCTGCTCTTCCTGCCCGTGGCCGCCACGACCGCGCTCTGGGTGCGTCCCGCCGACCTGATCACCGCCCCCATCAGTGCCCCGATCGCGTTCGCGGTCGGGGTCTGGCCCGTCTCCGGGGGTTCCGGTGGCATCGGCGGGCAGCTGATGGGGATCGTGTCGGCGTTGTCCCTGCACGCCGGCTGGCTGTACGCGGGAACGGTCGTCGCGGCCCTGATCGCGCTGGTGCGCAAGGCCGTGCTGATCGGGAAGCGCCGCATGCCCCGCCGGGTGGTCTGAGCCCACCCGGGCCGGGTGGTCGCAGCCACCCCGCCCGTGACCTGACGGCCGCCCCCCGACCCCGCCGCCAGGCCTAGGCCGACGGGCCGCGGGCCGCCATCGCCGCTCCGACGATGCCCGCGTTGTTCTGGAGCTTCGCCGGCACGATCTCCGCGCGGATCCCCTCGATCAAGGGCAGGAACTTCTCCGGCTTGCGGCTGACGCCGCCCCCGAGGATGAAGAGTTCCGGGGAGAAGAGCATCTCCACGTGTTCCAGGTACTTCTGGAGCCGGTGCGCCCAGCGCTCCCAGGTGAGGTCGTGGTCCTCCTTGGCCTTGACCGACGCGCGCTTCTCCGCGTCGTGGCCGTGCAGTTCCAGGTGGCCCAGTTCGGTGTTGGGGACGAGTCGGCCGTCCGTGAAGAGCGCGCTGCCGATGCCGGTGCCCAGGGTGAGCAGGATGACGGTGCCGGAGACCCCTTTGCCGGCGCCGTACGTCATCTCCGCGACCCCGGCCGCGTCGGCGTCGTTCAGGACGGTCACCGCTTGGCCGTCCAGGCGCTCCGACAGCAGGGCCGCCGTGTCGACCCCGATCCAGGCCTTGTCCATGTTGGCGGCCGTACGGGTGACCCCGCCGGTGACGACGCCCGGGAAGGTGACTCCCACCGGGCCCTTCCAGTCGAAGTGGCGGACCACGTCGACGACACGGTCGGCCACCCCGTCGGGGGTGGCCGGCTGTGGTGTCAGTTCCTTGTGGCGCTCTTGCGCCAACTCGCCGCGCCCCAGGTCCACGGGAGCGCCCTTGATACCGGATCCGCCGATGTCCACGCCGAAGATCTGCATGGGACCACCGTAGAGAAAACGGCGGCGAAGGGCCTACTTCTCGGTCGCGCCGGTCGCACCCGTAGCGCCGGCCGTTCCCGTCGCCCCGGCAGCGCCCGCCTCGGTGTCGCCCGCCCCCGCGACGAGTCCCGCCGCCTCGGCGCGCAGGTCGCGGCGGAGTTCCTTGGGCAGCGAGAAGACGATCGACTCCTCGGCCGTCTTGACGATCTCCACGTCGGCGTAGCCGCGCTGCGTCAGCCACTCCAGTACTTCCTCGACCAGGACCTCCGGCACCGAGGCGCCCGAGGTCAGGCCGACGGTGGTGACGCCCTCCAGCCAGGCCTCGTCGATCTCGCTCGCGAAGTCGACCAGGTGGGCGGCGCGCGCGCCGGCGTCCAGGGCCACCTCGACGAGGCGGATCGAGTTCGAGGAGTTCTTGGAGCCGACGACGATGACCAGGTCGGAGTCGGCGCCCATCACCTTGACCGCGGCCTGGCGGTTCGAGGTGGCGTAGCAGATGTCGTCGCTCGGCGGCGAGACCAGCAGCGGGAACTTGGTCTTCAGGGCGTCGACCGTCTCCATGGTCTCGTCGACGGAGAGGGTGGTCTGGGAGAGCCAGACGACCTTCGACTCGTCGCGGACCCGCACGTTGGCGACGTCGTCGGGGCCGTCCACGATGGTGATGTGGTCGGGGGCCTCGCCGGAGGTGCCGATGACCTCCTCGTGGCCCTCGTGGCCGATGAGGAGGATGTCGAAGTCGTCGTTGGCGTAGCGGATGGCTTCCTTGTGGACCTTGGTGACCAGCGGGCAGGTCGCGTCGATCGTCGCGAGCCGGCCGCGGGCCGCCTCCTCGTGGACCACGGGTGCCACGCCGTGCGCGGAGAACATCACGATGGAGCCCTCGGGGACCTCCTCCGTCCGCTCGACGAAGATGGCGCCCTTCTTCTCCAGCGTCTGGACGACGTACTTGTTGTGGACGATCTCGTGGCGTACGTAGACCGGCGCACCGTACTGCTCAAGGGCTTTCTCGACGGCGATCACGGCTCGGTCGACGCCCGCGCAGTATCCGCGCGGGGCGGCGAGCAGGACGCGGCGGGAAGCGGGAGCAGAGGAGGGAGCAGTCATACGCTCCATCGTACGGGGGTCTCCAGCAGGCCGGTCGTCGCCCGTTCGGCACAAACTGGGTCGAACCTCTGTCCTGCTGCTCCCCCGGAGGAACGATGGCGTCCGTGACGGATTCCGGTTCGGCGTCCGAGGCTCCCGCGACGTTGCGGCGCAGCCTCGGCTTTCGCGATCTGGTGGTCTACGGGCTGCTGTTCATCGCCCCGATGGCCCCGGTCGGGATCTTCGGCACCCTCGACGCCAAGTCGCACGGCGCGGTGGCCCTCGTCTACCTCTGCGCGACCGTCGCGATGGCGTTCACGGCGTTCTCGTACGCGCAGATGGTCCGGGTGGCCCCGCAGGCCGGTTCGGTCTTCACGTACGCCCGCAAGGGGCTCGGCGAGGGGCCGGGGCTGATCGCCGGGTGGATGGCGATGCTGGACTACCTGCTGATCCCCGCGGTGGCGTACCTGTTCTCCGGCATCGCGATGAACGCCTTGGTGCCGGAGGTGTCCCGGTGGGTGTGGACGGCGCTGGCGGTGGTGGTGACCACCCTGCTGAACCTGTGGGGCGTACGGGCGGCCGCGCGGGTGGGTTTCGCGGTGCTGGCCATGGAGATCGTGGTGCTGCTGGTATTCCTGGTCGCGGCGGTGGTGGCGCTGGCCGAGGGCGGGGCGCGGCGCGGCTGGCTGTCGCCGTTGACGGGGGACGGTTCGCTGGGCTTCTCGACGGCGGCCGTGCTGGGGGCGGTGTCGGTGGCCGTGCTGTCGTACCTGGGCTTCGACGCCATCGCCTCCTTCGCGGAGGAGGTGACGGGCGGCAGTGCGAAGGTGGCGCGGGCGGTGCTGTTCTGTCTGGCGCTGACGGGGGTGCTGTTCATCGCGCAGACCTATCTGGCGGCGCTGCTGAGCCCGATGACGGCGGCGGAGCTGGCGGCCGATCCGGGTGCGCAGGGACCGGCGTTCTACAACACGGTGGAGTCGGCGGTCGGGTCCTGGTTGCACGACCTGGTGGCGGTGAGCAAGGCGATCGGGGCGGCGTTCGCGGCGTTGGCCGGGCAGGCGGCGGCGGGTCGGCTGCTGTTCGCCATGGCCCGGGAGCGGCGGCTCCCGCACGTCCTGTCGCGGACCTGGGGCGGGACCCCGCGGGCGGCGCTGCTGGTGGCGGCGACGGTGACGCTGGTCGCGGCGGTGTGGGCGGCCCGGCGCGACGACGGGCTGGACCATCTGGTGTCGGTGGTGGACATCGGGGCGCTGGTGGCGTTCACGCTGCTGCACGCGTCGGTGGTGGGCTGGTTCGTGGTGCAGCGGCGGGAGGGGCCGCCGAACTGGTTCAAGCACCTGGTGATCCCGGTGCTGGGTGCGGCCGTGACCGTCGCGGTGATCGTCGAGGCCTCGCGGGCGGCGCAGCTGGTGGGTGCCGTGTGGCTGGTGGTGGGGTTGGGGGTGTGGGTGGTCCAGCGGGGCCGACGCGCCGGGGATCGGGTCGCCGGGCCCGGGGACGGTGTCGGTTCTGGCGGTTAGCCTGCCTGCATGGGTCTGAATACGTCGGCTGACGCGCCGCTGCCGGTCGGTCGGGTGTCCCGACTCATCGGGGGCTGGATCGACAAGCTCGGTCAGGTGTGGGTGGAGGGGCAGATCACCCAGTTGTCCCGGCGGCCGGGGGCGGGGGTGGTCTTCCTGACGCTGCGCGACCCGTCGCACGACATCTCGCTCAGCGTGACCTGCTTCCGCCAGGTGTTCGACGAGGTCGCGGACGCGGTGACGGAGGGCGCGCGGGTCGTCGTCCTGGCCAAGCCGGAGTGGTACGCCCCGCGCGGGCAGTTGTCGCTGCGGGCCACGGAGATACGGCCCGTCGGCATCGGGGAGTTGCTGGCCCGCCTGGAGAAGCTCAAGCGGTCGTTGGCCTCCGAGGGCCTGTTCGCGGCGGACCGCAAGAAGTCGTTGCCGTTCCTGCCGCAGCTGATCGGGCTGGTGGTGGGGCGGGCCTCGGCGGCCGAGCGGGACGTGTTGGAGAACGCCCGGCGGCGCTGGCCGGCGGTCCGTTTCGAGGTGCGCAACGTGGCCGTGCAGGGGGTGCACGCGGTGCCCCAGGTGATCGAGGCGGTCAAGGAGCTCGACGCGCTGCCGGAGGTCGACGTGATCATCGTGGCGCGCGGCGGGGGCAGCGTGGAGGACCTGCTGCCGTTCTCCGACGAGGAGGTCGTGCGGACGGTCGCGGCCGCCCGTACCCCGGTGGTCTCGGCGATCGGGCACGAGCCGGACTCCCCGCTGCTGGACCTGGTCGCGGACCTGCGGGCGTCGACGCCCACGGACGCGGCGAAGAAGGTGGTCCCGGACGTCGGGGAGGAGCTGGAGCGCGTGAGCCAGCTCCAGGCGCGCGGGCTGCGCGCGGTGCGCGGGCTGCTCGACCGGGAGGAGCGGGGGCTCGCCCACGCCCTGGCCCGGCCGGTGTTCGTGCATCCGCAGCGGATGGTGGAGACCCGGGAGGCCGAGGTGGAGGCGCTGCTGGCGCGCGGTCGGCGGACGCTGGGGCACCTGCTGGACCGGGCGGATTCCGAGCTGGCGCACACCCGGGCCCGGGTGGTGGCGCTGTCGCCGGCGGCGACCTTGGAGCGCGGGTACGCGGTGCTCCAGCGGGCCGACGGGCACGTGGTGCGTTCGCCGCGGGACGTCGCGCCGGACGAGGTGCTGCGCGCGCGGGTGGCGGCGGGCGAGTTCCACGTACGGGTCGAGGCCGAAGCGGCCCCGGACGGCGGCGAGGGCCCGGCCGAGGGCGTAACCGACGGCCCGGCCGAGGGCGTGGCCGACGCCGGATGAGCCCGGGGGACGTCGACACGTTCCGGCAACAAAATCGTTGTACTACACATATAAGGTGGCACGGGAATGGCTGAAACCGAGACGGCGCCGGGTTACGAGCAGGCCCGCGACGAGCTGATCGAGGTCGTCCGCAAGCTGGAGGCGGGTGGCACCTCCCTGGAGGACTCGCTCGCGCTCTGGGAGCGCGGCGAGGAGCTGGCGACGGTGTGCCGGCACTGGCTGGAGGGGGCCCGGGCTCGACTGGACTCGGCCCTGGCCGCCCGGGACGGGGCGACCGAGGACGCGGAGGGCGCTCGCGGGGAGTGATCCCGGTCACCCCCGGAGCCATTTAGTTGAAAGTTCACATACCTCGGGTCTACGGTGATGACATCGCGCCACACCTCCGTACAGAAGAAGGCTTTTCGATGTCTCTCGTTCTCGACGCCGCCGCTCAGGACCTGCTGTTCCGCGAGGCCCGCACCGCCAACTCGTTCGCCGACGAGCCGGTGACCGAGGAGCAGGTCCAGGCGATCTACGACCTCGTGAAGTACGGCCCCACCGCGTTCAACCAGACGCCGCTGCGCATCACCCTCGTCCGCTCCCCCGAGGCCCGCGAGCGCCTCGTGAAGCACATGGCCGAGGGCAACCAGGCCAAGACCGCCGCCGCCCCGCTGGTCGCGATCCTGTCGGCGGACAACGAGTTCCACGAGGAGCTCCCGCAGCTCTTCCCGCACTTCCCGCAGGCCAAGGACGCGTTCTTCTCCGAGCGCCCGGTCCGCGAGCAGTCCGCCCTGGTCAACGCCTCGCTGCAGGCCGGCTACTTCATCCTCGGCGTCCGCGCCGCCGGCCTGGCCGCGGGCCCGATGACCGGCCTTGACTTCGCCGGTGTCCAGAAGGAGTTCCTGGACGCCGACCACACCCCGCTGATGGTCGTCAACATCGGCAAGCCGGGCGAGCCCGCCGCCTTCGGTCGCTCCCCGCGCCTGGAGTTCGACCAGGTCGTCACCACCGTCTGAGTCGAGACCCGGCCGCCGCGACTCGCGCGCGCCGAGTCGTGACACGACAAGAGGCCGCCCACCCCGAATCCCGGAGTGGGCGGCCTCTTCCGTCGTTCACGAGCCCGTGCGTCACGGCACGGATCGGCCCGAACTCAGCTCCCCTGCTTGAACTCCAGCGCCGACACCATCGCGCCGAGCCCGTCGAAGGAGGCCGTCCCGGTCACCACGGTGACGTATCCCTGCTCCTGGCGGACGAGGGCGTCGTACTTCTCGCCGTCCCACAGCTCCCAGGACCGGTCGCCGATCTGCCGGGTCTCCCCCGTGGCCTTCGCCTGCTGTGTCAGCTTCGCGAGGCGCTTGGCCGAGGCGTCGGTGCTCTGCTCCACGGCCACGTACTGCTTCTGCGGGTCCAGGAAGCCCAGGTGCCAGGCGTTGTCGTCCTTCCGGTCGAAGGTGACCGAGGTCGCGCGCCACTGCGCGGGGAGCCCCGCGGGCGCGGCGACCGGGTACGGCGCCGCGCGGCGGGCCGTGGCCGTCTCCACCCGGTAGTCGACCACCCGTGTCGGGTCCGCCTTCTCGTCGTGCGGGATGAACATGTATATCCCCGCGACGACGACACCGATCACCGCCAGCGATCGGACCATGTCCCAAACCGTCTGCTTGCCCTTCATACCTGCCACGGCTCCATGGTCCCCCATCGGCCGGGGCGATCACCCCCGGGGTGGGGCGTCGTGACACCCGCCGGGAGGCCCCGCCGGCGCAAGGCGTCCGCTCAGGCCAAACGGCTGACCGATATTCCGCTCATTCGTGACCCGCTCTGCTCAATATGTCGACGTACCGATAGAGTTCCAGCACCCTCACATCCCGGCCGTCGCCGTACAGAAAGGTGCGCTCCGATGACCGAGCACAACCTGCCGCCCCAGCTCGAAGTCTCTCCCGAAGCCCCCGACCGCAACCTCGCCCTGGAGCTCGTCCGGGTGACCGAGGCCGCAGCCATGGCCGCGGGCCGGTGGGTCGGCCGCGGTGACAAGCTCGGCGCGGACGGCGCCGCGGTCAACGCGATGCGGACCCTCATCTCCACCGTGTCGATGAACGGCGTCGTCGTCATCGGCGAGGGGGAGAAGGACGAAGCCCCCATGCTCTTCAACGGCGAGCGGGTCGGCGACGGCACCGGCGCCGAGGTCGACATCGCCGTCGACCCGATCGACGGCACCACCCTGAACGCCAAGGGCATGCCGAACGCCATCGCCGTCCTGGCCGCCGCCGACCGCGGCACCATGTTCGACCCGTCGGCCGTCTTCTACATGGAGAAGCTGGTCACGGGCCCCGAGGCCGCCGACTTCGTCGACATCAACGCCCCCGCCTCGGTGAACATCCGTCGCGTCGCCAAGGCCAAGCAGATGGCCGTCGAGGACGTCACCGTGGTCATCCTCGACCGCCCCCGACACGAGGGCATCGTCAAGGAGATCCGCGAGACCGGCGCGCGGATCAAGTTCATCTCCGACGGCGACGTCGCGGGCTCGGTCATGGCGGTGCGCGAGGGCACCGGCGTGGACCTGCTCCTCGGCATCGGCGGCACTCCCGAGGGCATCATCTCGGCGTGCGCCATCAAGTGCCTCGGCGGCACCATCCAGGGCAAGCTGTGGCCCAAGGACGAGGCGGAGCGCCAGAAGGCCATCGACGCGGGCCACGACCTGGACCGGGTCCTGCACACGAACGACCTGGTGTCCGGCGACAACGTCTTCTTCGTCGCCACCGGCATCACGGACGGCGAGCTGCTGCGCGGTGTCCACTACCGCTCGGCGACCGCGACCACGTCCTCGCTGGTCATGCGTTCCAAGTCGGGGACGATCCGCCAGATCGACTCCACCCACCGGTTGTCGAAGCTGCGCGCGTACAGCGCGATCGACTTCGACCGCGCCCAGTAGGAGCGGACGGGCCGGCGCAACGGCGCGGCGAGAGGGGCGGTCCCGTGTGCGGCGGGCCCGCCCCTCTCGCGTACGTGCCGGTTCGCCCCGTACGAGCTCTCGCGTTGCCCCGTACGAGCTCTCGCGCTCCGGGGCTCAGCCCGCTGCGGCGATCGTGCCGGCGCCGCTGCCGGGGCGCAGTTCCGCGGCCCGCCGGCGCCGGCGGGCCAGTACGACGCGCCGCTCGGCGGCGGTGAGTCCGCCCCATACCCCGTAGGGCTCGGGCTGGAGCAGTGCGTGCTCCCGACAGGCGACCATCACGGGGCAGCGTGCGCAGACCCGCTTGGCGGCCTCCTCGCGGGCCAGACGGGCCGCGGTGGGCTCCTTGGAGGGCGCGAAGAACAGGCCCGCCTCGTCCCTGCGGCACACCGCCTCCGCGTGCCAGGGGCCGTCCTCTTCCCTCGCCGGCACCCGCGGCCTCGGCACGGCGGTCGGACGTGCCTGAAGACTCTTGACGGCGGCTACCTGCAGGGACTGATGCGGCGGATGCGGCACGGTCTACTCCTGACGACGTATACGCGAGCGAGAGACGATGCACCTGTCCCTACCCGCTGTACGCCCCCCTATGCACTGCGTGCCGCGCGTCGGCCGCTCCGGCGAAGTTCGACCGAAACGCGCCCCCCGCACCACGCGCACGCCGGTCAAAGTCCGTTCGCGGTCCGGTCGGAGGCCGCTCGGGGTCCGCCCGGAGCGCCGCCGCCGGCTCTGCCGTCAGCGGTCGAAGCGCTTGCGCATCCGGTCCGCGAGGTCGACGAGACGGGCGCCGAGCCTGGGCCTGGCCTCGATGTTGGCCAGCAGCGCGAAGCCCCGGACGATCACCACCGGGGCCTGGGGGTCGGTCTCCCCGCGACTGCGGCCGTGTACCTCGAAGTTGCCGAGGACCCCGCTGCCGTAGCCACGGAGGGTGACGTTCTCCGGTACCAGGACCTCGACGTTGCCGAGGACGGCGGTGACGTTGATCTCGGTGACCTGCTGCTCGAAGACGGCCTCGGTGAGGTCGATGGTGATGTCCCCGAAGACCGACACGGCGCGGGTGTGCGCGCCCGGGCGCCAACGGCCCCGGCGGGAGGAGCTGCTGAACACGGCGACGACCGTCTCGACCGGTCCGGACGCCGGCGCGGCGACGGGGGTGGCGCTCGCGGGGCCGGAGCCGGCGACCGCGGGAAGGTCCCTCACGAGCACGTCCAGTTCCCCGACCGTCTTGACGGCGTAGAGGGTGTCCAGGCGGTCGGAGTGCTCCTCGGCGGTCAGTCGGCCCTCGGCCACGGCGTCGGCGAGGATCTGCGCGATCCGGTCCCGGTCGGCGTCGGAGGCGCGCAGCTCGGCGGCCGGGGCGGCAGCGGATGCGGCGGGGGCGGCGGTGTGCTTTTCCAGGTCCACGCGGACCAGCATAGCGAGACACGATAGATCGCGATACTCCCCGTCACCCGTCCAGTGAGCCTTACCTCACAAGCGCCGCCCGGGACGGAGGTCCTACGCTGGTAAGCCGCGCTGCCAATTGGTCGCCAGCGCCGTCTGCCGAGTGAGGAATGACTGCCGTCATGCCAGAGTTTGCGTACACCGACCTGTTGCCCCTGGGCGAGGACACCACCCCCTACCGGTTGGTGACGGCGGAGGGCGTCTCGACCTTCGAGGCCGACGGCCGTACGTTCCTCAAGGTCGAGCCGGAGGCGCTGCGCAAGCTCGCCGAAGAGGCGATCCACGACATCCAGCACTTCCTGCGTCCCGCGCACCTCGCGCAGCTGCGCCGGATCATCGACGACCCCGAGGCCTCCGCGAACGACAAGTTCGTGGCGCTGGACCTGCTGAAGAACGCGAACATCGCGGCGGCCGGCGTCCTGCCGATGTGCCAGGACACGGGCACGGCGATCGTCATGGGCAAGCGCGGTCAGAACGTGCTCACCGAGGGCGGTGACGAGGCGGCCCTGTCGCGCGGCATCTACGACGCGTACACCCGCCTGAACCTGCGCTACTCGCAGATGGCCCCGCTCACCATGTGGGAGGAGAAGAACACCGGCTCGAACCTGCCCGCGCAGATCGAGCTGTACGCGACGGACGGCGGCGCGTACAAGTTCCTCTTCATGGCGAAGGGCGGCGGCAGCGCCAACAAGTCCTTCCTCTACCAGGAGACCAAGGCGGTCCTCAACGAGGCCTCCATGATGAAGTTCCTGGAGGAGAAGATCCGTTCGCTCGGCACGGCGGCCTGCCCGCCCTACCACCTGGCGATCGTGGTCGGCGGCACGTCGGCGGAGCACGCGCTCAAGACGGCGAAGTACGCCTCCGCGCACTACCTGGACGAGCTGCCGCGCGAGGGTTCCCCGCTGGGCCACGGCTTCCGCGACGAGGCCCTGGAGCAGCAGGTCTTCGAGCTGACCCAGAAGATCGGCATCGGCGCGCAGTTCGGCGGCAAGTACTTCTGCCACGACGTGCGCGTGGTGCGCCTGCCACGCCACGGCGCGTCGCTGCCCGTCGCCATCGCCGTGTCCTGCTCGGCCGACCGCCAGGCCACCGCGAAGATCACCGCCGAGGGGGTCTTCCTGGAGCAGCTGGAGACCGACCCGGCGCGCTTCCTGCCCGAGACGACGGACGATCACCTCGACGACGCGGCGGACGTGGTGTCGATCGACCTGAACCGGCCGATGGACGAGATCCTGGCGACGCTGACCCTGCACCCGGTCAAGACCCGCCTGTCCCTGACCGGACCGCTGGTCGTGGCGCGCGACATCGCCCACGCCAAGATCAAGGAACTGCTGGACACCGGCGCGGAGATGCCTCAGTACCTGAAGGACCACCCGGTCTACTACGCGGGCCCCGCCAAGACCCCCGAGGGCTACGCCTCCGGCTCCTTCGGCCCGACCACGGCCGGCCGCATGGACTCCTACGTCGAGCAGTTCCAGGCGGCGGGCGGCTCCAAGGTCATGCTGGCCAAGGGCAACCGCTCGCAGCAGGTGACGGACGCCTGTGGCACGCACGGCGGCTTCTACCTGGGTTCGATCGGCGGCCCGGCGGCGCGGCTGGCCCAGGACTGCATCAAGAAGGTCGAGGTCCTGGAGTACGAGGAGCTCGGCATGGAGGCGGTCTGGCGGATCGAGGTCGAGGACTTCCCGGCGTTCATCGTCGTGGACGACAAGGGCAACGACTTCTTCCAGAACCCGGCCCCGGAGCCGACGTTCACCCACATCCCGGTCCGCGGCCCGGGTCTGTGACACGCCGGTCCACGTGACCCGGACCGGGACGCGCACCGGTTCGTGACGCCCCGTGAGGGCCCTTCCGCCGATCGGTGGAGGGGCCCTCACGCGTGTCCGCCGACCGCGGATGGGCGCCCGGGGGCCCGTGCACGGCCCCCGGCCCCTTCGCATCGGTCGCGCCGGGCGGATTCGACGTCACTCGCCCGCCGCTGCCGCCGATCAGGCCCTGAGCCGGCGGGTCCGGTTAACGTCGGGGTGACAGGGACGCACCGCCCCGTTCACCCCGGTTCGCAAGGATCTCCGCATGACCGCGACACCCTCGCCCCGCGCCGTACGCGTGATCGCCCACCGCGGGGCCTCCCACGAGCACCCCGAGCACACCCTGGCCGCCTACCGGCAGGCCGTGGAGGACGGCGCGGACGCCCTCGAATGCGATGTCCGGCTCACCGCCGACCACCGGCTGGTCTGTGTGCACGACCGGCGCGTGGAGCGGACCTCCGACGGGCGCGGGGTGGTCTCCGCGATGACGTACGAGGAGCTGCTCGCCCTCGACTTCGGGGCGTGGAAGGGGTCCGGGCACGCCGGCGCCCGGGTGCTGCTCTTCGAGGACCTGCTGAGGGAGGCCCTGGCCGCGCCGCGGCCGGTAGGGCTCGCGGTCGAGACGAAGCACCCGTCGCGCGCGGGCGGCCGGCTGGAGGCCGAGCTGGTGCGGATGCTCCGGGAGTACGGGCTGGCCGACGGGTCCGCCGGCCGCGTCGAGGTGATGAGCTTCTCCCGCACCGCGCTGACCCGGCTGCACCGGCTGGCCCCGGGGCTGCCCGCCGTGTACCTGATGGAACGCCGGCTGCGGCCGGTGCGCCCGCCGTACGCCACGCACGCGGGCCCGGGCATCGAGCTGGTACGCCGCTCCCCGTGGCTGGTGGGGCGGTTGAAGGAGAAGGGGCTGTCGGTACGGGTGTGGACCGTGGACGAGCCGGAGGACGTGGAGCTGTGCGTGCGGCTCGGCGTGGACGCGCTCATCACCAACCGGCCGCGGGACGTGCGCAAGCTGCTGCGGGACATGTGACACCCGGCCGGGGTGCGCCGGCCGGGTGTGGGGGGTGAACGGGGTGGGTGGTGCGGGGCGGTTACGCGAAGCGCTGGTTCGCCGAGCCGTCGCAGGTCCGCAGGCGCAGCTGCTCGTGGGCGGCGGCCACGGTCAGGCACATGCCGGGCGCGGCCGCGGGGCGCAGGGTGGCGCCGTCGCGGACGAACTGCTGGTTGGCGCCGCCGTGGCAGTTCCACAGGATCAGGCCGGTGCCGTTGCCGTAGGCGCCGCCCGGGGCGTCCACGCAGCGGTCCTGGGTCAGCTCGACGTGGAGGGCCTTGCGGGCGGTGTCGTACCACCAGCCCTGGTTGCGACCGCCGTGGCAGTCCCAGGCCACCACCTTGGTGTTGTTGGCGCTCGCGCCGCCGTTGGAGTCCAGGCAGTTGCCGGTCGCCTCGTTCCTCAGCGGCTTGTACAGGTCGTCCCAGGCCCCGGCCTGGAGGACCGGGGTGCCGGTGCTCGCGGGGTCGGCGCAGGAGGCCTCGCGCAGGCCCGAGGTGTAGAGCTGGGTCAGGCAGGAGGCGAAGGCGCCGTGCCCGCGGTAGTTGGGGTGGAAGGACTGTCGGGCGGTGTTCTCGTCCCACGGGAAGTGGTCCCCGAGGTCGAGGTAGAGGCCGCGGGCCCAGGCGTCCTCCATGCACACCTCGTGGCCGTGGAAGAGACGGGAGTTGTCCAGGTAGGTGGCGCCGGAGGCGAGGGCGGCGGCCCGCATGCCCTTCTCGAAGGCGGGTACCGCGTAGTTTCGGCCCCAGGTGGCGTCGGAGTCGTAGCCGGCGCAGCCGCCGGGGAGCTTGCCGGGGAAGTTCGGGTTGTCGTTGAAGTCGGGGCCGATCGGGCTGGGGTAGCCCATCACGACGAGCTTGTAGTCGGTGTCGGCGTAGCCCGCGTCGCGCATGACCGTCTTGAGGTCGGCGACGGTGGCTTCCACCTTGGGCTTCAGGCCGTCGACGCGCGCCTGCCAGCCGGGGCCGTACTTGGGTTCGCAGGTGCCCTGGATCAGCACCCAGCGGGTGACGCAGTCGGTCATGACGGGGCCGAACTGGAGGTCGTCGTTGGCTCCCGCGACCAACAGCACCATTTTGATCTTCGTGTTGCGGGCCTTGACGGCGAGGTTGTCGCTCTGCACGAGTTCGTCGGCGTACTGCTTGCTGCCGCCGATCCTGATGTTTCCCGTGTAGCCGCCGGAGCAGGCGACGTTGAAGGTCAGGTCGGCGGGGATGCCGGTGCGGTGGATCGCGGAGTCCGGCGAGCGGTGGCACTGGTTGTTCGGGGTGTTGGTCGCGGGGTCGTAGGTGCCGACGCCCTCGCCCGAGATCTCGCTGTCGCCGAGCGAGATCAGGCCGGTCTTGCGCTCCGCGAGCGGGCGGATGGCAGAGTCACCGTAGATCTTGGTCGCCTCGGCGGCCCGGATCGCCTCCAGTTCGGGCGAGAGGGGGGTGACGGCGGCGACGGGCGCCGCCTGGGCCAGGGGGGTGACGGCGCCGACGCCGCCGAGGGCGGCCGCCATCGCCGCGACCGCGACGACGGTACATCTGAGCATGGGTCTGGTACGCGCACGTGCCATGAACGCCTCCCCGAGATCGGTGTTACCCCCGGTATTTACTGGCCGGTAGATGACTTGGGAACAGTTCGAACAAGACAATTGCTCAACTTTTTGAGGAGGCCATGGAAATGACAGAGGACCAGCAGGCCGCAGGAACACCCGGCGCGTTCCGGATCGAGCACGACTCCATGGGCGAGGTACGGGTCCCCGCCCACGCGAAGTGGCGGGCCCAGACCCAGCGCGCGGTGGAGAACTTCCCGATCTCGGGGCAGCGCCTGGAGCACGCCCACATCGCCGCACTGGCCCGGATCAAGGCCGCCGCCGCCGTGGTGAACGCCCGGCTGGGGGTCCTGGACGCGGATGTGGCCGAGGCCGTCCGGTCCGCCGCCGAGGAGGTCGCGGACGGGCGTTGGGACGAGCACTTCCCGGTGGACGTGTTCCAGACCGGATCCGGCACCTCGTCGAACATGAACGCCAACGAGGTGATCGCCACCCTCGCCGGCGAACGCCTCGGCCGCCCGGTCCACCCGAACGACCACGTCAACGCCTCGCAGAGCTCCAACGACGTGTTCCCGTCCTCCATCCACATCGCCGCGACCGCCGCCGTCATCGGTGAGCTGATCCCGTCCCTGGAGCACCTCGCCGACGCGATGGAGCGCAAGTCCGCCGAGTTCGTCGCGGTGGTCAAGGCCGGCCGCACCCACCTGATGGACGCCACCCCGGTCACGCTCGGCCAGGAGTTCGGCGGATACGCCGTCCAGATCCGCTACGGCGTCGAGCGGTTGCGCGCCGCGCTGCCGCGACTGGCCGAACTCCCCCTGGGCGGAACGGCCGTGGGCACCGGCATCAACACGCCGCCCGGGTTCTCCGCAGCCGTGATCGCGGAGGTGGCCGAGGCGACCGGACTGCCGCTGACCGAGGCGCGGGACCACTTCGAGGCCCAGGGCGCCCGGGACGCGCTGGTGGAGACGTCCGGAATGCTCCGCACGATCGCGGTCTCGCTCACCAAGATTTCCAACGATCTGCGCTGGATGGCCTCCGGACCGCGCACGGGATTGGCCGAAATCAATCTCCCGGATCTGCAACCGGGGTCCTCGATCATGCCCGGAAAGGTCAATCCGGTGATCCCGGAGGCCGTCCTCATGGTCGCCGCACAGGTGATGGGCAACGACACCGCGGTCGCCGTCGCGGGCGCCGCCGGCAACTTCGAGCTCAATGTGATGCTCCCGGTGATGGCCCGGAACCTGCTCGAATCGATCCGCCTGCTCGGCAACGCGAGCCGGCTGCTCGCCGACCGGACGGTGGACGGGATCACCGCGAACTCCGAGCGGGCCAGGGAGTACGCCGAATCCTCGCCCTCGGTGGTGACCCCCCTGAACCGCTACATCGGCTACGAGGAGGCGGCCAAGGTGGCGAAGCGGTCGCTGGCGGAACGGAAGACGATCAGGGAGGTCGTGCTGGACGAGGGTTACGTCGAACGCGGCGCGTTGACCCTCACCCAGTTGGACGAGGCGCTGGACGTCCTGCGGATGACCCGGCCCTGAAATCGCCCCCCGCCGGGGGCCGGATTCGGTCGTTTCCCGTCCCCGGGCACCTCCGTGACCTGCGTCGCGTCGCGCGTGCGGACCTCAGCCCTAAGATCTGCGCATGACAGGTATCGGAGGCCGCCGGGGCGGCGGGACGCACGACGGGGCCCGGGGCTCGCACTGGGCGCCCGGTGAGCAGATCCTCTGGCGCTACCGCGACCACGCCCCGGGGCCCGCGGGTCGGGTCCACATCTGTCGGCCCGTGACGGTGGTGCGGGACACCGACGAGTTGCTGGCCGTGTGGATGGCCCCCGGCACCGAGTGCGTGAAGCCGGTGCTGGCCGACGGCACCCCGATCCACGCGGAGCCCCTCGCCACCCGGTACACCGCGCCGCGCACCACCGCCCGGTCGCACTGGTCCGGCGCCGGGGTGCTGAAGTTGGCCCGCCCCGGGGACCCGTGGTCGGTGTGGCTGTTCTGGGAGCGGGGCTGGCGCTTCAAGAACTGGTACGTGAACCTGGAGGAACCGCGGACCCGCTGGGCCGGCGGGGTGGACTCCGTGGACCACTTCCTGGACATCGCTGTGGCCCCGGACCGCAGTTGGAAGTGGCTGGACGAGGACGAGTTCGCGCAGGCGCGGCGGAGCGGGCTGCTGGCTCCCGAGCGGGCGCGCGAGGTGGAGGCGGCGGGCCTGGCGGCCGTGGAGCTCATCAAGGAATGGGGGGCGCCGTTCTCCTCAGGATGGGAGAAGTGGAGGCCGGATCCGGCCTGGAGGGTGCCGGTTCTCCCCGGGAACTGGGACCGCACCCCGGCGCATATGACCTCATGAGACCCTTGATGCGCCCCCGGGGTTCAACCGTAGGATCGTCCTCCGCCGGGTCGTCTGCGGCGTTGCCGCCAGGCTGTACATCCGTAATTGACGTGCCGTACACGGGACTTGACCGGAGATCAACGCTGGGCGAGAGGTAACGAGCGGGACGCGGAACCGCGGGGCGGTGGTGCCCCTGCCGCTGAGCGGGTATACCGCGACTGACCGATTGAGTGCAGCGCACATCGAGCGCAAACGGACGGAATTCCACGCGTGACGGAGTACCCCACCTCCCAGGAGGGCCCGCAGCCCGTCGCCTCCGGCGGAGGTACGGACGATGCCGGCCACGGCAAGGCCGCCGTCGCGGCCACCGAGGCCGTACGCACGCATGCGCAAGGTCCGGGTTCGGAGCGCGGTGCCCCCGCGTCCGCCTCGGCCGGCGAACTTCCCCGGCCGCGCACCGCGGCCGCCTCACCGGCGGACGTGCCGGCCGGCGGGGAGCCGGGGCAGGGCGGCGCCCGGACCCGGGACGGCGAGGCCGCCCGCAACGCGGCCGCCGCGGCGCAGGACCGCGCGCCCGAACCGATCCGCCCCCGGGGCGGGGAGGACCGGATCACGCACGGCGCCCGGCCGGGCAGCCGCCCCGACCCCACCGCCCCGACCGGCGACCTCGACGGCGCACCGGCCGACGAGGTCCAGGTGGACGGTGTGGGCGGCGGCGCGGGCCGGCACGGCGGCGGCCCGATCTCCGGCGCGGAAACCGGCACGGCCCGCAGGGAGGGCGACCGGCTGCGCTTCGTCGGTGCGGCCACCCGCCGGATCGCCCGGGGCATCGACCTCGACGAGATCGTGCTGGGCCTGTGCCGGGCCACCGTGCCGACGTTCTCGGACGCGATCCTCGTCTATCTGCGCGACCCGCTGCCGGTGGGCGACGAGCGCCCCGTCGGACCGGTCGTTTTAAGGCTTCGGCGCACCGACCGGCTCCGGCCGCTCGACGATCTGACCGGGGGCGATCCCGCCGGGGCCGCGGGGGCCGCCGGCGAGCTCGACTTCAGCCAGATGACCCTGGTCGGCCCGCAGGGCGACCTGCCGGCGGCCGAGTTGTGCGAGATCCGGCCGGGCGGGGCGCTCGCCGAGGTGCTGCGCGGCGTACGGCCGGTCTTCGGATCGGCCGCAGGAGCCAAGGACGCCCTCCCGGAGCTGCTCGGGGCCGACCATCCCGTCCCGCGCGGTCAGCGGGCCATCCTGGCCCCGCTGCGGGGCCGCCGGCGCGTGATCGGCGCGGCGGTGTTCCTGCGCACCCCCGACCGGCCCGCCTTCGAGACGAACGACCTGCTGGTCGCGGCCCAACTGGCGACCCACACCGCGCTCGGCATCGACAAGGCGGTGCTGTACGGCCGTGAGGCGTACATCGCCGACGAGCTCCAGCGCACCATGCTCCCGGACAGCCTCCCCCAGCCCACCGGGGTCCGGCTGGCCTCCCGCTATCTGCCCGCCGCCGAGACGGCCCGGGTCGGGGGCGACTGGTACGACGCCATACCGCTGCCCGGCAGCCGGGTCGCGCTGGTCGTCGGCGACGTCATGGGGCATTCCATGACCTCCGCCGCGATCATGGGCCAGCTGCGCACCACGGCGCAGACCCTGGCGCAGCTCGACCTGCCGCCCGCCGAGGTCCTGCACCACCTGGACGAGCAGGCGCAGCGGCTCGGCTCCGACCGGATGGCGACCTGCCTGTACGCGGTCTACGACCCCGTCTCGCACCGGATCACCATCGCCAACGCCGGCCACCCGCCGCCCGTCCTGCTCCACCTGGGCGGTCGCGCCGAGGTGCTCCGGGTGCCGCCGGGCGCCCCGATCGGCGTGGGCGGCGTCGACTTCGAGGCCGTGGAGCTGGACGCCCCGGCCGGGGCCACCCTGCTGCTGTACACCGACGGGCTGGTCGAGTCCCGGCTGCGCGACGTGTGGACGGGCATCGAGCAGCTCCGCGAGCGGCTGGCGACGACCGCCCAGCTGACGGGCCTGGACCACCCGCCGCCGCTGGAGGCGCTGTGCGACGACGTCCTGGACATGCTCGGCCCTGGCGACCGGGACGACGACATCGCGCTGCTCGCGGCCCGTTTCGAGGGGATCGCGCCCAGTGACGTCGCGTACTGGTTCCTGGACCCGGAGGAGACCGCGCCGGGCCGGGCCCGCCGGTTCGCCCGCCGGGCGCTGACCCGGTGGGGTCTGGAGGAGCTGAGCGATTCGCTGGAGCTGCTGGTCAGCGAGGTGGTCACCAATGCCGTGCGGTACGCCGAGCGGCCGGTGACCCTGCGGCTGCTGCGGACGGACGTGTTGCGCTGCGAGGTCGGCGACGACTCCCCGCAGCTGCCGCGCCAGCGTCGGGCTCGGGACACCGACGAGGGCGGTCGGGGCCTGTTCCTGGTCAATCGGATGGCCCGCCGCTGGGGTGCGACGCGGCTGAGCAGTGGAAAGGTGGTGTGGTTCGAGCTCCCGTTGCCGGGGGCGCATGATCGGCGTTGACTGGGCAGGTGAATGCGTGCGACCCAACCGACCCCTACGGGAGGACGCTCGTGACCCAGGACGCGCAGAAGATTCCGTACACGACGAACAACGTCGGGATTCCGGTGGAGAGCGACGAGCACTCGCTCACCGTGAGTCCGGACGGCCCGATCCTGCTCCAGGACCACTATCTGATCGAGAAGATGGCCCAGTTCAATCGGGAACGGGTCCCCGAGCGGGTGGTGCACGCCAAGGGCGCGGGCGCGTACGGCGTCTTCCAGGTGACCAACGACGTCAGCCAGTTCACCAAGGCCGACCTCTTCCAACCGGGCCGCAGGACCGAGATGCTGGCCCGCTTCTCGACCGTCGCGGGCGAGCAGGGCTCCCCCGACACCTGGCGGGACCCGCGCGGTTTCGCCCTGAAGTTCTATACCGAGCACGGCAACTACGACATGGTCGGGAACAACACCCCGGTGTTCTTCGTCCGTGACCCGAGCAAGTTCCAGGACTTCATCCGCTCGCAGAAGCGCCGGCCGGACAACGGTCTGCGCGACCACGACATGCAGTGGGACTTCTGGACCCTGTCTCCGGAGTCCGCGCACCAGGTGGCCATCCTGATGGGCGACCGGGGCATCCCGAGGAACTACCGCACGATGGACGGCTTCAGCTCGCACACCTACCTGTGGGTGAACGCGGGCGGCGAGAAGTTCTGGGTGAAGTACCACTTCAAGACGGACCAGGGCAACGAGTTCCTGACGCAGGAGGAGGCGGACCGGCTGGCGGGCGAGGACCCCGACTACCACCGGCGCGACCTCTTCGACGCCATCGCGGGCGGCAGTGCCCCGACGTGGACGATGCACGTGCAGGTCATGCCCTTCGAGGACGCCCCGGGCTACCGGTTCAACCCGTTCGACCTGACCAAGGTGTGGCCGCACGGCGACTACCCGCTGATCGAGGTCGGCCGGATGACGCTGGACAAGAACCCGGACGACTACTTCATCCACATCGAGCAGGCGGCCTTCGAACCGTCGAACCTGGTCCCGGGCATCGGCCCGTCGCCCGACAAGATGCTGCTGGGCCGGCTGTTCTCGTACCCGGACACGCACCGCTACCGGATCGGGGCGAACTACACGCAGCTCCCGCCGAACCGGGCCCGGTCGCTGGTCTCCTCGTACGCCAAGGACGGCGCGATGCGCTTCGAGGCGTCGGCGGCGGCGCGCCCGTACGCCCCGAACTCCTACGGCGGCCCGGCCGCGGACACGGCCCGCTTCGGCGAGCCGGCGGGCTGGGCGACGTCCGGCGAGATGGTCCGCGAGGCGTACACGCCGCGCTCCGAGGACGACGACTGGGGCCAGCCGGGCACGATGGTGCGGGAGGTCTTCGACGACGCGGCGCGCGAGCGCCTCGTCTCGAACGTCGCCGGGCACCTGCTGGACGGGGTGAGTCCCCCGGTGCTGGAGCGTGCCCTGCAGTACTGGCGCAACATCGACAAGGCGACCGGCGACCGGATCGCGGCGAAGGTCCGGGACGGCGGCTGAGGTCCCGCGCCCGACCCGGTACGACACAGGACCGCCCCGCGGCGTGCTCGCCGCGGGGCGGTCCTGTGTCGTGGGCTCCGGCGGTCCCTACTCCTGCGGGTCGGGAGCCGGGGGGAAGAGCGGGGACCTGGTCGGGTCCGGGCTCTTGGTCGGGTTCGACTTCGTCGGATCGGGAGAGTTCGACGGCTTCGTGGTGCTCTTCGTCGGATCCGGCTTGTGCGAGCTCGTCGACGGCTTCGGCGGGGTGGAGCTCTTGCTGGGGGTGGTGCTCGGGGAGCTGGACGACTGGCTCGGCGTGATGGACGGGGAGCTGGTGCGCGGCGGGGCTTCCACCGTGCCCATCTCGGCATCCGGCAGGCTGAACTCGTCGGTGCTCTGGCCCTTGAGCGCGGCCAGCGTGTAGGCGCGCCAGATCTCGGCCGGGAAGCTGGAGCCACCCGCGCGGCCCTTGCCGGCGGTGCCGGTCAGGGTGACCTGCTTGTGGCTGCTGGGCTCCTCGCCGAACATCGCGACGACCGTGACGAGCTCCGGGGTGTACCCGGTGAACCAGGCGGCGACGTTGGACTCGGTGGTGCCGGTCTTGCCCGCGGCTTCGTAGGCGGAGCTCTTGACCACTTCGCCGGAGCCGTCGTTGACCACGCCGGTGAGCACCTTGGTGACGGTGTCGGCGGTCTTGCGGGTGAGGACCTGGCTGCCGACCGCGCCGGCCGGCTTGAAGTCGGAGTCCTTGTGCTCGGCCGACTTCACGATGGTCGGGGTGATCTTCTTGCCGTGGTTGCCGAGGGTGGCGTAGACGCCGGCCATCTCGACGGTGTTGGCGCTCATGGTGCCGAGCGACATGGCGGGCTTGTCGGCGGGCCAGCCGTCGCGGTCGACCATGCCGAGGGCCAGCGCCTGCTTCTTCACCTTCTCCGGCTTGGTGTCCACGATCATCTGGGCGTAGACGGAGTTGACGGAGGCGTTGGTGGCCTTCTGGACCGTGAGCATCGGGTCGCCGTAGTCGCGCTCGTCCTGGTTCTGCGGGGCGAACGGGATGTCGCTGCCGACGACCGGGCGCTTGCTGGTTCCGTCGTAGAGGGCGTTGGGGGTGATCTCCTTGCCCTCCTGCGTCCGCGCGCCGGTCTCCAGGGCCGTCGCGAGCACGATGGGCTTGAAGGTCGAGCCGGGCTGGAAGTCGGTGCGCAGGGCGTTGCTCTCGTACTTGTCGGAGAGGCCCGTGCCGCCGTACATCGCCACGATCGCGCCGGTCTTGGCGTCCACCGAGGTGGCGCCGGCCTGGACGCTCTGGTCCTGGGGGCGGCCCTTGGTGTCCTTGCGGTCGAGCTTGGACTCCAGCTCGTCGGCGACCGCCTTCTCCATCGCGGCCTGCTTCTTCTTGTCGATGTTCAGCCGGAACGTCCAGCCGCCCGCCGCGATGGCGGCCTCGTCGATGCCCTGGCGGTCGAGTTCCTTCTTGGCCGCCTCGACGAAGTAGCCCTTCTGGCCGTCCATGCCCGGGGCGGGCTTGGGCTTGATGGGCTCCTGGAACTTCAACGTCTTGCGCTTGGCGGGGTCCAGCTTGCCCATCTCGACCATGTTGTCGAGGACGGCGTTGAAGCGGATCATGACCAGCCGCTTGCCGTTCGGTCCGGCGGTCGCCCAGTCGTACTGGCTGGGGGCCTGGATGACGGCGGCGAGGTAGGCGCCCTGCTCCAGCGTCAGCTTGTCGGTGTCGACGCCGTAGTAGGCCTGTGACGCGGCCTGGATGCCGTAGGCGTTGCGGCCGTAGAAGTTGGTGTTCAGGTAGCCGAGGAGGATCTCGTCCTTCTTCATGCGCTGGTCGACCTTCAGAGCGATGATCAGCTCTCGGGCCTTGCGCGTCGCCGACTGGTCCTGGGTGAGGTAGTAGTTCTTGACGTACTGCTGGGTGATCGTCGAACCGCCGGCCTTGCCCTTGCCGGTGACCGTGTTGAACAGGCCTCGGGCGACACCCATCACGTCGACGCCCTGGTCCTCGTAGAAGGACTTGTTCTCGATCGCGATGAAGGCCGTGCGCACCTGCTCCGGGATCTTGTCGATCCCGACCTTCTCGCGGTTCGTCTTGCCCGTGCGGGCCATGATCGAGCCGTCGGAGTACTCGTAGGTGTTGCTCTGGAGTTCGGCCTGCTCGTTGGCCTTGTCCGGCGGTTCCACCATGTAGTAGAGGACGACCAGGGCGCCCATCATGAGCAGGACCAGCCCGAAGAAGTACCCGAGGATCTTCTTCCAGGTGAAGAAGCGGCGTATGCCGGAGGGCTTGCCCGCCGGCTTTCGGCCCGCCTTGCCCGCGCGCCCGTTGGAGCGCCCGCTCGGTGCTTTCCGCGCTCCGCGCTGCTGCTGCGCCCGTCGCGCTTCTGCTCGGCCCATCGCTCCCGCTCCGCTCGATTACCCCCCCGACGTCAGCTCAGAAAACTAACACCGCAGGCTGTGACAAAGGTCGACTAACCCTGATCAATACCGGTCAATTCGGACGTGACAATCAGCACCCACGCCAATGGAACCGACGCACATAAGACCGCAAGGGTTGCGGTGTACGCAAAAAGTGATATCACTTTGCTAGGCGTTCTGGCCGAACAGGTCCGGACACGGCATGACAAACGGGGGCATTACATGAGCAGCACATCGGCTTCTCCCGACACCGGGAACACCACGGACACCAGGCGTGCGACGACCGCATCGGCAAGCCCCACAAGGGAGTTCGCGGCGCGCAGCGTCGGCGGCGGAGCGGCCCTGCTGCTCGGACTGGTCGGAGTCCTCGTCGGGGCCGGCCTCATCGCGGGCGGCGCGATCGTCGCCGCGACGGCGGCCAAGGCCGTACTGATCACGCTCGGCGTGCTGCTGATCCCCGCCTCGATCATCGCCATGTGCGGGCTGAACACGGTGGCCCCGGGCGAGGCCCGGGTCGTCCAGCTCTTCGGCCGCTACCGGGGGACCGTCCGGACCGACGGGCTGCGCTGGGTCAACCCGCTGACCTCCCGCAGGAAGATCTCCACCCGGGTCCGCAACCACGAGACGGCCGTCCTGAAGGTGAACGACGCGTACGGCAATCCGATCGAGCTGGCGGCGGTCGTGGTGTGGCGGGTGGAGGACACCGCGCGCGCGGTCTTCGAGGTCGAGGACTTCACGGAGTTCGTGGAGACGCAGACCGAGGCCGCGGTCCGGCACATCGCGATCGAGTACCCCTACGACTCGCACGACGAGGGCGGGCTGTCGCTGCGCGGCAACGCCGAGGCGATCACCGAGGAACTCGCGGTGGAACTGGCGACCCGGGTCGAGGCGGCGGGCGTGCACATCATCGAGTCCCGGTTCACGCATCTCGCGTACGCTCCGGAGATCGCCTCCGCGATGCTCCAGCGCCAGCAGGCGGGCGCCGTCGTGGCGGCCCGCAAGCAGATCGTCGAGGGCGCGGTGGGCATGGTGGAACTCGCCCTGACCCGCCTGGCCGAGGAGGACATCGTGGACCTGGACCCGGAACGCAAGGCCTCCATGGTCTCCAACCTGATGGTCGTCCTGTGCGGTGATCGCGCGGCGCAGCCCGTCATCAACACGGGCACCCTCTATCAGTGAGCCCCATCCGCGGCACGCACCCCGACCCCGCCGCCGGGCCCGGCGGGGAGCCCGGCCGCCGACCCGGCACCCGGCCCGCCGCGCAGTCCGGCACATCGTCCGGCGCCGCCGCGCAGTCCGCCCCGCAGTCCGGCGGGGCGGTGGCCGGGGGCTCCGACAGCAGGTCCGGCGGGGCGTCCGACGCCCCGCCGGCGCGGGGCACCGAACGCACGGCGCGGGCCGCGCGCCAGGCCCGCAAGCAGGTCCTGCTGCGGCTGGACCCGCAGGTGTACGACGCGCTGGCGCGTTGGGCCGGCGAGGAGCTGCGCAGCGCCAACGCGCAGATCGAGTTCCTGCTCCGACGGGCCCTGGCCGACTCCGGCCGACTGCCGGGCGGGGCGGCGCCGATTCCGCCGCGCGGCCGCCCCCGCACCTCCTCCGATTCCTGATCCCCGACCCCTGACACGGACGGAATCCTCCCCACCGAACCCCTCCTGAGCAGGCAGAACACCGATCCGGCGAGTTATGCACGGGAGGTATACACAGCGCGTATACCTCCCGTGTATAGTCGCCGCCATGTCCATCGGTCACACCCTTCTGGGTCTACTGGAAGCCGGCCCCCGGCACGGCTACGACCTCAAACGCGCCTTCGACGAGAAGTTCGGCCACGACCGCCCCCTCGCCTACGGGCAGGTCTACTCGACCATGTCCCGGCTCCTCAAGAACGGCCTCGTCGAGGTCGACGGGATAGAGGCCGGCGGCGGTCCCGACCGCAAGCGGTACGCCATCACCGACGCCGGGATCACCGACGTCGAGACCTGGCTCGCCCAGCCCGAGAAGCCCGAGCCGTACCTCCAGTCCACCCTGTACACCAAGGTCGTACTGGCCCTGCTCACGGGCCGCGGCGCGCAGGACCTGCTGGACGCCCAGCGCTCCGAGCACCTGCGGCTCATGCGCCTGCTGACCACCCGCAAGCGCAAGGGCGACCTCGCCGACCAACTCGTCTGCGACCACGCCCTCTTCCACCTCGAAGCGGACCTGCGGTGGCTCGAACTCACCGCCGCCCGGCTCGACCAGCTCGGTCAGGAGATACGCCGATGACCCCGGCCGGCAGCCTGCTGTGCGCCACGGACCTGCGCAAGGCCTACGGGTCCGCCAAGGCCCTCGACGGCGCGGAGTTCTCCATCCACCCCGGCGAGGTCGTCGCCGTCATGGGGCCCTCCGGCTCCGGCAAGTCGACGCTGCTGCACTGTCTCGCCGGCATCGTGGCGCCCGACTCCGGCACCGTCACCTACGCCGGCCGCGAGCTGTCCGCGATGAACGACTCCGAGCGCAGCGCCCTGCGCCGCGGCGAGTTCGGCTTCGTCTTCCAGTTCGGACAGCTCGTGCCGGAACTCACCTGCGTGGAGAACGTCGCCCTCCCCTTGCGCCTCGCCGGCGTGAAGCGCAAGGAGGCCGAGCGGACCGCCCTCGGCTGGATGGAGCGGCTCCAGGTCGACGACCTGGGGGCCAAGCGGCCCGGCGAGATCTCCGGCGGCCAGGGGCAGCGCGTGGCCGTGGCCCGCGCCCTGGTCACCCGGCCCCGCGTCATCTTCGCGGACGAGCCGACCGGCGCCCTGGACTCCCTCAACGGCGAACTGGTCATGCAGCTGCTCACCGAGGCCGCCCGCTCCGCCAACGCGGCCGTCGTCCTCGTCACGCACGAGACCCGGGTGGCCGCCTACTCCGACCGGGAGATCGTCGTCCGCGACGGCAGGTCCCGCGACATGGAGCGCATCGTATGAACACGCTCCGCACCTGGTACCGCGACCTGGCCATGGGCGTGCGGTTCGCCCTGGGCGGCGGCCGCGAGGGCTGGACCCGGACCCTGCTCACCGGCGTGGGCGTGGGCCTGGGCGTCGCGCTGCTGCTGATCAGCACCGCCGTCCCCGGCGCGCTCACCGCCCGTGACGAGCGGGCCGACGCCCGGTCCACGACGACCGCGCCGACGGCCGCCGCTCCCGGCCGGGACACCCTCCTGACCGCCGCCGCCCGGCAGACCTACCACGGGCAGGACATCGAAGGCAGCCTGCTCCGGGCCGAGGGCCCGGACGCGCCCGTCCCGCCGGGCCTGAAGCGGATCCCCGCCCCGGGCGAACTCGCCGTCTCCCCCGCCCTGGACAAGCTGATGAAGTCCGCCGACGGCGCCCTCCTCAAGGAGCGCCTGGACGGCCGGATCGGCGAGGTCGTCGGCGACGCGGGCCTGACCGGGCCCGGCGAACTCCTCTTCTACCTGGGCAGCGACCAACTCCGGACCGACGGCGAGCACGGCTACCGCGTGGAGCGCGTCACCGGCTTCGCGAACGACGCGGGCGGACGGGCACTCGATCCCGTGTTGATGCTCATGGTCGTGCTCACCTTCGTCGCCCTGCTGACACCGGTCGCCGTCCTCATCGCCGCCGCCGTCCGCTTCGGCGGCGAGCGTCGCGACCGCCGGCTCGCCGCGCTCCGCCTGGTCGGCGCCGACAGCCGCGCGGTGCGACGGATCGCCGCGGGCGAGGCGCTCGCCGGATCCGTGCTCGGGCTGGGCTTCGGTGTCGGCTTCTTCCTGATCGGCCGGCGCCTGGTCGGCAATCTGACCCTGGAACAGCGCAGCGTCTTCCCCGCCGACCTCGACCCGACGCCGTGGTTGGCGGGCCTCGTCGCCGTCGCGGTGCCGGCGGCGGCCGTCGCGGTGACCCTGTTCGCCCTGCGCGGCGTGGTGATCGAACCGCTGGGTGTCGTCCGTACGGCCAAGCCGGCCAAGCGGCGCGTCTGGTGGCGGCTGCTGCTGCCGCTCGGCGGACTCGGCCTGCTCACCCCGCTGACGGGACGCGGCTCCGAACACGGGCAGTTCAACCAGTGGCAGGTCAGCGGCGGCGTGGTGCTCTTGCTCGTCGGGATCACCGCACTCCTGCCCTGGGTACTGGAACGCGTCGTCGGCGGGACGCCCGGCGGCCCGGTCTCCTGGCAACTCGCCGTGCGCCGGCTCCAGATCAGCAGCGGGACGGCCGCCCGCCTCGTCAACGGCATCGCCGTGGCGGTCGCCGGGGCCATCGCCCTGCAGATGCTCTTCTCGGGTGTCGAGGGCGAGTACCGCAACGAGACCGGCCAGGACCCGACCCGGGCCGCCGTGTCGATCCTGCTGCCCAGCGGCGGCGAGCACCGGCTGGACGCCCTCGCCGCCGAGATCGACGGCACCGACGGCATCGCCCGCACCGTGCCGCTGGCCTCGTTCAACGCCGCGCACCAGGTCCCGGCGGACGACACCATCGCGGTGACCGTCGGCGGCTGCGAGGCGCTCAGGGAGATCGCGGAGCTCGGCGCGTGCAAGGACGGCGACGCCTTCGTGCTCGACGGCCCCGTCGCCGAGGGCACCGCCAAGGCCGGCGACCAGCTCCTCGCCGGCAATGTCATGGGGTTCAAGGGGGGCCCGTTCGAGCACAAGGAGGCCGTCAAGTGGGCCTTCCCGGCCGACGCGCGCACCGTCCTCTCCCGTGAGGACCCCAACGGGACCCGGCGCACCGGCCTGATGGTGACTCCGTCGGCGGCGCCCAAGGACCTGGGCTTCGACCAGTCCGCGCAGATCTTCCTCCAGCTGGACGAGTCGGTGCCGGACGGGTTGGAGCGAGCCCGCACGGCCGCTTTCAAGGCCGACCCGTTCGCCACGGCCATGACCCTGAAGTCGACGACCACCGTGGCCGGTTACTCCTCGATCCGCACCGGGCTCTTCTTCGGCGCGACCGGCGTCCTGATCCTCATCGGGGCGAGCATGCTCGTCTCCCAACTGGAGCAGTTGCGCGAACGGAAGAAGCTGCTGTCCTCACTCGTGGCGTTCGGCACCAGGCGCTCCACGCTGAGCCTGTCGGTGCTCTGGCAGACGGCCCTGCCCATCGGCGTCGGTCTGGCGCTGGCGATCGGGGTGGGCGTCGGGCTGGGCTCGGTACTGATCCGGATGGCCGGCCGGCCCGTCGGGATCGACTGGGGTCCGGTGCTGGCGATGGCGGGCGTGGGAGCGGGCGTGGTCGTGGTGGTGACCCTGCTCAGCCTGCCGCCGCTGCTGCGGATGATGCGCCCGGACGGGCTGCGCACGGAGTGACGCGCGGCGGATGACCCGCCCGAGGCGACCGGGCCCGAGGCCGTACGGCCGCCCCCGCGACCGACCGGATCAGTCGGTCGGCCAGACGGGGAGCGGGCGTACGGCTTCGCGCAGCGCGGCGCCGATCGCCTTGAACTCCTCCTGTCGGGCGGTGCCCGTCCGCATGGCCAGCGCGATCCGCCGGGAGGGGGCCGGCTCGGCGAAGTACCCGGTGGCGAGGTACTCGTTGCGCGTGGTCTCCAACCGCAGCGCGGTACGCGGCAACAGCGTCACCCCCAGTCCCCCGGCGACCAGTTGTACGAGCGTGGACAGTCCGGCGGCGGTGGTGGTGACGTCCGCGCCCGCCGTGCGGCCCGCCTCCCGGCAGATGTCGAGGGCCTGGTCGCGCAGGCAGTGGCCTTCGTCGAGCAACAGCAGTTGCAGGCCGCGCAGTTCATCGCGCGGGATGTCGCGGCGCCCGGCGAGCGGGTGCTCGCGGGGGGCGAGGAGCACGAAGTCCTCGTCGAAGAGCGGCAGTTCGCTGACCCCGGGCACCCCGAGCGGCACCGCGAGCAGCAGCAGGTCCAGCCGCCCGCCGGCCAGTCCCTCCAGCAGCGAGGCCGTCTGCTCCTCGTGGACCTGGAGATCCATCCGGGGATAGCGCCGGTGGAAGAGCCCGAGCACGGTCGGCAGCAGGTACGGGGCCACCGTGGGGATCACCCCGAGCCGCAGGACGCCGGTGAACGGGGCCCGTACGGCCTCGGCCTCCTCCAGCAGCCCGCCCATGGCGTCGAGCACGCCCCGGGCGCGCACCGCGATCCGCTCCCCCGCCGGGGAGAGCAGCACCTTGCGGGTGGTGCGCTCCAGCAGTTGCACCCCGAGCGCCTCCTCCAGCGCGGAGACGGCTCCGGACAGGGCGGGCTGGCTCATGCCGATGGCGGCGGCCGCGTCCCGGAAGTGCAGATGCTCCGCCACGGCCACGAACGCGCGCAGCTGCGCGAGCGTCGCCTGCTTGAGTCCCCTATTACCGACAGCCACTGATAGGCACCTCCGATCACCAGACACAAGAGTAGCTATTTCCGTAATCAATGCAGCTGTGCCAGCATGTGAGATCCGTCCAACCCCTTCGGAAAGCCCCCAAAAGGGTCACTTTCCCGTTTGCAAGGAGAGCACGTGCTCACTGTCGGTGACAAGTTCCCCAGCTACGATCTGACCGCTTGCGTCTCGCTCGAAGCCGGCAGCGAGTTCGCCCAGATCGACCACAAGTCCTACGAGGGCAAGTGGCGCGTGGTGTTCTTCTGGCCGAAGGACTTCACCTTCGTCTGCCCGACCGAGATCGCCGCCTTCGGCAAGCTGAACGAGGAGTTCCAGGACCGCGACGCGCAGGTCCTCGGCGTCTCCGGCGACTCCGAGTTCGTCCACCACGCCTGGCGCAAGGACCACGCCGACCTGCGTGACCTGCCCTTCCCGATGCTGGCCGACTCCAAGCACGAGCTCATGCAGGCCTGTGGCGTGCAGGGCGAGGACGGCTTCGCGCAGCGCGCCGTCTTCATCGTCGACCAGAACAACGAGATCCAGTTCACGATGGTGACCGCCGGTTCCGTGGGCCGTAACCCCAAGGAGGTCCTGCGGGTCCTCGACGCCCTGCAGACCGACGAGCTGTGCCCCTGCAACTGGAACAAGGGCGAGGGCACCCTGGACGCCCCCGCGCTGCTGGCCGGTGAGTGACGGATGTCCCTCGACTCCCTGAAGTCCGCCATACCGGACTTCGCCAAGGACCTGAAGCTGAACCTCGGTTCGGTCATCGGCAACAGCGACCTTCCGCAGCAGCAGCTGTGGGGCACGGTCCTGTCCTGCGCGATCGCCGCCCGCTCCCCGCGCGTCCTGCGCGAGCTGGAGCCCGAGGCGAAGGCGGCCCTGTCGCCGGAGGCGTACACCGCCGCCAAGTCCGCCGCCGCGATCATGGCGATGAACAACGTCTTCTACCGCACCCGTCACCTGCTGTCGGACCCGGAGTACGGCACCCTGCGCGCCGGCCTGCGGATGAACGTCATCGGCAACCCGGGCGTGGAGAAGGTCGACTTCGAGCTGTGGTCGCTCGCGGTCTCCGCGATCAACGGCTGCGGCCAGTGCCTCGACTCGCACGAGCAGGTGCTGCGCAAGGCCGGTGTCGACCGTGACACGATCCAGGAGGCCTTCAAGATCGCCTCGGTGATCCAGGCCGTCGCGGTCACCCTCGACGCCGAAGCGGCCCTCGCCGCCGAGTAGTGCTCCGCGTCCGCGCGGAAGGGGCCCCCGCAGCCGTCACCGGTTGCGGGGGCCCCGTCGTTCACCCGTTCACTCGCGCAGCCGGGTCGTCAGCGCCCGCATGTCCTCGATCATCGCCGTGTGGACCGCGTCCTCGTCCACGAGGTCCCTGTCCACGTTCCACTCCACGCGGAGCGTGAACACCACACCGCCGTCCAGCACCGCCAGTTGGGCGTCCGTGCCCGGTTGCCGCCTGAGCAGCGCCCGTTCCCCGAGGCCGGGCACCTCCTCCACGTCCGAGGCGCCCGTGCGGCGGGGATCCAGTCCGGGCCGGGCCTCGAACTCCGGCCGGGGATCGCTCTTCTTGTGCCGCTCGACCATGACCTCGACCCCGTACCAGGGCCGGCCCTCGGTGTACCCGCCCGTCGCGCGGCAGTAGGACCAGTCGAGTGCGGGACTCGTCTCCTTGCCCGGCCACGTCATGTCGAAGGCCGTGCCGTTGATCGTGCCGAGGGCCTTCAGGGGCGCCTGCGAGCAGAGGTCGTCGACGTGCCGGTAGGCGATCCCCGGAGCCGGGACGGAACGATTCTGCGCGACCAGGGTCCCGCCCCACACCGCCGAGGCCAGCACCGCCCCGCCCAGCGCCCACAGCCACCGCGCACGCGGTCCTCGTCCCGACGCGCGCGCCGACCCGGGCTCCACAGCGGGTACCGCCGTCTCTGACGCCCGGTCCGTACGCCACTCGCCGTCCAGTTCCGGCTCGCCGATCACCCGTCGCCCCTCTCCCCGCCCCCGGCCGGCGCCGCGGCGCCGTCAGACCCGCTGCTCACCCTGGCTCGTCTCCCCCGGCGTGCGCGGCGACGCGTCCAGCGCGGTGGCCCCGTGCGGGGCGGGCCCCACCTCGGCCATGCCCGGGTGGAGTTGCTCGCGCGAGTACGCCTTGAGGAAGCCGACCACCGTGTTGGTGACGGCGACCAGCGGAACGGCGACCACCGCTCCGCCGATGCCCGCGATCATCCCGCCGGCGGCCACGGACAGCACCACCGCGAGCGGGTGCACCCGTACCGCCCGACCCAGGATGAAGGGCTGGAGCACGTGGCCCTCGATCTGCTGCACGGCGAGCACCACGGCCAGCACCATCAGCGCGATGAACGGCCCCTGGGTCACCAGGGCCACGACCACCGCGAGGGCGCCGGAGATCACGGCTCCGACGAGCGGGATGAAGGCGAACAGGAAGATGAACACGGCCAGCGGTACGGCCATCGTGACGTCGAGGAAGTACAGGCCGAGGCCGATGAACACGGCGTCGATGAGCGCCACGAGGACGGTGCCCCGTACGTACGCGGTCAGCGTGCGCCAGGCGCGCGGACCGGCGCCGGCCATGCCGGGACGGGCGGCGGCCGGTACCAGGCCGAGCACCCAGGTCCAGATCCGCTTGCCGTCGTAGAGCAGGAAGAGCGTCGAGAACATCGCGAGCAGCATGCCCGTCAGCACCTCGACGAGCACCGTCACGCCTTGCAGTCCGGCGGAGGTGATCTCCTCGGTGTTGGTGCCGATGGTGTCGGTGAGGTTCTTCGCGATGTCGTTGATCTGCTTCTCGGTCACGTGGAACGGACTGTCCAGTGCCCAGACCTTGAGTTCGTTGATGCCGTCGCGGACCCGGTCGGAGAGGTCGTCGAGGTTCTCCATGACCTGCCAGACCACGAACCAGCCGACCAGCCCGATGACCACGAATCCGAGGATCGCCGTCACGGCGGTGGCGAGGCCCCGCGGCAGCCCGAGCCGGCGCAGCCGGACGACGAAGGGCTGGAGCAGGGCGGTGACGAGCAGGGCCGCGGCGAAGGCGAGGACGACGAGGCGGACCTCACTGATCACCTTCATCAGGACCCAGAGCATCCCGGCGAGCAGCAGCAGCCGCCAACTGGCCTCCGCGGCCACGCGCATGCCCCAGGGGATGACGGTCACCGGGTCGGGGCGCACCCGCCGGCCGGACGCGTCGCGGACGGGGCCGGTGCTTCCCGGGGGCGGGAGCGGCGTCGGGGAGGCCTGGGCCACCGGTCGGTCGTCGGAGGTCTCCGCCTCGACCTCGGCCCGCCGTTCGTCGAGGCGAGCCTCCACCTGGCTGAGCTTTCTCCCGACCCGGCCGAGCCAGCCTGCCCTCTTCGACATGTCTTTCCTTTCCCCCCGCCCGTGAACACACCTCGAAGACCGTACACGCGAGGAGCCCCGCACCGTAGGACGGTGCGGGGCTCCCGGAGGTTGTGCGGTGGCGCGTGCCTAGTACCAGTCGTTGGCGTCGTGGAAGCTCAACGCCGCGCACGGGCTGCCGTAGCGCTCGTTCATGTAGCCCAGGCCCCACTTGATCTGCGTGGCGGGGTTGGTGCGCCAGTCGGCGCCGACCGAGGACATCTTCGAACCGGGCAGTGCCTGGACCAGACCGTAGGCGCCCGAGGACGAGTTGACGGCCTTGTAGTTCCAGGTGGATTCCCGGTTGACGATCTCCGAGAAGCACTGGAACTGGCCCGCCGGGACGATCTGCCGGGCGATCGACTTGATCTCGGAGATCGTGTAGGAGCCCTGGACGTCGAAGTCGCCGGCGTCGCGCGCCGAGGAGCGGCTGGCGACCTCGCCGGCCTCCTCGCGCTCCTTCTTCAGCTTCGCGGCGGCCTCGGCCTCGGACTTCTTCTTGGCCTCCGCGTCCGCCGCGGCCTGGGCGTCGGACTTCTTCGCCTTGGCGGTCTCGGCGGCCTCGATGCGTGCGGCTTCCTCGGCCGAACGCTTGGCGTCGGCGTCGGCGGCGTGGGCGATCGTGTCGGCCTGCTGCGTCAGGGAGCCGCTCTGGACCTGGGCCTGCTCGCCGACCGGGATTTCAGTGAGGAGAGTCGCACCCGACGCGGTGGTCTCGAGGTCGTTCGTGGTGGCGTCGCCGGTGGCAACGCCCACGACTGCGCCGACGGTGGTGACAGCGGTGGCCGAAGCCACTGCGAACCCTCGAACCGAGATCCGGCTCACACGGTGTCCTTCCAGCAGCGTCCGCAGTGACCTCGCGGGCGCAAAAGTGCCCCTGGACACTGGCCTCCATGAATCCGCGGTCACTGGAGGCTCGGGCCCGTGGGCAACTCCCCTGCGGGAGCTGCCGCGTGAAACTCGGGCGACATACGGCAGACGACTGTGGAGTTGTGGTACTGCGCGTATCTCACGAGAGATACAGGTGTGCCGTATGTGGGGCCTGACGGAAATCAGACTCTGCCGGACCTCGACGCCGCAGGGCAATTCCACGTTGCGTGGGAAAGGTCACACCTGCGCAGAGGCCGTTGTTTTCGACAAAGGCCTGTGCAGCACAGCGCCGCCCGGCTAGGCTTCTGGGCCTTTGCCGGGCGGCGCCAACTCTACTTCCCCCTATGGGGGTTCTGTCCCCTTTGCGGTTACAGGGTCTCCAGCATCTCCGTGACGAGCGCGGCGATCGGCGAACGCTCGGAACGAGTCAGCGTGATGTGCGCGAAGAGCGGATGGCCCTTCAGCTTCTCAACGACGGCGACCACTCCGTCGTACCGGCCCACCCTCAGGTTGTCCCGCTGGGCCACGTCGTGGGTCAGCACGACCCGCGAGTTGGCGCCGATCCGGGACAGCACCGTCAGCAGCACGTTCCGTTCCAGCGACTGCGCCTCGTCCACGATCACGAAGGCGTCGTGGAGCGAACGACCGCGGATGTGGGTGAGCGGCAGGACTTCGAGCATCCCGCGGTTCAGCACCTCCTCGATGACCTCGCGTCCGGCGACCGCCGAGAGCGTGTCGAACACCGCCTGCGCCCACGGGCTCATCTTCTCGGAGGCGTCCCCGGGCAGGTAGCCGAGGTCCTGGCCGCCCACCGCGTACAGCGGCCGGAAGACCATCACCTTCTGATGCTGCCTCCGCTCCAGCACCGCCTCCAGGCCCGCGCACAGCGCGAGCGCCGACTTTCCGGTGCCGGCCCGGCCGCCCATCGACAGGATGCCGATCTCCGGGTCGAGCAGGAGGTCGAGGGCGATGCGCTGCTCGGCGCTGCGGCCGTGCAGCCCGAAGGCCTCGCGGTCGCCGCGCACGAGCTTCACGTTGCCGTCGGCCGTGACCCGGCCCAGCGCCTTGCCGCGCTCGGACTGGAGGACCAGCCCGGTGTGGACGGGCAGCTCGGCGGCCTCGGGCACGTAGAGCCGCTCCTCCGAGAAGAGCAGGTCCACCTGTTCGCCGGAGAGGGCCAGCTCGCTCATGCCGGTCCATCCGGCGTCGGTGATGGCGAGCTCCGCCCGGTACTCCTCGGCGAGCAGCCCCACGGAGGAGGCCTTGATGCGCAGCGGGAGATCCTTCGAGACCACCGTGACGTCGTAGCCCTCGGCCTGGAGATTGCGGGCGACGGCGAGGATCCGCGAGTCGTTGTCCCCCAGCCTGAAGCCGGCGGGCAGGACGCCCGGGTCGGAGTGGTTGAGCTCGACACGCAGGGTGCCACCCAGATCGCCCAGCGGGATGGGGGCGTCGAGACGTCCGTACCGGACCCGGAAGTCGTCGAGCAGGCGGAGGGCCTGGCGCGCGAAGTAGCCGAGTTCGGGATGGTGCCTCTTTGCCTCCAGCTCGGTGATCACCACGATCGGGAGCACGACCTCGTGCTCGTCGAAGCGGGAGATCGCGTTGGGGTCTGCCAGCAGGACGCTGGTGTCGAGGACGTAGGTCCGCCTGTCGGGCAGGCGGCGCTTTGTGCTGGTCACCACGGAAGGACGTACCCCCTCGGAAGAGGTCGGGCCATGAAGACCGGACCGGTCATCGGCACCCATGCGCGGGCCGATTCCCGGCCCTCCACTCCGTCCGTGCGAACCGCACGTGCGTCCTGGTGCAAAGGGCCTCCCGGGCGGACGACCCCATGCCGTCCGCTGAGACTCGACACCCGTGGATCGGACGTCGACCTGCCAGGGTTATGCCCTCGAACGGGCAAGGCCATGCCATGGCATATGACGGACGCTCGGTGAACCCCTGGTGAAGGCTTGAGAGGGGGGCGACGGGGCGCGCGGGGACGTGCCGAACCGGAAGGGGCCGCGGTCACGGCGAACTCCCGTCGAGGAGCCCGCCGTCCGTGGATCAGCTGCCGTACCGCCGGTGGCGCGCGGCGTAGTCGCGCAGTGCCCGGAGGAAGTCGACCTTGCGGAAGGCCGGCCAGAAAACCTCGCAGAAGTAGTACTCCGAATGTGCGCTCTGCCAGAGCATGAACCCGGACAGCCGCTGTTCGCCGCTGGTGCGGATGACCAGGTCCGGGTCGGGCTGGCCCCGGGTGTAGAGGTGCTCCGCGATGTGGTCGATGTCGAGGACCTCGGCGAGCTCCTCGAAGGAGGTGCCCTTCTCGGCGTGCTCCAGCAGCAGCGAGCGGACCGCGTCGGCGATCTCCTGGCGGCCGCCGTAGCCGACGGCGACGTTGACCAGTATCCCGTCGACCTCGTGGGTGGCCTGCTCGGCCTCCTTCAGCACGGACTGGGTCCGCGCGGGCAGGATGTCGAGGTTGCCGACGTGGTGGACGCGCCAGCGGCCGTCCGCCGCGAGGCCCCGCACGGTGTTCTCGATGATGTTGAGCAGCGGACGCAGCTCGACCTCGGGACGGTCCAGATTGTCCGTGGAGAGCATCCACAGGGTGACGACCTCGACGTCCGTCTCGGTGCACCAGCCCAGCATCTCGGAGATCTTGTCGGCTCCGGCCTGGTGGCCCTGCTCCGTGGTTCCTCCGGACGCCTTCGCCCAGCGCCGGTTCCCGTCCAGGATGACGCCGATGTGCTTGGGTGCCTCGTCATGGTCGAGGCGGCCTTCCACCCGGCGTGCGTAGAGCCTGTACACCAGGTCGCGCAGCTTCACGATCTTCCAGCCCCTCCGTGCAATGCCCCCGTGCGAATTGCGGTCCCCCGAGTCCGCCACATTACTGGGATGTGGGAAGGGGTACCCAACTCGGTCGATCACAAGTCCGTGATAGGGAGGACAACGTGACTGATACCAATCCCTATCGGGCAGAGCCCTCGCGCTACGACTCCATGGAGTACCGGCGCACCGGCCACAGCGGCCTCAAGCTCCCCGCCATCTCCCTCGGCCTCTGGCACAACTTCGGCGACGACACGTCCCTGGCGCCCCAGCGGGCGATCCTGCGGCGCGCCTTCGACCTCGGTGTCACCCATTTCGACCTGGCCAACAACTACGGGCCGCCGCCCGGGTCCGCCGAGCTCAACTTCGGCAAGATCTTCGCGCAGGACTTCGCGTCCCACCGCGAGGAACTGGTGCTCTCCACCAAGGCCGGCTATCTGATGCACGCCGGCCCGTACGGCGAGTGGGGCAGCCGCAAGTACCTGCTCGGCTCGCTGGACGCCTCGCTGAAGCGGATGGGCGTCGATTACGTCGACATCTTCTACTCGCACCGCTTCGACCCGGAGACCCCGCTGGAGGAGACCATGGGCGCCCTGGCGTCCGCGGTCCAGCAGGGCAAGGCCCTCTACGTGGGCGTGTCCTCGTACACGGCCGAGCAGACGGCCGAGGCCGCGCGGATCCTGCGCGACATGGGCGTGCGCCCGCTCATCCACCAGCCCTCGTACTCCATGATCAACCGCTGGACGGAGGAGGACGGGCTGCTGGACACCCTGGAGGAGGCCGGCATGGGCTGCATCTCCTTCGCGCCGCTCGCCCAGGGCCTCCTGACGGGCAAGTACCTGAAGGGCATCCCGGAGGGCTCGCGGGCCAGTCAGGGCAAGTCCCTCAACCCGGACCTGCTCTCGGACGACGTCCTGCGCCGGCTCAAGGGACTGAACGAGATCGCGGTGCGGCGCGGGCAGTCGTTGGCGCAGTTGGCGCTCAACTGGGTGCTGCGGGACGAGCGCATGACGTCGGCTCTGATCGGCGCGTCGAGCGTGAAGCAGTTGGAGGAGAACGTGGCCGCTCTGGCCGGTGCCCCGCTCACGGAGCAGGAGTTGAAGGAGATCGACTCCTTCGCCGTCTCCACCCCCGGCGCCAACATCTGGGCCCAGCGCGGCTGACCTGCGCTGATGCCGCGCCTTCGGAAACCGGCGCGGGGAAACAAAAAACGGGCCGGTCCGTGGGGGGGATACGGACCGGCCCGAGGGGGGGGTTCCACCATAACCCTTCGTAAAGCGTGATGCGTGCATTGACGCAAAACGATTACGCTCCGAATCCGCCCAGCAGCACTCCGGTGAGCGCGCCGGCGGCCATGAAGGGGCCGAACGGGAAGGCCGTCCGGCGCCCCGCACGGCCGCGCAGCAGCAGGCCCAGGCCGTACACGGCTCCGTAGAGGAAGCCGAGGAAGGCCCCCAGCGCCCATACCCCCCAGCCGTACCACCCAAGAGCGACCCCGAGGGACAGCGCCAGCTTGACGTCCCCGAAGCCCATGCCGGCGGGGTGGATCAGGTACAGCACCAGGTACGAGCCCGCGAGCGCGGCCCCGCCGAGCAGCGCCGACCGCCACGACCCGGCGGCGCCCGGCAGCAGCCCGGCGCACCCGAGCAGTACGGCCGCGGCCGCGGCGAGCGGCAGGGTCAGCGGGTCCGGCAGCCGGTGCACGGCGACGTCGACCAGGCCGAGCAGGACGAACGCGGGCGCGAGCCCCACGAACGCCACCGCCTCGGGCCGCGCCCCGACGGCCCACGCGAGCAGGGCGCAGACCCCGGCCACCAGACACACGACTCCCGCGGGGCGGACCCCGTAGCGGTGGGGCGGCGGGCCGGTGGTCGGGGCGTCGGGGTCCGCGGGGACGGGCCCCGAAGGCGGCGCGCCCGCCCCGGGGCCGGGGCGCCCGGGCGCGGGCGCCGACCGGGACACGGACGGCGCTGCGGGGAGCCGGCAGCGGGCGCGGCCCACCCAACCCGGCAGTGGATGCCCGTCGGGGCACGCGTCCCGCCAGGGCTCCCCCGGCTCCACGGACAGCCGGTACGCCGCGCGCGGCAGCAGGAGGCCCGCGCCCGCTCCGTACGCGGCGGCGAGGATGATCACGACCAGGCCCATCCGACGACCGTAGGCCCGGTCCCTCGCGGGGGCATGGGTCCGGGGGCCCATTGCCCCTACCCTGACCACCCGGTCGGACGGGTCGGACGGGAAGGGGCGGGGGCACATGGGGCGTTGGCGTGACGGCGGAGCCGTCCTGCGCGTGGGCGGGGCGGACGGGGCGCCGGTGCCGCTGGAGATCGCCGCCTCCTACCGGGCCCGTACCCGCGGGTTGCTCGGGCGCGACGGGATCGCGGGGGCGCTGTTGTTGACGCCGGCGGGCAGCGTGCACACGTTCCGGATGCGGTTCGCGATCGATGTCGCGTACCTCGACCGGAACCTCGACGTGATCGCCCTGACCACGATGGTCCCCGGCCGGCTGGGGCTGCCCCGTCCGCGCTCCCGGCACGTCCTGGAGGCCGAGGCGGGTGCGATGGCCTGCTGGGGCCTGCGGGTCGGGACCCGCGTCGAGGTCGAACCGCGACCGGACGGAGCCGGAACCTGACGTCCGTCTCACCTCCCGCTAGGCGGTGAACCGCCTCGGGGGTAGGTTGGGGCGGTTGAGCTGGGGTGTCAGGGGAGCGGCATGACGGAGAACGCGCGGATCAAGGCGCTGGAGCAGATCATGCCGGCGACGCACGGCGCCGACGAGGACATCGACTGGCGGGCCGCCGAGGCGGCCTGGGGGACGAGGTTCCCGGCCGACTTCATCGCGTTCATGGGGCGCTTCGGCTCCGGGTCCATCAACGGCGAGGCCGGCATCCTGTTGCCCCTGCCCAAGCCCGGACTCCAGTGGGATCCGGCCGAGATGGCCGAGGAGACCGCCAACGCCCGCCAGGTCTGGAAGACCGAGGGCGGCCGGGCCGTCTTCGACGTGGACCCGGAGTCCATCCTCGCGTGGGGGGTCACGGGCGGCTCGGACATCCTGTGCTGGTTGACGACCGACCCCGACCCCGACCGCTGGCCGGTCCTGGTGGTCGGGCGGCACACCGCCGAGTCCTTCGCGGTGTATCCGTACGGCATGGCCGAATTCCTGCTCCGGCTGTGCTCGGACGAGTTCGACGTGAGCCCCGTCAGCATCACCTTCTGGGACGGCGGCCACCTGAGCTTCGTCCACTGGCGCAAGGCCCAGCGCCGTTGGCAGGAGGGCCGCAACCCGGAGACGGGCGAGCCGGACCCCTACGCGGGCGATTTCGCCGACTGACCGTCCCGAGGACCCGACGGCCGGACGGCCGGTGGCCGGATGGCCCGACCCCCTGACCGCCTGACCGCCCGACGCCCCCGCCACCCCGACAGCCCGTTCCATGGCCGGAAACGGGCTTTTCGGCATGTCTACGCGCGTGGGAATTGTGGATCACATATCGGAAAACACCATGTGGAAAAGCCCCAGTTGGAGCATTGACCACAACCACCACCCCAATGGAATCAACCGCCCCACCCTCGGGAGAGAATTCCGGCCAACGGGCCACGGACGGACACCCCAGCCCGGAGTGACTCATAAGTAACAACGGGACTCAAAGAAAATCAGGGGAATCCATCCGTGCGACGAAGAATGTTCACCGCGACGACCGGGGCGGCCGTGCTCGGTCTCCTCATCCCGCTAGCCGGCTGCGGCAGTTCCGACGAGGCCGCCGGTGACGGCGGCACACTGAGGCTGGTCGCCGCCGAATACGGCGACGGTCCGGGCAACAGTTCCAAGGCCTTCTGGGACAAGGTGACGGCCGATTTCACCAAGGCCAACCCCGCTCTCAGGGTCGAGGTCCAACTCCTCCCGTGGGCGGACATCGACAGCGAGGTCACGCGCATGGTGCGGGACGACAAGGCACCGGACATGGCCCTGATGGGCTCTTACTCGGACTTCGCGGCGCAGGGGAAGCTCTATTCCGCGGACGAGCTGCTCTCCGTCACCGCCGAGGCGAACTTCCTGCAACCGCTCGCGGAGGCCGGTACGGTCGGCAGCACCCTGTACGGCCTGCCGTTCGTCGCGAGCAGCCGCCTGCTCTTCTACAACAAGGCACTGTTCGACAAGGCCGGCGTCACGAGCGAACCCAAGACGTGGAACGACCTGAAGACGGCCGCCAAGGCGCTCAAGGAGCAGGGCGTGAAGTTCCCCTACGCCATGCCGCTCGGTCCGGAGGAGGCCCATGCCGAGGCGCTGATCTGGGAGTTGAGCAACGGAGGCGGCTACTCCGACAACAGCGGCAACTACAGCCTCGCCTCCGACCAGAACATCCAGACCTTCAAGTGGATCAAGGAGTTCATGGTCGCCCCGGGCCTGACCGGTCCGGTCCCGCCGTCGCAGCTCAACCGCGCCGACGCGTTCGCCGCCTTCCTGCGCGGAGAGGTCGGCATGCTCAACGGCTACCCTTCGCTCGCTCACGAGGCACGCGCCAAGGGCATCTCCGTCCGTGCCGTCTCGATGCCGGTGTCGGACACCCTCGGCCCCGGGGAGACTCCGCCGACGGTCGGTGTCGCCGACTGGATGATGGCGTTCAACCAGAACGGCAAGCGTGAGGAGATCGGCAAGTTCCTGGACTTCGTCTACCAGGACAAGAACCTGTCCGACTTCGCGGGGCGCTACCACCTGCTGCCCTCGACGGTGTCCGCCTCCCGCACCCCGGCCGGCGGTGGCCTCGACCAGAACGACGTGCAGTTCCTGACCGCCTTGCGCGGCGCCCAGCTCTACCCGGTCAACGACCCGTCCTGGGTGACCGTCAGCGACACCATCAAGCGCAACATCGGTCGCGCCGTGGAACCGTCCGGCGACCCCAAGGGCGTCCTTGAGGGCATCGCCGCGAAGGCGACCGAGGCCGGCCGCAAGAGCTGACCGGCGAGACGTACGTACGGAAAGCCCCCTGGGAAAAGGGACTTTCGCCCCCTGCCGCATCCCACCCCGTGCGGCACCATGGCAGTCACGGCACTTGATCCAAGGCCGCGGCCCTGCCGCCCGACGAGCACCCACAAGGTGCGCGGGGCGGCCGGCCTCTCCCCCTGCGCACCTGTCGGCCCGTCGGGCCTGTCGGATCTGTCGAACCTGTCGGACCTGTCGGACCTGTTGCGGCTACTTCTGCCGGCCGTTGTCCTGCGAGAACGCCGTGCGGTACTGCCCGCAGTCGGAATTCCACTTCAACGTGCCCGTGAGCGTCCCGTAGCCGGTCCGGGTGACCGACCACTCCACCGTGTAGGTGCCGGTGTCGCAGGCGATCCGCTTTCCGCCGGGAACCTTCGTGCGGCCCGTCGCCGGTCGGTCCGTCAGCTCCTGCCGCACCTCGCCCGCCTTGGCCCGCCTCGCGTCGCGCAGCACGGCGTGCACGACGATCGGGTGCCTGCCGTCCTTCGTGGTCACCGCCCGCTTGACGAGCTTGGAGTCGGACACCGCCCACGCGAACTCGTACGAGGGCAACCAGGCCAGCGTCTTCGGGTCGGCGACCTTCCGCTCGTACTCCGGGGCGCCGTCGGGGCCGGGCTTCGTGACCGTCTTGTACTGGACCGTCGGGTAGAAGCGGAACTGCCCCTCCACCTTGTGCATGTCGTCCTTGGTCCACATCGACTTCATCGCCTTCTCCTCGCCGCCCGGGTCCTGGAGGTACGCCGCGCCCTGCGCGGCGGTGGCAGTGGACTGGCCGAGGGCGGGGGCGAGGGCGGCCACGGCGGCGGCGAGGGCGAGAGCGGCGGTGCGGGTGCGCTTCATGCCCGACCCAACGGGGGCTTCCGGCGGGCCGGAACGACGCGGGGCGCGCGTTCACCCGTACGGGAAAGGGGGGCGGACCCGAAGGTGACGGTTCCCGCGCGCGGCCAGGCATACGAGCCGATGAACGCCGGTTGGGGCGACGGAACGCGGGAGGAGTTCGAGGCCTTCGGGCACAGCGGCGCGGCGGGGGCGGCCGGCTTCCCCGGGCCGGGGCAGGCGCGGTCAGGCCCGGGTCAGGCCCGGCCTCGGGTCATGCCTGACCGGTCTCGAAGCGGCTGACGCGGCCGTCGGCGGTGACGTCGAACCGCCAGGCGGTGCGCATCTCGCCCCAGGTGTCGTTGCGGTAGTCGACGACGAGGGCGCGACCGTCCTCGGATTGCGAGGCGACGGCCATGTGACCGGCCGAGGAGAAGACCTCCTTCTCGGTCCACTCGCCGAGGTCCCGGTCGGAACCGTCGTCCGACATGGTCGCGCCCGGGGCGAGCGCGGCGTTGAACGCCGCCCGGTCGCCTGCGTTCACGGCCGTGACGAAGGCGCGGACGGCTGGGTCGGTGAGTTGCTCGGGTGCGATCACGGGTCGGTCCTCCGGCGGGTCGTGCGCGGGATTCGGTACGCGCGGGGTCTGGTGCGCGCGGGGTCTGGTGCGCGGTGATGCGTACGCGGTGATGCTTGCGCGGTGATGCGTACGCGGGATCCTGCCCGCGGTGATGCGTACGCGGTTGCGTGCGGCCACGTGCGGCCGCGTGTGCGACCAGGGAACACCGGGGGTGGGGCCGGCGGGGCGACCCTCACCCGTTCGCCGCCGGACGGCGTGTCAGGGGGCCGTGCGGACCGGGAAGCCGGTGGGGCGGCCCTGGTCTTCGAGCCAGGACAGGACCTTGTCGAGAGCCTCGACGGTCTGCTCGCGGTTGCCGCCGCCGTCGTGGAAGAGCACCGTCGGACCGTTCTTCAGCTCGCCCTTGACCGTCTTGACGATCGCCGCGACGCCCGGCTTGCTGAAGTCCTTGCTGTCGACGTTCCAACCGAGCGGACGCATGCCGGCCGCGGCGGCGATGCGCCGGCTGTCGGGGGTGAAGGCGCCGCCCGGGGCGCGGTAGTACTCCACCTTGGCGTCGCCGCCCGCGGCTTGCTCTATCTGCCGTTGCGCGTCGAGTATCTGCGCCTTCTGGTAGGCGACGGGCTTCTTGTCCATCGCCGTGTCGTGGGACATGGTGTGGTCGCAGAGCCGGTGCCCGCCCGCGACGACCTGCTTGACCAGGTCCGGGTGGGCCGCGGCCTGGGGGCCGACCATGCAGAAGGTCGCCTTCACGTCGTGCTCCGCGAGGACGGAGAGGATCCGCGGCGTCCATCGGGGGTCGGGTCCGTCGTCGATGGTGACGTTGACCGTGTCCCCACCGCCCTCCGAGGCGTGGGCTATCTCCTCGGGCATGTGCTGCCGGGGTGCGTTCGGGGACCCGGGCGATCCCGCGGAGCCGCCGCCTGCGGGGTCGTCAGCCCGACCGGCCGCGTTCTCCTGTCCGACGTGGTGGTCCGGTCCGACGATCGCCGTCGCGCCCCATACGGTCGCGGCGACGGCCACGGCGGCCGCCACGACGGTCAACCGGGACTGTGCGGCCTGCTTGCGCGTGCGTGCCAAGAACCCCATGAGTCTGTCCACTCCCCTTCACCTCGTGGGCGCCTCCGACCGCCGCCGGTGGTGGTGCCCCCTCGTCTTCCAGACGCCGGGTGACGAGGAGGGGTTCCAGTGAATTCCCCCATAAATTCCAAGTAATGGGACATTCGTCCCCGATCGTCCGCATTTTCGGCCACGTTGAAACCGGGCCGAATCGTCCCAACCTGCTACCCATCACCTCGCGGCTCAATCTCCCCTCCCGTGGACGGGATTCACTCGACCTCGCGCGAGGCGACTCCGGACCCGGGCGTCACAGCGGGCGCGGGCACGGCAGGGGTGGGCGGGGGCACGGGAAGAGCCCGGCACCGGCGGATTGGTTCATCCGCCGGTGCCGGGCTCGTTCGATTCCCACGTTGTCGCTTACGTCACACGGGGCGTGCCCGTCGCGCACGTCATGCGCGGCGCGCGCGTCGCTCAGTGGGCGATGGACTCCTGGGGAGCCTGGGCGGTCTTGCCCTCGCCGCCCTCGCCGCCGCCGGCGGCCTGGGCGGGGCCCGCGCCCCGGAGCGGGACCTCCTTGACGAACCAGGCGGCCACGAAGCCCAGTACGGCGATGGCCGCGCCGAGCAGGAACGCGGAGTGGGTACCGGCCGCGACCGCGTGCTGGTAGGCATCGCGCATGGCTTCGGGCAGCTTGGCCAGGCTCGCGGCGTCCAGTTGGGCGGATCCCGCCTTCTCGGCGGCCTCGGGGCCCAGTCGCTCGGTCATGGTGTCGGTCACCTGCGAGGTGAACAACGAGCCCATCAGGGCGACACCGAAGGAACCGCCCAGGGTGCGGAACAGGGTTGCGGAGGAGGACGCGACGCCCATGTCCTTCATGTCGACGCTGTTCTGCGCGACGAGCATGGTGATCTGCATCAGGAAGCCGAGGCCCGCGCCGAGGACCGCCATGTAGACGCCGGACATCAGACGGGTGGTGCCGGTGTCCATGGTCGCGAGCAGGAAGAGCCCGACGACCATGAGCGCGCCGCCGGCGATGGGGAACACCTTGTACTTGCCGCTGCTGGTGGTGATGCGGCCCGCGATCAGCGAGACGACCATCATCGAGAGCAGCATCGGCAGGAGCAGCAGGCCGGAGTTGGTGGCGGAGGCGCCCTGTACCGACTGCTGGAACAGCGGGAGGTAGAGCACGCCGCCGAACATCGCGAAGCCGACGAGGAACCCGATCACCGACATGAGCGTGAAGTTGCGGCTGCGGAAGATGTGCAGCGGCATGACCGGCTCGGCGGCCTTGGTCTCGACGTAGAGGAACGCGGCGATGGACACGATGCCGAGGATGATCAGGCCGATGACCTCACCGGAACCCCAGGCGTACTCGGTGCCACCCCAGGTGGTGACGAGCACGGTGGAGGTGATGGCGATGGTCAACAGGGCCGCGCCGAGGTAGTCGATCTTCCCCTGGGCCTTCTTCTTGGGAAGGTGCAGGACCGCGGTGACCATCGCGAGGGCGACGGCGCCGAGCGGGAGGTTGATGTAGAAGGACCAGCGCCAGCCCATGTGGTCGGTGATGGTGCCGCCGACCAGCGGGCCGCCGATCATGGCGAGGGCCATCACGCCGGCCATCATGCCCTGGTACTTGCCGCGCTCACGGGGCGGGATCAGGTCGCCGATGATCGCCATGACGCCGACCATCAGACCACCGGCTCCGAGGCCCTGGATCGCGCGGAACCCGATCAACTGACCCATGTCCTGGGCCATGCCGCTGAGCGCGGAACCGATCAGGAAGATCACGATCGAGGTGAGGAAGGAGCCCTTCCGGCCGTACATGTCGCCGATCTTCCCCCAGATTGGGGTGGAGGCGGCCGTGGCCAGGGTGTACGCGGTGACGACCCAGGAGAGGTGCTCCAAGCCACCGAGTTCGCCGACGATCGTCGGCATGGCGGTGCCGATGATCATGTTGTCGAGCATGGCCAGCAGCATCGCAATCATGAGCGCCATCAGTACGACGCGGACACTGCGCGGCTTCACCTCCTCCGAGGCTTCGGCCGTCTTCGTCATTTCCGCCATCTCGTCCACTCCCCTGACCCCCGGGGCTTACTTGCCGCCCGGCTAGTTCACTACACTGGGGAAGGTAGACCCGTAACTAGCCGGGCGTCAAGTAAGTAATTTTGGGGAGCGCCATGACCAGCAGCAGTCCGCAGCAGCGCCGTGGCAACACGCGCCAGCGCATCCAGGACGTGGCTGTGGAGCTCTTCGCCGAGCAGGGGTACGAGAAGACGTCGCTGCGCGAGATCGCGGAGCGGCTGGACGTCACGAAGGCGGCGCTGTACTACCACTTCAAGACCAAGGAAGACATCATCATCAGCCTCTTCGAGGACGTGACGCGTCCGATCGACGAGCTGATCGCGTGGGCCGAGGAGCAGCCGCGCACGCTGGAGACCAAACGGGAAGTGCTGCGGCGCTACAGCGAGGCGATGGCGGCCGGGGCCTCCCTGTACCGGTTCATGCAGGAGAACCAGGCGACCATGCGGGAGCTGAGCATCGGGGAGACCGTGAAGAAGCGGCTCTTCACCCTGGTCGAACTGCTGCGGACGGACGACGGGCCACTGACGGACCAGGTGCGCTGCGTGAGCGCCCTGTTCACGCTGCACGCCGGGATGATGTTCCTCCAGCACGTGGAGGGGAACCCGGAGGAGACGCGCCAGGCGGCCCTGGAAGTCGCGACGGACCTCATCACGCAGGCGCACGGGATCACGCAGGCGCGCGGGCAGTAGCCGCCCGTTCCGGGGCCGGGCGGGGGCGCCGGGGCCGGGGCATCAGGTGTCGTGGCGCGTCCGGGCCAGCCGGCAGTCCTCCTCGGCGATGGGGACGTCGTTGATGCTCGCCTCCCGGCGGCGCATCAGGCCGTCGTCGTCGAACTCCCACTGCTCGTTGCCGTGGCTACGCCACCACTGACCGGCGGTGTCGTGCCACTCGTACACGAAGCGGACGGAGATCCGGTTCCCGGTGTACGCCCAGAGTTCCTTGCGGAGCCGATACTCCAGCTCGCGCTCCCACTTGTCGGCGAGGAACTCCCGGATCTCGGCGCGGCCGGTCAGGAAGCGGTCTCGGTTGCGCCAGACCGAGTCCTCCGTATAGGCCTGCGCGACGCGGTCGGGGTCGCGACTGTTCCACGCGTCCTCGGCGGCCCGCACCTTGGCGCGGGCGCTCTCCTCGGTGAAGGGCGGCAGGGGTGGACGGGGTGCGGTGGTGGTAGCGGTCATTGGCTCAGCCCTCTCGACCAGGGGAGAACGATCGTTCTCCCTCTGGCCCGCCACCCTAGAGAACGATCGTTCTCCAGGCAAGCGTCCCTGGACTACGCTGCCCTCATGGACGACGAAGAGGCCCGGACCCGACTGCTCGACGCGGCGGAGACCCTGTTCTACGCCGAGGGAATCCAAGCCGTCGGCATGGACCGCATCCGCGCCGCATCGGGCGTCCCCCTCAAACGGCTGTACCGCGTCTTCCCCGCCAAGGAATCCCTGGTCACCGCCTACCTGGAACGCCGCGACCGACGCTGGACGACAAGCCTGCGCAGGGCGGTGAGCGAAGCACCGGACCCGATCCTCGGCGTCTTCGACTGGCTGGCGGACTGGTTCCGCGAACCGGACTTCCGGGGCTGCGCGTTCCTCAACGCCTACGGCGAACTCGGCACCGGCCCCGAGGCCGTGGTGGACGTCATCCGCCGCCACAAAGCGGAGCTGCGGAACCTCCTGGCCGAGCTCGCCGGCCCCGACCGCGAAACCCTCGCGGACCAACTCCTGCTCCTGGTCGAGGGCGCCACCGTCGTGGCCGCCCTCGACCCCGGCCCCGCGCCGGCCCACCGAGCCCGCGAGGCGGCGGCCGCCCTCATGAAGTAAGGACCGGCGGGCGAACCCTCACCGCCCGAAGGCCTCCCACCTGAAGGCCTACTGACCGAGGGCGTACTGGTCGAAGGCCTACTGGCCGCTGCCGCGCGGGAACGTGATCTCCACGCGCCGGTTCTTCTTCCGGCCTTCCTCGGTTCCGTTGTCGGCGATCGGGTAGTCCTCGCTGTAACCGCGGACGTCGAAGATGACGCCGGGGTTCGTCACGGTCTTGCCCAACTCCGCCTGCACGGCGTCGGCGCGCTGCTTGGACAGCTCCTTGCCGTGCTCATAACTGCCCTGGTCATCGGTGAACCCGAAGACGCGGACGCGGGTCGCCTTCTGCTGGTTGATCTCGTTGGCGATGGCCTGTATCCGCGCCGCCGCCTGCGCGTTGAACACCGCACTGTTCTCGGGGAACAGGACCTCGGACTGCAGCGCCATCATGACGGTCTGATTGGTCTCCTGCCGCCGCTCCTCACCCCCGAGGTCCTCGACGACCTCGGCGATGTCGAGCACCTTGACGGGCGCCAGGGTCCCACCCTGCGGGATCTTGAGCCCGGGGGCGTTCGAGTCGATGGCCACGGGGGCCGAAGCCGAAGGCTCGGTACCGGGCGGCACCGACGGCTTGACGTCGTCGGCGTGGGCACTGGTGGCCCCGATGAAGTGGGCGCCGGCGATGACGAGCCCGACGACGGCGGTGGACGCGGAGACACGGTGTCGTGTGGTCATGGGGTCACCCGGAGATTTTGACGGTCGCCGTGGCGAAGGTGGGGAGACTGAATTCCATTTCAGCGGTGCTGGCCGGAGGCGCTGGAAACTGGACGAAGATGGGCACGACCTGACCCGCACCCACACTGGAGACACCAGTGGTGCAGAGGCACCTGCCATCGGTGTCACGCAGCACGTAGTACCGCTTCTTGCCTGCCTTGTCGACCAATGTCGCACCGGCTACGGACTCACCGCTCTGGTTGAGTTCGTTACCCCGCCACGCCGCGGTCCCAGCGAACGATTGGCTTCCGTTGTTCTTGATCTGACCACTGATCGTGAGAAACCCTCCGGAGTCGCGCTTCGCAGAGTTGATCACGAGGACCATGCCATTCGCCCCCTCCACCGTGGCGATGGCCTCGGTTGGCGCAGATGTCTGGCTCCCGGAGGGCACGGGGGCCTTGGATCCGCCGCCTTGAGACCGTGCGGAAGAGGGCTTCTGCGGCTCCTTGCCCTTGGAGTCATCGCCGACACCGCATCCCGCGAGTGCGAGCGCCAAGACCGCCGTGACCACTACGACCGCTCCCCCACGGACGCCAGTCCTGTGCCGAGTGCTCATGTAGCCGCTTCCCCATCTCTCATTCGCTGTCAGTTGACCAGTCGCACGCTGAAGAGTTTCCTCGCCAGTTGAAGCAGGGAGCCCGGGCTCGAAGGATCCAGCTCCACCGATACGCCGCCCTTGCATGTCAACGCGACAGTGGCGGGCGGCGTCTCGGCGCCACCATCACTGGGTGGGGCTGTCGGGCTCGGCGTTGCGACCGGACCGGCCCCGAGGGAGCACCGAGGCTCGATCACGGCCTTCGCCGTGGCTTCGCCGTGCATGGCCTCCGTACCCGGGATGACCGAGTTCCCGACGGTCCCGTCGGTGGTCACCGCGACCGTGAACTCGGGTAGGGCAGCTTCACATTCCGCCGTGGCGGCGTTCAAAGCGGCGAACTCGACGGCCTTCGCGCAGGCGCTCGATCCATCGAGACGATCACCCCTGAGAAGCGCCTCCCAGTCAGCCGGCTTGAGGACGAGCAGATCTCGGTCCACGAAGACCTTGTCCCTGGCCTCTTGAGCCGCCGCAAGCGCCGCAGCGTCCGCCGCGCCCTGAGCGTCACTGCGAGTGGCTCCCGCCATTCCGACGACAAAGAAGGCGAGCGCAGCAAAGAGCAGACCCACCACCGCCACGACATAAACGGGAAAGGCCTGCCCGCGGTCATCCAGCCGTCTGCCCGAGGTCACTTGCCGGCTTTGATGTCCGTGATCGCTTGCTTGATCTTCGTGGTGATCTCGGTCCCGATACCCGTGCCGATGATCGCCCCGATGATGACCACCACCACCAGGATGATGCCCAGGTACTCGAAGGCCGTCTGGCCGCGGTCCGTGGTCGTGTAGCGCTTGCGGATGCTCGTCATCGCCGTGTCCGTCCATCCGCGCAGGCGGATGGACGTCTGCACGGTGGCCTTCAGCAGCGTGTTGTGTGACATGAGGGGTTCCTCCCGGGCCGGTGCCGCTGTCGATTTGCGGACCGTACGGGGAGTCACCGGTGATAACCAAGGGTCCCGGGGCCCAATTACGGACCCACTGCGCAGACTGTCTACCCATGGCCGGCCACCCCTGGGCGGGCGGTTCCCAGCCAGCGGGCTATGGCTTCGCTGCGGGTGGTGGTCTGGAGCTTGGCGAAGATGCGGTTGATGTGGTTCTTGACCGTCTTCTCGCTGATGAAGCAGGTGGCCGCGATCTGTTGGTTGTTCATCCCGGATGCGATCAGATCCATGACCTCCTCCTCACGTGAACTCAGCCCGAACGCGATGTGGTTGGGAAGGCGCTGAGAAGACTGTGCCACAATCCGTTGCGGTTGCGAAGAGGCCCGGAGCTCCGCGAGGACTGCGGTTGCCGCCGTCGGGGTGAAGTGGGCGCGGCCGGCGTGGGTGTCGCGGACCGCCGTGAGCAGGAGATCCGGCGTGAACTCGCCGTGGACCAGGTAGCCGCCGGCGCCCAGCAGGAGGGCTTCGCGGACGATTTCCGACTCCTGGTTGTACGTCAACATCAGTACGGGGGCCAGGCGCGCCAGGTGGGGCAGTGCCGAGATGCCGTCGACTCCCGGCATCCGGACGTCGAGGAGGATCACGTCCGGGGTGTGGGTCCGGGTGAGGTGGAGGGCCTCGCGGCCGTCCGTGGCCTGGGCGACGACCTCGATGTCGGGTGCGGTCGCGAGCAGGGCCGAGAGGCCGGCGCGGACGACGGGGTTGTCGTCGGCGATCAGGACGCGCAAGGGCGGCATCACGGGCTCCCGAGGGGCATTTCGAGGCGGACCCGGGTGCCGGGGCCGGTGGCCGGGGGGCCGATGGCGAGGTGGGCGCCGAGGGCCGCGGCGCGTTCCGTCATGCCGAGCAGGCCGAAGTGGCCCGTGGCGCGGAGGTGGGCCGGGTCGGGGCCGCCGGGCGGCAGGCCCCGGCCGTCGTCGGTGATGGTGAGGCACAGGCCGGTGGGTGAGGCGGCGGCCGTGATGTCGACGTGGGAGGCGGACGCGTGTCGGCGGGCGTTCTCCAGGGCTTCCGCGGCCACCGCGACCAGGTCGCGGGTGAGCGCGGGGGATACGGGTGGGACGGTTCCGGTGGTGTGCAGGGCGACGCCGGGGTGGGTGGCGGCGAGGGACCGGAGCTGCGCGACGAGGGGGGTGACGGGGGCGGGTGGGGCGGTTCCGTCGCCTCGGAGTTCCGTCAGGAGGTGCCTGGACTCGGCCGCGGCGCGGCGGGGGGCCTCGGGCTCCGTGCGCGCCTGGGGGGGGACCGCGGCCGGGGCGGGGGGGGGGGGCAGGGGGGCCGCCGCC
>NZ_LGDE01000089.1 GCF_001279725.1 Streptomyces sp. WM4235 | reverse complement strand
GTCGTCCCGTGCCGGCCCGTGATGTCGGCCAGGGCGCCGTTGACCCGTTGCGCCAACTCCTCGGCGGTCATCTCGTGCTCGTGCATCCACTCGGCGAGCGCTGTGTTCCTCCGGCGTGCCATGACCGTCACGGTAGGGGCAGCGCCTACGGGCCGTCAGCTAAAGCAATGGTCAATTCGTCAGTACCGCACGGCGAGACCGGATGCCGGTTCGTCATGTTCGAGAGGGTCGGCCGGCGCGGTGCCGTTGGGACAGCATCCGACGCCACCCCGATGGAGGCCCGACCATGACCGCCCACCGACCCCCGCCCCCCCACGGACGCGACGCGACGCACGCCCGACACGCACCGAACCCCCCGACCGCAGGCAGTCACGCGACGGCGGGAGACCGGCCATGGGCGTGAGCACGGACCCCTGCCTCGGCCTCGGACTCGGCCACCAGGACCACGCGCTCCTCGGGCATCAGGTCCGAGACATCGCCTCGGGCACCGTGGGCAGGCTCATGGCCGTGGTCGTCGAAGAAGTCCCCACCCACCGAGGGACTCGCCGCGTGCGGCTCGCCTACATCCGGCGCGACGGCGGCGGGCGCGAACTCGCGACCGCGGTGGGCAACATCGAGCAGTTCGACGGCATTCCGGGCGATCCCGGCAAGAAAGCCGGCTGACTGACCCCACCTGCGACGCACCCGCGCCCGGCACCTCTCCTCACAGGTGCCGGGCGCAGGCGTGCTCCGTCGAGGCGATCAGACCTTCGGTGATGTGGTGAAGGCGTACCGGACGGGTGCCTTGTCGTCGTTCTTCCAATCGAGCTCCACCACCACGGCGGTCACGGCCTGACCGCCGCCGTGGCCGATCGTGAACGACGGGGTGGTCACCGACCCGTCGCGTGCCTGGTCGAGCCGCTCGCGCAGGTCGGTCCATCGCGTCAGGCCGGCCGCCCGGCCGGGCCGCTTCCCGGTCACGCTCATGCCGGTGCCGGGGGCGTTGAAGATGCCACCGGGGGTGAAGACGCTCGCGGGCAGGTCCCAGGACACCTTCGCCCAGTGCGCGACCCGGCCGCCGGAACGCTTCGCGCAGGCCTTGACGGTGAATTTCCAGTTGTCGGGCCAGGGGCCGCTGTAGGTGGGGGTGTCGATGCTCTTGGAGCTCGTCTTGCAGGCCTCGGCGGCCTGCGCCGGCGCTGACATTCCCAGCGCGGCGATGGCGGTCACCGTCACCGCGGCCGTGACCCCCTACCTCGCCGCGGACCTGGTACCGCGCATCGAATCGGCCTCCCGTGATCGTCTGCCGTGACAACGACGGACGGCCGGAAGGGTCATTCATGCGACATGCGACATGCGGCGGGGACAGGGCAGGCGAACCGCCTGTCCATCGGGCGCGCGGCGCGCCACGACCGCCACCTCCTCCTCGACCCCCTCCTCCAGCTCACGGCGCCTACCCGCGTCGCGCCACCCGACCTTGCCGCCGGCCCGCACGTCTGTCTGCCGAACGGGTCACGAACCGGAGCGCCGACTTCCCTCACAGAATCGAACAGGTTTACGATTCAAGAGGGACCGACGAGAGCCCCTTCCCCGACGACCTCCTCCAGCTCCAGGAGCGCCTCCACCGCGCCCACGCCGAACACCGCGCCTACCTCGCCGACCTGCCCTGGAGCGTGGAACCCCAGACCGGCTGGAAGCGCGGTGAAGGGTTCTCCCACCGCGGCGACGTCCCCGACAGCCCCGGCTGGAGCGACGAACAGAAGGAGACGGTCGACCGGATGTGGGTCGAGATCCGGGAACTGTCGATCGCCGTCGCCGTCGCCGACCACCCCCACTGGGCGTCCGTCCCACGCGAGCACCTCGTGGACGCCCGTATGCGGCTCAAGAAGCAGACCCGCCCCACCGAAACCCGCATCGAAGTGGCCGAGGCGGCGTAGACGCCATGCAGGACCCACTCCTGCCCCTGCCACCGGCCCTGGACCAACTCCTGGTCATACGCCGCTGGCTGGAGCTCACCCTCGCCCGCGTCGACGAAAGAATCACCGCGGTTCGAGCCGCAGACGAACAGCGCGCTCGCCGCCTGCCGCCACCGGAACCACCCCGATGGTGGATCGAATACGGCATCGGCGCCGCCCGACACCCCGACCGCGTCCACACCGGCGCCTGCAAAGTCACCAGCCGCGGCCGCGCCGCCACCCGCGACATGATCCTTGAGGTACTGCGCACGGTGCCGTCCGCTATCGCGTGTCCACTGTGCCGACCCGACAGCGAACTGGGAATACTCGACAGTTGATCGCCCTTTCAGCAGCACCGTCGACTGTCATGCCGCTGTGGTTCTGGATGCCGGTGGGTTGTGTCAGTCGAAGGCGGTGTGGTTCATCGCAGGACGTGGAGGCGCGCGTCGGTCGGCTCGTCCTCAGGGCCGCTGCAGCGCTGGACGACCACACCGGCGATGTCTGGGGCACGGTGGACGAGCGACTGCGGTTCCTCGTGGAGCGGGTCGCGGCCCGGGTGTGTTGATCACGAGCGTTGTTGACGCTCTGCAGGTCTGGAACATTGGTTCGACACGCACGCGGCCCCGACGTCGGTGGAGGACGCCCGGTCGGCCCCCTGCACGTGCTCAAGATCAGTGAGGAGCCGGGCGAGGTCGCGCAGACCCTGCACGACACCCTCGGCCGTCAGCTTCAGCGACCTCTCCATCGCGGCCCGCAACGAAGCCCCGATCCCCAAGGGCCACCTGGTGATCCTCATCAGCGACGGCGTCCACGACCAGATGGACCCCGCCGTCCTCAACACCCTCGTTCACACGCACCACAACGACGCCCAAGCACTCACCGACGCCCTGGTCGCCGCACCGGAACTCGTCCAACGTGACGTCTGTGCCGAGGAGTTGAATGAGAAGTGGTGCGGCGACATCACATACGTGCGGGTCCCGAACGAGTGATCACGTGCATGGCAGCGTTCGAGGCCAGAGCATCACAACACGCTCAGTTGTAGTTCCGGTGGCAGCGGGTATGGGCCCGGGCCCTTGAGGGTTCGGTGGATGGGCGTGGTCACTGTGTGCCGCAGTCCGGGCAGTCCGGACACAGTCTGGGTCAGGTAGCGGTACAAGAGTTGCGCCGACTCCACCTGGATGCTCGCGTACAGGTTCGTCGCGCCGGTCACCGCCGCGGCGAAGGACACCTCGGGATGCGCCGCCAGGGCCTCGCCCGCCTCGGCCAGCCGCGCGGGGTCGATCTCCAGCCAGAGCGCGATCCTGAGCTTTCGGTGCAGGACGTCGGGGTGGTAGTCCACGTCGAAGTACAGCACGCCTTCGGCGTGTAGATCGTTGATGCGGCGGCGCACTGTGGACTCGGACAGCTTGGTGGCCGCGGCCAGTTCACCCACCGGGGCCCTTCCGTCGCGGGCCAGCAGGTCGAGCAGCAGTCGGTCGCGGTCGTCCAGCACGACGGGTTCCGAGCCGGCTGTCCACCCGCCGTCCGTTGGCCGCGGGGTCAGCGCGGCGACCTGCGCGTCGGTCAGCGGTCCGCTCTTGTTGATGAAGCCGAGGTCCTGGCCGAAGAACACATGCAGGACGCAGTGCGCGGAGACGTCGACCACCCGGGGGGTGCGGGGCAGCTTCTGCACCAGGAAGGGCTCCTCCAGGCCGGGGCCGCGGGTGCGAACCGCGGCCATCGTCTCCGTTCCCCCCGAGGTGAGGTTGACCCAGGTGGTGTCCGTGCGTCGGGCCAGTGCCGAGCCGATGGAGGCGGATGCGTCCGGAGTGCACCGCACGCGCACGAACCATGACAAGTCCCCCAGCCGGAACGGGTCGGTCAGACCCAGCACGCGCAGTTTCCCGGTGGTGCGCAGGCGGGTAAAGCGGCGAGCCGCGGTCTGGTCGGAGACGCCGAGCACGGCCGCGATCTCGGTGAAGGAGGCTCGGCCGTTGAGCTGGAGGGCGTGTGCCAGGGCCAGGTCTTCATCGGTGAGGTAGTGCCCCACACGGTCGGGACTGTCGAGATACGTCTTCACGACATCGATTCTAGGGAATGCGTGCAAATTTGGCCGTGCGAGTTATCTGATCGCGCACACGCCGTCAACAGTGGTCGAGGACCGAGGATTCGGTCCGTTCTTCGATCCCTGAATGGAGATGACAACATGCGTAAGTGGGGACCGCTCACAGCGGTCTGTCTCGGCGCGTGCATCCTGCTGGTGGACGTCACCATCGTGAACGTGGCGCTGCCCAGCATGGCCCGTGACCTCGGCGCGTCCTTCGCGTCGCTGCAGTGGGTCATCGACGCCTACGCGCTGGCTCTGGCGGCGCTGCTGCTCGCTGCCGGCGCTTTCGCCGACCGCTATGGGCACCGGCGAGCCTATGTGGGCGGGCTCGCACTGTTCGCCATGGCCTCGCTCGTGTGCGGCGTCGCTCCCGATGCCGGCGTGCTCATCGCAGCCCGGGCTGTGCAGGGCATCGGCGGAGCCGCCATGTTCGCCACCGCTCCCGCTCTGCTGCTCGCCTCCTACCAGGGGCCGGACCGCGGTACGGCCTTCGGGCTGTGGGGTGCGACCAACGGGGCCGCAGCGGCGGTGGGTCCGCTGCTGGGCGGCGTCCTGACGCAGCGCATCAGCTGGCCCGTGATCTTCTGGATCAACCTGCCCGTCGCGGTCGTAGCCATCGTTCTGTCCCGGCGCTTCATGGCTGCCGACCGGCCGGTCGCGGTCGGCCGGAAGAACCGCATCGACTTCCCCGGGGCCGCGACCTTCAGCGTGGCCGCCGGCGCCCTCGTTTACGGACTCATCCGCGGGTCCGACGACGGCTGGGGCTCGCCTGGCACCCTTGTCTCCTACGCTGTCGCCGCGCTCGCCCTCGTGGCCTTCGTGGTGGTGGAACACCGCACGGTCCACCGCGGCGAAACCCCGATACTGGACCTGGCGCTGCTGCGCAACGCCTCCTTCGCCGGGCTGTTGACCGGCGCGCTTCTCCTGCAGGCCAGCGCCTTCGGCTGCCTGGCGCTCGTGTCGCTGTGGCTGCAGTCCCTGGCCGGACTCGCTCCCATCGGGGCGGGTCTCGCTCTGACCCCGCTCGCGGCCGCGTCGTTCCTCGTCTCGGCCGTGACCGGCCGGCACATCCAGCGGCTCTCCCCGCGCCTGCCCATCGGGCTGGGTCTGCTGCTGGTGGCGGCGGGCATGCTCCTGCTGCGCGCCGGTATGTCGGAGGGCGCGAGCGCGACATCGCTCACCTGGGGGCTGGTCGTCACCGGTCTCGGGGTGGGCCTGGGCACGCCCGTCCTTGTCTCCGCCGCCACCTCCGCCGTGCCGCGGCAGCGCGCCGGCATGGCGGG
>NZ_LGDE01000088.1 GCF_001279725.1 Streptomyces sp. WM4235 | reverse complement strand
GGGCACCCCCGGCACCGCGCCCGGGGTCACACCCCGGCGAACCCGGGGGCTCGGGGCCCGGGCCCCCGGGGCAACCCGCCCACCCCCGGCCAGGGGTCAGGTCCGGGTCAGCGCCAGCAGATCCCGCGCGGGCCCCGCCGGCCGCGCCCCCGTCGGCCACACGGCCCGCAGCTCCCGGTCCAGCGCCGCCCCGGCCACCGGCACCTCCACCAGCCGCCGTGCCCCGAGTTCGTCCCCCACCGCCAGCTCCGACAGCACGCACGGCCCGGCCCCGCTGAGCGCCGCCGCCTTCACGGCGGTCGTGGACGCGAGTTCCAGCAGGGGCGCGGCCAGTCCCCCGCATCCGGTCAGCGCCGCGTCCAGTACCTGCCGCGTCCCCGAGCCCCGTTCCCGCAGGATCAGCGGGGTCGCCGCCAGTTCCTCCGCCGGCACCGGCCTGGTGCGCCGTGCCCAGGGGTGGCCCGGAGCGACCGCCACCACCAGCCGGTCCTGCGCGATGGCCACCGAGTCCAGTCCGTCCGGTACGGAGAGTCCTTCCACGAACCCGAGGTCGGCCTCGTGCGCGAGGACGCGTTCGGCGACGTCGGCCGAGTTCCCGGCGTGCAGCGACACCGCCGTCCCGGGGCGTTGCCCCCGCAGCGCGATCAACCAGCCGGGCAGCAGGTACTCCGCGATGGTCATGCTCGCCGCCACCCGCAGCCGCGAGTCCCGCCGCCCGCGCAGCGCCTGCGCGCCCGCGTCGAAGGCCTCGGCGGCCTCCACGACCCGCCGCGCCCAGTCGGTGACCAGCGCGCCTTCCGCCGTGAGCGTGGACCCGCGCGGGGAACGGTCGACGAGTGCCACGCCCAGGCGGGTCTCCATGGCCCGAATGCGGCTGCTGGCGGCGGGTTGGGTGATGCCCAGCCGCCGGGCGGCCCCGCTCAGGCTGCCGACGCGGGCGACCGCGAGCAGCAGTTCCAGCGCGCCCAGATCCGGTACGCGGTGCGCCAGCGGAACCCACTCCTCGTTACCCATAAGGTCAGTTTATGACCTCATAGGACAGTGGCCTCTGCCGGTCGGTGCCGCCCGGCGCGACGCTGGACCCATGGTCACCACCCTCGTACCTCCCCGCACCACCGCCGCTCCCGCGCCCCGGGCCCACAAGGCCCCCGCGCTCCGGCACCTCGGCCCGAACTGGTACGCCTCGGTCATGGGTACGGCGATCGTCGCCAACGCCGGCGCGACCCTGCCCTACCAGCTCCCCGGCCAACGCGTGGCCTGCCAACTCGTCTGGGCGCTCTCCGCCGCGGCCCTCGCCGTGCTGCTCACGGCGCGTGCCGGGCACTGGCTGTACCACCGCGACCAGGCCCGCGCCCATCTCCTGGACCCGGCCGTCGCACCGTTCTACGGGTGTCTGTCGATGGCGCTGCTGGCCGTGGGCGGCGGCACCCTGATCGTCGGCAAGGACCTGATCGGCACGGAGGCGGCCGTCGCCGTCGACGCCGTGCTGTTCACCGCCGGCACGGCGATCGGCCTGCTGATGGCGGTGCTCGTCCCGTACCTGATGGTGGTGCGTCACAAGGTCGAGCCGCGGCAGGTCACCCCCGTGTGGCTGCTCCCCCTCGTCGCCCCGATGGTCTCCGCCGCGCTGGGCCCCCTGCTGATACCCCACCTGCCCGCCGGCCAGGCCCGCGAGGCCATGCTGTTGGGCTGTTACGCGCTGTTCGGCCTGAGTCTGCTGGCCACCCTGCTGATGCTGCCGTTGATCCTCGGCCGACTGATCACGAGCGGTCCGCTGCCGCTGCTGCTGACCCCGACCCTGTTCCTGGTCCTGGGCCCCCTCGGCCAGTCCACGACCGCCGTCAACCAGCTCGCGGACATGGCACCCGGGGCGATCGGCGCCCCGTACGCGGGCGCCCTCGGGGCCTTCGCCGTCGTCTACGGGGTGCCCGTCATGGGCTTCGCCCTGCTGTGGCTGGCCCTGGCCGCGGCGATGCTGGTCCGGGCCGCGCGGGGCGGCATGGGGTTCGCGATGACCTGGTGGGCCCTGACGTTCCCGGTCGGCACCTGTGTCACCGGCGCCGCCGGCCTGGCCCGCCACACCGGGCTGACCGCCTTCGCCTGGCTGGCCGCGGCCCTGTTCCTGGTCCTGCTGACCGCCTGGGTGACGGCCGCCGTCCACACGCTGCGCGGCCTGTACTCGGGCCGGCTGCTGCGCGCCCCGCGCTGAGCCCCGGGCCGGCCGTCAGCGTGCGGCGCGCAGGGCCCGCGCCAGTACGGCCGGCGCCTCGGCCAGAGAGGGCCCGTACCAGGTGAGGTGCCGTCCGCTGACCAGCGCGGCGGGCAGGCCGGGGAAGGCCTCGGGCCCGTCGGACGCGGTGAAGCGGTACGGCTCGTCGGGCAGCACCACCAGATCGCAGCCGGCCCCGGCCAGTTCCTCGACCGGGATCCGCGGGTACCGCTCCGCGTGTCCGGCGTACGCGTTGCGCACCCCGAGCCGGGCCAGCAGGTCCCCGGCGAAGGTGTCCCGTCCCAGCACCATCCAGGGCCTGCGCCACACCGGCACGAAGGCCATCCGCCGCCCCACGGGCTCCACGCTCGCCCACGCGGCCTCCGCGTCCGTCAGCCATCGCGGCCGGGCCAGTCCCAGCGTCCCGACGAGCAGCCGGTCCAGTTCGCGCAGCGCCTGCGGGAGGTCGCGGATCTCGGTGACCGACACCGGTACCCCGGCTGCCCGCAGCGCGGCCAGGTCCGGCGCCCGGTTCTCCTCCTCGTTGGCGATGACCAGGTCCGGGCGGAGCGCGACGATCCTCGCCACGTCGGGGTTCTTGGTTCCCCCGATCCGCACCACGCCCGCCTCGTCGAGGTCGGCGGGGTGCGTGCACCAGTCGGTGACCCCCACCAGGCGTCCGGGCGCGCTCACCGCCACGGCCTCGGTCAAGGAGGGCACGAGCGAGACGACGCGCGAGACCGCGCGGGACGCGCCCACCGGTTCAGCGCCCCGGGGAGGGCGGCTCGGAGGTGGCGTGGATGTGCTCGCCCACCGCCACGACCAGGATCCGGGTGTCCTCGGTGACGGCCCGCCAGCGGTGGCGCACGCCGCCGGACAGGAACAGCGCGTCGCCGCTCTCCAGCCGGTACGCCCGGCCTTCGGCCTCCACCTGGCAGGCGCCCGCGACCACGTACATCAGTTCGTCGTTGCGGTGCTGGTACTCGCGGCCCGCGTCCTGGTCCCCGGTGAACTCCAGCGCGTGCAGTTGGTGGTGCCCGCGCACGAGCGGACGGACTCCCGGGACCGGGGTGAGGCCGGAGTCGTCTCCGGCCCGTACGAGATCCACGGTGCGCGCGGTGTCGGAAGCGGCCAGCAGCTCCACGGCCGTGGTCCCCAGCGCGTCCGCGACCCGTTCCAGGGAGCGCATGCTGGGTCGGGCGCGCTCGTTCTCTATCTGGCTGAGGAAGGGGACGGACAGGCCGCTGCGCGCCGACACCGCGGCGAGGGTGAGCTGGAGCGCGCGGCGCCTCTTGCGCACGGCCACGCCCACCCGGAGCGGTTGGTCCTTGGAGTCCTTGTCCTTGTCCTTCTCGTCCTTGCCGTCCGTGTCGACCTTGCCGTCCTTGTCGTTCATGGCGGGGCTGCCCTCCCCTTGTCCGTCGGACGCACATCGGTGTGCTGTAAGCACCTTACGCAGCAACCGGCCCCGGATTCGCGTGCACGGCTCGACCCGTCCTCGGCCGCGGGTCGTCGGACGGCTGCGGCATCATCGTCAGCGTGACGACACGACGCCTGATGCTCCTGGACACCGCCTCCCTCTACTACCGCGCCTACTTCGGTGTGCCGGACTCCGTGAAGGCCCCCGACGGCACCCCGGTCAACGCCGTGCGCGGGCTGCTCGACTTCATCGGCCGGCTGGTCCAGGACCACCGTCCCGACGACCTGGTGGCCTGCATGGACGCCGATTGGCGACCCCACTGGCGGGTGGAGCTGATCCCGTCCTACAAGGCCCACCGGGTCGCGGAGGAGACCGCGACCGGACCGGATGTGGAAGAGACCCCGGACACCCTCGCGCCGCAGGTGCCGATCATCGAGGCGGCGCTGGACGCGTTCGGGATCGCCCGGGTGGGGGTCGCCGACTACGAGGCCGACGACGTGATCGGCACCTTGACGGCGCGGGCGACCGGCCCGGTGGACATCGTCACCGGCGACCGGGACCTCTACCAGCTGGTGGACGACGCCAAGCGGCGCCGCGTGCTGTACCCCCTCAAGGGCGTGGGCACCCTCCAGGTCACGGACGAGGCCTGGCTGCGCGGGAAGTACGGGGTGGACGGTCCCGGGTACGCGGACCTGGCGCTGCTGCGGGGCGACCCGAGCGACGGCCTGCCGGGCGTGCCGGGGATCGGCGAGAAGACGGCGGCCAAACTGTTGGACGCGTACGGGAACCTCGCGGGGATCATCGCCGCGATCGACGACCCGACGTCGGGCCTCACCCCCACGCAGCGCCGACGGCTGGATGAATCCCGGCCATATCTGGCGGTGGCCCCGAAGGTCGTCCAGGTCGCCTCGGACGTCCCGCTGCCCGCCTTCGATCCCGCGCTCCCGGCGGTTCCCGCGGATCCGGAGATGGTCGACGCATTGGCCCGCCGGTGGGGTCTTGGTGGAGCCGTATCGCGCCTGGGAGGCGCGCTGCGCCCCTGAGGTGCTAACTTAGGTAATCCTAAGTTTCTGGGGAGTCAGGGGAGACGCCGTGGCAGAAGGACGCGCCCGCACAGTCGGCACCGCTGTCGTCGTACACACCGAACGGCTCACGCCGCACATGGTGCGCATCGTGCTGGGCGGTGCGGGTCTGGCCGGTTTCGGCGCGGGCGAGTTCACCGACCACTACGTCAAACTCCTGTTCGCACCGGACGGTGTCACGTACACCGTGCCGTGGGACCTGAACCAGATCCGCTCCGCGCACCCCAGCGAGGAGTGGCCGCGTCAGCGCGCGTACACGGTGCGCTGCTGGGACCCGACACACCGCGAGCTGACCCTCGACTTCGTCGTCCACGGCGACGAGGGCCTGGCCGGCCCCTGGGCCGCCCGCGTCCAGCCGGGCGAACTCGTCCGCTTCCTCGGGCCGGGCGGCGCCTACGCCCCTGCCGAGGACGCGGGCTGGCACCTCCTCGCGGGCGACGAGAGCGCCCTGCCGGCCATCGCCGCGACGATGGAGCGGATGCCGGCCGGGGCCCTGGTACACGCCTTCATCGAGATCGACGGCCCGGACGACGAGCAGAAGATCGCCACCCCCGACGGCATCGTCCCCGTCTGGCTGCACCGCGGGAACCGCCCCGTCGGCGAGGCCCTGGTCGAGGCGGTCACCTCCCTGCGGTTCCCCTCCGCCGACGTCCACGCCTTCGTCCACGGCGAGGCCGGTTTCGTGAAGGAGCTCCGCCGCCACCTGCGCGTCGAACGCGGCATCCCGAGGGAACGTCTCTCCATCTCCGGCTACTGGCGCCTGGGCGAGACCGACGAGGGCTGGCGCGCGATCAAGCGCGACTGGAACGCCAAGGTCGAAGCCGAACAGGAACTCCCCACCCCCGCCACGGTCTGACCCCCGGG
>NZ_LGDE01000087.1 GCF_001279725.1 Streptomyces sp. WM4235 | reverse complement strand
GTGTGGTTGCGGTCGTCGCGCAGGGTGGCGGTGTCGGCGCGGTTGTCCCAGACGTGGTCGCGCTTGCCCTGGAACAGGTCGGTGCGGGTGTCGCGGCCGAATCCGGTGTGGATGCGGATGGTGGCGCGGCCGCCGATACGGGTGTCGTTGAAGCGGTAGCGGTTGCCGTCGGAGTCACGCAGCGTCCAGCCACGCACGTTCACCGGCTGGCGGGTCGTGTTGCGGATCTCCACCCACTCACCGTTCAGAGAACGGTTGGAGCGGTCGTCACGTCCGGGGCTGTCGGCCTGGACCCGAGAAATCTCCACCCGCGGGTGTCGGTCATGACCCCGGTCCGCCGCGGTGGCGGGGAGAGCGGCGGCCGAGACGATGGCGCCGGCGGCGAGGACGGTCGCGGCGACACGACGAGCGGTCGACGAAGCAGACATACGTGGCCCCTCAAGAACTGTGCCTCACCCGCCGATACGAACCACGTACCGGATCGGGGTGCCCGGCCCGTGGTGGGCCGAGGACCCAAACTCTCGACCCGACACGGCGCCGGCCACAGCCCCCGACGAGGCCGGTTACCGACCCTGGACATTTCCGTCACACACGCCTGCGTACTACACGCAGTCCGCGTGAGCGTGGCCCTGACATTCACTGACCGCTACACCCACCCGGGCCGCGCACGACACAGTCGATCAATGCGCCCGGAGCGCACCACCGGGCGCACTCCTCCGCCCGTCACCCAACCGGAGCAGCGAGTTCCGTAACAGCTGTTCGGCACGGTTCTTCGCACGCATGCACGGAAACCGTGCTGCCGAACGAATCCGTCTGCCCGTGCCAACTCGGCGGTGAGCCGGCCCAATACGCAGGGGTGCGCGGCTCGACCAGGGAGCGACCTCCGAAGCCGACAGGCCCTGCGCCGCGACCGGGAGGACGCCGGGCGACGTCGCGCCCGCGGTGACGGTCCACAGTGAACCGTTCTTCCTGGCCGATTCCCGGGCCGCGACCTGGCGCCTGTCCCTACGCGCAGATGAGCCAGTGGGCCGCCATGCCCGAGGAGGCGCTCGCCGAGCAGGTCAGGCACTACCACCACCTCATGACGTTCTGACTGCGACTGCTTTTCCTCATAGCGGAAGGTACGCAGGCCGCCTCCGGCGGCCTGCGTACCACGTCAGCCGGTGGCCAGGGGCGGGTGCGTCAGGCCCTCGGGGGGACGAGCATGCGCTCGGAGCCCAGAGCGTTGACCGTGGTGTCCCTGTACATGGTGGTCTCGCCGTCGGTCCAGCGGATGATGAGGTCGTTGGTGAGGCCGTTGCCCGTGTACTGGCCGGTGGTCATGAGCACGCTGTGGGTCCAGGTCTTGTTGGGGCCGTGGATGCGCTGCTCGCCGCCCAGGCCTCCAGTGGTGGTGCCGACGTAGTTGTCGAGCTCACCGCTGGACCAGCGGACCATCAGGTCCCACTTCTGGTTGCCGGAGAACTGCCCGGACGTCAGCAGTGTGGCGTCCTTCCAGGCGTCGTTGGGTTCCTTGAGCTTGTATTCCTGGCCCAGCGTGCCGGCGCCCACGTTGGTGTAGAGGCTGAGTTCGCCATCCGACCAGCGCACAATGAGGTCGGTGACGTAGGTGGTGGCGTTGAAGCGGCCGGCGGCTATCTGCGTGGCGTGGCTCCAGATCGAGCCCGCCGGGGCCATCTGGGTTGCGTTGGCGGTGGTCAGGCCGTTGGCTCCCACGTCGCCGTAGAGCGTCATCTCGCCGCTCGACCAGCGGACCATGAGATCGAACTGGTTGGAGCCGGTGAAGTCGCCTGCGGTGATGTTCGCGGCGTCCTTCCAGGTGCCGTTCGGGGCGAGGAGCTGCCGTTCCGGCAGGAAGGCGCCCTGGCCGTCGCCGGGGAAGAGGGTCACCTCGCCGTCCGTCCACACCACGAGCAGGCTGCTGCGGCCGCTCCCGGTGAAGTCGCCGGAGGCCATGGCCTTGGCGTGGGTCCACAGGTCCCCTAGCCCGGGCAGCAGTGGGCTGTCCGCGGATCCCTGGTACGTCGGGGGCCGGGAGATGAGGTCGGGATCGATGCCCTTGTTGGCGTCGTTGTAGAGGTCCTGGGCGTCCTTGCCGTAGATCGGTGAGTACGTTACCCAGGAGTCATTGGCGTCGTTGCCGCCGCCGTTGTAGCCGCCGGTGTTGCCGATGACCTTGCCGGTGCGGGCGGCGGCGTCGTAGTCCTTGATCCAGGGGCCGCCGGACACGCCGGCGTAGAAGCCGTTGCACAGCATCTGCATCTGGCGGAAGCCGCCCAGCCGGGTGGTGGGCACATCGCAGCGCAGGGCCTTGTGGTTCTTGTTGACACTTGAGCTGGACGGGTAGCCGACGACGGTGGCGTTGTGCTCGTACGTGCTCACCGGTGTGAAGGTGAGTGCCCCGGTGACGTTCTCGATGTTGCCCTTGGCGTTCGGTTCGACCAGGGCGAAGGCGAGGTCCAGGTCGGACACCGCGCCTTTGCTGTTGTGCCGGTATCGGGGATCCTGGTAGACGCCCTTGGCCTTGAGCGGGAAGATGCCGTACGGCTGGGCACCGGCGGCTTTGCCGTTGCGGTACTGCGGAACGAAGATGGCGTGGCTCGTCGGCTTCTTCATGCCGTCCGCGCAGTGCCCCGCCGTGAGGACCATGTTCTTGTCCGTGCTGCGGACCACACTGCCGGTGCAGGAGGTGTCCGCCTTGCCGATCTCGCCCTCCTGGTAGAAGAAGGTTCCCACCATCGGCATGCCGTCGAAGTAGGTGCCGGTCGGGGTGCCGGAGGGCGCAGCGGACAGGGTGGTGTTCTGTCGGCCGGCGGCCCCGCCGACGGTGCCCCGGCCCCGTGCGTCGTCGACGGGCACGGCGGCGGCCATACGTTCGGCCGTCCAGTACTCCTCCTCGGCGCGCAGCTTGTCCGAGGACGAGGGCGGGGTCGCGGTGCTCTTTGCGGCCGGGGTGCTGGCTCTCGGGCTCGGGGTGGCGGTTGCTTTCGGAGTCGTGGTGGCGCTCGGATTCGCAGTGGCGCTGGGTCTGCGGTCGGCGCTGGCCGTGGGAGCGGTGGGGTGAGGTGTTGGGGTGACGGTCGCGGCGAGAGCCGGACCGGTGCCCAGTACGGTCGCGATCACGCTGAGAGTTAACGCGGTGAACCATCTGGATCTCAAAGAACTTACTTCCTTGGTGAGGTGATACTGCCGGTCAACGGGCCGTAATGGTGCGCCAGTTCGACGAGGGGGCAGGCTATGCAGGGGTATGGAAGATCGTCAACGGAAATGAAAAGAGGGCAAATGGGTGCAATGAGGATGATGGGCGGTGTGGCCACCGCGCTGGTGCTGCTGTTACCGGTCGCGGAGGGCAGTGCCTTCGCGACGGCGACCACGGATCCGCCCACCCCGACACTCGCGGGGACGCAGTTGTCCGCGCGCCCTGGTGAGCGGCTCACGTTCGCGGTGGCCGCGTCCCTGCCGGGGAAGAACGGAAACTGGGTGAGCTCCGAGATCTTCATTCAGCACGGGACACTGAGGATGAACGATCCGCTCATCACCGCTGTGGCCACCGTGGCGTGTGACACTCCGCCGGGCGTTTACCCGGTCGAGCAGACCGGGCCCGGCGGGCACCTCAACGGCGCCAAGGGCGACGTCTGGGTGAGCGTCAAGGTCGCGGACATCGGCGAGGCAGAACGCAAGGCCTGCCCCGGTAAGGTCGCCGTCCTTCCCCCGGAACAGCCGGACGAGCGCTGGCCCGCGGGTGACTCCTGGCCGCAGTCGCCCTGGGACGTGCGGACGTTCAAGCCCGGCGACAAGGTGACGCCCACGGCTTCGGACGCGGAGCTTGGATTCGGCAAGACTCTCGCCTCGCCGGGCTTCACTGACCAGCCCGTCATGAGCGGGGCCAAGGCGGTCCTGACGGCGACGGCTGTGATCCGGTGTGATGCCGGTCCCGGTCTGTACGAGGTCCGCTGGGTGGGCAGGGACGAGGTCTGGGCACGCTACCGGGTGGCCCGGAGCGATGACGCGGCCCGCCGCGCCTGCCATGACGAGGCGGCCCAGCCGGCCGCGGGACAAGTGACCCCGTGGCTGCTCGGCGCCGCGGCACTGGCCGCGGCGGGCGTGGTGACCCGCCTCCTGGTCCGGCGTCGGCGTCGGGCATCTCACTGATGCCGATGGTGCCGTGTCGCCGGCGCGGGCTTCGCCTCCGCCGGTCCCGGGGTGGGGGCGTCTGAAGCTCGAACACCTGCTGAAGGCAGGTGAAGAGCCCCGCACCGTGATCCAGGTAGTCCCGAGGAGCGTGCCGGCCCACGCGGGTCTCGCGGGACCCTTCACGGTCCTGGGCTTCAACGAAGGCCCGGATGTGCTGTACGTCGATGGCTTCGGGCAGGGGCGGATTGCACTCGATGCAGCCGAGGTAGTTGAGGCCGGCCGCTCCTATGACCTGCTCATGGCCGCAGCCCTGTCGCACGAAGCGACCGCCGACCTGATCGGCTCGCACTTGGAAGGACTGACCCGATGATCAGTGCAAGCAAGCTGCCCGTGACCTGGCACAAGAGCAGCTACAGCACCAACGGCGGCAATTGTGTAGAGGTAGGGCGCGGGATTTCTTCTGCCGTCCCTCTCCGCGACAGCAAGGACCCGCATGGCCCCGCGCTCATCTTCGAGCCGTCAGCATTCATCACATTCATCAGCGCTGTCCAGCGCGGCGGTCTCTGAGGGCGAGCAGAGCAGCGCCCCACCTCAAACGCTGGACGAGGTGGGGCGCTGCTCTGCTCGCGACTCATGCGCCTACTCAGGCACTTCGATTCCGAGGCTCTCCGTCAGGTCGCGGAGGTCGGCACGCGGTATCGCCTCTACCGGTTGAGGTCATCTGGGACGAGACCGACCAGGAGAACGATGTGTTCGACCGCCGTAAAGGCTTCTGTCGCGTAGTCAGGACATCTCTCCGAGGCCCACCCGAACTGCCGATCGCCGCGCACCAGCAGCCCACGGGAATGACCGCATCCGATCAACTGACCATGATCCAGGCTCCGTTCCATGCCGAGAGGCAGTGATGCGAGCGAGCACTCCGGACACGGTAACGCCACCTCAGCCTGTCCGGAAACCACGGCCATGACCCGTTGATCACTTGAGGGCGCCTTATCTCACCCATATGGTCATTTCCGATCGCAGCGGTGAACAACCACAGCAGGGGACACAGATGGAAGACGAGCGAACCCGCCGTCGACGCCCAGCACGATTCTTCGTGCACGGGGATGATCTGGGGGTCTGAAGATCAGTCCACAGAACGACGAGGGCTGACCGACGACTCCCCCCGGATGCCGTCGGTCAGCCCTCTTTAGGCAGGTCAGTCAGCCAGAGGCAGGTACACCCGGTTTCCCGAGGCCGCGAACTCCTTGGACTTCTCCAGCATCCCGGCCGGCCGCGCCAACTTCGATCTCCTACGACGCCGCATCCTGCTCTCACCATGATCAAGAAACCGCTACCCCCAAATCAGCGACAGAGCCCACAACCTGAGCCAGAACCACTACTCGTGAACAAAGCCAACCCACGTCGCCCCCACCCGCGAGCACACGGACCTTGTCCTTGACGGCACCCGCACAACCGCCCAGCTCACGGCCGAGCTGCAGGCCCACCTGGCCGAGCAGGGCCGGGACACCTCGGCCCCATGAC
>NZ_LGDE01000086.1 GCF_001279725.1 Streptomyces sp. WM4235 | reverse complement strand
TCGTGCCGATCCACCACCGCACCCAACACCGCCACCACACCCGCCCGATCAATCCCCACCGGCAACTCCACCACCGCCGACATCGCGAACCGGCCGATGTTCCCTCCGAGTTCGAGGAGGTGCCGGGCGATCGGCAGGAGCGGCATCCAGCCCTCGCCGTCGTCGGCGGGCCGTGCGGGGGCGGCGGTGGCGCCCTCGGTGAGGGTCGCGGCGGAGGCGAGTTCGGCGACCGTGCGGAGTTCGAAGATCTGCCGCGGGGTCACAGACACGCCGCGGGCCCGGGCGCGGGCCACGACCTGGATGGAGCGGATGCTGTCGCCGCCGACCAGGAAGTAGTCGTCGTCGACGCCGACCCGGTCCAGGCCGAGCACCTCGGCGTACACCTCGGCCAGGACCTGCTCCTGCCTGGTGCCGGGGGCGCGGTAGTCGCCGCCCGTGAAGACCGGTTCGGGCAGTGCCGCGGGGTCGGGCCGTCCGTCGGGGCCGAGCGGCAGCGCCGGCAGGGACACGAACACGGCGGGGACGAGTTCGGCGGGCAGCCGTCCGGTCAGGAAGTCCCTGAGTTGGGCGGCCGAGGCGCCGGGGGTGAGTTCCAGGGCGTCCGCGGGGTCCCCGTCCGAGGTGGCGGGGACCGTGTAGGCGACCAGGCGGCGGCCGTTGCCGGTCCCGTCGTGGGTGATGACGACGGCCTCGGCCACGCCGGGGTGGGCGGTGAGGGCCGCCTCCACCCGGGTGCGGTCGACGGCGGCGGCGCGCACGGCCGGCTGCCGGGTGCCGGCGGTGGCCGCGGCGCCGGGCGCCGGCAGCGGGCGGTCCGGGGTGTCGGCGACCCGTGCGAGCAGGTCGGTGAACCGGCGGGTGAACTCCTCGGCGGTGGCCCGGTCGTAGAGGTCGGTGGCGTACTCCAGGCCACCGACGACGCCGGTGCCGGGGATGTCGGCCATGGTGAGGAACAGGTCGAACTTCGCGGTGTCGTTGGCGACGGTGTCCAGGGACACCCGCAGACCGCTGAGCTCGAAGTCCTCCCGGACGATGTGCTGCCAGCCGAACATCACCTGGAACAGCGGGTGGTGAGAGGTGGAGCGGTCGGGGTTGAGGAGTTCCACGAGTCGTTCGAAGGGCACGTCCTGGTTGTCGTACGCCGCCAGCGCCCGGTCGCGCACCTGGGCGAGGACGTCGGTGAAGGAGGGGTCGGAGTCCATCCGGACGCGCAGCACCCAGGTGTTGACGAAGAACCCGACGAGGTCGGCCAGTGCCTCGTCGGTGCGGCCGGCGATGGGGGACCCGATGGCGACGTCGTCGCCCGCGCCGGACTCGCGCAGCAGGACCGCCAGGGCCGCCTGGAGGACCATCGAGACGGTCGCGCCGTGCGCCCGGCCCAGGTCGGCCACGGCCCGCGCGAGGGCGGGGTCGAGCGTGAACTCGACCAGGCCGCCGCGGTGGCTGGGGGCGGCGGGGCGGGGCCGGTCGGTCGGCAGCGCGATCGGCTGGGGCAGGCCGTCCAGTTCCGTCCGCCAGTAGGCGGACTGACGGGCCATGAGGCTCAGGGGGTCGGCCTCGTCGCCGAGGAGGTCGCGCTGCCAGCGGGCGTAGTCGGTGTAGCGGACGGCCGGAGCGGGCAGGCCGGGGTCCCGGCCGGCCAGGCGGGCCTCGTAGGCGGCGCCGAGGTCCCGCATGAGCGGTGGGATGGACTCGCCGTCGCCGGCGATGTGGTGGATGACGAGGACGAGGCGGTGGTCGGCGGGTCCCAGGCGCAGGACGGTGGCGCGCAGGGGCAGGTCGGCGGCGAGGTCGAAGACGTGGGAGACCGCGCGGGCGACGGCGGCGTCGGGGGTGTCCCGTTCCCCGGGGCCGCACTCGACCACGGGCAGCGGCACGTTCACCGTCGTGGCGGGCGAGACCTGCTGGAAGGGGACACCGTCGGCGTCCTCGCCGATCAGGGTGCGCAGCGCCTCGTGGCGGGCGATCACGTCGTGGAGGGCGCGGTTGAGGGCGGGGAGGTCCAGCGGCCCGGTCAGCCGCAGCACCAGGGGCAGGTTGTAGGTCGCCGAGGCGCCCTCGAACCGGTCCACGAACCAGATGCGTCGCTGCGCGAAGGAGAGCGGCACCCGGTCGGGACGGTCGTCGGCGCGCCGGAGTTCGGGCCGGGCGGGGACGCCGAGGGCGGGCTGGAGGGCGAGCTTCGCGACGGTCGGGGCGTCGAACAGGGCGCGCAGCGGGACCTCGGCGCCCAGCGTGGCCCGGATCCGGCCGATCAGGCGGGTGGCGAGCAGGGAGTGGCCGCCGAGGGCGAAGAAGTTCTCGTCGATGCCGACCTTCCGGAGTCCGAGGACCTCGGCGAACAGGGTGCACAGCACCTCTTCGCGGACGGTCCGGGGTTCCCGGCCGCCTTCGGCGCCGCCCAGTTCCGGCTGCGGGAGCGCGGCGCGGTCCAGCTTGCCGCTCGGGGTCGTGGGGAGGGCGTCGAGGAGGACGAACGCGGAGGGGACCATGTAGCCGGGCAGGCCGGCTTCGGCGTGGGCGCGCAGGGCGGTCGCGAGCGGGCCGGTGTCGGGGCGGGTGGTGCCCGGCAGGGCGACGGCCGTGGCCGCGGGGACGGCGTACGCGACGAGGATCCGGCCGCCGGAGGGTCCCTCGCGGACGACGGCGACGGTCTGTTCCACGCCGGGGTGGCCGCTCAGGACGTTCTCGACCTCGCCGAGTTCGATGCGGAAGCCGCGGACCTTGACCTGGTCGTCTGCGCGTCCGAGGTACTCCAGGGTGCCGTCCTCGCGCATGCGGGCCACGTCGCCCGAGCGGTACATCCGCTCACCGGGCCCGCCGTGGGGGTCGGCGGTGAAGCGTGCCGCGGTCAGGGCGCCGCGGCCGTGGTAGCCGCGGGCCAGGTGGGGGCCGGCGATGTACAGCTCGCCGGGGACGCCGACGGGGACCGGCCGCAGGGCGTGGTCGAGCAGGTGGATCCGGGTGTGCGGCAGCGGGCGGCCTATGGGCGGGACGCCGGGACCCGCGAGCGGCTCGCTCAGGGTGGCCACGATGGTGGTCTCGGTGGGCCCGTAGGCGTTGATCAGTCGGCGGCCCGGCGCCCAGCGTTGGACGAGCTCCTCGCCGGCCGCCTCGGCGCCGACGACCAGGGTGCGCAGTCCGTCCAGCCCCTCGGGGTCGAGGGTGGCGACCAGGGAGGGGACGAGCAGGGCGTGGGTGACACGGCGTTCGCGCAGGAACCGGCCGAGTGCCTCGCCGACCAGCGGGCCGTGGGGCGGCAGCACGAGGGCGGCGCCGCTCGCCAGTGCCATGAGCACCTCCATGGCGGCGCCGTCGAAGCTGGCGGAGGCGAACTGCAGGACGCGGCTGTCGGGGGTGATGCGCATGCGCTCGGTCATGGCCTCGGCGAGGCCGGCGAACCCGGTGTGGGTGACGAGGACACCCTTGGGGCGGCCGGTGGAACCCGAGGTGTAGACGACGTAGGCGAGGTCCTCGGGCCGCGGGAGCGGGAGCGGGGCGGTGGCCGGTCGGGTGGCGATGCGGTCGTGGTCGGCCTCCAGGTCGACCACGACCGCGGCGCCCGGTGCGAGCCGGCCGCGAGCGTCGCCGGCGGTGACGACGAGGGTGGCGCCGGAGTCGGCGAGCATGTAGGCGAGCCGGTCGGCCGGGTAGCCGGGGTCGAGCGGGACGTGGGCGGCCCCCGCCTTCATGATGCCGAGCATGCCGGTCAGGAGGTCCGCGCCGCGTTCCAGGCACAGGGCGACGATCGTGCCGGGTCCGGCGCCGAGGTCCCTCAGGTGGTGGGCGAGCCGGTCGGAGCGCGCGTCGAGTTCCGCGTAGGACAGGGCGGTCCGGTCGTCCTCGACGGCGAGGGCGTCGGGGCGGGCGGCGGCGTGGGCGCGGAAGAGGCCGGGGAAGGTCTCGGCGGGCACCGGCGGGCCTGCGTCCGCGGACGCCTCGGTCGGGGTGCGGCCGTCGGCGGCGACCGTGCCCAGCGGGTCGACGCGGCCGGTGAGTCGCTCGGGGTCTTCGGCGATCAGGCGCAGCAGGTGCCCGAGCCGTTCGGCGATGCCGGTCACGGTCTGCCGGTCGAAGACGTGGTGGTGGTACTGGAGGGCCAGTCGCAGGTGGGGGTCGGCGTCGGCGGTCACCACGAGCGGGTAGTGGCTGCCGGTGAACGGGGTGAGGCCGGTGATGGCCACCTCGGAGGCGTCGCCGGCGGCGTTGATGCCGGCCCGGTCGACGGGGTAGGACTCGAAGACGACGACGGTGTCGAACAGGGCGGCCAGTCCGGCGGCGCTCTGGATGTCGGCCAGTGCGTGGTGGTGGTGGTCCAGGAGGGCCGCCTGTCGGTCCTGGAGGTCCGTGAGCAGTTCGCCCAGCGACCGGGCCGGGGCGCAGTCCACCCGCACGGGCAGGGTGTTGATGAACAGGCCGACCATGCCGTCGACGCCGGTCACGGCGGGCGGCCGGCCGGAGACGGTGGTGCCGAAGACGACGTCGCGGCGGCCGGTGAGGGCGCCCAGGAGCAGCGCCCAACCGCCCTGGACCAGGGTGTTGAGGGTGATGCCGAGTTGTGCGGCGCGCCGGGCGAGGTCGCGGGCGAGGTCCGCGGGCAGGGGCACGGCGACCTGTCCGACCTCGGTGTGGAGTTCGGTCCCGGCGGCCGGGGCCAGCAGGGTGGGTTCGTCGACGCCGTCGAGTTCCTCGGCCCAGGCGCGGGAGGCCGCGTCGCGGTCCTGGGCGGCGAGCCAGGTGAGGAAGTCGCGGTAGCCGCGGACCCGGGGCAGCGCGGTGGGGTCGCCCGCACAGGCGTAGAGCGCCATCAGGTCGCTCATCAGCAAGGGGACGGACCAGCCGTCGAAGAGCACGTGGTGGGCGGTCAGGACGAGTTCGGCGCGGTCCGCTCCGGTGGTGAGCAGGGTCATGCGCAGCAGCGGTGGCCGGACCGGGTCGAAGTGGTCGTCCTGGTCCTCGCGCAGGACGCGGGCGAGTTCCGCGGCGCGTTCCTCCTCGCCCGCGTGGCGCAGGTCGTGGTGGTGCCAGGGCAGCCGGACGCCGTCGACGACGAGTTGCACCCGGTCGCCGGAGGGGCCGGGGACGAAGGCGGTGCGCAGGTTGGGGTGGCGGTCCAGGAGGGCCTGGCCGGCGCGGCGCATCCGGTCGGGGTCCACGGGGCCCGACAGGTGGTGGACCATCTGCATGTGGTAGGCGTCGAAGCTGGTTCCGGCGAGCAGGGCGTGGAAGAGCAGGCCTTCCTGGAGGCCGGTGAGGGGCCACACGTCGGTGAGTCCGGGGTACTGCTCCTGCCAGGTGTCCAGGTCGTTCTGGCGGACGGTGACGAGCGGTACGTCGGAGGGGGTCGGGCCGCCGGCGCCGGGCCGCGTGGCGTGCCGGGCCAGTGCCTCCAGTGCGGTGTGCCACAGGTCGGCCAGTTCCCGGACGTCCTCGCAGGACAGCAGTCCGGTGGGGAAGGCGAAGCGGGCGGTGAGCCGCGGTCCGTCCTCGCCGTCGGTGACCAGGGCGTTGACGTCGAGGACGGACGGGGCGGGCATGTCCGGGTCCATCCGCGGGATGAGGCCCTCGGTGCCGGCGGCGCGGTTCCATCCGTTGCCGCGCAGGTGGGCGGGCATGTCGGTGGTGGAGGAGTGGCGGCCGAGGTAGTTGAAGGCGATCTGGCCGGTGGGGTGCGGGGCGAGGACGGCGGCGGTCTCCTCGTTGAGGTGTCGCAGCAGCCCGTACCCGAGTCCC
>NZ_LGDE01000085.1 GCF_001279725.1 Streptomyces sp. WM4235 | reverse complement strand
CAACAACAGGAGTCGTTCGACCATGACGTCGGGGCCGCTGTCGGCGAGGATCGCGTCCACGGCGATACCGAACATCGGCAGCGCCATCGCGGCCACGAAGGAGACCATGGCCGAGACGATGAACACGCCGATCCAGCGCCACAGCAGCATGCGGGAGGGCCCGGGGAGCATCGACCACACCCACGCGATGGGCGCGGCGGCCGCCGCTGCCGCCTCGGCGCCTTGGGCTCCGAGCAACACCACCGCCATCGACAGGACCATCAACGTCACCACGAGCACCGCGATGAGGAGCGCGACGACCGCCCACACCCGTTCCCACGTGGCCTTTTGCGCGAACGCGGCACATTCCTTGCCGACCTCGCCGGCCGCTTTCAGGTTGGTGATGTGCTGCTCGAAGGTGACGTTCTGTCGCAGGCCGTTGCCGTTCTCGCAGTACGGTCGGGCCTTCTCGTGAAGCTTGGCGCAGGGGTCGTTGTCGGACAGGCAGTACTCCAGGGAGGGCCCGTCAAGGTCCCGGCACGGGTTCTTCGCCTTCTCCTCGGCCGCCGACTTCTCGCAGTACTTCTTGGCGGCGGACCCGTCCGGCAGCAGCCTGCAATCCTCCGGAACGGTCTCCTTCTCCTCGGGGTCGGGCGGGAAGTCGGTGTTGTTGCGTTCGCAGTTGTCCTTGATCGGCCCGAAGGTGCCCTCGCAGACGTCGCGGGCTTCCTGCGTGATCTCCCCCTCGCCCGGCTTCGCGCGGGCCTCGTGGCTGCCTTGGACCCACTTCATGTGGGCGGCGTACGCGGCTTTGTCGTTGACGTTCTTCGGATCCAGGACACGGCCGTATTGCAGGAGCATGTAGGGCTTGACGATCAAGGCGTCGGTGAGCGCGGCCTGAATCGGGCCGGTCGTCGTCTTGGGATCGGAGCGCACCCGGTCGTGTTCCGTCACGCAGCCGGGGTTCGGCGGGCCGGTTCCCGTCGCGCAGGAGTCGGGGCCGCCGAAGTAGGAGGTGGTGGTGATGGACGCGACCTCGACGGCCGCCCGGTGGGACTGGGCGACCGGCCCGTCCTTGCCGAGCAGGTGGTCGGGGCGCACGAAAGCGCTGGCCGCGAGGGCGACGATGACCAGCGTCAGCATGATTTCGCCGAGTCCGGTGCCCACCTTCCCCCGCACGAACAGGATCAACCCGAACGCGAAAGCCCATGCGAGGAACAGGCCTTTGATCCCGAGGGGGGCGACCACGTGGCGGGCGTAGGCGTCGGCGAGTTTCTGCGCGGGATCCGTCAGCAGGGAGGTGATCGGAAAACGGAAGACGAATCCGATCAGCCAGCACGCCAACCCGACCAACAGCCGGGCCAGTGTGAACAGGCCTCCCAGCAGCATTCGTTGCAGTCCATCGACGATGTCGAACGCCACACCGACACCGGACGCGGCGACCGCCATCTCGGCGGGAGTGCGCCCCGCGTTCAGTGAGAGGCTCTCCAACTGGTAGCCGCTGAGCGGGGCGCCTTCACTGCCGCGGATGTCGAGGGGGGCCAACAGGCCCCCGCCGGAGGTGGCGCCGTCCGCTGCCATCGCGACCGAGGTGTTCGTGATCAGAAAGACGACCGTGAGGAGTGCGACGAAACCGGCGGCGCGCAGGGTTCCGCGGTCCAGGCGGTCCGTCCACCGGCGTATCCCCACCGTCACCCACCACAGCGCGGGCATGGTGTTCACAGGGTCCTCCCGCCGACAGCGGTGGGCCGGCCCTTGCGGCCGGGGGTGGTGTAGATGGCGTCCTTGATGCGGGGGACGTTGGGGACGACGACCTTGATACGGCCGATCTGCATGCGCGGGTCGCGCAGCAGCATCTCCCCTTCGCGGCCGACCTGGCCGACGGGGGACAGGCCGGTGGTCACCAGTCGGATCAGGTCCTCGTCCTCGCCGTCGAGCCCCAGGAACTTCAGGCCTCGGGCGGCACGGGCGCTGTCGGTGGTGCGGGAGAGGTAGCGGTAGGCGATCAGCCCGGCGTCCTTGCCAAGTTCCTGTTCGTCGTGGGCGCCCATGAACACGCCGGCGCCGTGCTTGCGGCCGTCGTGGAGGATCTCGTGGACCAGTGCGGCGCCCTCGGCGGAAGAGGTCAGCCAGTACACCTCGTCGAGGGTGACCAGACAGAACCGGTCAGGCTCGGTGAACGCCGCCTGCCGGGCGATGGCCGCGATCAGATACAACACCGCCCGCCCGATCAGGGCCTCCAGCGGCTGCTGACGCAGAATCTCGGCGTTGGCGAAGGCCTCCTTCGGGGGCAGGGTGAGGCCGGCGGTGGTGACCACCACCATGTCCGCGCCCAAGTCCCCATCCAGCGTCACCGGCGGCAGTTCCGGGTCGAAGACCATGCCGGCGAGCGGGTTGCCGCGGACGATCCGCAGCAGGTCTGCCATGGTCGCGGCGGCGTCCGCGCGACTGCTCCCGCCGGTCTTCGCGAGGGCCGCCAGGACGTCGAGGACCTTGCCCATGGACGGCTCGGGCCCCCCGGACACCTCCTCGACCGCGTGGTGCAGCACCGCGCCCGCGGCCGTCATCGCCCCGACCCCCAGTTGCAGGGTCAGATACGACAGGGCGTAATGCGCGCCGATGGCGCCCCCGAACACCCGCAGGGGGTCGATGGAGATGTGAGCCTGGGCGGCGTCGATGATCTGGCAGCGCTCGCCCATGGACGAGCGGGCGAACGTCGCCCATTCCCGGATCGGCGTGCGGTCGATGACGATGGCGCGCCCGCCACGGTCCACGACCGCGGCGGTCACTTCCTTCGCCAACACGCTCTTGCCGCCACCGAGGTCGCCGCATACCGCGCTGGACGCGGACGCGTGGACCTGCGGCGCATCAGCCGGGTTGATCAGGACGGGACGGATCGTGCCACTGTCGAGATCGTGCCCGATCATGATCCCTGTCGGATCTCCCACCCGAGACAGCGTCAGGGCCCCGGCGGCGGCCCAGTCCTCGGACAGTTGGTGCTGGGTGAACTGCCCGAGCTGCGCGGCCCGCGCCGTCCCGGGCAGGGACAGGGCGAACAGGTCTTCTTGCATGCCGTAGGGGCGCACCGCCCGGTAGTCGCCCCCCGACAGGGCCGCCGACAGTTCCCGGGCCCGCGCGTCACAGGTGTCCGCGTCGCCGGCCCACACGGTGAGCACGGTGACCGACTGGACCTCGACCTCCACGGACGTGCGGGCCATGCGGGCGTCTTCCTCGGCGAGGTCCCCGGCCGCGTCCGGCAGCGAGTGCGGCATCCCGGTGGGCTGCGCCCCGTACTGGTCGGCCTGATCGAGCAACTCGCGCTTCTTGCGCTGCACCTGCGCGCGGGCCTTCTTCGAGGGCACCACCCGCAGGTCCACCGTGACGTCGATCGGGAAAGGCAACCCCTCCAGTTGGGCGAGGATGTCGGCGGCCTCCACCGACACCGCGGGCGGGAGCTCCGCCAACACCAGATGGGATTGGTAGCCGGTACCGGCTTCCGACTCGGCCTGAAGCCACCGACGTCCCAGCGGGGAGGACGTCGCGGCGGAACGCCACCACGGCCGCTTGTTGCGGGCCGCCTTGCTCGGCTCCTCGCGGGCTTCCTGACCACCCTCGGCGACACGGATGTCGCCCAGGTCGGTGTACGAGGGGGACTGGAGCCGGCCCGCGTGGACACGGCTCCCGTACAGCGGGCTGTGCTCGGCGTCGGACAGGAGCGGTTCCTGCGACAGGCCGCGGTGTATGGCGTGCTGGAGCATCCACACGATCTCGGCCGGTGACGCGGGCCGCAGTCCGAGACCGCCCCCCAGTGAGGATTGGATGCGGTCGGCGTCGGCGAACGCGGCCGTCACCTCCGCCTCGGGAACCGGGACGGGCGCGAGGTTCAGATTCGCCGAGAGTTCGGAGTAGAGGGCGGACAGGGACGCGGCCGCGGTCGAGCCGTTCGAGGCGACGGGCACGGCGAGCCACAGGGTGCGTTCGTGCATTTCGCGGTCGGCGAGGAGATCGACGGCGGCCGCGCACGTCTCGGCCCACTCCGGAAGCCGGCGCCAATCCACGTCCGCGACCATGCGCTCCGCGACCTCGCCGGGGTCGGTACGGGCCGCGAGAACGAAAAGCCGCGGATCCATGCCGGGCATCGACCGCACCAGTGACGTGACCCGCCCCAACAGCTCTTGATGCACGCGAGCGGGCAGATAGCCGCCCGGCAGCGGGGTGACCTTCCATACCGCCCACACCCGGCCCGTGACGGACCACAGCAGATGGCCGGCCACATGCCGAAACGGAGTCTTGATCACGCCGCGCTCCTCTCGGTCTGCTCGGCGTCGGCCAACAGCCGCGCGAGACCCGAACCGCCCGCCACACGAGCGGCAGGCGAGACCGGTGGGGCCGGCTTCAGCGCGCCGACCCGCGCCCCGGCCACCGCGGGGACCGGCACCGTCGCGGGCACGGCGGCGGCTGCGAGGGTGGGGGCACACTGGATGACGAACCGGGGGCGCAGAACCCCGGACGCCTTCTCGCGGGCGACACGCCCGCCGATCCGTCCGGCGGGGTGACGCATCAACAGGGAGAGGGCGCCGAACGCGGCGGTGAACGGGTTCTGACCGGCGATCTGCGCACCGCGCACCGCCCACACCGCCCCCACCCACAGCCCGACCGGGATGGGGCCGGCCCACGACCACCAGTCGTAGCCCTTGATCAGGGCGAAAGCGCCGCCCCCGATCACGACCAACTGCGCGGGCGTGTAGGGCCCGAACCAGATCGTCCAGTCCCCGAGCTTGCCCAACACCCACGGGTGCCGGCGCGCGCTCGTGTAGTTGCGGGCGACGCCCGAGCGCCCCGACTTGCTCACAGCACACCGCCGCTGGACCCGCCGGGCGGCGTGACGACCACGGTGACCGTCCCGGAGCTCTTGGACGGGTTCTTGATCTCGTCGGTGACCTTCCCCGATAGATCGTTCTGGGCGGCGTAGATGGCGAGGGCGATCACCATCGCGAGGAGTGCGCCGATGGCGGCTTTCATGGACAGCTTGCGGGCGATGGTGACGAGCACGATCGCGGCCAGAGCGACCTTGATTCCGTTGTCCGTCCACCCGGCCAGAGTGCCGATGAAGGAATCGCCGAGATCCTTGAACTCGCCTGCCAACATCACGGAGGTGTTCATCGGGCACCGCCCGAGACCGTGGCGGTGGCGGCGGGCGACGGCGAGACGGCGGGCGATGCGGTCGGTGTGCCGGCACCTGTCTCCAGGGTGCTGACCTCCCACCGGCCGGTGCGCGCGGTCACCTCCACCCGATACACCAGCGGCCACCGCGCACCGGCCCGGTCCTCACCGACCACCCGCACCCGCACCCGGGCCCGCGCACCGTCGGCCGGGGCCGCGTCACCGGCGGCCTGCTCGGCGTCGGCGGTGACGTCCTCGACGTCGACCTTCGTGTAGGCGCTCGCACCCGGCGACGTGATCCGCATGCCGGGGGAGAGGTAGCGGTCGAGGCCCGCGCTCTGTCCGCCGGCGAGGTACGCGCGGACGAACTCACCGAGCGTGGTGGCGAGCGGCCCGTCGGCGGCGACGGTGTGCGTGAACCGGGAAGCGGGCGCCTTCGCGGTCTCGGGCGGGGCGACCTCCGCCGGCGATCCCTCGATCGCGAGCGGGCCACCGTTCTCGCCACCGGTCCCGGACACCGCGAAGTACCGCGCCGCGGGGGCGGGGAGGGCCGTGGAGCCGGCGGGTGCCGGTTCGGTCCGGTCGGTGACGGCCGCGACCACCACGGTCCACGCCCCACCCGGGGCGAACGTCGTACGCAGGGCGACGACCCGGGCCCCCCC
>NZ_LGDE01000084.1 GCF_001279725.1 Streptomyces sp. WM4235 | reverse complement strand
GACGTGCTCCGTCGCCACCCCGGGGTGCGGGACGCCTGCGCGGCCGCAGTGGAGGAGCCGGGCGCCGAGGCCGTGCTCTGCGCGTACGTCGTCGCCGACGGGGTGACGGACGAGGACCTGCGGGCCCACACCGCCGCCGGTCTGGCCCCCGGGAGCCGGCCCTCGGTGTACGTACGGCTCGCCTCGGTGCCCCGCACCCTCAACGGCAAGACCGACCGCCGGGCCCTCCCGCTGCCTTCCGCCGCCTACGCGGGCGACTCCGGACAGGCTCCCCTGGACGGCCTGGAGAGCGAGATCGCGGCCATCTGGAGCGAGCTGCTGCACCTGCCCGGGATCGGCCGCGACGACGACTTCACGCTGCTCGGCGGCGACTCGCTGGCCATCGCCCGGCTGCTGGACCGGCTGCGCACGCGCTTCGCCGTGGACGTCCCCGTCGGCGCCTTCGTGAAGCGGCCCACCGTCTCCGGACTCGCCGCCGTGATCACCGACGGCCGCGACGGACCCCCCGGCGCGGCAAGGAGCACCCGATGAGCCCCGCCGCCCCCCTGCCCGCGCGCCCGGATCGCCGTACGGCTCCGCTCTCGTACGCCCAGCGGGCCATCTGGCGGGCCGAGCAGGTACTGCCGGGCACCGCGCTGCACAACGAGACGGCGGCGTTCCGGCTGACCGGGCCGGTGGACGCCGACGCGCTGGAGCGCGCCCTGGCCGAACTCGCCTCCCGTCACGAGGTGATGCGCTGCGCCGTCGTCGCCGACGAGGACGGCGCGGCGGTACAGCGGTTCGAGGACCTCACGCGTCCGACCGTGGAGCGGGTCGATCTGAGCGGGCACCCCCGGGACGACCGTGAGCGGCTTCTCGACGAGCTCGTCGCCGGCGCGGCCGCCGTTCCGTTCGACCTGTCGGGGCGACCGCCGTTGATGCGCACCCACCTCTTCCGGTTGGGCGAGCGGGAGCACCTGTTGTTGTTCACCGCCCACCACATCGTGGTGGACGCCTGGGCGTTCGGGGTCTTCCTGGAGGAACTGGCGGACCGGTACGTGGTGGAGACGGGCGGCCCGGATGCCCCCGCGGAGGAACTCCCCCGGCCCACCGTGGACTTCGGCGACTACGCGGCCTGGCAGCGCACGGACCCGGACGCGGGTCGCGGCCTGGACCACTGGCGCGACCGGCTCGGGGGCGATCCGGAGCCGGTGCGACTGCCGTCGGACGGGCGGCGCGTCGGCGCCGCCGACGAGGAGCCGGGCACGGCGCGGGTGGCGGGAGCGCTGCACGGGTTCACCCTCCCCGCCGAGCTGGTCGCACGACTCTCGGCGCTCGGCCGCGCCGAGCTGACCAGTGTCTCGGCCGTCGTCCTCACGGCGTACTGCGTCGTCGTCCAGCGGTACGCGGGACAGGACGACCTCGTCGTCGGCATGCCCGTGGCCACCCGCAACCGTCCCGCGCTCGGCGGCATGATCGGCCCGCTGCTCAACGTGATGGCGCACCGGGTGGACCTGAGCGGCACGCCCACCTTCCGGGAGGCGCTGCACCGCACCCGGCAGGCCCTCAAGGCGGACCTCCGGCACCGGGACACCCCCTTCGACCTGGTGGTCGAGGATCTCGGCCCCGGGGCCGGCGCCGGTCGTACGCCCCTGTTCCAGCTGATGTACGCCTTCCACAGCGGCCCCACCACGACCCTGCGGCTGCCGGGTGTCGAGACCGCGCCGGCGCCGTCGCACAGCGGCACCGCCAAGTACGACCTGTCGCTGTTCCTGCGGCCCCGGCCGTCCGGCGACCTGGACGCCTCGCTGGAGTACCGCACCGCGCTGCTCGCCCCGGAGACCGTCGCCGGGTTCGCCGACGCGCTGTCGTGTCTGCTGGCCGCCGCCGCGGACGACCCGGGCCGGCCGATCGCCGAACTGCCGGTCACGACTGCGGAGGAGACCCGCAGGATCGTGCGGGACTTCAACACGAGCGACCCGTCGGCGCCGGCCTGGGGCGCCGTCCCCGAGGCGCTGCGCGCCCTCGCCCTGCGCGACGGGGACGCCCCCGCCGTGGGCTCCGCCGACGGGACCCTCACCCGGGCCGACGTGGCCGGCGCCGCCGACCGGGTGGCAGCCGTGCTCGCCGGCCGGTGCGGGGTACGGCCGGGCGACCGGGTCGCCCTGCGGGTCCGGCGCAGCGCCGAACTGATCCCGCTGATCGTCGGGTTGTGGCGGGCCGGCGCCGTGCTGGTGCCGCTCGACGCGGCGATGCCCGACGAGCGGGCGGCGTACGTGTGGAAGGACAGCGGCGCCCGGCTGTTGGTCACCGACGAACCGCTCGGCGCCGGCCTCTCGGACGCCGCCGGCGAGGGAACGCCCCGGCTCGACCCGCGCGAGCTCCTCGACGCCCCGGCGCCCGCCGCCGGGGACGTGCCGTACCCCGACGGTCCGGCCCCGGACGCGCTCGCCTACCTGATGTACACCTCGGGGTCCACCGGGACGCCCAAGGGTGTGGCGGTACCGCACGGCTGCGTGGCGAACCTCCTGCACAGCGTGGTGCGGGAGCCGGGCATCGAGGAGCACGACGTGCTCGTCGCCGTCACCTCGCTCACCTTCGACATCAGTGTCCTGGAACTGTTCGCCCCGCTGGTCGCGGGCGCCCGGGTGGTGGTCGCGCCGCGCGAGACGGTCCGCGACGCGGAGGCCCTGGGGACGTTGTTGGAGAAGTCCGGGGCCACGCTGATGCAGGCCACGCCGTCGCTGTGGCGGGGTCTGTTGGACGGCGGCTGGCCGGGCCGGGGCGGCCTTCGGGCGTTCAGCGGCGGAGAGGCCCTCGACGAGGTGCTGGCCGGGCGGCTCCTGGAGCGCTGCGCCGAGGTGTGGAACCTGTACGGACCCACCGAGACGACGATCTGGTCCACCGCCGGGCGCGTCCTGCCGGGCGAGCCGGTGACCGTGGGACGTCCCGTCGCCCGCACCGTCTGCCACGTCCTGGACACCGCCGGCCGGCCCGTGCCCGTCGGGGCCGTCGGCGAGCTGGTCATCGGCGGCGCGGGCGTGACGGACGGCTACTGGAACCGACCCGAGCTGACCTCGACCGTCTTCGTGCCGGACCCGGTCACCGCGACCGGCGGCACCGTGTACCGCACCGGTGACCTGGCCCGGTACCTGCCGGACGGCCGCCTGGTCGTACTGGGCCGGGTGGACCAGCAGGTCAAGATCCTCGGGCATCGCGTCGAACTCGGCGAGGTCGAAGCCCTGTTGGGCGCCCACGAGGACGTATGGCAGGTCGCCGTGGTCATCGACCGGGCGGGGGCGTCGGGCCCGCGCCTGGTCGCGTTCGTCGTCCCGGCGCGGACCGGCGGGGTGTCGACCGAGGCGTTGCGCCGGCATCTGCGCGAGCGGCTGCCCGCGGCGGCGGTCCCGGCCGTGTTCGACGAGGTCGCCGAACTGCCGTTGAACACCAGCGGCAAGATCGACCGGCCCGCGTTGACCCGCACGGCGCGCACCCTGCGGTCCGGCACCGGGCGCACCGCCCCGGTCACCTCCGTCGAGCGCTCCGTCGTACGGCACTGGGCGGCGGTGCTGGGGCTCGACCCGGACGCGGTCGGAACCGACGACGACTTCCTCGCGGCGGGCGGCAACTCGATCGCCGCCGGTCGGCTGATCGGGCTGGTGCGCGCGGAGTTCGGGCAGGCCCCCTCGCTGGCCGCCTTCTACGCGGACCCGACGCCGGCCACCCTGGCCCGCTCGGCCGCCGGTGCGCCCGCCGGTCGGGACGCCGAGCCGGTGCCCGGTCCCGCCGCCGGGCCCGCGCGCGAACCCGGCGATCCGGTGCCGCTCACCGATCAGCAGCGGCAGCTGTGGCTGGCCCAACGGCTCGCCCCCGACTCGGCGGCCTACAACCTGGCGGGCGCGGTCCGACTGGACGCCGATGTCGACGCCGATGTCCTGGCGGCCGCGCTGCGCGACCTGGTGACCCGTCACCGCGTCCTGGCGGCCCGTGTCGGGTGGGAGGACGGGGGCCCCGTCCTGGTTCCGCTGCCCGCCGACGCGGTACGGCTCGCCGTCGTCGATCTGCCCGGCTCCCCCGGCCCCGGCGAAGGAGCCGAGGACGCCGAGGCCGCGTGGGAGACGGTCGCCGCCGCGGAGGCGGCCCGTCCCTTCGACCTGGCGGCGGGACCACTGTTGCGCCTCACCCTGGTACGGGGACAGGGGCGTACGGAACTGCTGTGCGCCGCGCACCACATCGCGGTGGACGGCTGGTCCGTCTCCGTGGCCTTGCGCGAACTGGCCGCACTGTACGCGGTGCACGCCACCGACGCCGAGCGACTCCCGGCACCGGGCGCCGAGTTCATCGACTACGCCGCCGCGGCCGACGCCCCCGCCGGTCGCGCCGTGCGGGCCGGGCACCTGGCGTACTGGCGCGAACGGCTCGCCGGCCACCCCGGGGTGCTCGCCCTGCCCACCGACCCGCAGGCCCTCGCCGACGAGGCCCCCGGGGCCGGTCGCACCATGCCGGTGCGACTGTCCCCGGACGTCACCGCGCGGCTGCGCCGGACGGCCGCCCGGCTGCGGGTCACGCCGTTCACCGTGCTGCTCACCGTGTTCGGCTCCCTGCTGGGCCGTTACGCGGCGTCCGACGACGTCGTCGTCGCCGTACCCGTCGCCAACCGCGAGGCGCCCGGACTGGAGGGTCTCGTCGGCAACCTGGTCAACACCCTGCCGGTGCGCGTGGACCTCTCCGGTACGCCGGGCTTCGCCGAACTCGCCTCCCGCACCGGTCGTCTGCTCGCCGCGGACCTGGACCGGCCGCTGGTCCCCTTCGACCGGCTCGTCGCCGAACTGGGCCTGGCGGGCGACCCGGGCCGGCCGGCGCTCGCCCAGGTCTCGCTGGTCTGGCAGGACGCGACGCCCGACCTGGTCCGACTGGGCGACGTCACCGGTGAGCTGCGACCGGTGCGGACCGCGACCGCGAAGTACGACCTGACGCTCGCCCTGGACGAGCACGCCGACCGGATCGACGGGGTCCTGGAGTACGCCGTCTCCCGCTTCGGCGAGGAGTCGGCGGCCCGGTTCGTCCGCCGGCTGGAGACCCTCCTGCACGCGGCGCTCGACGACCCCGACGCCGACCTGGACGACGTCGACCTGGGCCGGGGAGAGACCCCCTCGCCCCGCCCCGCGGCGGAACCGGGCGCGTACCGGGCCGCCCACCGCGTGCCGGTGCACGAGCTGTTCCGGGCCGTGGCGGCCGAGCGTCCCGACTCCCCGGCCGTACGGTGCGCCGGAGTGGAGGTCACCTACGCGGAACTGGACCGTTGGAGCGACGACATCGCGGTCCGGCTGCTGGCGCGCGGCGCCGGACCCGGCTCCTTCGTGTCGGTGCTGCTGCCCACCGGGCCCGCGCAGAGCGCCGCCGTCCTCGGCGTGGCCAAGACCGGCGCGGCGTTCGCGGTCCTCGACGGGGTCGGCCCCGAGCTGCGGCTGCGCGCCGTACTCGCCGACGCGGACCCCGTCGCGCTGCTGGCCACCGAAGCCTCCCTGGCGGCGTACCCCGCGCTGTGGGACCGGGAGGCGGTGCGGTTCGGCGACGTCCCGGTGGAGTGGTGCGACACCCGGGCACCCGCCGCCGACAAGGCCGCGGCCCCCCGGCCGACGGCGCCGGCGACGACCGGTGAGGACGCGCTGTGCCTGGTGTACACCTCCGGTTCGACCGGTAGCCCCAAGGGCATCGTGGTGCCGCGCGCGTCCCCCGCCCAGTTCGCCCCCCGGCAGGGGGCCCGCTTCTCGGTGCGGCCCGCGAGCCGTGTCGCGCAGTGGGCGCCGTTCACCTACGACGCCGCCTACACCGAGGTGTTCGC
>NZ_LGDE01000083.1 GCF_001279725.1 Streptomyces sp. WM4235 | reverse complement strand
CCCCCCCCCCCCCCCCCCCCCGCCCCCCGGGGCGCCCCCCCCCCGCCCCCCCCCCCCCCCCCCCCCCGCGCCCGGGAGCCCCTCCCCGCCCCGTTACGGCCCGCCCCCGCCCGGGCCCGCCACACCGGGCGCCTCACGCTCGCCAGTTGGGCCAAGCCCCTGTCCCTCGGCTCCGCCGTCGACACGTGGCAGCGGGCCCGCCTCCTCACGTCGCGCTCGCTGCTGTGGCAGTCCGCCTGGGACGGCGGCTCCGTCGTCGCCTTCGGCAGCGCCCACGACCTCGACGGACACGGCGCCGACCGGGTGGCGGCCGTCCGCGCCGGCTGGACGGAACTCGCCCGCGACGCGGTCCGCGGCGGCGCCGCCGACCGCTCCACCGCATCGGGCGACGGCCCCCTCGCCATCGGCGGCTTCGCCTTCGCCGCCGCCGACCCGCGGGGCAGCCGCCTCCCGGACGCCCTGATGTGGGTGCCCGCGCTGCAGATCCGCAGCCTGGCACCCGCCCGCGGCGCCGCCGACGGCCCCACCCGCGCCGAACTGCGTCTCAACGCGGCCCTGTCGCCCGACGACGACCCCGAGCAGACGGCCAAGGAACTCGCCGCCCTCGCCGACACCTGCCTGCTGTGGGAACCCGGGCCCGCCCGGGACCTGCCCACCGCCCCGGCCGGCCGCGCCCACACCGCCGTCGAGCTGCCGGCCGCCGAGGACTGGAAGGAACTGGTCCGCAGCGCGACCGGCCGGATCCGTGCCGGCGGATTCGAGAAGGTGGTCCTGGCACGCGAGTTGCGCGTCACCGCGTCCACTCCCTTCGACGTACCGGACGCCGTGCGCAGGCTGCGCACGGCCAACCCCGGCACCACCGTCTTCGCCGTCGACCACGACGGATGCACCTTCCTCGGAGCCACCCCCGAATACCTCGTACGGGTCGACGACCGCACCGTGCACGCGCTGGGCCTGGCCGGCACCACCCCGCGCGGCGCCACGCCCGAACAGGACGAGGCCCACGAACGCGAACTGGTCGACAGCCCCAAGATCCAGCACGAGCACGACGTGGTGGTCCAGATGCTCCGCGACGCGCTCGGCGACTCGTGCGCCGACGTCGACGCCGAGACCCCGCCCCGCGTGGTCAAGCTCGCCAACGTCCAACACCTGTCCACCAAGGTCCACGGTCGGCTCGCCGAGGACTCCCCGGCCGGCATCCTCGACTTCGTCGAACGCCTCCACCCCACCCCGGCCCTCGGCGGTCACCCCCGCGAGGCGGCCCTGACCTGGCTCGCCGACAACGAGGGACTCGACCGCAGCTGGTACGCGGGAGCCGTCGGCTGGGCCGACCGCACCGGCCAGGGCCAGTTCGCGGTCGCCATCCGCTCCGCCCTGCTCGACGGCGCCACCGCCTCCCTGTACGCGGGCTGCGGACTGGTCGCCGACTCCGATCCCGAGGCCGAGTACGCGGAGACCTGCGCCAAGCTCCGCCCCATGCTGCACGCCCTCGACATCGAGTGAACCCGACACCTCGCCCCACGTCCCGGCCGGACCCCCGGCCGGGACCCCCGGCGACCGCCCTCGCGGACGCCGGCGCCACCGCCCGAGAACCGAAGGTCCGACCATGCGCCATGTGATCGTCGTCGGCGGCGGCCTCGCCGGCCTGCGCACCGCCGAAGCGCTGCGCGCCCAGGGCCACGAGGGTGACCTCACCCTCGTCGGCGCCGAGACCCACGCCCCCTACGACCGGCCCCCGCTGTCGAAGGGCGTCCTGACGGGGGAGACCGACGACACGGCCTTCCCCACCGACTGGGACAAGCTCCGCTGCACCCTGCTCCTCGGCCGCCGCGCCGAGGCCCTGCGACCGCACGCCGACCGGCCCGGCGGGATCCTGGAGACCACCGGCGGCCCGCTGGAGTTCGACGCCCTGGTCCTCGCGACGGGCGCGAGCCCCGTCCGACTGCCGGGCGACGGCCCCCAGCACGTCGTACGGACCCGGGACGACGCCCTGGCGCTGCGCGACGAACTCGTCGAGGGCGCGCGCGTGGCCGTCGTCGGCGCCGGTTGGATCGGCGCCGAGGTCGCGACCGCCGCCGCCGCGAAGGGCTGCCGGGTCACGGTCGTCGAGGCCGCCGCCGCCCCGCTGTCCGAGGCCCTCGGGCCGGAACTCGGCGCGCTGACCGCCGGTTGGTACGCCGAGGCCGGCATCGACCTGCGGTGCGGCGTGCGCGTCACCTCCGTCGACCCCGGCGGACTGACCCTCGACCACGGGGAGTTCCTGGCCGCCGACGTGGTCGTCACCGGCATCGGCGTACGCCCCGACGTCGACTGGCTCCACGGCTCCGGGATCGAGGTCGGGCGCGGCGTCCTCGTCGACGCCGCGCTGCGGACCTCCCGGCCCGAGATCGTCGCGGTCGGCGACTGCGCCGCCTGGTGGTCGGACCGCTACGACCGCCGGCTGCTCGTCGAGCACTGGGACGCCGCCCTCAACGCCCCCGAGACCGCCGCCGCGACGCTCCTGGGCCGCGACGCCGCCCACGACACCGTGCCCTACTTCTGGTCGGAGCAGTTCGGACGGATGGTCCAGTACGCGGGCCACCACCCGGCGGCGGAACGGATGCTCTTCCGAGGCTCGCCCGACAGCCCCGCCTGGACCGTCCTGTGGCTGACGGGGGACCGGCTGGAGGCCGTCCTGACCGTCGACCGCCCCCGCGACCTGGTGCAGGGCCGCCGCCTCATCACCGACGCCGGCCGGCTGGACCTCGACCTGGCCACCGACCCGGACGTGCCGCTCCGCAAGGCCATACGTGGCTGACGGCACGCCCCGACCGGCCGGCGACCACCACAAGGAGAGAACCCGCATGCCCGAACCCACCTTCCGCCCGGTGCTCGACCGACTCGTCAACTTCAAGCCGGGTCCGCCGGTGCGCTCCCCCGAGGGTCGCTCGTACCCCCTCGCCGCGAACGAGTCGCCGTACGGGCCGCTGCCCGCCGTGGTCAAGGCCATCGAGGAGGCGGCCCTCGGCGTCAACCGCTACCCCGACAACAACTGCGTGGAGCTGACCGCCGAGATAGCGGCGCGCTTCAAGGTCGCCGAGGACGAGATCGCCGTCGGCTGCGGCTCGGTCGGCGTCTCCCAGATGCTCCTGGAAGCCGTCGCCGAGCCCGGCGCCGAAGTGATGTACGCCTGGCGCTCGTTCGAGGCCTATCCGATCCTGACCCGGCTCTCGGGCGCCACCCCCGTCGAGGTCCCCCTGCGCGACGGGGCCCACGACCTCGACGCGATGGCCGCCGCGATCACCGACCGGACCCGCCTGATCTTCGTCTGCAACCCGAACAACCCGACCGGGTCCGTGGTGCACGCGGCGGCACTGGAAGCCTTCCTCGACCGGGTACCCGCCGACTGCCTGGTGGTCATCGACGAGGCCTACCACGAGTACGTACGCGACCGGGAGGTCCCCGACGGCCTCGCGCTCCGCACCGACCGGCCCAACATGGTGGTCCTGCGCACCTTCTCCAAGGCGTACGGCCTCGCGGGCCTGCGCATCGGCTACGTGGTGGGGCACCGCGAGACGATCGAGGCGATCCGCAAGGCGTTCCTCCCCTTCAGCGTCAACGGCATCGCGCAGGCAGCCGCGGTCGCCGCACTCCGCTCCGAGGCCGAGCTGATGGCCCGGGTGGAGACCACCACCCGCGAACGCGAACGGGTACGCGAGGCCCTGCAAGCCCTCGGCCTGCCCGTCCCCCCGAGCGAGGCCAACTTCGTGTGGCTCCCGCTCGGCGAACGGACCCTGGACTTCGGGCGCCACTGCGCGGAGGCGGGCGTGGCGATCCGCCCCTTCGCGGGCGAGGGAGCCCGCGTCTCGATCGGCTCCCCCGAGGAGAACGACGCCTTCCTCGCGGCCGCCGCCACCTTCGAGCACGCACCGACGTTCGAGAACCCGCCGACCGCGCGGTCCTGAGCCGCACGGGGCGGGCGTTGCCCGCGGGCCGGGGCGGCCCCGGTTCCCGCGCCCGTCTCACCGACGGGTGGGCGTCGGCCACGGCAGGGCGTCCAGGAGCAACAGCACCACCCACGCGACATGCAGGACGACGGCCGCGACCCGGGCCGCCCGCACGGGCACCGCGCCGAACCTGAGGACCCCGTACAGGAACGGGAGGCCCAGCAGGGTGGCGAGGACCGCTCCGGACCAGGCGTGCTCGCTCTCCACCCCCTCGGACGCCCGGTACATGATGGAGACGACCCCCAGGCACAGGAGAGCGGCGATGACGTGGAGGCGCGCCTTCACCAGGGGGTGACCCAGCGCCCCGCCGATCGTGCGGAGCGCCCGGTACGGCAAGGCCGGACTCACCGGACGCGAGCCGCCGTCATCGACACCTGCCCTGTCCAACGGGACATTGGACAGCGGCGGGACAGCGGCTCCGACCGCTCCGGCCGCTCCGACCCCTGACTCGACGCGGACGTCGGACTCCAAGCGGATGTCGGCCTCGATCACGGCCTCGTCCTCCAGGCCCTCGGCGACGATGTGCTCCAACCGGACGTCGAAAGTCGTCTCGTCCGCTTCGTCGTCGCCCTCCGTGGCATCGGCACCGCTCGGCGACCGCCCGTCCGCGTCGGGCGGGCCCACCGGAATGACGAGGCTCCGCGCCTCACGCTCCAGACGGTTGATCTCCTCCTGCGCGGTCAACGCCTCCGTCGTCCAGAACTGCTGCTGCTCCTCCGCCGTCAGCCTGCGGTTCCTCGCACGTTCCTGCTGGACCTGGACCCGGCCCAGCCGCTCCTTCGCCTGACCGAGCTGCCGTTCGACCCGTACCCGCTCCCGATCGCCCGCCACCCTCAACCGCATCCGTGCGTTCTCCAGCCGGCTCTGCGTGTAGGCGAGCATGGGCCGCAGCTCCGCCAGGTGCTTCTCCGCGTTCGCCGCCAGGCCCTGGTACTTCACGACCTGCCACAACGCCTCGTCACGGCGCTCAGTGGGCACCGGATGCAAGGCAACCGGGCCGGAGCGACGTTCCCGATCCGCCGCGCTCCACAACTCGCTCGCCCGGACCGCCTTCACGTTCCGCGCCGCCCCCGGCGGCGTGTACGCCTCGACGAGCTTGCCCAGCAACGGTCTCGGAATCAGTTGCGACCCGTTGAGGTAGTTCCCCCACGTCGAACTGCTCCGGCCGAACCGCTCCGCCAGCGCGCGCACCGTCGCACCCCGCGTCAACCCGACGAGGAACACGGCCAGATCACCCGCCGGCGTCCCCTCCGGGATCTCCCTTTTCGGAGACATCGCACCCCTCCCTTGACCACCCTGTCCAGCCGTGACCACCCACAGTCCAGCCCGGAACCCCCTCTCACCAGGCGTGACGTCCCCCGGCCGGCCGGCGGCCTCCCGTTCGCGGCCAATCTCTCCCTCGTCACCGCAACAGCCGCACCACCGGGGGAGACCGCCATGACCCTGTCCACGTTCTACGCGTTCCTGGGCCACGACGTACTCGGCAACGCACTCGCGGCCCTCCTCGTGGCGGGGCTCGGGTACACAGCCAAGAAGATCCGGGCCGCAGTCCGCAACCGGAACCGCGATACCGCCCCCACCGATCACACCGACCAGACCGCTTCCTGATCCCGACGCGTCCACGCGTTCGACCGCGGGGCAGGGTGGGGCGGAAGTCGAGCCGCGAGGCGGCTTCGGCGTACGGACGTACGACCGCCCCCGCTCCTGCGACCATGGCAGACCATGGCACGACATCCCTCCGTCCCCACGGCTGGAGCAGACATGCGTCGCGGCTCGACACGACTCGTTCTTCCGGTGGTCTCCCTGGCGTTACTCGCTGTCGCGGGCTGTTCGGAGGGCGCCCCGGCCGCCTCCGGATCGCCCGCCGGCCGGTCCGCCGGCCCCACCCCGACACCCACCCCGCCCCCGTCCCGGACCCCCGCCCCCTCCCCC
>NZ_LGDE01000082.1 GCF_001279725.1 Streptomyces sp. WM4235 | reverse complement strand
CGCTGCGGCGGTTCGCGCGGGAGGTCGTCGAGCAGGGGACCTCGCCGCGACGGCAGGCCGAACTGCCCTACTGGGCGGGGGTGCTGGCCCCCGGGGCGGAGTTGCTGCCGGGCGCGGGTCGGACCGGTACCGTCGGGGCGGCGCGTGAGCACGAGGTCCGGTTGACGGGCGAGGAGACCAGGGCCCTGTTGACGGCGGTGCCCGCGGCGGCCGGGGCCGATGTCACCGAGGTGCTGCTCGCGGCGCTGCGGGTGGCGGTGGCCCGGCGTGGCGGCAAGCCCGAGGGCGACCTGCTGGTGGATCTGGAGCGGCACGGGCGCGAGGGCTTCGGGGACGGGCTGGACCTGTCCCGTACCGTCGGCTGGTTCACGGGACTGCATCCGGTGCGGCTGCCGGCGGCGGGCGATCCGCGGGAGGTCCTCGGGCGGGTCCGGGAGGCGGTGCGTTCGGCTCCGGACGCGGGCGCCGGGTACGGCATGCTGCGTTACCTCAATCCGCAGCTCGCCCCGGTCTTCGCCCGGCTCTCGGGTGCCCAGTTGCTGTTCAACTACTTCGGTCGACTGCCGGCGGACCAGGATCGGGACTGGGCACCCGCCGTCGAGGCGGACGCCTTGCGCGTGGGGCCCGACGCCGGGCTGGCGATGCCCTACGCGCTCCAGGTCAACGCCGTCTGCGCGGACACCCCGGCGGGTCCCGAGCTGCGTGCCACGTGGACCTGGCCGCAGGGCGAGGGCGGGGCGCTGACCGGGCAGGACGTGTGCGAACTCGCCGACGCCTGGACGGCGGCCCTGCGCGAGTTGATCGCCGGCGCCGGAACGGACGTCACCCGCGGGCTCCGGCCGGCGGACCTGTCGTTGGTGGACCTCGACCAGGGCGAGATCGACGTGGTGGAGCGGGCCTCCCCGGCGCCCGTCGCCGACATGTGGCCGCTGTCGCCGCTCCAGGAGGGCATCCACTTCCACGCCAGTTACGACACGTCCGCGCTGGACGTCTACACCGCCCAGGACTGCTTCGACTTCGACCGTCGCCTCGACGTCGACCGGTTGCGCGCGGCCTGCGCCACGCTGCTGGCCCGCCATCCGGCGCTGCGCACCGGCATCGTCGGCGACGGTCTGCCCGGCCCCGTGCAGTTCGTCTGCCCGCCGGACACGATCACGGCGCCGTTGGTCGAGACCGACCTGACGGGGCTCGACGAGGCGGCGCGGGAGGCACGGCTGGCGGAGATCTCCGAGGCGGACCGGTTGCTGCGGTTCGACCTGACGTCGCCCCCGCTGTTCCGGCTCCGGTTGATACGGCTGACCCCGGACACCGACCGGCTGATGCTCGGCCACCACCTGGTGGCCTGGGACGGCTGGTCGCAGTCCCTCTTCCTGGAGGAGCTCCTCGGCCTGTACGAGTCGGCGGGCGACGCCGCCGGGATGGGGACGCCGGGAAGCTACCGCGACTACCTGGCCTGGCTCGCCGGACAGGACTTCGACGCGGCGCGGGAGACCTGGCGCCGCGCCCTGTCCGGGCTCGCGGAACCGACGCTCGTGGCGCGGGAGCGCGGCGGCGAGCCGACGATCCCGCGCCGTCGCTCCCTCGACCTCGGCGCGGAGCTGAGCGAGCGGCTGCGCCGGTGCGCCCGGGAGCAGGGGTTGACCGTCAACGCGGTGCTGTCCGCGGCGTGGGCCCTGGTGCTGTCGGCGGCGGTGGGTCGCGACGACGTGGTGTTCGGCGCCACGGTGGCGGGTCGTCCGGCTGAGGTGCCGGGCGTCGAGTCGGCGATCGGCATGTTCTTGAACACCGTGCCGCTGCGGGTGCGGCTGCGGCCCGAGGAGAGCGTCCTGGAGTTGCTGCGCCGGGTGCGTTCGGAGCGGGTCGCGGTGATGGACCACGAGTACCTGGGGTTGGCGGAGCTCCAGCGGGCGGGCGGTCACGGGGTCCTGTTCGACACCTTGTACGTCCTGCAGAACTTCGCGGACGAGGACGGTTTCCGTCGGCTGACCGAACGGCACGGCATCACCGGTGTCGACAGTGTGGACGCCACCCACTATCCGATGACGTTGATCGTCAATCCTGCCTCGGTCGTCGGCGTGAAGCTGGAGTACCGCTCCGATCTGATCGACGACGAGCGGGCGGCGGCCACGCTGGAGCGGTTCCGGCTCGTGGTGGGCCGGCTGATCGACGGCCTCGCGGAGCGGGTGGCGGCGCTGGACCTGCTGCTGCCCGCGGAACGGGCCGCCCTGGACCGCGCGTCGACGGGTGACCTGCCGGTGCCGAACGAGACCGTCGCCGACATGCTGGCGGACCAGGTCGGCCGTACTCCCGACGCGGTCGCGCTGGTCTTCGGCGCGCGGGAACTCACGTACGCGGAACTGGACGCGCGGATCAACCGGTTGGCCCGGCTGCTGCTGGCGCGGGGGGCCGGACCCGAGCGGGTCGTCGCCCTGGCGCTGCCGCGTTCGATCGAGATGGTGGTGGCGCTCTTCGCGGTGCTGCGCACGGGGGCCGCGTACCTGCCGCTCGACCTCGACCATCCCGCCGACCGGCTGCGGCTGATGATCGAGGACACCGGGCCGCTGTGCGTGGTGTCCACGGTGGCCGTCGCGCCGACCCTGCGCGGGGAGGCGGGTCCGCTCGCCGTCGAGCTGGCGTTGGACGATCCGGCGGTCGTCGCCGAACTGGCCGCGCTGTCGGGCGGGGTGGTCACGGACGCCGAACGGCCGGCGTTCGCCCACACGGTCGCGGACCGGTTGGAGCACCCGGCGTACGTCATCTACACCTCCGGTTCCACCGGTCGTCCCAAGGGCGTCGTCACCCCGTACCGGGGGTTGACGAACATGCAGCTCAATCACCAGGTGGAGATCTTCGATCCGGCCATCGCCTCGGCGGGCGGGCGGCGGCTGCGGATCGCGCACACCGTCTCCTTCGCCTTCGACATGTCCTGGGAGGAGCTCCTCTGGCTCGTCGAGGGCCACGAGGTGCACGTGTGCGACGAGGAGCTGCGGCGCGACGCCGCGGCCCTGGTGGACTACTGCGACCGGCACCGGGTGGACGTGGTGAACGTGACGCCGACGTACGTCCAACTGCTCATCGAAGAGGGCCTGTTGGAGCGCGACGAGGCGACGGGCAGACACCGTCCCGCGCTGGTCCTGCTCGGTGGCGAGGCCGTGTCCGACGCGGTGTGGGGCCGGCTGGCCCGTACGGAGGAGACGTACGGCTACAACCTGTACGGTCCGACCGAGTACACGATCAACACGCTCGGGGGGTCCACCGCCGAGAGCGCCGGCCCGACCGTGGGCCGGCCGATCCGCAACACCCGCGGGCACGTGCTGGACGCGATGCTGCGGCCGGTCCCGCCGGGCAGCCCGGGTGAGTTGTACATCTCCGGCACCGGTCTGGCGCGCGGCTACCACGACCGGCCGGCGCTGACGGCGGAGCGGTTCGTCGCCGATCCGTTCGGGGCGCCGGGGGCGCGCATGTACCGGACGGGTGACCTGGTGCGACAGCGCCCCGACGGGTTGATCGACTTCCTCGGGCGGACCGACGACCAGGTCAAGATCCGCGGCTACCGGGTCGAGTTGGGCGAGATCGGCGCGGCCCTGTCCGAGCACCCGCTGATCGCCCACGCGGCCGTCGTGGTGACGGAACACGCGGGGAACAAGCGGCTGGTGGGGTACGTGGTGCCCGAGCCGGCAGCGGCCGAGGGCGGCGACACGCTGCTCACGGAGGTCCGCGAGCACCTCAAGACCGTCCTGCCCGGCTACATGGTCCCGGCCGCCCTGGTGGCCGTGGGAACCCTGCCGTTGACCGTGAACGGCAAGCTCGACGTACAGGCCCTGCCCGCACCGGACCTGGGCGGATCCGGTACCCGCCGGCCGCCGCGCACCCCCCGGGAGACGGTGCTCCGGGCGCTGTTCGCGGAGGTGCTCGGGCTGCCGGAGACCGCCGTCGGGATCGACGACTCCTTCTTCGACCTCGGCGGTCACTCCCTGCTGGCGACCAGGCTCGTCGGCAGGGCGCGCACCGCCCTCGCGGTGGAGCTGGCGATCCGGGACCTGTTCGAGGCGCCGACCGTGGCGGAACTGGCCGGGCGCGCCGAAGGGGGCGGGCCGGCGGGCCGGCCCGCGCTGACGGCGGGTGAGCGGCCGGCAGAACTGCCGCTGTCGCACGCCCAGCAGCGCTTGTGGGTGATCCAGCAGATCGACTCGGCCTCCGCCGCCTACAACTTCCCGCTCGTGATGCGGCTGCGCGGCCGACTCGACGTGGCGGCCTGGCGGGCGGCGCTGGCCGACGTCACGGCCCGCCACGAGGCCCTGCGCACGGTCTTCGTCACCCGGGAGGGCCTGGCCTTCCAGCGGGTGCTGCCCGCGGACGGGGCCCTGCCGGTGGTGGAGGTCGCCCCGGCGACCGAGGAGGAGCTGCCCGCCCTGATCGACACGGCGGTGCGCCGCCCGTTCGACCTCGCGGGGGAACTGCCGCTGCGCGCGACGGTCCTCACGGTCGGCGCCGAGGACCACGTGGTCGTCCTGCTGCTGCACCACATCACCACCGACGAGTGGTCGGACCGGCCCTTCCTGCGCGACCTGACCACCGCCTACGCCGCCCGGCTGGGCGGGGCGGCGCCGCACTGGGAGCCGTTGCCCGTGCAGTACGCGGACTACGCGCTGTGGCAGCGGGAGCTGCTCGGCGACGCCGCCGATCCCGGCAGCCTCGCCGCGCGGCAGCTGGAGTACTGGCGCGGCGCCCTGGAGGGGGCGCCGGAGGAGATCGAGCTGCCCGCCGACCGGCCCCGACCCGCCCGGCCCGTCTTCACGGGCGGTGAGCTGGACGTCTCGTTCGACGCGCGGGCGCACCGGGGGCTGCGCCGGCTCGCGAAGGAGCACAACGCGAGCATGTTCATGGTGGTGCACGCGGCCGGCGCGGGGCTGTTGCACCGGATGGGCGCGGGAGCGGACATACCGATCGGCTCGCCCATCGCGGGGCGCGGCGACGAGGCCCTGGACGACCTGGTGGGCTTCTTCGTCAATACGCTGGTGCTCCGGACGGATCTGGGGGGGGACCCCGCCTTCGGTGAACTGGTGGAGCGGGTGCGCGACACCGCGCTGGCGGCGTTCTCGCACGCCGACGTGCCCTTCGAGGCGGTGGTGGAGAGGCTCAATCCGACCCGCTCGCTCGCCCGCAATCCGCTCTTCCAGGTCATGGTCGGCTACCACCACCGCACCGGGGAGGACGCGGCCCTGCCCGGGTTGGCGGTGGAGTACGTGCCGTTCCGGATCACCTCGGCCAAGTTCGACCTCGTGTTCAGCTTCACCGAGCGCACGGGCGCCGACGACCCGGAGGCGGACGGACTCGACTGCCGGCTGGAGTTCGCCACCGAGCTGTTCGATCGCGAGGGCGTGGAGCGGCTGGGCGAGCGGCTGCGCCGGCTCGTCTCGGCCGTGGCCGTCGACCCGGCCCTTCCGGTGTCCCGCCTGGAGATCATGGACGCCGGAGAACTGCGTCTGGTGCGGGAGGAGTTCAACGCCACCGACCGGGTGGTGGACGAGCTGTCCCTGCCCGCGCTGTTCGCGGCGCGGCTCGCGGAGCGGCCCGACGCCCCGGCGGTGGTCGAGCGGACCACGACACTGGGTTACGCGGGTCTCGACGCCCGGTCCGACCGGATCGCCCGGCTGCTCGCCGCGCGCGGGGTGGGCGCCGAGAGCGTGGTCGGGGTGGCCGTGCCGCGCTCGATCGACATGGTCGCGACGGTGCTGGCGGTCCTCAAGCTGGGTGCGGCGTTCCTGCCGCTCGACCTCGTCCATCCCGCCGACCGGCTGGCCTACATGGTCGAGGACTCGTGTGCCGTCCTGGTCGTCGGAACCGAGTCCGTGGCGGGGAAGATCCCCGCGGTCGAGGGGGTCCCGGTGGTCCTGCTGGACGCCCCGGGCACGGCGGCCGAACTCGACGGACTGCCCGAAGGGGCCCCGGACCTGCCGGACGTCCCCCTGGACGGGGCCGCGTACGTGATCTACACATCGGGTTCGACGGGCCGCCCCAAGGGCGTGGTCGTCCCGCACGAGGGCATCTCCAGCCTGGTCGCCACGGCCGTGGAC
>NZ_LGDE01000081.1 GCF_001279725.1 Streptomyces sp. WM4235 | reverse complement strand
AGTCCCGCCGACGGGCAGAGAAATGGTACGCGGAGTGCGTCGGCTGGGGCGGCAGCGGCGCGAGCGACGCCGGTGTGGTATTCCCCCGCCACGGCAGCCACGCCCAAGCGCTCCAACTCGTCGACCGCCGTTGCGGCCCTCCGCGGATCGGCAGCGGTGTCTCGGACCACCAGCTCGAGTGGTTCCCCGACGATCCCGCCGGCGTCATTGACTTCGCGAACGGCCAACTCCATCCCGGCGAGCACGTGTCTGCCTGCCTCGATCCAGCCAGGCCGAGTGAGCGGAACGAGAGCTCCGATGCGGACGGATGCCCCGTCGGTTCGGGGCGCTCCGCCGGCCGATGACGGCGCATTCATGTGGTGGTTCCTCCCGTGTGGTGCCCCGGTCCAGCAGGGGTACAGCGAAGGCCGGCACATCGTCGGCAAGGGTGCCAACGACCGGGGTGGGATCCTGCTTGAAGTCCGCCACCTCCACGGCCCCCGTCTCTTGGCCGGCCGGCATCGCGGCAGCGGCATGAGGTCCGAGGCGGTCAGTCGACCCGCAGGACATCGGATTCACGGCCGGGGACCTGGAGAGGGCGAGCGGCTCCGAGGAGCCGTTGCGGCAGGTAAGGGGACTCGACGCGGATCTCCCAGCCCCTGCGTCGGGCGTGGCAGGCCAGGGCCAGCACGTCGAAGTCGATCGATGCGTCGATGGTGTCGGCGCGGTCCGCGACCTGGTAGTGGTCGCGATGGGCTTCCAGGGCATCGGCCAGGGCCAGGTTGAAGCTTTCCTCGTCGCCCTCCACCAGCTGCGACAGCAGTACGGCGGGCGGCGGGAAGAAACCCCACTCCTTGGCCTGCTCGGCCCCGCGCAGCGCCCGCTCCGCCGCCGACTCGGGATCGACACCCGTCAGGTAGGCGTGGAGGGCCTCCCGGTACGAGGCGAAGGCCGAGCCGTCCTTCCCGGCGATCGTGGGGCCGGCAAGGACCATGGGGGCGAGATCCTCGCGTACGCCCGTGATCAGGGCGAAGGCGGCGGCGTTCGCCCAGTTGCCGGCGCCCGCTGCCTCGCCCCGCGCAGCCTGGCAGCGCAGCTTCCGGTCGTCGATGGTCACCTCGACCTCGGTACCCGGCTCCGCCAGGGCAAGGCGGAACACGGCCGCCCCCAGTTGGGAGGCCAGCCGGAGGTTCGCGAGCTGGGCGTCCGTCACGTCGGCCGAATGCCCCGCTCGCAACTTGAAGAGAAGCCCCTGGTAGTCCAGGGCCCTGTCGAGACGCGATGAGCTGAGGGGCTTTCCGTCCTCGGGGATCAGGGCTTCTCGGGTGTACTCGTCCCAATGAGCCTCGATTTCCGGGCTCCGAGGCTTTCCGTCGGTCGGCCGTGCCACCAGCAGCGGGCCCGCCGCGAGCGAGGCGACCGCGTCCGGCCGCCGGTCGACACCCAAACCCTTCACCCTCGGGCCGCGCGCCTCGAAATTGGTGATCAGGGCGTGCGGCAGGTAATCGGTGTGGAGAGCCGGCATCCAACCACGGGTCCGGTACGCGAGCGCGGCCAGACCGAGCGGCAGGAGCGGGAGGAGGCTGCTCGGAGAGGCAGCGGGGCTGTTGACGGTGCTGTGTGCGAGCAGAAGGGCGGCCAGTCCGGAGTCGAAGCCCTCCCGATCCTCGGCGGCCACGGCGCGCAGGGTCCTCAGTGCGACACTGTCCGGCCGATCGAGGAGGTGTTGGTTGGTCTCCCGGGCCCGACTGCCGATGCGGGCCAGCGCGGCGTCGATGGCTGCCAGCTTCGCCTGCGGGCTCGGCGGGTAGTCCTCATCGTCTCCGGTGTCGTCGAGGACCTCGGCCATGAACCCCGTGACGAGCTCGCCGGCAGGGCTTCCCTGCGCCTGCTCCGCGAATTTCTGGCGGGCGAAGTGGAAGGCCTCACCGTGCCACTGGGCCTTGTCCCTCAGGAGCGCCAGGCAGAACGCGTCGATCCACTCGCCAGGGGTGACGCTTCCCTCGGCATCGTCCTCGGCATCGTCCTCGACATCCGGGCCGTAGCTCATGCCGAAGTTCACGTAATCGAGGAAGACCTGGAAGCTGCAGTGAGGGTGGTACGCCGCGTAGGAGACGGCGCCGGCCGCCGCCTCGGCGGCGTCCTTGAGAGCGGCCCGGGCCTCCGGAGAATCGAGGCCGGGCGTCTCGACGGACAGGGCGCCCAGGTAGTCGTGGAACTCCTCGGCGATCGACTGCCATTCGTAGGTGGCCATCCGGCCGGCCTTCGACATGGATCGGACCTGTCCCCCGATCCGGTCCACGAAGTCCTCGCGAGCCGCCGAAACGACTGTCTCGCCTACCTGGTGACGCTCTATCCGCACTGCATGCTCCTTGATCCCGGTCCGTGCGGACAGCCTAGGCGCAGCCTCTGACAGGGCCGACGCCGTGGCGGCGGCCGGGTACTCGCGTCCGTTGCCCGTGGGGCGTCGTCGCGGCGTTCGAGATGACCAGACGTCCCCGGTTCGAGCCGCCGTCCCGCCCCGGATGCCCACACGCCGGGGGAGGTCCGTGAGCCCCCGCGGCACCTGAACGGGCCGGGCGTCAGCGGGCGCCGGTCTTCGCCTGGACGGCGGCGACGTGGCGGACCGTGAACAGCATGGGAAGGACGAACCCGGCGGCCTGGACGAGTGTGGCGGCCGCCGAGTGACCCTGGCCTGCGTGGGCGAGGGCCGCGAGCGCGACGGCGGTGACGGCGAAGGCGGTGGTCCACGCGCTGGTGATGACGGTGTTCGCCCGGATGAACGGCCTCAGCCCCCATGCCTCGCGGGGGGTGCTGCGCTTGGCGATGCCCGAAGTGAAGGGCTTGCCCACCAGCAGCGAGACGCCGGCGATGAGGGCGAGCGTGGCCGAGGAGAGGGCCGCCGAGTAGCCGTGCACGGGGGAGTGCGGGTCGGCGAAGGCGATGCTGGTCAGCACCGCGAAGAACACCGCCGAGCCGATCTCGATGATCAGCGCGTCGAGACCGGCCCCGGCCCGTCGCTGCTGGACGGTCACGGCGATGGCCGCCACGAGTCCGGCGAGCGCGCCCCACTGCCACTGGGTGGACGGGAACACCGCGAAGACGATCCACGGCAGAAAGGTGCGTACGTACGACATCGAAGCCCCCGGGCTCTTCGTTATTCCTGTTCTGACATGTCAAAACTAGAAGGTCCACTCTCGACATGTCAAGACTGGAATGTAAGCTCGGGGAATGAGCCTTCGACACGCCCTTCTCGGACTCCTGTCAGAGCGCCCGGCCAGCGGGTACGACCTGCTCAAGCGCTTCGAGACCTCGCTGGCCAACGTCTGGCCCGCCACCCAGAGCCAGATGTACACGGAGCTGACCAAGCTCGCCGAAGCCGGGCTGATCACCGTGTCGGCGGCGGGCGCGCGAGGCCGCAAGGAGTACACCCTCACCGACGAGGGCCTCGTCGAGCTGCGCCACTGGCTGACCCGGACCGCGCCGCAGCGCAACACCCGCAGCGACATCCTGCTGCGGGTCTTCTTCCTCGACGTGATCACCCCCGACCAGGCGCGGGACTACCTCACCGGCCTGATGGAGATGTCGGAACAGGAGCACGAGGCCCTGCGCCGGCTGGCCGACTCCATCGAGTGGGGTGACGACCCGCTGTCGGTGAACGGCAGGATCGCCCTGGAGTACGGCCTGCGCTTCAACGCCATGCGCCGCGAATGGGCCCGGTGGGCCGCCGGCCAGATCCGCTGAAACCGGCGGGTGGTGTGGCGGGTGTCATGCGTACGGCCGGCCCGGCGCGTGCTACTCGTCGCAACCGTCTCATCGCCTGTGCGTCCAGCCGGCGCCGCCCGACACCGGCTGGACGCACTCGATCGGAACCACCGCCGACGAACGCGGGCGGTCGTTCACGATCGGAAGGACCTCACCGGCCGGCGCGCCGGCTGTCCGCCCGCGCCACCCCGGTCATGCCCAGGGCAGCCACCACTGCCGCCAACGCGATCACTCCGATTGTTCTCCTCACGCGGGTAGGACGCCCGAAGCCGGATGAGGTTGCCGCCACGTCTCACACGGATTCCATCGCCGGAGCACGGCCCATCGGCCCCGGATTCGTCGGCTGTTGCGGGTGGTCCCGCTCCGGCCGCTCACCGCGCTCGGCCACGACCCGCTCGGAGCGGGCGGACCCGTTGGCGGATCCGTCGGCGAGCATCGAAAATCCATGCGGCGCGGTCACTCCATCAGACACAATGCCCGCGATGATCTCCACTGCCGGTGACCTGCTCGCCGTTCTCGAAAACCTGCCCCACGCCGCCCGACTCCGGACCACCGCGGTCACCGCCCACCGGCTGGCCGCCCGAGGCGAACTGCGGCCCCTGCTCACCGATCTGGATGCGCTCGGTCCGTACGAGCGCCGCCTCGCCGCGCTGGCGGCGCTGACCGGCGAAGACCTGGGGCACTTGGCGGACCGGCTCGGTGACCCCGACCCGGTGGTCCGCCGGTACGCGCTGCGCGGCGCTCGGCGGCTGCCCGCACCGGACGCCGCTGTCGAGGCCGCGTACGACGACGCGCCCGCCGTGGTCCGCGCCGACCTCGCACGACTGCTGCGCGACGGGCGGCGGCCCGAACTCGCCGAGCGACTGGTGCCGCGGGTGCGCACCGAGTACGGCGACCGGGACGCGGCCCGCCTGCTGCCCGGCTGTTCGACGGAGTTCACCGCGCGACTGCTGCCCGAACTCGCCGGGGCGCTCGCGTTCGAGGACTGGAGCACGCTGACCACCCGCCACCCCCGAGCCGTCCTCGACCACGCGGAACGGGAACTCGGCGACCTCCCCGAGTGGCTGCGCGACGCCTGGTGGACGCGGCACGCGGCCGCGCTCGCCGCCGCCCTGACCGCCGCACCGGAGCGGGTGTTGGACCTGCTGGAGCGGTACGGCCCCGGCAACCTGCCCGGTCCGGTGCACGACCGGCTGGGCGACCTCGTCGCGGTGGACGCCGAGCGCGTCGTGCGTCGGCTCGTCGCCGCCGACCGGGGGGCCGCGCGGAGGGAACGCACACCAGGCCGGGCGGTCATGAGGCAGTTGGTGGCGGCGGACCCGCCGTCCCTGCCCAAGCTGGGCGCCCGGTGGTTCCACCGGAACGCCTTCGGCGTTCTGCTGCGGTCGGTGCCACCGGCGCGCCGACCCGAGTTCGTGGACGCGGTCGTCGCCGCGGGCGACACGTACCCGAACGTCCGCGCGCACGAGGGGGTGCTCGGCCTGCTGCCGCCCGCCGAGCGGTACACACGGGTCCGTGCCGCGCTCGAAGGGCTCCGCGCCGAACGCGGTTCGAGCTGGGAGATCCAGGGCCACCTCGCCCTGCTGCCGCCCGCCGAGGCCCGCCCCGAACTCCTGGCAGCACTGCGCACGGGTGACGCCGAGGAGCGCGGGACGATCTGGGACCGGCTGGTCGTCAACGCCGCCCACACCCATGATCCGGAGCAGATCGCGGAGATCCTCGCACTGGCCGCGGGTCGGCTGTCCAACGAGCGCGACCCCGTACGCGGGGAGGCTCTGTCCGCCCTGGCCTGCCTGCCGACACCCCTGATCGTGGCGGCCCTCGGGGTCGACGCGCCCACCGGGGGCGGCACGGGGGCCGACTCGATGGAACGGCTGTGCCTGGGCGCGCTGCGGGCACGGGACTGCTCGCCCGGTACCCGGGACGAGATCCGGACCCTGGCCGTGAACCTGCTCGCCGCCGGCGGTGCCGCACCGCAGACGGCCGTACGCCTCGTGGAGGCGCTGACCGCACACACCGGCACGGTGGAACTCGGAAGTCCGGGCACCGAGCCCAGCGGCAGCGGGGTCGTCGCCGTCCTGGACGCACTCGGCCCGCGGCTGGACCGCGCCGCCGTCCGCGGGGACGTCGCACCCCTGCTCGCGCTGGTCACGTCCTGGGGACGCCGCGCCCACCGGATCCCGGAACTCCGGGACCGCCTCGAACAGGCCCTGCGCACCTGCCCGGACGAGCACTTCGGCAAGGTCGCCGCGGCCTGGCTGGCCCCGCCGGAGACCCGCGGCGACCGCGTGGCCGAACTACTGGCGCGAGAGCCCTCCGCGGTCTTCCTCCCTCCCGTCCTCGCCGTCCTCGCCGCGGAGCGCACCGACCTGCTGGACCTCGCGCTGTCCGACATCCCGCCCC
>NZ_LGDE01000080.1 GCF_001279725.1 Streptomyces sp. WM4235 | reverse complement strand
TACGCGGGGTACGGGCACTCCGGCGAGGGCTTCGCCGGGCACGGCCTCTCCCCGTCCGGCGGGGATTTCGCGGCGGTGGGGCTGGGGGGCGGCTCGGGCCCGGGGCGGATCCAGTGCGGGGCCGGGGGTCGGCACGAGCGCCCTCGAACCCAGACGACGGCGGATCGACGGCACACGACCGGGGGCGACGGGGCATGGCCGGGAGGCGAGACGCACGGCCGGGGCGGCGGTTCGCTCAGACGCGTCTGGACAGGGCCGCGTCGAGGCCCTCGGCCAGCATTCCGAAGGCCTGGTCGGCCTCGGTGACGGCAGCCGCGTAGGCGTCGTCCGCACTCACACCCGAGGCGATGCGGGCCCAGTTCGCCCGCCCCAGCCCCTGACGTACCGCCACCAGATGCGTGGCCGCCATCCGGGCGGCGAGCGGCGCGACGGACTCCCCCTCCAGCGCTTCCCCGAGCAGCTCCACCTCACGGGCCGTGTAGTGGGCCATACGGCTCTCCAGGCTCGCCGTGGAGTACAGCAGCCCCTGGAACGCGAGGACGTTCGGATGGTCACAGAGGCCGGTGATCGGATCTCGCTCCGCGAGACCCGCCAGGAAGTGCGCGTGCAGGGCGCCCACCGGGGTCTGGCCTCCCTCCCGGTCGCGCACGATGCGCGCCGCCTCGTCCTGGTGGTCCGCGAAGCGGTCGAGGATCAGATCCTCCTTGCTCGGGAAGTACCGGAACAGGGTGGGTTTGGAGACCTCGGCCGCGGCGGCGACATCCGTCACCGAAACGGCGTCGAAGCCTCGTTCCAGGAAGAGTTCCAGCGCCGTGGTCGCCAGCCTCTGGCGGGTGCGCAGTTTCTTGCTCTCGCGGAGACCTGTCGTGTTTTCCATGTCACACAACGTACACACAAGATGTGACCGAGTCAAATATTTAACCGGGTTGCTTTTTCGCTTCGGAGCCGCTTTCCTTGAGTCATCGACGACAAACGGCGACGAGAGCGACAAGAGGACATCCGATGACCGACGTTCTGATTGCGGGTTCCGGCCCGACCGGCTTGACGCTCGCTTGCGACCTGGCACGCCGCGGCGTTTCCGTGCGGGTCATCGACCAGCGCACCTCGCCGCACCACGAGTCTCGCGGCAAGTCCCTGAACCAGGACGGCCTCAAGGTCATGACGGACCTCGGCGTCGCCGGGCGACTGGCGGCCGTCGGCATTCCGAACCTGACGTTCCGCAAGTACTTCGACGGCGCCCATGTCAATGACACCCCCGTCCCCGAGTTCCTGTTCATGGGCCAGTGGCAGATCGAGTCGGTGCTGCGCGACCGGCTCGCCGAGTTCGGCGTGCACGTCGAGTACGGCGCCGGGCTCACGGCCGTGCGTCAGGACACCGCCGGGGTCGAAGCGGAACTGTCCGACGGCCGGGTGATTCGGGCCGGTCATCTCGCGGGGTGCGATGGCGGACGCAGCACGACCCGCACCCTCCTCGGGATCCCCTTCGAGGGCACGAGCGAGGAGGAACAGGCGATGGTGATCGGGGACGTGACGGCACCGGGGCTCGGTCGGGACGTCTGGCACCAGTGGTTCACCTCGGACGGCGGGGTCATGATGCTCTGCCCGATCCCGGAGACGGACACCTTCCAGCTTCAGGCCTCCCGGGAGCGCGACGAGCACGGCCGGCCGCTGCCACCTTCGTTGGAGAGCTTTCAGCGGCTCTTCGACCGGCACGCCCGGATGTCGGGGATACGACTCGGGGAAGCCACCTGGCTGTCGACCTGGCGGGTCAACGTTCGCATGGCAACCCGGATACGCCAGGGCCGGGTCTTCCTCGCGGGGGACGCGGCCCACGTCCAACCGATCGCCGGAGGGCTGGGCATGAACACCGGAATCCAAGACGCGGCGGCGCTGGCCCGCACACTGGCTGCGGCCCTCGACGAAGAGCCCGGACCCGCCCGAGAGGGGGCTCTCGGCGCATACGAGGCGGAGCGACTTCCGGCGGCGGCCGAGGTCTTGACCGAGACCGTCCGACGACACCGACGGGTGCTGGCCGCGGTGCGCACGGCGGGCAACGGTACGGAGACCGGCCGGGGCTGACCTTCCCCGCGATCCGCCGACGGCGCCCCGGCGATCGTGTCCCGCTCACGCCCCGCCGTCCGACGCCCGAACCCGGAACGGCGGCCCCGCAGCCCCCCGCACCGCCCGGAACCCGGACCCGGAACGACGGCCCCGCGGCCCCCCGCACCGCTCAACACAGGGGGGGAGGCACAGGCCGTACGACCGACACCGCCGACACCGTCGCGGGGAAGCCCAGGTGGGGCGTCTCCCAGGTGGGGCGTCTCATGGGATCCCGCCGGGCCTGCGGCGCCCGGCGGCGCGGGCGTCAGGGAGTGGGGACCGCGTCCGAGAGGGAGAGCGTGTGGATGCGATCCGGGGCGCCGGGGCGGGCGTAGTACCAGCCCTGCGCGGTGTCGCAGCCGAGGTCCCGCAGTTGGGCGGCCTGGGCCCCGGTCTCCACGCCCTCGACGGTCACGGCGAGTTCGAGGCTGTGGGCCAGGGCCACGATCCCCTCGACGATCTTGACGTCGACGGGGTTGGCCGGTTGGTGCTGCATCCCCTGGGTGAAGGAGCGGTCCAGCTTCAGGACGCTGACCGGGAGGCGGCGCAGGTTGGCCAGGTTGGAGTAGCCGGTGCCAAAGTCGTCGAGGGCGATGTCCACGCCGAGTGCCGCGAGCCGGCGCAGCGGTTCGAGGAGTTCGTCGTCGGCTCCGATCAACGCCGACTCGGTGACCTCCAGGCACAGCGCGCCCGGGGCCAGCCCGGAGGCCTCCAGGACCCGGACGGTGTCGGCGACCAGGCCGGGGTGGTGGAGCTGGGTCGGCGACAGGTTGACGTTGATCCGCAGGGCCGAGCCGCCGTACTGGCGCTGCCAGTTGCAGGCTTGTCGGACGGACTCCTCCAGGACCCAGCGGCCGAGGGGCACGATCAGTCCGGTGCGCTCGGCCAGCGGGATGAAGCGGTCCGGGCCGAGTACCCCGTACTGCGGGTGCGACCAGCGCACCAGGGCCTCCGCGCCGTGGACGCTGCCGTCGTGCATGTGCACCAGCGGCTGGTACTCGATGAAGAACTCGCCGCGTTCCAGCGCCGCCGGGAGGGCGTTGGTCAGCCCGTGGCGGGTGATGGCGCGGGCGTCGGCCTCCTCGTCGGCGAACTCGAAACGGTTCCCGCCGGCCGCCTTGGCCCGGTACATCGTGATGTCGGCGCTGCGCAGCACCTCCGCCGGGGTGCGTTCGCCCGCCGGGCCCTCGACGATGCCGATGCTGCCCCGGACGGTCAGCTCCCGACCCTCCAACCGGATCGGGGTGGAGAGCGCGGAGAGGATGCGGACCGCCAGTTCCGTCACCTTCTCCTCGGTGTCGGACCCGGTGGTCAGCGCGACGAACTCGTCGCCGCCGAGGCGCGCGACGACCTCGCCGGGCCCGGTCGCACAGCTCTCCAGCCGGTCGGCGACCTCCACCAGCAGTCGGTCGCCCGCCGAGTGTCCGAGACTGTCGTTGACCGCCTTGAAGCCGTCGAGGTCCAGGTAGCACAGGCCGAAGCGGCTGCCACCGGCCCCGTTGAGGGCCTTCTCCAGGCGCTCGAAGAAGAGCGTCCGGTTGGGCAGGCCGGTCAGGGCGTCGTGGGTGGCCTCGTAGCGCAGCCGCAGGTTGAGCAGCCGGCGCTCGGTGGTGTCCTCCATGAGGGCCAGTTGGTACTGCGGCCGTCCCTCGGCGTCACGCAACAGCGACACCGTCAGGTTGGTCCACAGCACCGTTCCGTCGTGCCGGTAATAGGGCTTCTCCACCCGGTAGTGCTCGCGCTCCCCGCGCACCAGCTCGCCGTACATCCGCCAGACGTGCGGGGTGTCGTCGGGGTGGCCCCAATCGCTGACGTTGCGGCCCCGGACGTGTCCTTCGAGGCCGCCGAACATCTGCAGCAGGGTGTCGTTGACCTCCAGCACGTTGCCCTGGAGGTCCGCGATGCCGATGCCGATCGCGGCGCCCTCGAATACGGCCCGGAAGCGTGCCTCGCTGGCGTGCAGGGCCTTCTGGGCGTCGATGCGGGCGGTCAGGGCGGAGCGGGCGATGGCCTCCTGCTCCTTGAGGGTGCGTTCGCGCAGCGCCCGGGCGAATCCGGCAGCGATGCCGTGCTGGAGCCTGGCGCAGCGGGCCCGGTACTCCTCGGTGCCCTCCACTCCGGCGCCGTCCGGGCCGCAGTACAGGACGAGGTACGACTCGACCACGCCGAGGGTCCCGGCCAGGGCCTCCGGGTCGGTGCAGTGCACGGCGACGAGTTCGGCGCCGACCCGCTGGGCGATGGCCGCGTCGAAGGGGCGCGCGTGCAGTGCCTCGGTGAGGGTACGGGTGAGCGGGACGAGGTGTCGTTCGAACTCCGGCCGGGTCAGCGACGTGGCGGTGACCGGGAAGATGGCGCGCCCCCAGATCGTCGCGAAGCGCGCGATCCGGTCCTCCAACCCGCTCCGCAGCTCTCCCACGGCCGCCCGGCCCGCGCGCGGACCGGGCGGCGGCTTGTCCTCGCTCGGGGGTTCCTTCGGGTGCTTCCCGGCCCCGGCGCCCGACTGGAGGGCCGGGGCCGGGGTGGCGGAGTGCGGGGTCGGAGCCGGGAGTCTCACGCCTTGCGTCCCACGCCGCCGAAGCCGGAGAAGGCGTACGGGTCCTCCGGTGTGTCGCCGTCGGCCGGCGAGTCGGCGCGGTCGGGGCGCCAGTCCGGCATGGAGACCAGGCCGGGTTCGACCCATTCGAAGCCGTCGAAGAAGCGGCTGATCTCCTGGTGGTCGCGCATCACGAGCGGGTTGCGGATGTCCCGGTAGACACCGACCGCCCCGCCCGCGACCTCCTGCGACAGCGGGATGCCCTCGTAGGAGGCGTGGGTGAGGATCAGCAGGCTGCCCGGGGCCAGCGCGTCGCGCAGTTGCGCGACGGCGACGTACGGGTCGTCCGAGTCCTCGAGGAAGTGCAGGACGGCGACGAGCAGCAGTGCGACCGGGCGTTCGAAGTCGATCAGTCGGCCGACCTCGGGGGCGGCGAGGATCTCCTGCGGTTTGCGCAGGTCGGCGGCGACGACTCCGGTGAGTTCGTCCCCGGCCAGGACGGCCTGGCTGTGCGCGACGGCCACCGGGTCGTGGTCGACGTAGACGACGCGCGCCTCGGGGCTGGCGGCTCGGGCGATCTCGTGGACGTTGCCGAAGGTCGGGATGCCGGAGCCGATGTCGAGGAACTGGGTGACGCCCTCGGAGACGGCGTGTCGGACGGCGCGCCGCATGAATGCCCGGTTGGCCTGCATGATCTTGGGGAGGCCCGGCAGGAATTCCATGGCGCGCCGGGCGGCCTGGCGGTCGACCTCGAAATTGTGCGAGCCGCCCAGGTAGTAATCGTAGATGCGGGACACGCTCGGCACCGATATGTCGATGCCTGGCGGGGCCCAGGCGGGGCGCTCCATCGGGGTCTCCAAGCGGTAGTCGTGCCGTGGTCCGTCGAGGGTCCGCCCGGGGGTCGGACTCCTGTCCGAGCCGAATGTACTGATCATTGCCCAACGGGGCGAGCAAAAGCGGAAATTGGCGATCCGTTCTTGGTCACACACCAAAGCCAGGAACGGGTCCCTCCGGGGGCTTTGAGCGAAACCGACAAATACCTTTTGGGAATTGACCGATCGGTAACCTGACACGACCGAAGACTGGCTCAAACCTCTATGGTCTGAACTCCGCCCGTTCAGGCGAACCGGAGCCGACCTCCACGTGCGCGGGCGCGCGCGGGCCCATGCTCCCGGGGTGAACAGAGCCTGTGCCCGGCGCCTGCTGGCGGTCCCGGTCCTGCTGTGGGCGGCCTTGTCCGCCACGCCGGCCGTGGCTGATAGCCGCGCCTACGCGACGATCGACACCGGGGACGGCGCGACCGCCGTCAGGGCGTTCGCGGCCTCCGGCAAGGGCGGGGGCGGAGCCGGCCGAGGTGGCGCACATCACGAAAACAGCCACGCCGCCGGCCGTGCGAACGACCGGGGGAACAGCGAGGGATCCGACCGCGGAAACGATCGCGAAAGCGGCCGCGGGAACGATCGCGGCCATGGTCACGGCGGGCACCACGGCGGAGGCCATCACGGTGGACACCACTGCCCGCC
>NZ_LGDE01000079.1 GCF_001279725.1 Streptomyces sp. WM4235 | reverse complement strand
GTGGTGGGGGTGGCCGGCGGTGTCGTGGGGGGTGGGGTCAGGGCGCCCGACTGCCACAGGGCCGCGTGGGCGACCGAGGCCAGGGTCACGTGCCGGTGCCAGCCCGCCGGGGAGCGCCCGGTGAAGTCCCGCAACCCCACCCGCCCCAGGGAGGTACCGGCGGCCCGGGAGACCCGCCCCGTCTCCTTCGTCATCCGCAACAGCGCCGCCGGCGCGGCCCGCGTCAGGTCCGTCACCCACGCCTGCACCGGCTGCCGCCGTGCGTCCGTCCACTCCCCGAACAGCAGCATCTCCCGCCCGGCGAACAGCACCCGTACCCCCGCGACCAGGGAACTCTGTCGCGCCCCCGGCCGGTCCGGGTCCACCCACTCCAGCGGCGCGCGCAGCCCCCGCACGCTCTGCAGGACGTCCCGCGCGGTCATCGGCACCGCCCCGGAGCCCGACCGCCGTGCGTCCACCGGGACCATCCGTGCCCCGGCGCCGACCCGTGCCACCAGCGGCACCCGGGCCTGCGCGAACCGGCTCACCGTGGCGCGGGTCGCGATGTCGGGCACGTCGAGCACCACCGGCCGTACGCCCCCGTCCGCACTCCGCGCGATCTCCGCCACCCCCGCGAGCGCGCAGCTCTCGTACGACTCGTCGGGGTCGCCCTCCCGGTGCATCCGCCATCCCACCGGCGTGGCCACGCCCCCCGAGGTGAACCAGGTCCCGAAGGCCTGCTGCCCCTGGAACATCTGGCCCTGGTACGGGTCGAAACGGTTGCCCACGCCCACCGAGTGCTCCCCGCCCCGCGGGATCGCCATCGGCTGCACCACCCACGCGTTCAGCGGTGCGGCCCGGGTCAGGTACCGCGTCAGCGCGGCGCGGATCGGCTGCCACTCCCAGGTGGAGCCGGCGATGAAGTGGTGCAGGGCCTGTTCCTCGGCGGGCCCGCCGCCCCCGGTCTGGTGCGCCATGTTGCGGATCGACTTGCGGCCCTCGACCGTGATCAGTCCCCGTACGTACTGACGCCCCCGCTCCCGCTGGTCCCGCCGCCGCAGCGACGGGAACACCGCGCCGCACAGCTCCTCGACGGCCTCGTCCAGCCGACCGCGCCGAGCGCCGCCGGAGCCCGTGCCGGTGCCGATGTCCACGACACTCCCCCTTCGTCGATGCCCCCCTACCGTCCGCCCGGGACCCCCTTCGCGGGGAGGTGTGCCGGGCACACCCCTTCGCCCCGGCATGGTGGGCATCCCACCACCACCCCCGCGGCCGGGGCCGATGCCCCAGACTGGGCGCATGTCGATTCACCAGAACCTGCTCGGGGGCCCCGCCCCCACCCACCTGCCCGACGAGCCCGCGCCCCGCGAGGCCCTCGCCGCCGGCACGCCCGCCGCCGAGGTGGCCGCCGCCCACCCGACGTCCTCGCTGGCCTGGGCGACCCTGGCCGACGACGCCTTCGCCGCCGGCAACACCATCGAGTCGTACGCGTACGCCCGGACGGGCTACCACCGCGGCCTCGACGCGCTGCGCCGCGCCGGCTGGAAGGGCCACGGCCCGGTGCCGTGGGAGCACGAGCCGAACCGGGGCTTCCTGCGCGCCCTGAACGCCCTGGCCCGCGCGGCCGGCGCGATCGACGAGAAGGCCGAGTGGGAGCGCTGCTCGACCTTCCTGCGCGACTCCTCGCCGACGGCGGCGGACACGCTCGCGTAACAGCCGGGCGGACTGCCCTAGAGGGGTTCCGGATCTCCTGCTTATGATGCGAGCAGGGGACCGGGGCTCCACTCACCCAAACGGAAGGAGCGGACCGCTACCCGGAAGCACGTGTCGAGGAGACAGAAATGTCGCAAGCCCTTGATGCCTCCGGAGCCGGTTCGGACACCCCGAACCTCGACTTCGCCGGCACCACCCCCTACGAGGACTACGTCCAGGCGGACGTCCTCACCCACCTCCAGCACCTCCGCTCGGACGACCCCGGCGAGATGGTCTTCCTGGTGACGACCCAGGTCATGGAGCTGTGGTTCACGGTCATCGTCCACGAGTGGGAGACGGCCGCGAAGGCGCTCCGCGAGGACCGGATCCCCGTCGCGATGGACGCGCTGAAACGATCCCTCCGCGAGCTGGAGGCCCTGAACTCCTCCTGGCGCCCGCTGGCGCAGCTCACCCCCGGACAGTTCAACGCCTACCGCGCGGCCCTCGGCGAGGGCTCCGGTTTCCAGTCCGCGATGTACCGCCGCATGGAGTTCCTGCTCGGCGACAAGGCCGCGTCGATGCTGGTCCCGCACCGGGGCGCGCCGCGCGTCCACGGCGAACTGGAGAAGGCCCTCCACGAGCCCGGCCTGTACGACGAGGTGCTGCGCCTCCTCGCCCGCCGCGGTTTCGCCATCCCCGACTCGGTCCTCACCCGCGACCTGTCGAAGCGCTACGAGCCGTCCCCCGAGGTCGAGGCCGTCTGGACGGCCCTGTACGCCGACCCGGACGCCCACCACGACCTGCACCGGCTCGGCGAGGTCCTGACCGACGTCGCGGAACTCGTCTGGCGGTGGCGCAACGACCACCTGGTGGCGACCCGCCGCGCGATGGGCGCGAAGACCGGCACGGGCGGCTCCGCCGGTGTGACCTGGCTGGAGAAGCGCGCCCAGAAGAACGTGTTCCCCGAGCTGTGGACGGCGCGCAGCCATGTCTGAGTCGATGCCCGCGACCGCCGAGTCGCCCGCCGACCTGCCCGTCGACCTGCGGGAACGTGCCGCCGCGCTCGACGCCGCCGACGAGCTCGCCAAGCTCCGCGAGCGCTTCACGCTCCCCGACGGGGTCGTCTACCTCGACGGGAACAGCCTCGGCGCCCTCCCGGCCACCGTGGCGGACACCACCGCGGACGTGGTCCGCCGCCAGTGGGGCGAGCTGCTCATCCGGTCCTGGGACGAGTCCGGCTGGTGGACCGCCCCCGAGCGGATCGGCGACAAGATCGCCCCGCTCGTCGGCGCGGCCCCCGGCCAGGTCACCGTCGGCGACTCCACCAGCGTGAACCTCTTCAAGGCCCTGGTCGGAGCCGCCCGCCTGGCGGCGCCCGGCCGCACCGAGCTGCTCGTCGACGCCGCGACCTTCCCCACCGACGGCTACATCGCCGCCTCGGCCGCCCGGATGACGGGTCTCACGGTCGTCCCGGTCGAGCCGGGGGAGGCCGCCGCCGCGATGGGCCCGGCCACCGCCGTCGTCCTGCTCAACCACGTCGACTACCGCACCGGCCGGCTCCACGACCTGCCCGCCCTCACCGCGGCGGCCCACGCCGCCGGGGCGATCACCGTCTGGGACCTGTGCCACTCCGCCGGCGCGCTGCCGGTGGACCTCGACGCGCACGCCGTCGACCTCGCCGTCGGCTGTACGTACAAGTACCTCAACGGTGGGCCCGGCGCCCCGGCCTACCTGTACATCGCCGAGCGTCACCAGGAGTCCTTCGACTCCCCGCTGCCCGGCTGGAACGGGCACGCGGACCCATTCGCGATGACCCCGCACTACACCCCGGCGCCCGGCGCGTCCCGCGCCCGGGTCGGGACCCCGGACATCCTGTCCATGCTGGCGCTGGAAGCGGCCCTCGACGCCTGGGACGGGGTGCCGGTCGAAGCCGTCCGCGCCAAGTCCCTCGCCCTGACGGACTTCTTCCTCGAATGCGTCGCCGCGTACGTCCCCGAGGGCAAGGTCGAATCCGTCACCCCGACCGAGCACGCCCGGCGCGGCAGCCAGGTCTCCCTGCGCACCGGGAACGCCCGCGAGGTCATGACCGAACTGATCGCCCGCGGTGTGGTCGGGGACTTCCGGGCCCCCGACGTCCTGCGCTTCGGCTTCACCCCGCTCTATGTCGGTTTCGCCGACGCCGAGCGCGCGGCCCGGACACTGGGTCACATTTTCGGGTGACGCGTCGGGGGAGGTGGCGGCGAAACGTCACCTCTCAGGGGGCGTCACAGGCGCGGGCGGAGCCGAGGCTCCGCCCGCGCCCTTCTGTTCTCGCCCCGCCACGGAACGGCGCGTTCCAGCCTGATACGGTCCCGCTCTGCCGTAACACCGGAACATCTGTCCCCGCTGTCACACGCGTTACCGAGAGGTTGAGCCGATGACGGACCCCGCAGTCGAACGGGACGCCGCCGAGGCCGACTCGGCCTTCTCCCACCCCCCGGTCGCACCCGACGCCACCGCCGCCTACGGAGAACACCCCGACCAGGTCGTCGACTTCTACGCCCCCCGCGCGGACACGGCGGCCGGCTCGGCCCCCCTCGTCGTCCTGCTGCACGGCGGTGCCTGGCGCGCCCCGTACGACCGCCAACACATCACCCCCCTCGCCGACTTCCTCGCCCGCCAGGGCTTCGCCGTCGCCAACGTCGAGTACCGGCGCGGGAGTTCACTGCCACACCAGGGCTCCGAAGGACCCGTCGCCGGGCGGTGGCCCGATACCTTCGACGACGTCGCGGCGGCCATGGACGCACTGCCCGGGCTGGCGGGCACGGCGCTCCCGCAGGCGGACGTCCGCAGGGTCGTCGTGACCGGGCACTCCGCCGGCGGCCACCTCGCCCTGTGGGCCGCCGCCCGCCACGTCCTGCCGGCCGGGAGCCCGTGGAGGCTGCCGTCCGCGCCACACCTGCGCGGCGTGGTGGCACTGGCCCCCATCGCGGACTTCACGGTCGCGGAGGAACTCGGCGTCTGCGGCGGAGCGTCCGCCCAACTATTGGGTGGCACGAGCGAGTTCTGGGACGCGCGACGCCCGCACGCCGACCCGGCCGCCCTGCTCCCGACCGGGATCGCCACCGCACTGGTCCAGGGTCGCGACGACATCGTGGTGCCGGAGGCCGTCGCCGAGGCCTACGTGGCCGCCGCCGCCCAGGCGGGGGAACTCGTCGGCCTGACCCTGCTCGACGGCGTCGGCCACTTCCCCCTCATCGACCCGGCGGCCGACGCCTGCGCGGTCGTCTCCGAGGAGATCGCGCAACTGGCCTGGTAGCGGCGCGGCACACGGCGAGCCACGGCGGGGGCGCCGCCTCTCCGTTCACCTCGGCACGAGAACCCGGTGGCGGACCCGGACCGCCACGGACCACCATGCGAGGCATGAGCGATCAGCCCGAACGATGGACCCAGGCGACCGTGCACCCCGACATGTGGGCGGACCCGGACGACGACCCGCGCGACAACGAGGACAGCCCGGACGGCGAACTCGCGACACTGCTGGACTTCCTGACCAACTACCGCACCACCCTGCGGATGAAGTGCGAGGGCCTGGACCCGGAGCAGCTGGCCCGGCGCTCGGTCCCGCCGTCGACGATGTCGCTGCTCGGTCTGGTCCGCCACCTCGTGGAAGTGGAACGGGACTGGCGCGGCTGGATCACCGACGGCGACCCGGTGCCGAAGCTCTACGGCCGTAAGGACGCGGACTTCGACGGAGCCGTCGCGGACCGGGCCGTGGTCGACGCGGCGTTCGCCGACCTGGAGCGGGAGCAGGCCGCGACCGACGCCGCTCTGGCCGGGCATCCGGACCTGGGCGCACGTGTGGGCAGGGAGCGGATCGTGGTGCGGGAGTTGATGGTGCACCGGATCGAGGAGTACGCCCGGCACTGCGGGCACGCCGACCTGCTGCGCGAGTGCGTCGACGGACGCGTGGGCCAGTGACGCGGGCCGACCGCCCGCAGCGGTCGGCCGTCACCACTCCTCTGCCCGACGTGCCGTCGCCCGGTCCGGGCCCGCCGCGCGCCAGGGTCGGGGCATGAAGATCGCCCTCCCCGGCGCGCTCCCCGCCGCGCTGACCGCCGCCCTCGCGGCCGTCACCCTCACCCTGACGGCCGCGGCGCCCGCGCCGCTGCCCCACCTCGAATCCGAACGCACCGTCTCCGCCTGGCTCCCCTGGTGGAACATCGAGGTCGGCTACCGGGACGCCCTGGCCCACGCCGACCAACTCCACACGGTCAGCCCGTTCTGGTACGCGACGTCCGCCACCACCTCCACCACGTCCGGGGCCGTGGTCAAGGGCGAGACCGGAGCCGGCGACCGCCGCGTCATCGACGGCCTGCACGCCAAGGGACTCAAGGTGGTCCCGACGGTCACCGAGAGCCTGCGCGCCCCCGCCATGGCGGACCTGATGAACGACCCCGCCCGCCGGACCGCGCACGTGGACGACCTCGTGGCCGTCGCCACCGGCCGCTCGTACGACGGCCTCGACCTGGACTACGAGGTGATGACCGAGACGACCGACCCCGCCCTGCGCGAACGGGTCCGTACCGGCTACAACGCGCTGACCACCGAACTCTGCGCCCGCCTGCACGCCCTGGCCAAGAGCTGCGTGGTCACCGTCATGCCCCGCACCCGGGACACCGGCCTGGCCTTCGACTACGCACACCTCGGCGCCGTCGCCGACCGGCTGCGCATCATGGGCTACAACCTCCACAACGCCCTGGAGGCGCCGGGCCCGCTGTCCTCGACTGCCTGGTACGAGGAGTTCCTGACCCACGCCACGGCGCAGGTGCCCCGCGACAAGCTGGAAGTGGCGTTGCCCGCCTACGGATGGAACTGGATGGTGGGCTCCACGGCCCGCGCCCGCCACGTCACGTCCCTGGAGGCCGAGGCCCTGCGGCGCGACGTCGGCGCCGACTACGCGCTCGACCCGGTCTCCGGCACCCCGCACTTCACGTACACGGACGACGAGGGCGAGGAGCACCAGGTCTGGTACCAGGACGCGAAGGGCGCGGCCCGCCACCTGGCCGTCCTGGCCCGCCACGGGGTGCGGGGCGTCGGCCTGTGGGCGCTCGGCTTCGAGGAGCCGCGGCTGTGGGACGCCCTGGCCGACCGGCCCGCATCACCATCGCCCGTGCGGACGACCGGTTGAGGGAGGCTGGGGTCACGACGATCGAGACGGCCGACGGCGTCGCCCACCGTGCGGCGGCACTGGTCGTGCCGCCGATGACCCGCCACCGGATGCCCGCCGCGACCCACCCGGCACCGCACGGCTCCGCCCGGTCTTGAACGAATCGCGCGCGAGCGACGTGATGTCAGGGGGGCCCGGGTTGATGGCTGCCGGCTCCGATGACACGGGGGCCGGACGGAAGGCGGAACGGATGGCCAGGTGGGGACTGTTGGTCGAGCAGAACCGCGGCTTCGGCAGGGAGACCCGGGTGTGGTCCATGGGCGTGTTGGGGCACGTCGAGGGGACGCGGGAAGAGGCGCTGGAGGAACTGCGCAAGAAGGTGGAGGCCTTCGAGCCCACGCATCCGCGCATGGTGCGGCGGAAGGTGATCTACCGGGAACCGGACGGCTACCTGATGATGCTGGACGGTTCCTGGGAGAACTTCCACTGCCGTTTCACGGTCGCGGAACAGGTCTTCGACAGCGCACCCCCGCCCCCGCCTCTTCCGCCGGCCGTCGAACCCGCTCCGGAGCGGGGCCCGTGGACCGCCACGCCACGTCCCGCGCCGCCTCCGAAGCCCTCCGGGCCGCCGATGGCACGGGACGCCGACGTGCAGCCGGCCCCGTCCCGGTCGGGCCGCGACGACCTGCCGTGAGGACTCCGTACGTACGCCCGCGACCGCCGGTACGCCGGAGGGCGGGACGCGTCACGCGTCCCGCCCTCCGGTCGGACCTGCCGACGCGCGTGTTCCTACAGGAACGAGTTGATCTGGATCGTCTCGGTGCGGCCGGGGCCGACGCCGATCGCCGAGATCGGGGCGCCCGACATCTCCTCCAGGGCCTTCACGTACGCCTGGGCGTTCTTCGGAAGGTCGGAGAACGTCTGGGCCTTGGTGATGTCCTCGGACCAGCCGGGGAGGTTCTCGTAGATCGGCTTCGCGTGGTGGAAGTCCGTCTGCGAGTAAGGCAGCTCCTCGACGCGCTTGCCGTCGATCTCGTACGCGACGCAGACCGGGATCTGCTCCCAGCCGGTGAGCACGTCCAGCTTGGTGAGGAAGAAGTCCGTCAGGCCGTTCACGCGGGTCGCGTAGCGGGCGATCGGGGCGTCGAACCAACCACAGCGGCGGTCACGGCCGGTGGTCACACCGCGCTCGCCACCGATGCGGCGCAGGGCCTCGCCGTCCTCGTCGAACAGCTCCGTCGGGAACGGGCCGGCGCCGACACGCGTCGTGTACGCCTTGAGGATGCCGATCACACGGCTGATCTTCGTCGGGCCGACACCCGCACCGGTGCAGGCGCCACCGGCCGTCGGGTTCGAGGAGGTGACGAAGGGATACGTGCCGTGGTCGACGTCGAGGAGCGTGCCCTGGCCGCCCTCGAAGAGGACGACCTTCTCCTCGTCGAGCGCCTTGTTGATGATGAGCGTGGTGTCGGCGACGTACGGCTTGATCTGCTCCGCGTACTGGAGCATCTCCTCGACGATCTGCGCCGGGTCGATCGCGCGGCGGTTGTACAGCTTCGCGAGGAGCTGGTTCTTGCCCTCCAGCGCCGCTTCGACCTTCTGCGTCAGGATGGACTCGTCGTACAGGTCCTGGACCCGGATGCCGATGCGGTTGATCTTGTCCGCGTAGGTCGGTCCGATGCCGCGGCCGGTCGTACCGATCTTCCGCTTGCCCAGGAAACGCTCGCCGACCTTGTCGAGGGTCACGTTGTACGGCGTGATCAGGTGGGCGTTGCCGCTCAGGAGCAGCTTGGAGGTGTCGATGCCGCGCTCGTTGAGCCCACGCAGCTCGGAGAGGAGTACGGCGGGGTCGACCACGACACCGTTGCCGATGACCGGGGTGCATCCGGGGGAGAGGATTCCGGAAGGGAGAAGGTGCAGTGCATACTTCTGGTCGCCGACGACGACCGTGTGGCCGGCGTTGTTGCCACCCTGATAGCGCACTACATAGTCAACGGATCCACCGAGCAGGTCGGTGGCCTTTCCCTTGCCCTCGTCACCCCACTGAGCTCCGAGCAGCACAAGAGCGGGCACAGGCGTACACCTCTTCCGGATGGGGCATGTCCAAGGTCAGGGGGCGTACGACGATGTACACCGCAGGCTGAGCCGTCGGACCGGTACCCCGGAATAGACGAAGGCCCTGGCGCAATAGCGCAAGGGCCTCTTGCACAAAGATGCTACCCGAGGAAGGACCGAGGTGTCGGCTCCAGAGCCCACCATGAGCCATGCGGGCGCGCCGGTAGGCGGCCTGCTGGTGCTCGTCGACCCGGTCGCCCGCCGTCTCGACGGCGAGTCTGTGCGGATCGCGAAAGATGTGTTGTGTGCCGCGGCGCACGCGAAAGTTTCTCTCCCCGACTCTCCGGAGGAGTTCGCGCGGGCGCTGGCCCGCCGAGGTCATCGACGCCCCGTGATCGTCGGCGACGACCGGGCACTGGTACGCGCGGTGACCCTGCTGCACCGTTCGCGTGACCTCGGCGGCGAGCCCCTGTCACTGATTCCGGTCGGACCGGTCGGCTCCCTCGGACTCGCCCGCTCCCTGGGCGTCCCGCTGTCGGCGGTGATGGCCGCGCGCGCGGCCCTCGACGGCATCGTGCGCACGCGGGACCTGCTCGTGGACGACAGCGACGGGGTGGTGCTCGGAGGCCTGCGGATCACGCCGCCGCGCGCCTCGGCGCCTGCCGTACGGAAGTACCGGTCACTGCTGCGCCTCCTGCTGCCGCCCTCGCAGACCCCGCCCGGGCAGGTGCACCGGCTGCGCGTGGAGGTGGACGGCGTGGTCCTGGCCGACGTGGACCACCCCGTGGAGGAGGTCTCGGTGATCACGCGGGAGCCGGGCGGACCCGCGGAGGTCGTGGTGCGGCTGACCGGCAGCCCGACCCGGACACAACGGGCCACGGCGGTCACGGTCTCCGGCGCGGACTTCCGCTACCGGGCCGACCACGCGGGCGTCACCGGCCCCGTACGCCGACGGACGTGGACGCTCCGTCCGGGAGCGTGGGCGCTGACCCTCCCCAGGTGAGCCGCTTCGCTCCGGGTGAGCCGCTTCGCTCCGGGCGGGGCGCTTCGCTCCGGGCGGGCCGCTCCTTCCCGGGTGCGCTGTTCCTGCCCGGGTGCGGGGAGGGGCGCGGGCACCCGGGGCCTCCTCCGCGGAGGGGCGCCCTCGCGGAGGGGGCGGGTCAGCCGACCTCCTGGGCCGCCGTTTCGATCAGGTCCGACACGGGGCCCGGCTGCGAGGCCAACGAGGCGTGGCTCGCGTCCAGCTCGATGGTCTTGCGGGCGTTCAGGCGGGCGGCCATCCGGCGCTCGTTGTCCGGGTGGATCATGCGGTCGGCCGTGGACACCTGGTACCAGGACGGCTTCACCCGCCAGGCGGGCGACGAGACGACGTCCCCGAAGGTCGACGCGATCGGTGCCTTCTGGGTGACCGCCATGACCAGGGCCTCCTCCGGCGACAGGTCCTGCGCGAAGCTCTCGCGGAACTTGTCCCGCTTGATCCACAGGTAGCCGTCCGAGTCCGGGGCGATGTTCGCGAACGCCTCGGGCGGGTTCTCCTGGCTGAGCGATCCGGGGCTCTCCCCGGAGTCCGGGGCGAACGCGGCGACGTAGACCAAGCCAGCCACGTTCGGCAGGTCGCCGGCCTCGGTGATCACCGCGCCTCCGTACGAGTGGCCCACCAGCACCACCGGCCCGGAGATCTGCCGGATCATCCTGCGGGTGCGCTCCGCGTCGTCGGCGAGCGCGGTCAGGGGATTCTCCACGGCGTACACGGAGTCGAAGCCGCGGCGGTCGAGTTCGGTGATGACCTTGGCCCAGTGGGCGGCGCCGCCCCAGAAGCCGTGGACCAGGACGATGGCGGGCTTGTCAGCCATGGGTTCCTCTCGGTTCTCGGCGACGCCCGGGGCTCGCTGTGAATCCCCGGGATCCGCTGCCGACCCACGAGGCGCCGGCGGGTGCGGGTGGCGCCCACGCTAGGCAGCCCCCGGGCGCCCCGCCACCGCAGCGTCCGCCATCGATCACACCGTGTCACTGCGGGCGCCCGCGCGAACGGCGACCTCGGGGCGCTACGGCAGGTCGAGCGTCGCCCGGTGGTCGCGCCAGCGGTCCATCAGTCCGTGCATTTCGTGCTGGAGGAACTCGAAGAACGCCGCCGTCTCGGCGACCCGAGCCCCCGCCGGGGAGCCCGCGCCCAGGCCAACCGCGCCCTCCCGGAGGGTCTTCTCGAACAGGGTCAACGCCTGGTCCCGACGGGTGAAGGTCTCGTACCAGAGCTCGTTGTGCAGGACGTACCGGTCGCGCCGGGAGCCCGGTTCGCGCTCCCGGCTGACCATGTTGACCTGGGTCAGGTACGAGACCGCGCCGGATACCGCCGCCGGGCTGATCTGGAGGGCCTCTCCGAGTTCCGCCGAGGTCATCGCCCCGCCGTCGCTCGCCAGCAACTGCGCGAAGACGCGGGACGCCATGCGCTGCATACCCGCCTCGGTCAGTTGCGCGGCGAACCGCTCCACGAAGCGGGATACCGCTTCCTCGTCCCGTTGCACGCTCATGTCCGCCACCCTTCCGACTTTACGCGATTCGCTATCTTCACAATTTTGTGAAAGTAGCGTACGTTCGGAAGCATGACGAAGGCAATCAGCGTCGCCGGACTCCACAAGGCGTTCGGCCGCACCCACGCACTGGACGGACTCGACCTCGACGTCACCGCCGGCGAGGTACACGGCTTCCTCGGCCCCAACGGCGCCGGCAAGTCCACCACCATCCGGGTCCTGCTGGGCATGCTGCGGGCCGACTCCGGCACCGCGACGCTGCTCGGCGGCGACCCGTGGGCCGACGCCGTCGCGCTCCACCGCCGCGTCGCCTACGTCCCCGGCGACGTCACCCTGTGGCGCAACCTCTCCGGCGGCGAGGTCATCGACCTCCACGGCCGGCTCCGGGGCGGCCTCGACCACGCCCGCCGCGCCGAACTGATCGACCGCTTCGAACTCGACCCGACCAAGAAGGGTCGTACGTACTCCAAGGGCAACCGGCAGAAGGTCGCCCTCGTCGCCGCCTTCGCGTCCGACGCCGAACTGTTCATCCTCGACGAGCCCACATCCGGCCTCGACCCCGTCATGGAGGAGGTCTTCCAGAGCTGTGTCACCGAGGCTCGCGCCGCCGGGCGCACCATCCTGCTGAGCTCACACCTCCTCAGCGAGGTCGAGGCCCTCTGTGACCGGGTCAGCATCATCCGCAAAGGCCGGACGGTCGAGACCGGCACCCTGGCCGAACTCCGGCACCTCACGCGTACGTCCATCAGCGCCGAACTGGCCGCACCGCCGAACGGCATCGCGGACCTGCCGGGCGTGCACGACGTGGAGGTCCGGGGCCTCGCCATCCGATTGCAGGCGGACACGGACACCTTGGACGCCGTACTGCGCTCCCTCACCGCGTCCGGGGTGAGGTCGCTGACCGCGACACCCCCGACGCTCGAAGAACTGTTCCTCCGCCACTACAGCGACGACGTCAAGCGCTACGGCGACGACGTCAAGGCGGGCGCACGGTCATGACGAACCAGACGACGGGACAGGCGACGGGCCGAGGGGCGGATCGGGCGACGGGCCGTGGGGCGGATGGCCGGGTGACCGGTGGCCGCGTGACGGGCGGGCGTGTGAGGGGCGGTCGCATGACGGGTGGTCGCGTGAGGGGCGGACGCGTGAGGGGCGGGCGTGTCGTGCCGAAGGGCCGATTCACCGGGACGGGCGGCCTCCTGCGCCTCGCCCTGCGCCGCGACCGGGTGCTGATGCCCGTCTGGATCACGGTCGTCGCGCTGATGGTGCTGAGCATGCCCGCCTCGCTCGACTCGGTGTACGCGACGGCCGCCGAACGGGCCGACCTGCTCGTCACCATGAACGGCAACGCCTCGCTCCGCGCCCTGTACGGGCCCGTCTTCGGCGACTCGGTCGGCGCCCTGACCGCCTGGAAGGGCGGGGTCTTCGCCGGACTGCTCGCCGGGGTCATGAGCCTGGTCGTCGTGGTGCGCCACACCCGTGAGGAAGAGGAGACGGGGCGTCAGGAACTTCTGTCCGCCGCCATGGTCGGGCGCCGGGCCCCGCTCACGGCGGCCCTGCTCGCCGCCCTCGTGGCCAACGGACTCGTCGTCCTGCTCGTCACCGTCGGCCTCGCCGGGCGCGGGACGGGCGGTGCCCTCGCCCTCGGACTCGCACTCGGCGCGACGGGGATGCTCTTCGCGGCGTCGGCCGCCGTCGCCGCCCAACTCACCGAGAGCGCGCGGCTCGCGAAGGGACTCACGGGCGCCCTGATCGGCGCCGCCTTCGTGCTGCGCGCGGCCGGCGACGCGGGAACCGCCGACGGCTCGTCGGCCCTGACCTGGGCATCACCGCTGGGCTGGCTGGAACTGGTACGGGCCTTCGCCGTCGAACGCTGGTGGGTGCTCGCCCTGTTCGTCGCTGCCACGGGCGCGCAGATCGCGGTGGCGTACGCGCTCGCCGACCGCCGGGACCTCGGCATGAGCTTCCTGCCGGCCCGGCCGGGTCCGGCGGAAGGCGGGATCGGCAGCGCCGGGGCGCTGGCCTGGCGGCTCCAACGCGGCGCCCTGGCCGGATGGAGCCTCGGGTTCCTGGTGGTGGGCCTGGTCTTCGGGGGGATGGCGGACGGTGCGGTCGAACTCGTCGGGGACAACGCCAAGACCCGCGAGATCATCGAGCGGATGGGCGGTACGGGCGCCCTCACCGACGCGTTCCTCGCGACGATGGCCGGGATGCTCGGCATGGTCGCCGCCCTCCACATCGTCTCGGCGGTGCTGCGGCTGACCGGTGAGGAGTCGGGGCAACGGGCCGAACCGCTGCTGGCGAACGCCGTCGGCAGGCTGCGCTGGGCCGCCGGCCACCTCGCCGTCGCCTTCGGCGGCTCGACCCTGATCCTGCTGCTCGGCGGGCTGGGTCTGGGCATCGGGCACGGCTCGGACATCGTCGGGGCGGTGGGCGCCTGCGTGGCACAGTTGCCGGCCGTCTGGGTGATCGGCTCGCTCGCCGTCCTGCTGCACGGCGCCGTCCCCCGGTACGCGGTCGCCGCCTGGGCGGTGGCCGGAACGGCGCTGGCGCTGGGCTGGGTCGGGCCGGCGCTGAACCTCCCGCAGGCCGTCATGAACCTCTCGCCCTTCGCCCACCTGCCGAAACTCCCCGGCCCGGAGCCGATCGCCTGGGCGCCGCTCCTCACCCTCGCCGCCCTGGCGGCGGCCCTGGCGGCCGTCGGCCTGACCGCACTGCGCCGCCGGGACATGACGACGTGAGGGCCCCACGGAGGTGGAGGAACGACGCGGCGCGGGGAGATCGGGTCAGAACTCCACAACCAACTCCCTTAGCCCCCTGATGACATACCCCTCCCGCCACTGCGGCTCGCGGACGAGCCGCAGTGGCGGCATCGTCTCCGCCAACAGCGCTCCGAACGAGGCCGACAGCTCCAGCCGGGCCAGCGGCGCCCCCAGGCAGTAGTGGATCCCCGCCCCGAAGGTCAGGTGGGGATTGTCGGTCCGTGCGAGGTCCAGGGTGTCGGGGTCCTCGAAGCGCGCGGGGTCCCGATTCGCCGACCCGAAGAGCAGCGCCACCTCGGCTCCGCGCGGGATGACGGTGTCCCCGACCCGGATCTCGTCGAGCACCCAGCGTTCGAACATTTGTAGGGGTGTATCGAATCGCATGAGTTCATCCACAGCTGTGGACAACTTTTCGGGATGCGCCCGAAGGTCCGTGAGCCGGTCGGGATGACGGAACAGCGCCCACCACCCGTTGACGGTCGTGTTGACGGTCGCCTCGTGTCCCGCGTTCAGCAGAAGTACGCAGGTGGAGACCATCTCCTGCTCGCTGAGTCGGCCGCCCTCATCGTGAGCGGCGATCAGCCCGGAGATCAAATCCTGACCGGGCCGCTTGCGCCGCTCACCGATCAGCGCCCGCAGGTAATCCCCGAACTCCACACTCGCCGTGACGGCCCGTCGGGCCGTCGCCTCGTCAGGCCGCAACTCGAACATTCCGCAGATGTCCGACGACCAGGGCCGCAGCAGCTTCCTGTCCGCTTCCGGGATCCCCAACAGCTCCGCGATCACCGCGACCGGCAGCGGCTCGGCGACCGACGTCAGCAAGTCCCCGCCCCCGTCGGCCAGCAGGCCGCCCGCCAACTCGCCGGCCAGTCGTTCCACCGCCGGCGCGAGCCGCTCCACGGTGCGCGGGGTGAACGCCTTCGCCACCAGTCGGCGCACCCGCGCGTGCGCGGGATCCTCCAGGTCCAACAGCCCGTTGCCGTTCAGGATGTGGAACGGCTCGTGCTCCGGCGGCGGCGCCTGCCGCCCGAACTCCTCGTGCGAGAAACGGTGCAGATACGTCCGCCCCAACCGCCTGTCCCGCAGTAGCGCGCTCACATCGGCGTAATGCGACACCAGCCACTGTCCGGTCGCTTCCGACCACACCGCGCGCCCCTGCTCCCGCAGCTCCCGGTAGGCGGGGTACGGATCGGCGACGAAGGCGGCATCCCACGGATCAAAGCCCATTCCCGCACCCTAGGGGCGGGCCGCCCCTCCCGACGGGAGTTTTGGATCACTTCCGGGAAATCCCCCGAAACGGCCCCCGAAGCGCCCTCCGAAACGACGCCCGACCGACCACCGAAACGGCCACCGAAACGGCCACCGAGGCGGCGCCCGACGCCGCCCCCGAGACGGCGCCCGAAGCGGCCACCGAAACGGCGCCCCGAGACCGGCCCCTGGGCCCCCGAAACGGCCCCCCGAGATCGCCCCCCGAGATCGCCTCCTGGGCCCCCGAGACCGCTCCCCGAAGAGGCCCCGCTACCTGCGACCGGCCGCGACACCCCCGTCGGCCGACGAGCGGACCTACGCCGGCGTGACCAGTCGTGTCTCGTACGCGAACACCGCCGCCTGCGTCCGGTCCCGCAGGCCCAACTTCACCAGGATCCGGCTCACATGGGTCTTGATCGTGGACTCCGCGACGACCAGCCGGTCCGCGATCTCGGCATTCGTCAGTCCCTGCGCGATCAGTATCAGGACCTCCGTCTCCCGCTCCGTCAGCTGCGCGACCCCCGCCGGATCCGAGAGGCGGGGGGACTCCGCGAGTTTCGAGAACTCCACGATCAGCCGCTTGGTCACCGAAGGTGCCAGCAACGCCTCGCCGGCCGCCACCACCCTTACTCCCTCGGCCAGTTGACGAGCCGAGGCGTCCTTCAGCAGGAATCCGGACGCCCCAGCCCGCAGGGCCTGGTACACGTACTCGTCGAGGTCGAAGGTCGTCAGAACCAGCACCTTCGCGTCCGTGTCGGCGGCCACGATCCGCCGGGTCGCCTCCAACCCGTTCATCTCCGGCATCCGGATGTCCATCAGCACCACGTCCGGCCGCAGAGCCGCCACCTGGGCGATGGCCTGGCGGCCGTCCACGGCCTCCCCGACCACCTCGATGCCCTCCATCGCGTTCAGCAGGACGGAGAAACCCTCCCTGACCATCATCTGGTCGTCGACGATCAAGACCCTGATCGTCATGCCGACGCCGCTTCCGACTCGGGACGGCTGCGCACCGGTATGAACACCGCCACCTCGAACCCACCCGCCGTCGTCTCCTGTGCCGTCATCTCCCCCTCCAACATCGCCACCCGCTCCCGCATACCGGTGATGCCGTGCCCGGCCCCCGGCGACGGGGGCACATCCGTGGTCCCCGGGCCATTGACGACCCGTATCCCCAGCCCGCCCAACACATACGACACCTCGACCCCGGCCACCGCCCCCGGAGCGTGCCGCAGGGTGTTGCTCAGGGCCTCCTGGATGATCCGGTACGCCGACAACTCCACACCCTGTGGCAACTCCCGCACCGCACCGGTGACCGTCTTCTCCACGGTGAGCCCCGCGTCCCGCACATTGGCCAGGAGCCCGTCGAGCATGGCCAGTGTCGGCTGCGGGGCATCGGGTGCCTCGTAGTCCGCGGACCGCACCACCCCCAGCACCCGGCGCAGCTCCGTCAGCGCCGCCACGGCGTTCTCCCGGATGGTGACGAAAGCCGCCTCCAGCTCCGGCGGCGGATTCTTCACCCGGTACGGGGCCGCCTCCGCCTGGATCGCCACCACCGACATGTGGTGCGCGACCACGTCATGAAGCTCCCGCGCGATCGTCGTCCGCTCCTCCAGCAGCGTCCGCCGGTCCCGCTCCACCGCCGTGACCTCCTGCTGCGCCGAGACCTCCGCCTTGGCGTGCCGGCGTATCTGGATGCTGCTCGCGACGAGCAGGGCGAAAGCCGAGGCGACGATCATGTTCATCGAGTTCATGCCGTACCGGCCCGCGAACAGCACCTCGACCGCCATGCTGAGGGCCACCGTGAGCGCCCACATCCAGGCCGCAACCCGCGGCCCCCGCCGGAAGGTCACCAGGACCATGACCGCGATGTACGCCAGGAAACTGCCCGGGGTCCAGGGCCACGTCATCGAGGACCCGCCCACCACGGCGAGCACCAGGGTCATCGCTACCGCCGCCCACCACGCCGCAATCGGGCGGACCAGCGTCATCAGCACCGGCACCGCCGCAAGGACACCACTGGTCAGCCGGCCCGCCGAACCGAGATAGGTGTGCTGGGTCACGGACGTGAAGAACACGATGAAGAGGGCCAGCGCACCCACCCGTACGTGGCGGATCCACCCGTTGTACTGGCGTATCGACGCCGGAAGCCGGCGGACGAACCACCCCTCGGTCGTCTTCGCCGGCAACGGCCGGAACGCGAAGGCATCGGTGATGAGGTCATGGCGCAGGGTCTGGAGCAGACCCGAAACCATCCTGAATTCCGGTGTCCGGGTTGTTCCCCGGGTGGTCGTCTCGGTCACATACAGAACCGTAGGTCCGTGCACCCCCCGCCCGCGTCGCCGCTGAAGGGGATATCCCAAGGTCCCCCTCAAGTACTACGCCGACATGTCAGTAGCCCGTCGGGCGGATCAGGCCCGTCTCGTACGCGAACACCGCCGCCTGGGTCCGGTCCCGCAGGCCCAGCTTCACCAGGATCCGGCTCACGTGCGTCTTCACCGTCTGCTCGGCCAGCACCAGGTGCCCCGCGATCTCCGCGTTGGACAGGCCCTGCGCGATCAACGACAGGACCTCCGTCTCCCGCTCCGTCAGCTCGTCGATCCGCGCCCGCGAGGGGCCCCGCGGTGCGCCCATCCGCGAGAACTCCGTGATCAGCCGCTTCGTGATGTTCGGCGACAGCAGGGCCTCGCCTGCCGCCACGACCCGCACGGCCTCCGCGAGCTGATCGGCGGACGCGTCCTTGAGGAGGAATCCGGAGGCCCCGGCGCGCAGCGCCTCGTACACGTACTCGTCGAGGTCGAAGGTGGTCAGCACCAGCACCTTCACCGTGGCGGCCGGATCACCGGTGATGATCGAGGTGGCCTCGATGCCACCCATGCCGGGCATCCGGATGTCCATGAGCACCACGTCCGGGCCCAGCTCGGAGACCTTCGCCACCGCCTCCGCCCCGTCCACCGCCTGCCCCACGACCTCTATGTCGGGCTGGGCGTTGAGGAGCACCGTGAAGCCTTGGCGGACCATCATCTGGTCGTCGGCGATCATCACCTTGATCGGTCCGACCGGGTTGTTCAGGACGGTCATCAGGCCTTCTTCGTCTCGTGCGACCCGGCAGCGAGGCTTCCGGGCGGATCCATGGGGAGGACGGCGCTCACCTCGTACCCGCCGTCGGGACTCGGCCCGGCGGCCAGTTCCCCGCCCAGCATGCCCGCCCGCTCCCGCATGCCGAGCAGCCCGTGCCCGGCCCCCGGGGACGGCGGGACGGGCCTGGTCGGCGCGCTGTTGGCGACACACAGGTGAAGTTCGCGTGGTCCGTACGCTATGCCGACCTCGACCCGTGAACCCGGCGCGTGGCGAAGGCAGTTGCTCAACGCCTCCTGCACGATCCGGTACGCGGTGAGCTCGACTCCCGGGGTCAGCGTCCGACGGATGCCCGCGACCGCGGTCGTGACCTCCAGACCGGCCCCCCGGACGTTGTCCACGAGGCTGCCCAACTCGGCCAACGTCGGTTGAGGGTGATGGGAGTCCGCCGAATCGTCGGGACTCTCCGAACGCAGCACGCCCAACACCCGGCGCAGCTCCGTCAGGGCCTCCAGGGCGTTCTCCCGGATACCGGCGAGGTTCTCCTTGAGCTCCTCGGACGGGTTCTCGACGAGGTGCGGGGCCACCTGAGCCTGGATGGAGATCACCGACATGTGGTGGGCGACGACGTCGTGCAGTTCCCGGGCGATGCGGCTGCGCTCCTCCAGCAGCGTCCGCTGCGCCCGCTCCGCCTCGGTCAGGGTCTCCTGCTCCACGAGCTTGCCGCGGGCCAGCCGCGAGGCGCGCAGCGCGTACCCGAGGAGACCGGTGAAAGCGAAGACGACCAGGGCCGCGAGGGTGCTGGTCTGGCTGCCGTCCGGCCGGCAGAGGGCCTCGGCCAGTCCGGTGCAGACGATCGGGATCGCGATGGCCGCGATGGTCACACGGGCCGGTACGCGCAAGGCGACCAGGAGGATCACCGGGGCGAAGGTGAAGAGGCCACCGGGCATCCAGGGCCACATCTGGCCCTGCCCCACGTGATCGTGGATCTCCCAGGCGGACATGCCCGCGGCGATCAGGCCGAGCCACCAGGCGGCGATGGGCCGGGACATCGCGATGGCGATGGCCGCGCCGCTCATGACCGACAGCGCCACCGGGGTACTGCCCGCCAGACCGTAGTGGTTGAAGAGCTGACTGCCGTGGAGGAAGCCGAAGAACACCGCGGCGTAGACCAACACCGCGTGCGGCAGCCGGGCCAGCCAACGGGGGCGTGACATCCGGGGCAGCGGGTCCCGCCGCAGAGTCAGGAGGTCCCGCGCAAGTCCCGTCAAGAAAGCGCGGGTTCGCACCGAGGGCGGGTCCGGGTGTTCTCTCTGCTCTTCCACGTCGTCCACCCTAGGCATGGGCGGTCTCCCTCTCGGATGCCGGCTGCCGATCCCGGGAGGCGGAGCCGACGTGGACGACGCGACCACCACGAGCGGGCTTTCCCTGTTCGTACGTCCGGAACGCGGCCCAGCACACCATCAGGGCGGCCGCGAACACCGGCAGCCACAGCAGACGAGCCGCTATCCAGACGGGGGAGTCGGGAACGGTGTGCAGACCCGGCACATCGACGGCGATCAGGAGGCCGAGAGCGGTGACGGCCATCATCGCGGTCTGGTGCCAGAGGAAGACGGTCATCGCGGACAGGTTCACCAGCGCCACCTTCGCCCAGGCCCGGGGTCGCCGCATGGCTCGGGCGAGCCGGTCGCGGACCAGGAGGGCCAACCCGCACTGGGCCACACCGAAGGCGACGGCCGCGATGGTCGGAGGGTTGAGGTTCGAGATCTCGGCGCCGGGGACGCCCACCATGGACGCCGGGTACCCGCCCCAGAGGATCAGTGCGGTGGTGGCGAGCGCGCCGCCCACCAGCAGGAGGAGGGCCGGGGTCCGTCGGGCAAAGGCCCCCCGGGACCAGGCGGCCCCCAGCGTGTACGGGACGAGCCAGCCGGCGGCGACATTGACCCAGCCGATCCACTCGGGACCCGCGAAGCCGAACCGCCAGACATCCACACCCGCCACCACCGCCGCCGGCCACAACGGGCCCAGTCGGGCGACGAGCGGGGTCGCGGCGGTGAGCGCGGCGAACACCAGCAGGAACCAGAGCGGCGACAGGACCAGCTTCACCAGCGACCTGACGGTGTCGAAGTCCACTCCACCGAGCAGCATCCCACCCGCCGTGATCGCCCACAGGGTGACGACCGCCGCCACCGGCCGGAACAACCGGCGCAGCCGCTGACCGATCCACGCCCCGTACGAGACTCCGCGCGACCGCGCCGACGCGTACCCCTGGGCCGCGACATGACCGCCGACCAGGAAGAAGACGGCCAGGGTCTGGAACACCCAGGAGACCGGGGCCAGCACGCTCATGTGGGCCAGCGGGCTTGTCGTGCTCAGACCGTCGTTGGCCGTGGTCATAGCGGTGACCAGCCAGTGGCCCAGCACCACACCGAGGATGGCGAGGGCGCGCAGGGCGTCAATGGAGCGATCCCGGGAGGCCGGGGTGGCGGCGTGGAGGCGGTCCGCGAGATCGGACCAGCGGTCGGGACGCTTACGCATGGGAGACCTCCGAGGAGTTCGGCCGCACGAGGACATCGGAAGCGGCGGCAGCGGTGACGACAGGGGTGGTGTCCGCGGAGCCCACGACGATGCGGGCCAGGCCGTCGAGGGACTCGGTACCGGGCCGCAGGTAGTCGCTGTGCCCGGCGTCACCCGCCTCGAAGGCCAGGGCGCCGAAGGCGGGATCCACCGGGTCGGTGCCGAATCCCATGGAGCCGAGCCGCACATGGGGCACATGGGCCACCCAGTCGTCGCTGCCGCGCCCGACCCAGACGCGCGCGGTGGTCGGCAGATCGGAGACCGACCCCGCCCCCGTCCCCGGGCTGCCGTACAGAACGGTGTCGGTGACCTCGGGGCCGGTCGTGGTGCGGGCGCAGACCACGGAGCCGTAGGAGTGGCACAGGAGCGATATCCGGGCGGCGGGCCGGGTGAAGCCCCGCAACTCATTCAGAAAGCGGCCCAGTTCGGTGGCGCCCTCGTCGGCGCGACCGGTGGTCAGGACCGTGGTGCTGACCGTGCCGGGGGTGTCGTACCCGAGCCAGGCGACCACGGCGGAGCGAGGATGCTCGGCCTGGAGGCGCTGCTGAAGGGCGACGGCCCCGGCACGGAACCTCTGATAGGTGTCCAGGGTGGTGTCGGAACCGGGTACCAGCACGGCCACCCGGTCCGCGGTCTCCACATCGCCGAACACCTCGACGACGCGCCCCTTCCCCCGCCCGTCGAAGCTCAGGAACCGGGCCCCGCCCGAAGGCGCCGCCATGGCCCGGAGCTTCGCCGCCCGGCCGCCGCGGCCCGCGTCCTGTGCCATCCGGGCCGCCTCCGCGAGATTGCCCTGGTTGGCGGTGTAGCGGATCCCGGCCGCGGTGCCGTCGGAGAAGGCCACCGGATTCGGGGCGGGCACGGCGGGCGTGGCGGCCGCCGACAGCGGGAACACCACGGCCGCGACGATCAGGCCGGCCAGCAGGGTGCGGCTCGTACTGCTGCCGATGCTCATGGCGTGGGTTCCTTCGGTCCGGAGGTCCAGAGAGGGGTGCGTTCTTCTGGTTCCGAAGTTAGGAATCGGGCCCCGTGGTCGGCGTCACGCTGCGGAGCCCCTTTGGTGAGTGGCTCTCAGGTATGACGGGGGCTACCTCCGAGCCACGGATCAGACCACGGATCAGACCCCGCCCGCCCTCCGATCCGATGACACACACTCCCGACAAACCGCCCACCGGGCTCGTTCGTTAGGGTCCGGGGATGATCAACGACGACTGGCGCAAGGACCGCATCGGCAGCGCGCACCGGGGTGAGAACCCCACCGTGCTCCGCCGCCTCGACTCCGGCTTCGCGGTCGTCGGGGACCGGCAGTTCCTGCCCGGATACGCGGTTCTGCTGACCGACGACCCGGCCGTGACCCGGCTCTCGGACCTGCCCCCGGCACGCCGGATCGCCTACCTCACCGACCTGGAGCGGCTCGCCGAGGCCGTCGAACGCGCCTGCGCGCGCCTCGATCCGGCCTTCCGCCGCGTCAACATCGAGATCCTGGGCAACACCGACCCGTACCTCCACGCCCACATCTGGCCCCGCTACGACTGGGAAGCCGCAGACATCGTCCGACTGCCTGTGTGGCTCTACGAGGACGAGGAGTTCTGGCGCGGCGACCGCCACGCCCTGGCGCCCCGCCACGACGCGCTGCGGGCCGCGATCGGCGAGGAGTTGGACGGCCTGCTCGGTCGGACCGGGCAGCAGCCCGGGGCGTCCGAACAGGCCTGACCGGTAAGCCGGGAGGAGACGGGCGGCGAGACGGGCGAGGGGACAGCAGCGAGGCGGGCGGGCGGCGCGGTCGGGGGCGCAGGGCGGACACGGTCGGGGGAGCCGGCCGGGGACGCGGGGCGGTCACGACCTCGCGGTTCAGTCCGCCACCAGGGGTTCCACGTAGCCCGCCCGCCAACGTGGTGCGGGATCCTGTCCGGGGCTGGTCCAGTACTCCCTGGCGCCCACGACCTCACCGTCCCGGACGGTCCACAGGGACACGGCCCGGTAGACGACATGGTCCTGGGGTATCTCCACCTCGCTGACGACGAGGTCCCCGTCGGCGAGGATGCGCAGGACCTCCACGGAGGCCTCGTCGGTGTCGGCGTCGTCGCTCAGGACGGCGATGAAGTTGGCCCGACCCACGATGCGCTCGCCGCTGACCGGCCACTCGATGACCGCGTCCTCGGCGATCAACTCGGCGACGCCGTCCCAGTCGCGTGCCTCGATCCGCTCCCACAGTCGTGCCACCACGCTCAACGGCTCCATGTGCGGCAGTTTGCGATGACGTTGACGCGCGTAACAAGCACTGCCTGCAAGGTTACTGACTTCGGCTTTTCAGGGTGAGGGTTACTGACTTCGGCTTTTCAGGGTGAGGTTGGCGCATCGAGGGTGAGTCCGGTGCCGGCTATGAAGCCGTCGAGGGTGTGGGGCCGGTATTGAAGGCGTTTGAGGCGGTTGCGGACGAGGGTTTCGAGCCGGTCGAGGGCCATGACAGCGAGGTTGGCGAGGCTGCGTTTGACGTGGGCCCACACCCACTCGACGGGGTTGAGGTCGGGTGAGTAGGCGGGCAGCAGGAACACGGTCAGCCACTCCCGCTCCGCCACGAATTCCCGCATTCTGCGGGAGACGTGGGTGTTCAGGCGGTCCCAGACCAGCACGATCGGCGCTTTGACGAGCTGGTGGACGCCGTCGAGGAGCGCGGTGAAGTCCCGCTCGCCCATGCTGCGACGTGTGCCCTTGCCCGCAGGGTGAGATCGAAGCCGGTGGCACAACCGCGTCCGGGAACCGGGCCGCATCGCGATCAGCCCGGCCACCGAAAGCCGTCCCGAACGCCGGCCGCTGATGGTGACGACCGGAGTCACCCCGCGCCGGCCCCAGGTCCGTCCCCGCGGCGGCCTGCGGGTGAACCCGGCCTCGTCTTCGAAGCAGACGTAGCCCCCGCAGGCCGCCCTCGCCCTTTTACCTCCGCCCAGGTCGCCTCCTTCCACGCGGTCACGGCCTGCTCGTCACGCTCGGCGACCCGCCGGGCGGGGACCTGCGGGGTGAAGCCGATCCGGTGCATCAACCGGGTCGCACCGGAGACGCTGTAGGAGACGTGGAACTTCCGGCCGATCAGCATGGCCACCCTCGATGCCGTCCACACCTGGTCCTCCACCCAGCCGTGAGCGGCCGGCCCCTGCTCCAGATATGCGGCCAGCTTCTCCAGGCACCGCGGGGACAGGCGACACCGCGACCCGCTCGGACCTCGGGAAGCCAGAGCCTGAACACCGCCGTCCCGCCACACCTGGTGCCACTGATAAGCCGATTTCACACTCACCCGCAGCCGCCGCGCGACTTCCGACGGCTTGATCTGCTGCTCGAACAGCTCGGCCGCCTGCAGCCCCGCCCCCATCCGCATATTTCACACACCACGGATACAGCCACCCACCCACACCCATCAGGGACTTCGCAACGATTCACCCCAACGAGCTGAAGTCAGTATTGACTTCGACACAAACGCCCGCGCCTACCCCCTCTCATACCTGAGAGGGGGAATCGCGGACCCCGTCAACTCACGCCGAAGGCTTCCGTCGGGCAGCAACCGGAGCCGACTGACCCCGCCGGGGGCGCAGGTCGCAGGGGCTCCGGAGGTGACGGTCGAGGCGGCCAGTTCCACCGCGTCGCCACCGCCGAGGAGGGTGGCCCGCCAAGTGCAGGAGTAGCCCGGGTCCTCGACCCGGAGGTTCATGACGGGGTCGCCGACCGCGCCGGGGGTCAGGGTGAGGTGCCAGGTTGCGGTCCCGGACCTCGCCCGCCAGGCGCCGGCGTAGGAATCGGGCAGCACCGCCGTCGCGGGTCCGGCCGCGGCACTGCCGGTGCCCGCAGTCCCGGTGCCCGCGCCGGCGCCGGTATCCGCGGTCCCGGTCCTCGGGGTCTCGGTCCTCGGGGCGGCGGCCGCGGACGGCGCGGCGCCGGCACCGCTCGCCACCGGTCGGGCGACGGGCGAAACAGCCCCGGGATCCGCGCTCATCACCGTGTGAACCGTGGCCCCCGACGCGACGGCGACGACCGCCGCCACCGCCGCCAGGAAGGCCGTCGAGGCGCGGCGCGGTCGGGCCCCGGGCGCGCGGTGCGGCCTGGGCGGCGGCGCCGGGGGCTGCCCGGGTACGGGCCCGTACGCCGCTCCGTACACCGCCCCCAGCGTCGGCGGGAGCACCGGCCCGGTCGCCGCCCCGAAGTCCGCCGCCCCATCGTGCGCCCGCTCGCCTGCCCCGTCGCGCGCCCCCTCGCCGGCCGTATGGACCGCCCCCTCGCCCGCCCCGTACGCCGGCGGGTGTGCGGGCCTCGGGGGTGGCGGTCGGTCCGGGCCGGCGTCCTCGCGGTCGAGGAGCGCCACCGCGTGCCGGCCGAGCAGTGCCACCAAGGGCGTCGGCAGCCACGGCTCCAGGGCCCGCCCGTCGGCCACGGTGTCCCCGGCGCCTATCCGGGCCGACGCCTCCGCGGACGTCGGCCGCGCGGCCGGATCCTTGAGCAGGCAGGCCCGTACGAGGTCGAGCAGATCGGCGGTCACGCCGGCCAGGTCGGCTTCCGCTTCGGCGACGCGCAGGAGTAACCCGGCCGCGCCGCCGTGCTGTTCCGTGTCCCCGAAGGGCAGTCGGCCGGTGGCCGCGTACGCCAGGACCGCGCCCAGGCGGAACACGTCACAGGCCGGCGTGACCGGCTCGCCACGCACCTGTTCGGGAGCCATGAAGCCGGGGGAGCCGACGAGGACCCCCGGCCGGGTGAGACCTTGATCGGAGGTGTCCGGGCCGTCCGGGGCATCCGGATCGTGCGGCGCCCGGGCGATGCCGATGCCGAAGCCGATGACGCGGGGGCCGTCCAGCGTGAGCAGCACGTTGGAGGGGTTCAGGTCGCGGTGGATCAGCCCGGCGCGGTGGATGTCCCGGAGGGCGTACGCGAGGCCGGTCGCGAGGATCCGTACGGTACGAGCCGGCAGCGGCCCGAAGTCCCGGGCCACGGCCCGGCGCAGGCTGGGGCCGGCGACGTGGCCGGTGGCGAACCAGGGCACCCGGGCCTCCGTGTCGGCGTCGAGGACGGGAGCGGTCCAGTCGCCGCCGACACGGCGGGCGGCGGCGACCTCCTGCCGGAACCTGACGCGGAACTCCTCGCGGAGGGCGAGGTCGGGATGGACGAGCTTGACCGCGACGGTGCGACCGCGGTCGGAACGGGCGAGGTAGACCTGACCCGTGCCACCGGCGCCGAGCCGGGAGAGCAGACGGTAGGGGCCGATGCGGTGGGGGTCGGCGGGGTCGAGTGGTTCCATGCCGGGTGGTCCCTCCCACGGGGGGTGGCCGGACGGGCCGAGCGTGGCGCGGTGTGCTCCGCGTGGGGAGGGACGGTGTCCGGGCGGGCCGTGGTTGCGGCGTTCCGCGGTTCCCGGTCCCGGGATTCCGTTTGTGGGGCCGCGGGGCGCGGCCCCACCGCCGGGCACGGTCAGGACGGGCCGGCGGCGCCCCCCGGCGCGGCACCTCTCGGCGCGGCATCCCCCGGCGCGGCGCCCCCCGGCGTGACATCCCCAACAGAGACATCCCGGACCGAGACATCCCGGACCGAGACATCCCCGTCCGCGGCGTCCCCGATCCCGGCGTCCCCGGTCCCGGATTCCCCGAACCCGGCCTCCCCGTCCGCGGGATCGCCGAGGGTGTCCAGGGCTGCCGCCAGGCGTTCGAGGACGCGGGCCGTCTCCGCGAAGGCGGACTCGCCCAGTTCGGCGGCGAGTCGGGCGGCCAGGGTGGCGTGGCCCGGGGCGATGCGCGCGATGGCGGCCCGACCGGCCTCCGTCGGACGCAGCAACTTCGCCCGCCGGTGGGCCGGGTTGGGGACGTATTCCGCGAGGCCGCCCGCCGCCAACAGGTCCGCGACGCGCTGGACGCTCTGGCGGGTGATGCCCATGGTCCGGGCGATGCCCGCGACGGGCAGTGGCTCCCGGAGCACCGCGCCCAGGACCTGCCAGCGGGCCGCGGTCAAGCCGGCCGGGCGGGCCAGTTCCTCCGAGACGGCGAGGAACTGGCCGTTCAGCCGGAACACCCCGAGCGCCGTACGGCTCAGCAGGTCCTGCCGGGCGCGCCCGGAAAGCCCCTCGGCCGCCGCCCCGGCCCCGCCCACTGCCGCCTCCTCCTGCCCGGGCACCGACTCCCGCCCGGGCACCGACTCGGGCACCGACTCCCGCCCGGGCATCGACTCAGGCATCGCCGGCTTCCGCCGCCGCCATCAGAACCGGGAACGCGCTCGCGTCCGAGTCGTGGAAGAGCCGGTACCAGGCGTCCAGTACATCGGGCTTGTACACGTCCAGCCGGGCGAACACCTCGCGGGCGAAGGCCACCGGCTCGGTCGGGCCCGCCGTGATCAGGTCGCCGTCCGTGACCGCGTCGGCCTCGACGTAGTTCGCGCCGCCCCCGTACCCGGGCTGCGCCCCCAGGTACTCGGCGGCTCCGCTGGTGTGCGGGCGGCCGTCCAGCAGGCCGGCCCGGGCGAGGCCCGCGGTGGCTCCGCAGATCGCCGCGACCGGGACCCCGGCCGCCAGGAACTCGCGGGCCTTCGCCGCGAACGGCGCCAGCTCGTCCCCGGTGTCCCAGAGCGCCGCCCCCGTGAGGATGAGCAGGGAGGAGTCCTCGGGGCGCAGGTCGGCGAGGGCCTGATCGGGCAGGACGCGGAGGCCGCCCATGGTGGTGACCGGAGTGTCGGCTGTGGCGCCGACCGTGCGGACCTCGTGGCCGCGCTGGGTGAGGTGCGCGGTGGTGTGGCCGGTCTCCCAGTCCGCGTACGTGTCGTAGACCGCGAGGTGGACGGGCTTGCGCGGGGTCTCGCTCATGGTGCTCGCCTCCGTGTGTGGGTGTGCGTGCCTGTACGAGGTGCTCGATGTCCTGCGGTGCGAGGGCGGGCGGTCCGTCACCCGAGGGCGGATGGTCCGTTACCCGAGGGCGGGCGGTCGCTCTTCGACCGTCACCCCCACAACACGACAGAATCCTGTCATGACGACAGCATGCTGTCAACGGGTCCCGGTCCGGTGCAGACAGACTGCCGAGGGGCGACCCCCACCCCCATACAGTCCGCCGATATCCCTCCCCACCTGCGCACTTCTAGCGTGACCGCATGACCCCTCATGTCACCGGCGCCTCCGTCAAGGCCGCCGACCGCGCCCACGTCTTCCACTCCTGGTCCGCCCAGGCCCTGATCGACCCGCTCGCCATTGCCGGGGCCGAGGGGTCGTACTTCTGGGACTACGACGGCAACCGCTTCCTCGACTTCTCCTCCCAACTGGTGAACACCAACATCGGCCACCAGCACCCCAAGGTCGTCGCCGCGATCCAGGAGCAGGCCGCCCGGCTCTGCACCCTCGCGCCCGGCTTCGCCGTCGACGTCCGCTCCGAGGCCGCACGCCTCATCGCCGAGCGGACCCCCGGCGACCTCGACAAGATCTTCTTCACCAACGGCGGCGCCGAGGCCGTGGAGAACGCCGTACGCATGGCCCGGCTGCACACCGGCCGTCAGAAGGTGCTGTCCACCTACCGCTCCTACCACGGGGCCACGGCCGCCGCGATCAACCTCACCGGCGACCCGCGCCGCTGGCCCTCGGACACCGCCGCGGCCGGCGTCGTGCACTTCTGGGGTCCGTTCCTCTACCGCTCGCCCTTCCACGCCACCACCGAGGCCGAGGAGTGCGCCCGCGCCCTGACCCACCTCGCCGACACCATCGCCTTCGAGGGCCCGGCGACCATCGCCGCGATCATCCTGGAGAGCGTCCCCGGCACCGCCGGGATCATGACCCCGCCGCCGGGGTACCTGGCCGGCGTCCGCGAGCTCTGCGACCGCAACGGCATCGTCTTCATCCTCGACGAGGTCATGTCGGGCTTCGGCAGGACCGGCAAGTGGTTCGCCGCCGACCACTGGGACGTCACCCCCGACCTGATCACCTTCGCCAAGGGCGTGAACAGCGGCTACGTGCCGCTCGGTGGCGTGGCCATCTCGGCCGCCATCGCCGAGACTTTCGCCACACGCCCCTACCCGGGCGGTCTGACGTACTCCGGCCACCCCCTGGCCTGCGCCGCCGCCGTCGCGACGATCAACGCGATGGAGGAGGAGGACGTCGTCGGGAACGCCGCCCGGATCGGGGAGCGGGTGATCGGACCGGCGCTCGCCGAGATGGCCGAGCGGCACCCCTCGGTCGGGGAGGTCCGGGGGCTGGGCGCGTTCTGGGCGCTGGAGCTCGTACGGGACAAGTCGACGCGGGAGCCGCTGGTTCCGTACAACGCGGCCGGTGCGGACAACGCGCCGATGGCCGAGTTCGCGGCCGCCTGCAAGGCGTCCGGTCTGTGGCCTTTTGTCAACATGAACCGGACACATGTCGTGCCTCCGTGCACGATCACGGAAACCGAGGCCAAGGAGGGTCTGGCCCTGCTGGACGCGGCGCTCGAGGTGGCCGACCGGCACGCGGTCGACGCGTAGGGATGCGGACGGAGGTCGTCCGGATATCGGGCGTCATATCCGTATACCGGCCACAAACCGTTCGGTTTCGGCCGCGCTGCCTGGCCTAAGGTGTCCGAAGTTCTACGGAGGAGACGGACCCCTATGCCAGGCAGCGGAGCTGTCACCCGCAACACACTTCGCCGGCAGATCGCGGACGCGCTGCGTGACGAGGTGCTGGCGGGACGCCTGCCCCCGGGGACCGAGTTCACGGTCAAGCAGATCGCCGAGCAGTACGAGGTCTCCGCGACCCCGGTGCGCGAGGCGCTCGTCGACCTCTCGGCGCAGGGGCTGTTGGAGTCCGTGCAACACCGGGGGTTCCGGGTCCGGACCTACTCCGTCGACGACTTCCGGGGCATGATCGAGGCCCGGATGCTGATCGTGGACGGGATATTCCGCCGGCTCGTCGAACGCGGCACCGGACCCGGGGCGGGCGAGATGCTCGTCTCCGTGCGACGCCGGGGCGAAGAGGCGCGACGGGCCGCGCAGAGCGGTTCGCTCGAAGTGCTGATCGGCTACGACCTGCGCTTCTGGCGGGAGTTGAGCGGGCTGGTCGGCAACACCTACATATCCGAGTTCCTGCACCGGATACGCGTGCAGTGCTGGGTCTTCTCCGTCCCCCACCTCCAAGGCGCGCCGGACATGCGCAGCGCCCTGTGGGACGGCCACCGCGAACTGGTGGAGGCGGTCACGCGGGCGGACGCGACGGAGGTGCGCCGACTCGTGCACGCGTACAACCAACACGGCCTGGACTGGGCGGCCGGACTGTAGCCGCCCCCGCCGGACCGTGGCCGCGCCGGGCGCGCCGGGCCCGGCGCCCGGGCCCGGCGCAGGGTCGGCGGAGGCCGCAGGTTCTGCGGACCCCTTCGCTGAGCGTGTCCGGCGCACTACGCTGGCGGAATCGGCGGCAACGACTGATCGGAGCCCGAGTGGCCTGTGACCTGTGGCTGGTTCCCCTTGTCGACGTGCTGTGCCACAGCCCCGACAACCCCTTCGCGGAAGAGATCGCCTCGTACGACAAGGCGTTGGGTGCGGCGGGACTTCCGTCCGTGCCCGTGTTCGCGTACATGCCGGGGCTCTCCGGCGACGTCGCGCCGGTGGCCGGTTTCGACTACGACGCCCTGCACTTCCTGCGGAGGGCGTACCTGCTCCAGATCTGCGGACTGCCGGTGACCCCGGTGGACGAGCTGGGCGGGGACTACGAGCAACTCCTGGAGATGTTCGAGTCGACGGCGCAGCAGTCGCACCTGGTGTGGCACTACGACCACGCGGGTGCGTACGTGCCGGTGGACTTCGCGGCTCCGCTGGCCAACGAGGAGCTGCTGGCCGGGGGCGGCCCGCTGGGATCCGCCCAGGGGCTGCTGCGGGAGCTGGCCCTGGTCGCTCCCGCGATCGGGATAGACCCGGGGAACCCGCCGGCGGCGCCCGCTCCGCCGGGGCGGCCGACGTCCCTGGAGGAGCCCGCCGGGCCGATCCCGTACGACGACAGTCCGTTCGCGCGGGAGCGACACGTGTGGCTGGGGTTGCACGCGGCGGCGACGCGCAGCCTGGGCCAGGGCTCGATGATCATCTTCAGCTGACCGGCGACCGGCGGTCAGTGACCCGTGACCGGCGACCGGCGCGACCGGGCGGCCAGTGGCCAGTGGCCTGTGGTTGTCCCGACCCGACCCGACCCGTCCGCCGGGGCGGGCCCCCGTTCTCAGCGGGGCTGCTCCGGCGGCCGCTGGCGGGGCATGTTCGGGCGGGTGCCCGGCGGGAGCGGGAACCGAGCGGCCGGGACGCCCGGGTCGGTACGGGCCGGGGACGTGGTCAGGGATTGCATCACCAGCGGCGCCGGTCCGGCCCGGAACTCCACCATCCAGTCCGCCGTCTCCGAGCGGACCAGATCCGTGACGTCCTCCGAGAAGCGCCGCAGCACCGTCAGGCACCGCTCCGCCGCCTCGCTCGCCGTGCCCTCCGTGGGGCCCAGCACCTCCCGCACGTTCTCCGAGGCCCAGTCGAACTGCAGCGCCTGGAGTCGCCGCTGCACGGCCTGGGCCGTGGCGACGTCCCGCATCCACCCCGAGGTCAGACCGAAGAACCGGTCGCAGGCCAGGCAGGCGGCGGCCAGCAGCAGGCACAGGTACCCGTACGAGGACGCGCCCGGCGCCGAGCCCGTCAGCTCCAGCAGTGGCATGGCGGCACCCGTCACGGCTCCCGCCGCGGCGCCGGCCCGCAGGGCACGGGCACCCCGCCGCTTCCACGCCCGGTCGGCCAGATACCACTCGGCGGTGCGCAGCGCATCCGCCTCGACCCGTCGGTAGAGCTCGTCGAGCCGCTCGGCGGGCTCGCCCCAGTCCCCGAGAGGGAACGGTCGCCCGGTCAGGTCGCCGTCCTCTGCGGGATCCCGGGGTGGCCCCTCGGGCTGCATCTCCGGCTGACTCACCGGGCACTCCCTCTGCCTGCGCTGACGTGTCGTGGTGCGCGTGTGCGCAATGGTGCGCATGCTCTTCCTACCTTCGAATGACACGCGATGGACGACGAATCCCGGGTTTTCCGCTCGCAAGGAGGTCTCCATCAGGTACGCGCGCCCCCCGTCTCTCACTCGAAAGAGTTGGTCCTCACGGCGTAGGGCGCGCCGCGCGGGGAGCACGTAGGCTCGGATTGACCAAGCGTTCCCAAGGTGTGGAGTGAGTGCCCTGTGATTTCCGGTGGTGGCCAGCCCGACATGCAGCAGCTGCTCCAGCAGGCCCAGAAGATGCAGCAGGACCTCGCCGCGGCCCAGGAGGCGTTGGCCGAGGCCGAGGTCGAGGGACAGGCGGGCGGTGGCCTGGTGAAGGCCACCGTCAACGGTTCCGGTGAGCTGCGCGCGCTCGTGATCGACCCGAAGGCCGTGGACCCCTCGGACACCGAGACCCTCGCCGACCTGGTGGTCGCGGCGGTCCAGGCGGCCAACGAGAACGCCCAGGCGCTCCAGCAGGAGAAACTGGGCCCCCTGACCGCGGGTCTGGGCGGCGGCAGCGGCATTCCGGGCCTGCCGTTCTAGACCCTTTCCGGCCCTCGCGGCCGGACCGTGAAACCCCACAGCGAAAGAAGGCAGTCCGTTGTACGAAGGCGTGGTCCAGGACCTGATCGACGAACTGGGCAGGCTGCCCGGCGTCGGGCCCAAGAGCGCGCAGCGGATCGCCTTCCACATCCTGCAGGCGGAACCCACCGACGTCCGTCGCCTCGCGCACGCGCTGCTCGAAGTGAAGGACAAGGTCCGCTTCTGTGCGGTGTGCGGGAACGTGGCGCAGGAGGAGCGGTGCGGGATCTGCCGTGACCCCCGCCGCGACACGACGGTCATCTGTGTCGTGGAGGAGCCCAAGGACGTCGTCGCGGTCGAGCGGACCCGCGAGTTCCGGGGCAAGTACCACGTACTCGGCGGGGCGATCAGCCCGATCGAGGGCGTCGGTCCGGACGACCTGCGGATCCGTGAGCTGCTGACGCGCCTGGCGGACGGCACGGTGACCGAGCTGATCCTGGCCACGGACCCGAACCTGGAGGGCGAGGCGACCGCCACCTACCTCGCCCGCATGATCAAGCCCATGGGCCTGAAGGTCACCCGCCTGGCCAGCGGGCTCCCCGTCGGGGGAGATCTGGAGTACGCGGACGAGGTCACGCTGGGGCGGGCCTTTGAAGGAAGGCGACTTCTCGATGTCTGACGCAACGCTGCACGCCCTGGGCCAGGATCCGGACGACTTCGCGGTCCAGATCGCGGACCAGATCGAGTCCTTCATCGTCGCGGTCACCGAGGTGGCCAAGGGCGAGGACCCGGACAGCGCCGTGCCCTTCCTCCTCCTGGAGGTTTCGCAGCTGCTGCTGGCGGGCGGCAGGCTGGGCGCGTACCAGGACGTCCTGCCCGACGAGCGTTACGAGCCGGACCTCGGGCCGGAGCCGGACGTGGACGAGCTGCGCGAGCGGTTCGCGTACATGCTGGACCCGGTCGACGTGTACTCCGAGGTCTTCGACCCGTACGAGCCGCGCAAGGCCCCGGTCGCGCACCGGATCTCCGACGACCTGGCGGACGTGGTCGCCGACCTGCGGCACGGGTTGGCGCACTACCGGGCGGGCCGGACGACCGAGGCGCTGTGGTGGTGGCAGTTCTCGTACTTCTCCAACTGGGGCTCGACGGCCTCGGCGACCCTGCGCGCGCTCCAGTCGCTCGTGGCCCACGTACGGCTGGACCAGCCGCTGGAGGAGCTCGACGGTCTGGACACCGACGAGGACCTGACCGAGGAGGATCTCGCGGAGCAGGCGGGGCGGGTGATGGTCGAGGAAATCGCAGGTCCGCTGGGTCTGGGCGGCAAGCGGGCCCGCGGCGCGAGCGAACCCATTCTTTGATCGTTTAGTCTCATGATGTGGTACGAAGCGGTCGGATCGCGGCCGCTCGTTAGACTGCACCAGCAATGAGACGGACTGAGCGAGGAGCGCACGTGGGCCTTGTCGTGCAGAAGTACGGAGGTTCCTCCGTAGCGGATGCCGAAGGCATCAAGCGTGTCGCCAAGCGAATCGTGGATGCCAAGAAGAACGGCCACCAGGTGGTCGTCGTGGTTTCCGCGATGGGCGACACGACGGACGAGCTGATCGATCTCGCCGAGCAGGTGTCCCCGATGCCTGCCGGCCGCGAATTCGACATGCTGCTGACCGCCGGAGAGCGGATCTCCATGGCCCTGCTGGCCATGGCGATCAAAAACCTGGGCCACGAGGCCCAGTCGTTCACGGGCAGCCAGGCAGGTGTCATCACCGACTCGGTGCACAACAAAGCACGCATCATCGATGTCACGCCGGGTCGTATCCGCACCGCGCTGGACGAGGGCAACATCGCCATCGTCGCCGGTTTCCAGGGCGTGTCGGCGGACAGCAAGGACATCACCACCCTCGGACGGGGCGGCTCGGACACGACCGCCGTGGCGCTCGCCGCGGCGCTCGACGCCGAGGTCTGCGAGATCTACACCGATGTCGACGGCGTCTTCACCGCGGACCCCCGCGTCGTGAAGAAGGCCAGGAAGATCGACTGGATCTCCTCCGAGGACATGCTGGAGCTGGCGGCCTCCGGTTCCAAGGTGCTGCTGCACCGCTGCGTCGAGTACGCACGCCGCTACGACATCCCGATCCACGTCCGGTCGTCCTTCTCCGGACTGCCGGGCACCTGGGTCAGCAACGAGAATCCGCAAGGGGACGAGCCGGTGGAGCACGCCATCATCTCCGGAGTCGCTCATGACGTCTCCGAAGCCAAGATCACGGTCGTAGGCGTTCCGGACAAGCCGGGCGAGGCCGCGGCGATCTTCCGCGCCATCGCGGACGCCGAGATCAACATCGACATGATCGTGCAGAACGTGTCCGCCGCCTCCACGGGCCTGACGGACATCTCCTTCACCCTCCCCAAGACCGAGGGCCACAAGGCCATCGACGCCCTGGAGAAGGCGAAGGGCGCGATCGGCTTCGAGTCCCTGCGCTACGACGACCAGATCGGCAAGATCTCCCTGGTCGGCGCGGGCATGAAGACCAACCCGGGCGTCACCGCCTCGTTCTTCCAGGCCCTGTCCGACGCGGGCGTGAACATCGAGCTGATCTCCACCTCGGAGATCCGCATCTCGGTCGTCACTCGCCAGGACGACGTCAACGAGGCCGTCCGCGCCGTGCACACGGCCTTCGGTCTCGACTCCGACAGCGACGAGGCCGTCATCTACGGGGGCACCGGACGATGATGCCGATCCGGTCGACCCCGGCACCGGCACTCGCCGTGGTCGGGGCGACCGGAGCGGTCGGTTCGGTCCTGCTCGGGATCCTGTCCCAGCGGGCCGACGTCTGGGGCGACATCCGCCTGATCGCCTCCCACCGCTCGGCCGGCCGTGTGCTGGCCGTGCGCGGGGAGGAGATCGAGGTGCTCGCCCTCACCGAGGACGCCTTCGACGGCCTCGGCCCGGGCGACGTCGTGATCTTCCTGACCCCGGCCCACGTGTCGGCGCGCTGGGCGCCCGTCGTCACCACGCGCGGCGCGGTGGCCGTGGACCAGTCGCCCGCCTTCCGGGACGACCCCGAGGTGCCGCTGGTGGTGCCCGAGGTGAACGGCCACGCCGTACGGATGCGGCCGCGCGGCATCGTGGCGGGCCCGGACTGCGTGACCGCCTCGATGATCGCCGCGCTGGGCGCGCTGCACGCCGAGTACGGGCTGGCCGACCTGGTCGTCTCCTCGTACCAGGCCGCGAGCGCCGCGGGCCGGGGCGGATCCGAGGCGTTGCGCCGCCAGGTGTCGCTGGTGGCGGGGACCTCCCTGGGGGAACAGCCCGGGGACGTGCGCCGTGCCGTGGGCGAGGACACCGGCCCCTTCGCGGCCCCGCTCGCCCTGAACGTGGTGCCCTGGTCCGGTGAGCTGCGCGAGGACGGTTGGTCCTCGCACGAGCTGGCCGTACGGGCGGAGACCCGGCGGATCCTCGACCTCGCCGACCTGCCGATCGCGGTGACCTGCGTACAGGTCCCGGTGGTGACCGGGCACTCCCTGTCGGTGCGGGCCCGGTTCGAGCGCGAGGTGGACGCCGCGCACGCGCGGGAGATCCTGGAGGCGGCGCCCGGGGTGGTCCTGGTGGACGAGCCCGCCGCGGGGGAGTTCCCCACTCCCGTGGACGCGGCCGGCACGGATCCGGCCTGGGTGGGACGGGTGCGGGCCTCGCTCGACGACCCGCGGGCCCTGGAGTTCTTCGTTTGTGCGGACAATCTCCGCAAAGGTGCGGCCCTGAATGCGACGCAGATCTCGGAACTGATTGCGGGTGAATTTGCGTAATTCGCTTTGTAGGATCGGTGTCGATCCCTTGATCAAGGTGATGGCCCGACTGCCGCCTGGATAAATGGGGCAACCGGGAAGAGCGGGTACGCATGAGCGCAATGGGGATATTGCCGGAAACTCTGGCTCGCGCGTACAACCCTGACGGGGGGACGCGTGTCCAACTGGCGTGGCAGAGGCATTGCTCGACTTCACCGTCATACCGGTGCGTACCGGGATCATTCCCCCGCGCCGGCGATCGGACGTGCCCGGCGGCCTTCCTGTGATCGTGCCCGTTCCGCCGGTGGGCGCGGCGACGCCCACGCCGTCCGTCGTACCGACCCGGGGCGGCCGCGTGCCCTCACCCCGGGATAGCGCCGGCGCCCCCGGGAGCGACACCGCCGCCGACACCGCGAACAAGGGCGCCCCGAACGCGGTCGAGCCGGACACCGCGCGGATCGGCCCGGCGGACCCGGACGCCGCGGGCACGGACACCGAGAAGGTGGTCGTGGCCGGCACCACCGTGGACCACCTCACCGAGACGTACCAGGCCCACTACCGCTCCCTCCTGGGCCTGGCCGCACTGCTCCTCGACGACACCGCCTCCTGCGAGGACGTGGTCCAAGAGGCCTTCATCCGCGTCCACTCGGCCCGCAACCGGGTCCGGGACCGCGACAAGACCCTGGCCTACCTGCGCCAGACCGTCGTCAACCTCTCCCGTTCCGCGCTGCGCCGCCGCATCCTCGGCCTGAAGCTGCTGTCCAAGCCGATGCCGGACATGGCCAGCGCGGAAGAGGGCGCCTACGACCAACTGGAACGGGACGACCTGATCAAGTCCATGCGGGGGCTCCAACGACGCCAGCGCGAGGTGCTCGTGCTGCGCTACTTCGCGGACATGACGGAGGTTCAGGTCGCCGAGACGCTCGGCATATCGCTCGGCTCGGTGAAGGCGTACGGATCGCGGGGCATTGCCGCGCTGCGGGTGGCGATGGAGGCTGCGCAGTCATGATGGACGACCGGAAGAACGACGCCGAAGGCGCCGACGAACAGGTGCTGCGAAGCCTGCTGAGCGGAGCCGTCCAAGACCTGGAGCCGTCCGAGGGAGCGCTGGAGCGACTGCGGTACGCCGTCCCCGCGCGCCGGGCCCGCAAACGGCAGGTCCTCGTCTGCGCCGCCGCCGCGGCCGTACTCGCCGGGGCGGCCGTCCCGACCGCCCTGCACCTGACCGGAGCCCAGGGCTCCGCCACGGACCACTCCACCATGGCCGGACACGGGCAACAGCAGGACGGCGCCAACGGGGGCACCTCCGACCCGCACCAGAACGGCTCGGGCAAGTCCGCCGCCCAGCCCACCTTCCATCCGGGGGCCGGCCAGACCGCCGGCGGCACACCGTCCCCGAGGCCGAGCGACTCCCCGTCCGACAGCGTCGTGGCAGGCCCGTCCGGCACGGCCTCCGCCGGCGCCGCGAGCGGTTCGGACATCACCCCGCGGCCCCCGGTGGGCGCGGCCGGCGCGGTGCCCGGCTGCTCCGCCGACCAGCTGGGGGTGCTGGGCAGCGCCCGCGCCCCCCGGGCCGACGGCAAGGTGTACGGCAGTTTCAAGGTCACCAACGTCTCCGGCCGGGACTGCACGGTCACCGGCCCGGACACCGTCACCGCCGCCTCCGTGGCGAGGTCGGCCCCGCCCGCGCAGGGCTCCGGGGTCACCGTGCTCAGCCACACCGCCGGGGACCCGGCGAGCGAACTGCTGCCCGATCCGGCCGTCGAGTCCGCCTCGGTGGTCCTCGAACCGAACGCCGCGTACGAGGTGCGGTTCGCCTGGGTGCCCTCGGCCCAGTCCTGTCCGGCGGCATCCGCCGGACCCACGGGCAGGCCCCCGGCGGGCGGTACGGGCGAGCCGCCGGCCGGCACCCAGGGCGCCGGCGCCGACGGGGCGGCGGCCTCGGACCCGGTGAACGGCGGCGCCGGCGCGGACCCGGCGGGCGTGGCCGTGTCCCACACCCCCGAGGCGGGGGCTCCGACCACGCAGACGACGATCCCCGACGCCTGCGGCGGGACGGTCTACCGGACGGGCGCTATCGCGCTGGGGGCGTCGACGCGGTAGCGGCGGGGGCCGGTTCCGCGGCGACCGGCTCCGCCGGCAGCAGGCCCGCCTCCGTGTCCCGCAGGGTCTCCACCTCGCGCCGGTAGAGCCGGAACCACATGAAGAGCACGAACGCGGCGAAGACGAACCACTCGCCGGTGTAACCGAGGTTCTGGAAGGCCTTGAGGTCCAGCCCGGTGTTGGTCGGCGCCTTCGCGGGCACCGCGACCATCCCGTCCGACGGGGTCTGCACCGTCAGCCAGGCGTCGTACAGCGGCTCCTGCACCATGTTGACGAGCGTCGCCGCACCGATCACCCCGAGCTGACCGGCCGGCAGACCGCCCTGGGAGTACACGCCCTTGGTCCCGGAGTTCTCCGACGCCTGGAGCGCCCCGGTCACCTCGACCCGCCCGCCCGGCGCGGCCGGCGCCTTCGCCGGGTCCGCGGTGCCCGGGAGCCAGCCCCGGACCACGGGGACGGCCTTGCCGGAGTCGGTCTTCAGCAGGGTCAGGACGTAGAAGCCGGACTTCCCGTCGAGCTGCCGTTCCGGGACGAGCAACTGCCGCCCGTACACACCCGACACCGAGGCCGGCCGGCCGGAGGTCTCGGTGTCCACCGGCAGCAGCGAGTCCAGCGGCGCGGCCGCCCGCTCGGCGGGCCGTGCGGAGGACGCCTCCCGATGGGTGTCGACGCGGTCCTCGAACCGGCCGAGCTGCCAGGTCCCCATGAACAGGCAGAAGGGGACGCCGAGCGCGACGAAGACGTTGATCCCCCACCAGCGCGGGGTCAGGAGAAACCGGTGCACCCCACCACGGTACGGGGGGTGCACCGGTCATCGGCTGCCGGGTCAGGCCGGAAGGTGCTTCAGCGCGAACTCCAGATCCATCCGCACCTGCTTGATCCGCTCCTCCACGACCAGCGAACCGTGCCCGGCGTCGTACCGGTACACCTCGTGCACCGCCCCGCGCGCCGCGAGGCGGTCCACGTAGTTCTCGATCTGCCGGATCGGGCAGCGCGGGTCGTTGAGACCCGCCGCGATGTGCACGGGCGCCTTCACCGAGTCCACGTACGTCAGCGGGGAGGACGCCTCGAAACGGTCCGGGACCTCCTCCGGCGTGCCGCCGAAGAGGGTGCGGTCCAGGGACTTCAGCGCCTCCATCTCGTCGTGGTACGCCGTCACGTAGTCCGCGACCGGCACCGCCGCCAGCCCCACGGCCCAGGCGTCCGGCTGGGTCCCCAGGCCCAGCAGCGTCAGGTACCCGCCCCACGAGCCGCCGGACAGCACCAGCCGCGCCGGATCCGCGAGACCGGACTCCACGGCCCACTCCCGGACGGCCGCGATGTCCTCCAGCTCGATCAGACCGACCCGGTGCTTGAGGGCGTCGGTCCACTCGCGCCCGTAGCCCGTCGAACCGCGGTAGTTGACCCGGACCACCGCGAAGCCGTGGTCGAGCCAGGCCGCCGGGGTCGCCAGGAAGGAGTCGCTGTCGTGGTGGGTGGGGCCGCCGTGGATCTCGAAGATCGTCGGGAAGGGGCCGTCCCCGCGGCCCGTCGGCCGCTGCGCGAGCGCGTGGATCCGGCCACCCGGACCCTCCACCCACACGTCCTCCACCGGCACCGAGCCCGGCGGCCGGAAACCGGGCGGGTCCAGTACGACGCCCCCCGCGGTGGACCGCACGGTCGCCGGTTCGGCCGCCGAGGACCACTGGTACTCCACCGACCCGTCCGGGCGGGCCGTCGCACCGGACACCGAGCCGGGGGGAGTCTCCACCGCGGCGAGGGACCGCGAGGCCAGGTCGTAGCGCCACAGCTCGCCGCGCGCCTCGAAGTCGTGCGACACCAGCAGGGCCGAACCGTCCGGGTACCACTCGGCGGCCACGTCGCCCGGCAGCTCGATCCCCAGCTCGGTCTCGGTACCCGTGGCCACGTCCCAGATCATCGGCTCCCAGCGGCCGCGCCGCTGGTGGGCGACGAGCAGTCGGGTGTCGCCGGCGACCGGGGCGAAGCCGAGCACGCCCAGCCCCAGCTCCACCGTGCCGCCCTTGGAGTCGTCGAGCTCCGCGACCGCGGCGCCGTCGAGGGTGACGACGCGCAGCGCCGAGTGCATCGCGTCGCCGTGCTCGGTGTGCTCGATGACCAGCAGGGTCCCGTCGCGGGACAGGTCGCCCACGCCGGCGGACTCGTGGTGCCGGTAGATCACGGCCGGCGCGCCGCCGCCCGGCCGGACGACGTGGACGGTGGTGCCCTCCTCGTCGGTGGACCGGCCGACGACCGCGGTCCCGTCCCGCCCGATGGCGAGTCCGGCGGGGTACGAGGGCTCCAGACCGGGCGTGGCCGGCGTGTCGGGGCCGCCCGCGAACGGCTGGCGGACCCAGGTGCCGAACTCGTCACCGTCGGTGTCGGAGAACCACCAGATCCACTCGCCGTCGGGGGAGAGGGTGCCGTCGGTGGTGCCGTTCGGACGGTCCGTGGCCTGACGCCGGGTGTCGGTGGCGCGGTCCCAGGCGTATAGCTCGTAGGTCCCGGTCGCGTTGGAGACGAACAGGGAACGGTCCGGCGCGTCCTCGGCCCACTCGGGCAGCCCGACGCGCGGGGCCCGGAAGCGCTTCTCCCAGTCGGGCATGGCGGGCGTGTCTGCGAAGGCGTCTGCGTCAGTCATGCCCCCCATGTAACCCGATCGGCGCTGTCGGATGGTCCCGGCGGCCGGAAGGCGGCAGCGTGGACGGGGATCCCACCCGCCGTCCTCAAGGAGGAACGATCATGGCGAAGCAGCCCAAGGAGCAGTCCGACATGTCGGGCGACAGCGGCTCCTCGCGTTCGCGGATGTCGAAGAGCTCGGACCAGCAGAGCAAGGGCAGGATCGAGGACATCGCCGAGGCCCAGGCCCGGGCGATGGACGAGGACGCGCGCCGTTCGCGGGGAATGAAGCCCCCGTCGTCCGGATCGCAGCGCGGCGGCTGAGCCCACCGAAAGGGTGACGGGCCCTGCGGATGCCTCCCCGGCGCAACGGAGGGACAGTGGAGTACGTACGTCTTTCCGTGCTCCGAGGAGGAGTGTCATGGCCAAGAAGGCTCGCGGCGGACATCACGGCCACCAGGATTCCGAGCGCGCGATGGCGAAGAACACGGCGGCCGAGGCCCGCGCCAAGGCCGCGGTCAGGGATGTGCAGTCGATCTCCGCGAAGACCCGGGGCATGCAGCAGAAAGCCCAGGCCAAGCGCGGCTGAGCGGCCACTCGGCGTCGTTCACGGCGCCGCTCCGCCGCCGTCACCCCGTCACCGGCCCGCGGTTTCCACCGGAAACCGCGGGCCGTCGGCGTTCGGGCGGCGGTGGAGCGGCGGTGGAGCGGCGCCTCGCCCCGGTCCCGCCGCCCCGGCCCGCCTGAGGTCCGTCCGACCGCCCCCGGTCGTACGCTGACGCCATGCGGATGATCGTCCGGGGCGCCCGGCTGTTGACCGACCACCACAACGCCGGCGGCGACGGACTCAGCGACGTGGAAGTCGCGGAGGACGGCCGGATCGCCCGCGTCGTCCCGCACGACGACCAGAAGGAGCCACCCGCCACCGGCGTCCTGATCGAGGCGCACGGCGACCTGCTCGCCGCCCCCTTCGTCGAGCCGCACATCCACCTCGACACCGCCCTGACCGCCGGCGAGCCGCGCCCGAACGCCTCCGGCACCCTCTGGGAGGGCATCGCCTGCTGGAGCGAACGCAAACGGACCCTGACCCGCGAGGACGTCATCGCCCGCGCCACCGAGGTGCTGCGCTGGCAGGCGGCCCAGGGCGTGCTGCACGTACGCACCCACTGCGACACCACCGACCCCGGGCTCACCGCACTCGACGCGCTGCTGGAGGTCCGGGACCGGGTACGGGACGTCATGACCCTGCAGATCGTCGCCTTCCCGCAGGAGGGCATCGTCTCCTTCCCCGACGGCGAGGCGCTGCTGCGCGAGGCGGTACGGCGCGGCGCGGACGTGGTCGGCGCGATCCCGCACTTCGAGGACACCCGTGAGGACGGGGTGGCCTCCCTCGGCATCGCCTTCGCGCTCGCCGAGGAACAGGGCCTGCGCGTCGACGCGCACTGCGACGAGATCGACGACGAACAGTCCCGGTTCGTGGAGGTCCTGGCCACCCTCGCGCTGCGCACGGGGCTGCGCGAACGCGCGACGGCCTCCCACACGACCGCCATGGGTTCCTACGGCGGCGCGTACAGCTTCAAACTCCAACGGCTGCTGTCCCGCGCCGGGATCAACCTCGTCTCCAACCCGTTCGCGAACCTCAACCTCCAGGGCCGCTTCGACGCCTATCCCAAGCGGCGCGGCCTCACCCAGGTCAAGGAGATGCTGGCGGCCGGGGTGAACGTGGCCTTCGGCCACGACGACGTGATGGACCCCTGGAACGCGCTGGGCACCGGCAACCCGCTCCAGACCGCGCTCGTCGGCGTGTACGCCGCCCAACTCACCGGGGCCGACGAGATCCCCCGCGCCTTCGAGATGGTGACGGAACGCGCCGCGCGGGTGCTCGGCCTGTCCACGACCGAGTACGGCATCATCCCGGGCGCCCCGGCCTCCTTCGTCCTGCTGCCCGCCGAGTCGCCCACCGAGGCGATCCGCCGCCAGGTCCGACCCCGGTACGTCGTCTCGCGCGGCACCGTCCTCGCCGAGAACCCGCCCGCCCCGACCCGCCTGCTGTCCTGGCCCGGCGAACCGGGCCCGTCGGAGGTGGACTTCAGACGCCGGTGAGTCGCCGCTCGGGCGCGGCGACGCGCACGGCCCGAGCACGGCCGCCGAGCCGCCGAGCCCCTGGTCCGAGCCGTCTCAGAGCCCCCGCTCCACCATCGTGATCACGTCCTGGCCCGCGTCGTGGACCCGCTCCGGGGCGACCCCGCGCAGCGGGCCGTCGACCACCAGCGCGGCCAGGCCGTGCACCGCCGACCAGGCGAGGAACTCCGCGCCCGGGCGACGTTCGGCGGCCAGCACCCCGCAGTGCACGAGCCCGTCCAGGGCGGTGCCGAGCAGCTCGAAGGGAGTGAGCCCGCCCTCGCCGGCGGCCGTCGTGTCGACGGCGTGGACCATGTCGGCCGGGACGTGGAACGCCGTCCGGAACCAGCCCGGCTCGGTGACGGCGAAGCGGATGTACCCCGTCCCCACCGCCCGGAAGCGCGCCCGTGCCCCCGCCGCGGGATCGCCGGCCGTCGGGAGGGCGTCGATCTCGGCCTCCATCGCCCGCGCGACGTGCGCCATCGCGGCCTGCGAGACCGCGTGCACCAGCGCCCCCCGGTCGGCGAAGTGCCGGTACGCGGCGTTGGGCGAGACCCCGGCCCGTCGGGTGACCTCGCGCAGCGAGACCGCGTCGGGCCCGCCCTCGCGGGCCAGTTCCAGAGCCGCGTCGAGCAGGGCGCCGCGGAGGTTGCCGTGGCGGTAGGTGGTGCGCTTGCGGGGCGGTTCGGTGGCCGGTTGGGGCATGGGATCGTCGATTCCAAGATGTGGACAGCGTCTACTTACGGCCCACCCTACGCCCGGAGCCGCCGGCACCCCACAGGGTCACGCACATCCGCCACCCCGTCCGATAGCGTGCCCGCATGTCCTGGGACGAGACCGGATCACCCCACCCCCTCGCACTGCGCCGCACCGGACGCAGCGAACAGGAACCGGACCGACTGCCCGAGATCCGGGAACTGGAGACGCTCGGCTGGGAGCCCGCACCCGAGACCGCGACGTGGCTCTTCCTCCCCTACGTCTGGCCCCCGCGGGCCCGCACCTGGATCCCGGACCGAGGCACCCACTGGGCCGTCGAGAGCGAACTGGACGGCCACGGACACATCACGCGCGTGGAATGCGCCCCGCTCCCGGCCGAGGACCTGGACCTCCTCGACGCCGAATCAGTGGCCGGCCTCGCCGACCTCGGCCTGCCGCCCCGCCCCCGGGGCCGCCTGTGGCTGCTGCGCCCCGTCGGCCCCTTCGACACGGTCGACGCCGTCCTCGACCACCTCCACCGGCTGGCCGAGGACCGCTCGGTCGACACCCGCACCCGGGAGTTCGTCGCCCTGGTCCGCACGGAACTCGACGCCTACCCGGACGTCCACCCGGACCGGGAGCGCTGAATCCCCTCACCACCACCGGCGGTCGAACGGGTCACCCCTTGGGGGCGCACACCACCGCCACCCGTTGGACCGCGTTGTTGCCGAAGCCGCCCCGGTTCCAGGCCTGTTCGAGCGGCTGCCGCCGCCCCTTCGCGTCAGTGGCCCGTACGACCAGGGTGTGTTCGCCCGGCCTCGCCTCCCACACCCCGTGCCAGGCCTGCCAGGCGCAGCGCCCGCCGGCCGGCGCCGCCACCTCCACGTCGACCCAGGTCAGGCCCGCGTCGGCACTGAACTCCACCCGCACCACCGGCCCGTACCCCGACCAGGCCCGGCCCGCCAACGACACCGGCCCGGGCCGCACGACACGGGTACGGGACATGAAGTCGGGGAAGCCCGGCGGCGCCATCAGGGCACGCGGCTCGATCAGGGTCACGGGCTCCCCGGGCTCCTCGGGCGACTGCCGCAACCGGTAGGCCACGGACTGCTGAAACCCGGTGAACGGCACGTCGACCAGCGTGATCTCCGTCAGCCACTTCACATGGGCCATCCCGTACCAGCCGGGCACCACCAGCCGCAGCGGACACCCGTGCTGCGGCGGCAGCGGCCGCCCGTTCATCTCGTACGCGACCAACACGTCCGCGTCGATCGGCAGCGGCAGACTCCGCCGGTAGTCCTGCTCCACCCCGCGCTCGAACCCGTGGTCGGCGCCCGTGAACACCGCCTCCACCGCGTCCGGCTCCACGCCCGCCTCGGCGAGCAGCCCGCCCAGCGCCACCCCCGTCCAGTCGGCCGTCCCCACCGCCTCCACCAGCCAGGGCTGACTCACCGGCCTCGGCGACAACCGCGCCCGCCCGTTCCCGGCACACTCCATCGTCACCCGCCGCGTGACCGCCGGCCGGGCCCGCAGCTCGTTCAGCCCCCACTCCACCGCGTTCCGCACCCGCCCACCGACCCGCAACCGCCACCTGTCCACGTCGGCCGCGGGGATGTCGTAGTGCACCAGTACGTAGTGCAGCCCGGCCGGCGTCACCTCGTAGCGCAGCGCCTCCAAGGGCAGACCGTGGTTGCGGGCGGCCAGCGCCAGCTCGTCCGCCCCGATCCCCTCCCCGACCGCGGCCACCCGACCCGGCCCACCGACACCCCCCGGGGATGCCGTCTCCATCCCTCCATGCTCCCCCGAATCCACCCGACGGGCCCGCCCACCGACCGGCACGGCCCCACCACAGGGGCCCCGAGACGCAGAAAGGGCCTGACCCGCGATGCGGATCAAGCCCTTGAACTGGTCTTACGAAGTCGGGGTGGCGGGATTTGAACCCACGACCTCTTCGTCCCGAATGAGGTCCACCCAAGATCCCCAACTGCGCGAACGACGTTTCCCCTGGTCAACGCCTTGGCCTCGAACGGTCTGGGGGAGTCTCAAAGGGGCTCAGGGAGCAGATCGGCTCCCAGTCGGCTCCCAGCCACCGACGCTGTCCCGCCGGTGATCACTCGCGATCCATCCGGACCGCGAGGGCGCGTCGGCAACTTCCTCCTCCGTTCGGGCGAAGCGAGCGTCATCCTCCTCCCAGGCCGATCGCAGGGTCCCTACCGTCGACCGCAGCGGTTCACACGGCGAGAGGACCTGAACGTGGCAGACCCCGCCGCTGATATGCGCCCACCTGCTCTAGCGCGCCGACTGCCCGGCCGGGCGAAGCGGCGAACGGACGTCCTGCGCGAGTACGAGAAGTTCAACGCCGATCGCCGCAGGACGATCCCTCCGGTGCTGTGGCCGTTCTTCGCACCGGACCCAGACCAGTACTACCGCTGGCGGGTTCAGCTTGATTGCGTGTGTATCAGGGAGCTCATGACACCAGGCGACGGCACCCCGCCGAGTGAAAGGCAGTGGCGCGCTCCCGGTGATGGTGAAGTATTGCCGCCGGGGCAGCTGTACTGCTGGCACGATGAATCCGGTCATGCCCCCTACCGAGACATCGTCGAGTGGGGAGACCGGCGAGAGGTGAGCTTCCCCGCCGACCCGGCGGAGCCACCCGAATGGGCCGATGCCGAAGTGTGGGCCGTACTGCGCCACGACGAACCCCATACCGCGGCGTTCTGGAAGGTCACGTCGGACTGCGGACACGTCGAAGAGGTCGTAGCGCCAACCCTCAACTGGAAGCCGGACGATGGGCCTCGCTTGGCTGACCCTTCCAGGGTGAAGCAGATGATGGAGGAATTCGAGCAGCTCTTGATCTCCAACCCGACGCTTGAACCTGAGCACCAACGTGAGCACATCCGCCGCATGTTGGCGTCAGGCTGGCCGATTCCGAGTCAGGAACGGCAGTGCTATGCATGCCCCAACGCTCGCGTGATCGTGGCGTACCAGCGCGTGGGCTGGCTCACTCCGCGCAACGAGGCACCGAAGCCCGAGTACCCGGCACCGCCGGCCCGCGGTGTCTTGGAGCGCCGGCTGCGCAGGGCCGAGGCCGAGACTGAGAAGCTACGAACGCAGCTGACCGGGTATGACGAGGGCGCAGACGCATGTCGTGTTCATGCCCAGCGGTGGTTGCCATAACCATCGGCAAGACCACTCTTGGTACAGCCGACCTGTCCTGACAACGACTTGATCGCCAAGTCGCCATCTGTTGCGGGGCGTTGGCGGCTGGGATGCTCGCAGGCATGTCTGAGATCACGACGGACTTATCGATGTTCTCCGCCGCGCCGTTCGGTTGGCGGGCAGCCATAGCGGACAGCCTCGGTCGCCGCCGCGTCGCCTCCATGTCTTCGCCGCCGGCCGCACGTCGCCGCACACAGCGGCCACATTCCAACACGGGCGCTCCGCCAACCGCACGGTCACGTTTACGCGATGCGTCCAGCCAAGAGTGCGGGAAGGCCGTGCCACCTGCGGCCAACTCGCTGGCACACCTGCGGTAGAGGGTGCACCTCCAGCCACGTGATCGTCTGATTCCACCACGATGCGCTACAGGGGCCGCTAGGCTCAGAGCGCCGCAGGAAAGCAGCTAGGAGTTGGAATGCCTAATTGGGTGAATCTAGATGCCCTAATTCCTCGCGAAGACTTTGAGGCAATAGATTCCGGGGGGCTTACTCAACCGTCCGCCATCTCGAGTACGCTCCGCGTTACGGATCTACTTCCGGACAGTATCGGCTATAGCGTTTTGCGAAAGCCGGATTTCCAGCGCGAAACAGCCAACTGGACGCCAGAAAAAGTAGCAGCGCTTGTCCGGAGCTTCCTGGAAGGTGACCTCATCCCTTCTATCATTCTCTGGCGTTCACCAAAGAGCGGCAGCGTTTTCGTTATTGACGGCGCTCATCGATTGAGTGCGCTTATGGCCTGGGCTCACGATGACTACGGCGACCGTCACACCTCCCGCCAATTTTTCGATAACGTAATCCCCGAAGATCAGAGAAAAGCTGCGGAGGCGACTCGACGTCTGATCCAGGAGAATGTAGGTTCGTTCAGCGACCTGAGCCTCGCCCTCAAAAATCCGCGCACAGTTTCTGAAGAAAAACTGCTCCTAGCGCGGAATCTGAGCGTCTTCTCTCTGCACCTGCAATGGGTGAACGGGGAGGCCGAGAAGGCGGAGAGCTCGTTCTTCCGGATCAATCAGCAGGCGACGCCGATTGATCCCACAGAGCTCGACATGATTAAGGCGCGGCGTAAGCCAAACGCCCTTTCGGCGCGTGCGTTCATTCGGGCCGGTACAGGGCACAAGTACTGGTCATCGTTCGGCGAAACCACACAGTCGGAGATCGAGACTATCGCGAAGGAGGTATACGACCTCATCTTCCAACCCAACGTCGACCTCGCTATCAAATCTGCCGATCTTCCCGTTGCGGGGAGCAGGTACTCGGCAGATAGCGTGAAGATGGTCTTCGAACTCGTCAACTTCACCAACGGCATGCAACCGGAGATGTGGCGCGATGAGACGGGGTCCCGCCGCCGCAAGAGGAGCGGAGCGGTAGAAATAGCTCCACTCGGCGACGATCCCGACGGCACAGCCACCATTCAGTTCATGCGAGTTGTGAAAAGGGCATCCGAGCGAATCGCTGGCAATACCCCTGGCTCGCTAGGCCTGCACCCTGCGGTGTACTTCTACAGCTTCACTGGACGCTTTCAACCGGCGGCCTTCTTGGCCGCAGTAGCCTTCGTTCAGGATCTCGCCGAAAAACGTCGCCTCTTGAAGTTCTCAGAAAAGCGGAAGGAGTTCGAAGAGTTCCTGGTCAAGCATAAGTATTTTTTGAATCAAATCGTACGGCGCTATGGCAGTCTGCAACGCTCCGTCCCGCCGATTCAAAAGCTGTACACCGTCCTCTTTGAAGGCCTAAGGGATGGTGCATCGGAAGGCGAGATCATTTCTCAACTTCAGGATTCCGCAACAAATCGCCTCCCCGTCAAGCTCGTCGATGCAGACGACCACGAGCATGGACGTGATTTTTCGACGAAGACGGCTAATGCGGTCTACCTGGAATCCGTGCTACAGAGCGCCCCTAGGTGTGGTATCTGTGAGGCGCGCCTGCATATGAAGTCCGCAACCGTAGACCATAAGATTCGAAAAGAAGACGGAGGCACGGGAGCCCCGGCAAACGGGCAGTTGACCCACCCGTATTGTAACTCCGGATACAAGGAGCATCTCCATTCCGTCAAGTTGAAATCCTAACTGCGCCGCGTTGGCCGTCGACCTTTCGAGATGTCCGACAGTGGCGACCAAGTGGGATGACCAATGGCCGCAGCTCGGACAGTAGTTGATGGGCCGCTGGCGGCGGCGCAACGTGGAGTTGTCTGGACTGACATGGACGGTGTGACCCCTGGAGCCCTGCTGGATTCACAGGCTCCAGGGCCCAGCTTCTTTGGCCAGCGGGTGGCTACGCTGCTGCACGTGGATGATCTCTTGAGCAAGGTCATGGACCTGCAGCCGGTCTGGCAGGCAAAGAACTCGGTGCCGATGCAGCGCTGCGGGGTCCTCATTCGGAGGGACATGCCCAACTGGCTGCGTAAGCACCGCTAGGACATAGCGGCAGCCCTGGACGTCCCTCTCGCCGAGGTAGGCATCGAAGGACGCGATGGCACAGGGCTCAAGACTGAGATCGCTTGGGCGCGTGTCTACTCCCAAAGGCGGTCGCCCAGCGCGACCGCCGGCTGGTACATCGTCTATCGCTCCAGCGCATCCGGGGACAGGGTCTATCTGTCGCTGAACCAAGGCACCACGAAATCGAAACAGGGGTGAGTTTAAAGCCCGGAAGGGCGTCGAACTCAGGAGCCGAGTGGACTGGGCCCGCCCCATAATCGCGGGAAACCAGTCCGCCCACGTACCGCGCCTGGTCTAATCGACGGCCACTGGCGCCTACTGAGCAGCTGCGATCTGTGCCGGAAGAGCCGATCCTCATAGAACGGGCGGGCGCCGCAAAGGACGTCTGACCAGTGGCTCGCCGCGTTCGCCGCACTACTGGCCATCCGCGAGTACGGTGCCGCCCTGCCTCCTCCCAGGGGCGAGGCTGATCGAATGGACCGGTGGCTAGTCCAGGAGCGTGGGCTGCAATTGGCTGCGGCTGCCGTCCGTCACCCCGAGGTAGTCCGGGTTGGGGACCATCTCGCGATGCAGGTATCGCAGGTCCGCTCCACAACGCGACGCGAGGCGATCCTGGCGCCTGTGCTCGGCTGTGGAGACAGTCTCGCCGTTGCGGGTCGTGATGACGATCGCGGGCCGCTCCGTCGAGTCGATGGCCTCGTTCAGCGCGGCCCAGACGAGGTCGCGAAAGTTTGCGGCGCGGCCCCAGCAGATGTATCGAGTGGCGTCGCCAGCGACGGCGTAGCAGTGGTTCGGCTTCTCCCCAACCGAATCGGGCTTAATCACCCAGCCGCTGCCACATGCCGCACGAACAATTTCCTCCGGACCCTGGAAGCGATTTACCGCATAGCGAACATAGTTCCCGATTCCTTCCTGTGCTCGGGCGTACTCCTTCATGGGGACGTCCTTGATCCAGACCCTGGCGTCCTTCTCTGGCCCGTAGGCGAGCAGGATGCCGCCAACCTTGGGGTCCTCGATCCATCGCCGGTACTGATTCGTCTTCTCGGTGTTACTCAAGAACTCCCAGTCCATGTCGTTGGCCTGTTGGTAAATCTCGATGAGAAGGCGCTCGCGAATGGGCGCAGGCAGATGCTGCAAGGCCACGGTGATTACTCCTGGTGGGCGCGGGTGGAGGGGAACTGGAGTCGGTGCTCGTCGTACGCGGTTTCAAGACTGGCAGCGTCCTTGATCCACTCGTCCATGAGGGTGGCCACCTTCTGGTCGCTGAAGTCGATGTTCGACGGGGTGATCTTCGCCAGGGTCTCGATCTCGCCGTCCCCGTCGAGCGCGCGTTTGAGTTTGAGTGCGGCAGCGATGCGGCGGAGGTCGCTGACGAAGTCCAGCACCGTGACTCGCTCCTTTCCCTCGCGCAAGCGGAGGCCTCGCCCAAGCTGCTGAACGAAGATGCGGCGGGAGTGAGTGACTCGCGCGAAGCAGAGGATATTCACGTCCGGCACATCGACGCCTTCGTTGAGGATGTCGATCGCCGTCAGGATGGGCACTTCGCCGGCCCGGAAGGCGAGTAGGCGGTTCTGCCGCTCTCTCTTGGCGAGTCCCGCGTGGATGGCGAGAGCACCTGACCAAAGGGGGGTGCGCCGCAGCATGTCAGCGAGCCGCTCGGCATGTTCGATAGTGCGGCAGAAGACGATGGCCCGGGGATTACGCGTGCCGGCCCATGCGTTGGCCAGCTCGTCACGGATGGCTTCGTCCCGCTGGGGCAGGAACAGCTTGGCGTTGAGTTCGGCCAGTCCGTACGAGTGGTCGCTGGCCTCGCGGACGATGTCCCAGTCGATGTCGTCGACGAACAGGCGGTAGTCGACCTGAGCGAGGTAGCCGCGCCGCATGCCCTCCTCGATCCCCAGGCTGAAGCTGGGGGCGCCGAGCTGATGGGTGATGTCGTGCTTGTCACCGCGCCATGGGGTCGCCGTGACGCCCAGGTGCCTCGCCGAGCTGAGGAGCTCCAGCAGCTCGTCGTACTGGCCCTCTTCCCCCACGTGGTGCGCTTCGTCGATCATGACGAGGCCCGGTCGGTATCCGAATCGCGCGGCCGACAGCGCCGAGCCGACCGTCGCGCAGGTGAGACCGGAGAGATCGTCGGGGCGGGTGTCACCCGTGAGGAGCCGCGTCGGGACAGCTTTGGGAAGGTGCCGCCAGAGCGCCCGCTCTAGTTGCTGGACGAGGTCTTTCGCATGCGCGACGACCAGGACCTGGTCCTGGGGGACGCGTCGCAGGTGCGCCGCGATCATCTCGCCTCCGACGACCGTTTTGCCCAGACCGGTGGCCAGGACGAGGAGCGCACGACCCGAGGCGTCGAGATCGGCGGTCAGTTCCTGAAGTGCCTCGGTCTGGTACGGCCGCGGTGTCACTTGGCCAAAGCGGGGCGGTACCCGGTCGAAGCTGGTCGTCAGGTCGGTTCCGCCCCACAGGAGGATCCCAGGACCGAGGCGTGCCAGATTCGCCACCCGCTTCCGGGCGTCAGGGCTGAAGCGGGTGTTGGTGACGACGACGGCTTTGTGGGCGCGATAGTGATCCCGGGCACGAGCGACCTCATCCACCGCGTCGGCCCCTACGGCTCCGTGCCGCTTCCACTTGCACTGGATCACCCAGGTCTCGCCCTTGTGGAGGGCAAGGATGTCGCCTCCCTCGTCACCAGAGCCATCGATGTTGGACACATCGGAGAAGCCCAGGTGCCACAGGAGGCGTTCAATGCGGCGAGGAAACTGCAGTGGGCCCGAGTCCAGCAGCGAGGCGGCGTCAAGGAATCGCATTCCGCTCCCCCTATGTGTTGTCGGCGAGGTCGCGCGCGATGAGTCTGCAGCTGATCCTGATCCGGGCCAGCTCCTCCACGTCGAGGCGTGGACGGTGCTGTTCCAGGAGCGCGAGGTCCCCCAAGGGGTTGACCAGTCGTTCCACGACGAGCGCTCGAGCGCCGGGATCGCTCAGAGCGATGTACCCGCGCTTGAAGACGCACCCGTCGAGGAAAGTCTCCGGGGAGTCCTGGATCATACGGATGACCGCACTGGCCGGGACATAGCGGATGAACTCACCGCTGGAGATCGCGTCGTTCCAAGGGGACGCTCCGCCGGCCTCGACCGCGAACCGGCGTTCGGCATCGGCTCGTTCATCCTTCGTGAGCAGCAGCCAGTGCACCGCGGGGTTCGCCGAAACAGGCGCCACCATCGCCATGCGCACCTGTTCCAGTAGCCTCTCGGACTCCTCCGCCGTCGCCGCCGGCGTCAGCCGAGGACTGGAGGTGTGGCTCTTGAGCTGCGCCACGATCTCACTCAAGGGCATCGAGACGATGTTCGCCCGTACCCGCATAAACTCCGCGACCTCGACGAGCGCCAGGTCACGCATGTCCGCCCCGTGCTCTCGGAAGAGCGAGTGGCCGGTGTCGACGAAAACATCCAGGTGTGGGGCTCGGACCATCGAGACGATCGCAGGTGCGGGCCGCTCATCCTTGGTAACGAGGTTCTGTCCGCGGACCGCCCAGGCCGTCAGATCCACGCGGCCCAATTCTTCAAGGTAGTACGGGCCTGTCAGGTCCACGATGGGGTCGGCGTTGTCTCGGTATCGCTGGAGCCTCTGATCCAGCGTCTCCACCGGTGCGACCTCGTCCTCGGGCGGTTCTTGACCAGCTGCGGTCATGCCCGTCGCACCCGGCGCCGCACCGCCTTCCGGCTCGTCATCCAGGTCGAGGAGTCCAGCCCCGAACCCGGGGAGGATGTCGTCATTCTCCGGTTGCGGGTCCACCGCTATCGGGTTGTCGTGCTGATAAGCGGCTCGGTACCACACCTCATCGGTCTGGTACTCGTAGCCGCCCTTCCGCATCAAGCCGGCCCACTTCACCGCCGTCTCGTGGAGAGCGTTACGTCCATCGCCGGGGATCAGGTAGTTGAGCCCCGGGTCCTGGCGACGGAAGCCCGCGTAGAGCAGGGCGAGAGGGCTGCGATTCTCCGGCAGTCCAAGGTTCTTGGCGATCTTAGGGCGCAGGGGACTGGTTCCGCGGACCTCGCGTAGGACTTGACGCCATTCGGCTGTATCGAACTCGAAGGCGGTCTTCTGATAGTTCGGAGTGACGTGGTCGCAATGGATCTCACCGACGATCCGGCCCATCTGCACGGCCCCGGAGTCGATGGGGTACTCCAGCTCCGGCTCCGCGATGCCGTCCTCGTCCTCCCAGTGGAAGGCACGCTTGTCCTTGAGCATGATCTTGCGCCCGTTACGGAGGAAGTCCAGCCCGTAGTCGGTGCGGTGGAGGTAGCGCTGAATCCCGATCCAGCCCCAGATCCTGCGCTCCCGCAGTTCCAGGCGGTCCTGTCCGCATTCCTCGCAGTGCTCCGCATCGGCGGTGCTCCAGTATCCGCACGCCATGCACGCGTTCTTCGTGCTCAGAACGCGGTCGATCCTCTGTACAGCATGAATCTCCACGCCCTGGCGGGTGACGGTCCGCTTCTCATCCCAGACACAGGGCAGGCGTGGCCTGATCTTCTTGCCGTTGAGCGTGAGTAGGAAGCCCTTCTCCGCCAGCAGGTAGCTGTAGACGTCTCCGAGCTTCTCCCTGATCACGGTCTGCGTCTGAGGGCGGCAGAGCGTTGCGTATTGCTCCTGCTTGAGCTCGCTGATCGTGACCGTGGTGCCGTGCTCGTCACGATTGTCCTTGGGCGTCAAGCGGTACGGTGCCTGGTACTCGGAGGAGTTGGCGATCCGCGCCAGATCCAGGGTCACCTCGATCCAGTCCGGATCGCCCGCACGACTGGTGCGTACCGTGGTACGTCGACCCAGCCGGGCGGTGCTGATGTTGAAGCCCATGCCGAACAGGCCGAGGGAACCGTGTCGACCGTTGCTCGTCCAGCCCGCGCTGATGGCGTTGGTGACGGCCTCCAGGCTCATGCCCCGGCCGTTGTCCTGCACCTTGATCTCAGCCGTCGCGCGTTGCGAGTTCGCCGGCGGGAGCGAGACCGCGACCGAGGGGCGGTCCACAGTCCCGGCAGCCGCTTGGAACTCGTCGAAGGAGTTGTCGATCAACTCGGCCAGGCACTGCCAGTGAGAGAACTCGATGTCGCCCAGCACACCCAAGATGCGCGGGTGTGGCGTGACGTTGATGTACTGGCTCTCGGTCACAGTCGGCCCCCGTCTTCGTCATGAACGAACGCGTTGCTGGCAGCCTCGAAGGGCGCCCACCAGCGTCTAGACGCCCCCACCGCTCCCGGCCCCAGCGCATTCACCAGCATGGCGTCAACCCTAATGGGCGGCACCGGTACCCGCGGGACATAGATCTCGAAACCCCTGCTGGACCCCACTCCGCATCCCGCCGCCACGGTTCGCCGCGCGCCAGGATCGCCTCAAGCTCTGGGAACACGCGTAGGCCACCATCGACGCGAGCGGCCAGGTGCAGATCTCCGTGGGGCCCCTCGGCGAGGCAGGTCTCGACGCGAGGAGTGCCGTCCTCGCATGCAGCGATGTCTACGGCCGCATCGTCCTAAGCAGGTTGACCGATGAGATCGACGGCCTACTACATGGAGAGGAGCTGTAGGCACAGCTAGGCGGTCGCACGGCGGACAGCCGAGATGACCCGTCGCATCACCTTCTCCGGCGCCTCGTGCTCCCAAGCCCGGATGACCGTCCAGCCCGCCTCCTCAAGGATCCGGTTGGTCTCGGCGTCCCGCCGCTGGTTCTCGGTGGACTTCTCCGTCCAGAACTCCTTGTTCTTCGTCGACGGTCGATAATGCTCCGGACAGACGTGCCAGAAGCATCCGTCGACGAACACCGCGACTCGCGCCTTCGGGAACAGGACATCCGCGCTACGCCGGAGGCCCTGGATCGGCGGTGCGTTGACCCGGTAGCGAAGCCCTTCCTTGAAGAGGAGCGACCTGAGTACCTTCTCGGGCTTCGTGTCCCTTCCACGGTTGCCTTTCATGGAGGCACGGACCGCCGGCGTCGAAGCCGTCGAGCCCTCCGGCAAGGTCTGCTCCCGCAGAAGGCCCTTAGCCCAGGCCAGTCGCCACCCCTCAGCGAGGTTGGCCTGACGGCTGTCGTGTTCGACCTCCCCCAGATAGCGCTCCGGGGACCTCCTCCCATCGCCCCAGCGCAGTGACGCGCGGATGCGTCGCGTCTTGGGCAGGACCCTCAAGGAGACCGAGGCGTGAACCACGCGGCCGTCACCCAGGTCAACCTCGCGCCGATGGCGACCACCCGCAGCTTTGTCCTGTTCTGCGGACAGTGCCTTCCGGGTCCTTCCCGACCGCCCTTTCCAGGCGCGATCGGGGGGCAACCTGTCGTTCCAACGACCCTGAGGCGGCCTCGACACGTCAATCACGTCCTCGGACCCGACGCCGTATCGAGGGCCTTGGCCACCGCATTGGCGAACACCGCGCCGAGCTTCACCGGGACCGCGTTGCCGAGCTGCCGCATCTTCTCCCCACGAGGCCCTTCAAGCTTCCAATCGTCGGGGAAGGTCATGACGCGGGCCGTCTCTCGCACGGTCATATACCTGTGCTTGTAGGTAGTGCCTCCGGGAGTCTCCAGATCATCGGTCAGCATTACTGACTCCCCGCCCGGGACGCCGTGCACGCCAGCCTTCACGGTCTTGGCGGGACGGTCCAGCTCATTGGGTGTGTGGCCCTTATAGATCCGAGCCCCGGGCCACCCGATGTGGTCAGTGAATCCCTCAGCGCGATGCTCCTGGCGGTCGAGCCTGTCCCAGGAGATCTTCGGCAGCGGATCACCCTCGTTCTCGTCGATACCGGCGATGGCGTCCCGGAAGGTCCGCCAGGGCTTCGATCCGTCCGGGATGAGCGCGGCGCCCTTAGCGATCCCGGCCCTGGCCCTGGCCTTGGCCGCAGCGCGTACGGGTTCGGGAACCTCGGGATGGCGGCTCCAGTAGGAGTCGTCGGAATCATCGAGCATGGTCCGGAAGAGCGCCTCCTCGGAGTACTGGGGAAGCACATCCTTCTTGAACTGCTCGATGTCGACACCGAGGTCCTCCCGGAAGGCGACGATGATGATGCGATGCCTGATCTGCGGGACGCCGTAGTCCGCGGCGTTCACGCGCGTCATCACCACCTTGTAGCGCTCCGCCGGGTCACCCGAAGCCCTGTCTCTGGCCTTGACGAGGTCCATGAGGTCTTGATTGTGCTTCTGCCAAGGGGTATTGGGGTCACGCAGCTCGAAGGGCATCTCCATCTCACGCAGGATGTACTCGAGATACGGCTTGAAGGACGGCCTAAGCAGTCCCACGACGTTCTCGCAGATCACGGCCTTGGGCCGGATCTGGCGCATCGCCTTGAACATCTGCGGGAACATGTTCCGCTTGTCCTCGTCCCCCTTCGCGATACCCCCGAGGCTGAAGGGCTGACACGGAGGGCCGCCGGCGAGCACGTCGACACGGCCGAGCAGATAGCTCATGTCCAGGTCTTGGACGTCGCCCGCCACCAGCGGCCACGGCTCCCCAGGCTCGGGGATGCGTTCCTCGTCTCCCCGAGGCTTCGCCCCGTTCGCCTCCAGGGTCTGACAGGCTCGCGGGGCGAACTCGTTGAACAGCAATGGCCGGAAGCCCGCCTGATGGACCGCCATGGCCAGGCCGCCCGCCCCCGCGAACAGCTCGACCCCGGTGCGATCACGCTTTGGCTCTTCTTGCAGCTCAGACATTGCGAAAGCATACCGCGGATTGGATGGTACATGTAACCGTTGTCGAGAAAGTTCGCCTCATTCCTGTGGGTGGCTGAGCATGGCGCGATTGGTGATCCCAACGGGGAGAGCGCTCACTCTTCGTAGGTGGTTGACCACCGACTTCAGGGCGAGGGCGTCTCGCCCAGGCCACGCACGGGCGGTGCCAGACAGGTCCGAGAGAGCGCGGCCAGCACAAGTCCGCCGGGACATCCATGGGGGCATCCGTCGGATAAGTCCCGACGTCGGGTGCGCCGCTCGGTGATGGAGCCGGCGTCGGCCCGCCCTGCCGATCCATACGGGGATCCCTCGATGGATCGCGCGTGGGCCCGAGGGTCGCCTCGCGTAGCCCCATCAACAGGAGGCGACCATCGGCAACCGTCGGGGTCTCCACCGCGACTCACGGTCTCGGCGGCCGGCCACGCCAGGTCGCGAACAGCCCCAACCCGACACTGGTGACCGCGGTGAACGCCTCGGGGCCCGCGAGCATGAAGACGCCCGTCGCCATGGTGATCAGGATCAGCAGCGCGGCCAGGTCGAGCATCCGTTCGTGGATCGGCGCCTCCGGCGCCGGCTCCGACGTGGCGGGAGTCCGAGGAGCGGGCGGCGCGGCGGTCTCTTCGTTTTCGTCCATGCCTTCAGCACACCAGCCCAGCCAGCAACGCCCCGCACGGCACGAAGAGACCCGGACAAGCTCGATCGGCGCAGGCCATCGCCGTACCGTGTGGCCCGCCGAGCGAACACACACTATGTATGGTGATGTTCGGCAGAGTTCGGTCCTGTTCGGTAAACCGCGTCCTACGCTGAATCCCACAGACCATCAGGGGGACGTACGTGGCGGACGAGGACGCTCCCGGAGCCGTGTTCCAGCGCGAACTCGAGGACTTCGCATCCAATCTCGAGACGCTGCGGATCGATTGCGGCAAACCGGCCCAACGCGCGATCAGCCGTGCCGCGCCTCCGGGGCAGACGTTGTCAGCCTCCGCGATCAGTGAAGCCCTTAACGCGAAACGTCTGCCCCGCCTCGACTTCCTCATCGCGCTCGTCCAGACACTTCTCAGCATCTCGAGCGGCAGCCGTCCAGTAGGCCGAGATCATCCGACAGTCGAGTGGTGGCGCGCGGAGTGGACCCGACTCGAAAAGCTACGCGTTAGGGTCCGCCACGCGCGCTCGGCATCCAAGTCCATGCGGACGCCCGTCCCGGCTAACGCCTCGCCCAACGCGTCGCTCTCCGATACGCCAGTACATTCGGCGAACTCGGCCGCATCCGTGGTGGGCGGTCGGGGCTCAAGATCTCGTCCCGAGTCGCCGACGCTTCCACACTCCGGTTTCGTGTGGTCAGTGGCGTTTCGCTCCGCTGACAACCTGATGGCAACCGCTAGCGCATCTGGAGTGGTGACGCTCTGGGACCCGGCCACCCAAGAAGCGGTCGGTGAGCCCCTGCTTGGTCGCGCGAACATCACGCGGTCGGTCGTGTTCTCCCCCGATGGCAGCTTGCTCGCGACGGCCAACGACTACGGTGAGGTGACCCTTTGGGATCCCGGCACCCACGAGGAGGTCAAGGCGTTCCTTACCACGGAGGATGTCGCGGTCACGGAGGTGGCGTTCTCCCCCGACGGCAGTCTGCTGGCCGCCGCCAGCTTCGATTGCACGGTACGCCTATGGGATCGATTCAGCCACGAACCCATAGGTAAGCCGCTGGCCGGCCACTCCGGACCCGTCACAGCGGTGAGGTTCTCCCCTGACGGTGGGCTGTTCGCTACGGCGAGCTTCGACGGCATGGTGCACCTTTGGGACCCGACAACTCGCCGTACAGTCGGCAAACCCCTGATGGGCCACTCAGGCGCCGTCAGATCGGTCGCCTTCTCCCCTGACGGCGACCTGCTCGCCACCGCCAGTGACGACGGCACGGTGCGCCTTTGGAATCCCGCGACCCGACGGACAGTCGGAGCGCCCCTCACAGGACACACCGGCTCCGCCACGGCCGTAGCGTTCTCCCCTGATGGCAAACTGCTCGCCACCACCGACTTCGATGGAGTGGTGCGGCTTTGGGATCCCGCCACCGGGCAGGCTGTCGGCGCGCCCCTAATCGGCCATGCCGGCAAGGCCACAGCCGTAGCTTTTGCCCCCGATGGCGGGTTGCTCGCCACCGCCGGATTTGATGGCACGGTGCGGCTGTGGACGGCCGAGGACATCCTGCCAGTGTCGGTTCCGACACAGCGTGCGCGGCATGAAAGCGACCCGCACGAGAACCTGATCACACAGCGCGCCGAACCACGTACCCGGCTTGATTTCCTGACCGCACGGGGGCTCGCCAGCAGAAGTGTCCTCACCGCACTCAAGAACGGGGAAGCCATTTCCTTGGCGCCTATGGTCGGGCACCGCGACGCGGTCCGCGCTGTGGTGTTCTCCCCGGACGGGACCCAACTCGCGACTGCCGGCGCTGACGATACGGTGCGCTTCTGGGACCCAGCCAGTCGGCGATCAGTCGGCCGGCCCCTGACCAATCACCGTGACTCCGTGAGTGCGGTGACCTTCTCTCCCGACGGCACCCTGATCGCCACGGCGGACCGTGGCGGCGCGGTACGTCTATGGGATGCGGCCACTCGGACGCCAGCGGGCAGCCCTTTGACCGACCACCTCGGCCCCATCACGTCAGTGGTCTTCTCGCCCACCGGAACTCTCCTCGCCGTCGCCAATGACGGAGGCGCCGTACGGCTGTGGGTGCCAACCACCCAGCAAGCCGCAGGTGACCCGTTGACCGGCCACGACGGGCTCGTCACCGGCATCGCGTTCTCCCCCGACGGCAGGTTGATCGCAACCGCCACCGACGTCGGCACGGTGTGGCTGTGGGACTCCACGAGCCGAGTGTCAACAGGCAAGCTCCTGGACGGCCACGGTGGCTCCGTCACCTCTGTGGGCTTTTCGCCCGACGGCAGCCTGATCGCTACCGCTGGAGATGATCACTTGGTTCAACTGTGGGACGTACCCACCCACCAGCCGGTAGGAAAGCCCCTGAAGGGCCATGATGATGCCGTTGCGGCCCTGGTTTTCTCTCCCGATGGCGGCCTACTAGCTACGGCCAGCGACGATCGCACCGTCCGCCTTTGGGATCCTGTCACCCACCAACCTGTCGGAGACGCTCTCGTCGGTCACCACGGCGCAGTGACGGCTGTCACCTTCTCGCCGGACAGCTCCGTGCTCGCCAGCGCTAGCGTCGACCGCACCGTTCGGTTGTGGGTGCCTCCGGCGGCAAGCAGCCCGGCTGGGCCCCAAGTTTGATCTGGCAGGGGACCGAATAGACGACCTGCGGCCTGTTCCGCCCAAGGATGAGCAGGCCGAACCGAGCTGATGGCCACTTCCTGGGCTCAGGGAGGGGTAGCGCGCCTGCTCGGCGGCCCCCGCGCGGCTTCCAGAAGGTCCGATCAGTAGTCGTTGATCCGCTCGAGCTGCTCGGCAAGGCCATCGACCCACTTCGGTTCTGGAAGCGCGTCAAACGCCTCTCGCTGTTCCAGGATCAACTGCCCAAGGGTGTGCATAGAACTCACCGACTCGGCATTCAGGTACCAGCGTCCCCACTGCTGTCCGATTCCGCAGCCGGCGCGTTCTGCGAGTTCGGCGAGCAGGCTCGCTCGCTGAGCGTCAGGCACGACGCCCACCATCGGGTACTCGGCATGGTGGTGACTATCGAGACCGCTGGAGCAGGAGTAGAAGGTGGCTCCCCGAGCCGCGCTGAGGGCCAAGCTCAGGCCAGCCACTCCGACATCGTTCCCGAAGAACGCCGCCATGAGCTCGACGAATTCCACCCCGTCCTCGTCGTCGATCGCGTCAAGTACTTCTTTGATGCCGTCAGAAGCACTCGACTGTGCAGCCTGCGCGAGGATCTCGGCCTCAGCGCTGAGGCACTCCGCGACGTCCTGCCAACTGGGCAGGCCGAGGCTCTCGTACCCGTGATGGTCAGTGAAGCCACTGGCTACCTGGTCGGCGGTCAAGTCTGTCCGCAGGTCGGCCACGTCGTAGTTGTGGCGAATCTCGACGTCGAACGCAGGAATCATGCCCCGCCGCAACGGCTTCGCCACCTGGCTCTTCCACCCGGCGACGACGGGCTGGTACCCGAAGAAGGCGCCGCAGGAGCCCCGTCCCGTTCCGCTCCTCGGCGACCCCTTCCCGGGCATACCGGTCAGGGGCCGCAACGCCCAGGGCCGCGCCGACGCCTGCTGGACGGCCATCGCCAGGGGCCTCACCCCGCACGGCCTACGTCATTCCCACCGCACGCTCATGGAGGACCTCGGCACGGAGAAGGTCCTCATGGACGAGCGCATGGGCCACATCGACGGCTCGGTCTCCGCCCGCTACGCCCACGTCACGCCCGGCATGCGGCGGCGCCTCATGGCCGGCCTCACCCAACAGTGGGAGACAGCGCTCGCCGCCCGCCGTGAGATGGGCCCGACGTCCCCTGTCTCTTCTCTCGACCGGCTTCTGTGAGCGACGTGTAGTCGCTGACAGGTCTACCGCTGCGAACGTGCAGGCCCGGCCCTCCCGAAGGAGGCCGGGTCTGCCCCATCGGCGAGAGCCTCTACAGTCGAAGCCGAATCCCGATCTACTTGCCCGTCGCCGGAGCGCGCCTGACGATGTCGGACAACTGGCCGCGGTAGGTGGTGCCGAGCTTGCTCACCACGCCTGCGGTAGGGCCCGGGCCGTCCTTCATACGGCTCACGTAGTTCTCTGGCAGCAGCACCCGATCACCGACTTCGAGCGGCTCGCTCCCACGCCAGCGGTAGCTGTACCTGCCGACCTCTACGACCTGGTGGCCGTCGACCTGGTAGACGCGCCTCGTGGCGTCCAGTTGCTCCTCAAGTTCCTCGACACGATGTTCCAGCCGTTCGATCCGTGACTTGGAGAAGCTCGTGCTGCTCTCGTTGCCCGACCTGTAGCCCTCGCTCCACCCGCGCCGATGTGCCTCGGCCACGGCTTTGTCCTGCTTCGTGGCGTGCGTGCCGCACGCCACGTCCGAACCCGATATCCGGATCTTGCACGGACTCCCCGAGCGGGTAGGTCGCCCGCAGGTCCGGTCCTGGTGGTCGGTCATGTGCGGTAGTCCCCTTCGGTAGAACGCTGACAACGATCTTCTCCCAGACCGCTTCCGATCGAACGGCGGAAACCGGACAGGCCACCGATCCGGCGTTCGGCATCCGGCGCCGCCGGTGACCTGGCTCAATGGAGGAATGAAGATCGGGGAGCACTGGGCCTATCGATCAAGGCCCAAGGAACTGGGCGGTGCACTCAGCCGGGTGGAGATCGTCAGAGCGGGCGGCTCAGGCAGGTCCGGGAGCGTCCACGTGCGATTCCTGGACGGTGACGCGGCCGGCCTGCAGGAGTGGGTGAGCCCCAGTTGCCTGGTCGCCCTCTGGCCTGACGTCGAACTCTTCCGGGCGGACGACGCGGCGGAGCTGGCCCTGGCCGAGGCATCGAGGGCAGCGCGGGGGAGCGCCGAATTCGAGGCGGCCCGGATGATCCTGGGCTTCGTCCGACCCAAGGGCCGGCTACGTCTGCGGAAAGCGGTGGCCGACGCGGGCGTCCTGGAACTCGGGCACCTCGACGAGACCGCGCCCCTCGTCGGCATGGACGCTGCCCGACTACGTGACGACCCCATGGTCCACGAGGACCGCAAAGGCTGCTGTCTGGTGGGCTGGCCGATCACCGAGCGGATAGCACGCCAGGTCGCCCAGCGGCTGTCCGAGGAGATCCTGCCGGAGGTCGACCGGCGGCAGCGCGCCATGGAGGAGGAGCGCGAACGATCTTCCTGGTACGGCTACCAGCGTCGGGACGACCGAAGGCTGGACGCGGAGAAGGAAGCCCTGCGCATGGTGCGGGAGTGGTGCGGACAGGAGAAGGCGGAGCGCCACGACGAACTGGTCGCGCTGCGGGCCGAGGTACTGCGACTCGGGGAACTGGTCGAGCGGGCCGTGAAGGCGCTCCGCGACCGGGGCCACGGTGTCATCGCCTCCACCATTGAGCGCGACCTGGGCGTCCATATCTCCAGCCTTGGTCCAGACGTTCGTCGCTGAACGCGCGCGAGCGCTCCGGCTCCGGCCGCGCCTCGGGCTGGGCCGGAGCGGGCTCCGCCGGCGGCTTCTCCTTCTTGGGACGGTGCGGGTGCCAGCCGTCGAGGAACGGACGAAGCTGGTCACCCGTCGGCTCCGCGTGGAAGTTCCGCCCGCGGAGCCCCTTGCGGCTCAGGATTGGATCCAGCCGGGCTGCTTCGGACTGTCCCCAGGCCGACCACTCCCGAAGGCTCTCTGCCTCGACGGGGTCATCCGCCTGGGCAGCGGCCTCGTCCAACGCGTCGCAGAACGCCCGGATCTCGCCGACGGCTCGCCACTGGTCCAGAGCCGTCCCGAACTGCTCGGCCCGCGCCGCGTCAACCGCCTTGATCGAAGCCACGCTGACCGCGGCCTCCCACTTCTCCTGAGTCCGCTGCCGCTTCTCCGCTTCCACCCGTTGGCGTTCGGCTTCCTGCCTCGCCCGCTCCTCCTGCAGCCGACGCTGCTCCGCGTCGCGCTCCTCCCGTAGGCGGCGCTGCTCTGCCTCGTGCTTCAGCCTGGCCCGCTCCTGCTCCTGCGCACGTGCCTTCAGCACCTTGAAGACCTCATCGATCTGGTCTTCCAACGGGCTCCTGTCGGCGTCGGCCCACTCCCTTTTGATGCCCAGGCGCAACTCAAGCTCCCCGGAAGGCTCGGACCGGTGCGCCGGCGTCACCCGCTGCCAGTCGTACGTGCGCCGGCCCGACTGCTTGGGCACGTACCGGACCTGCCTCTGTCGCTCACGGAAGCTGATCTCGCACGTGATGCCATGGACGGTGAGCTGGGGCCTCGGCTGCTTGCGTTTCCTGGAGACCGTGATCTCGCCATGGAGGGCGAAGGCGCGCTCGGCGAACAGCCGGAGCAGAGACAGAACTCGGGGGAGTACCTCCTCCGAGACTTCGAAGGCACTGTGGTCCTTCTCGACCGCCGCGATCACATCGTCGACGTCGGTCAGAGTCCTGCTGCGTGCGAGCCTGATGCGGTTCCACTCGGTGTCGTCCTCGCCGTTCACCCGGAGCAGCCCGAAGCTGATGTCTCCCTTGGCCCGCCCGGTGTACTTCAGGTGGTATCCGGCCGGGGGACACTGCCTCGCCGCATCGAAGGCCCGCCGGTACCGGGCCCGTTCCGCCTCACCCGGAGCCGGGATGCGCAAGAAGCGCCCAGCCTGCTGCACCTCCGCGATTAAGGCCGCCCCGATGTCCGCGGGGGAGAGCTGTGGAACCTTGGGCGCACGCTGAACACGAGGCTTGGGTTCCGCTGGGGTCTTGGGCTCGGGAAGCTCAGACTCTTGGGTCGCCGCAGTGGCGGCCGCTGTCGTGCAGGACCTTCGAGGCGCGGGTCTAGGCCGGTCTGGGTGATGGCCGTGCTGGAGGTAGAAGCGCCCAGCATCGGAGATCTCCGCCTGCCACCGCCCGCCCTCCTTCGGCATGGTGATGAGGCCCCGGTCCTTCAGGGCACGCGCAGTGAGGGCGAGCTCCGGGGATTCTGACGTGACCGGGTCGCTTCCCTCCCCGATGCGTGTGAGGAGGGCTAGTTGGCGATCGTTGATCGGTGTCCAACGGTGCATGTGATCGTCGTACCGTCAGCGATCCGGTGGGCACAAGCTGTGCGGTGGGCTTTCCGGGGCCGGTTCCCGGCCGGCCTCTACGGCGGTTCGAGGTCAGTCGCCGGGGAGGGTCTTCAGGGCGTCAGCGGACAGGCGCGCAGTCGGATCCGCTGCCCCTGCATCGAAACGGACGCCCTCTGTCGCCAGGACGTCGGCGGGTGAGTCTGTGCGGGTGGGGTCGTTCCAGCGGAAGCCGGGGCTGACGCGGCCCGATGCATTGAGGACCCGCCAGGCATTGGGGCACTGGCCGCAGGTTGCCAAGTGGGTGCCGACCGGGACGGCGTGGCTGCTGATCACGGCTGCCACATCCCCGTAGGTCGTCCACCGTCCGGCGGGGACGGCGTTCAGGAGGGTGTGCAGGACCGTCCAGTCCTTGCCGGTGCCGTTGAACTGCTTGGCCAGGCCAGTGAGGTTGGTGCCGGCCAGTGCTGCCCATTCGTCGGGGTCGACGGTGTCCGGGACGTGGGCGGTGTCGATGTCCCACCAGGTGGTGCCCTGTATGCCGTCGGCTTTGCGGCCGGTCACGCTGGTGAAGATGTGGTTGGCCAGTCCGGTCGGGGTGTACGGCTTGCCGTCAACCTTCCACGTCAGTGGCTTGGCGGTGTTGTTGTTCCACGTGACACTTGCTCGGCTGCGGTCCTCACCGACCCAGGCCAGGATGTCCTCGCGGATGCCTTCGGTCACTCCATGCCTCGGCGTCAGCCGGAGCAGGGCCCCATCCGGGATCAGTCCGGCGCCGACGATGACGTGCACGGCGTTCTGGGCCCGCGAACGTTCCTCCAACTTCTGGGCCGCGGCCTTGGCCTCGATCCTGGCCGGAGCGAGAGTGAACTCCTCCACCTCCGGGGTGGGGTAGACCTTGGTGAAGCCGGCAACGAGCTGGTCCTTCACCTTCCACAGGCCCACCTGGATGAGGTCGATGTCGAGGTTCATCTCCGACAGCCACACCACGGTGTGGGTGACCTGCTTGGGGAAGTCGCCAGCGATGATCACCTGCCGGGGGCGCTGGAGCAGTTCAGGGCTCCAGTCCCCGTCCACGTGGTCCAGGAGGCGCTGGCGGCACGTGTCGAGTTCGAGGTTCTCGCCCCGACCCTTCCTGAAGTCGCGGTGCGCCTGGGCCAGCGTGTCGAGGTCGAACCTGGACACCAGGGCGGCGTAAGTGATCGCCTGGAGGTGGACGTCACGGTCGGCGGTACCCCGCTTCAGCTCGACCACCACGAGGCGACCGGTGGCATCCAGGCCCAGGACGTCCAAGCGGTCGCGCGCCGGCACCCCGTCCGTGTCGGCCCACCGATCGAACTCGGAGGTGATCACGAGCACCGAATCGCCGAGGACCTGAGGGTGCGCGATCACCCACTCCTGGAGGTGCTGTCGTTCGAGGAGCCCCTCCGCTGCGAGCGCGGTCGGTGCTATGCGTACGGCCAAGGCCCCTTCGACGGTGAAGAGATGATCCACGCTGTCCCCCTGCCCCAGTCCGCCGTCCAGGCGCTCTCGCGCCGAGCCTACGTGCGGACCGTGCCCCGGGGCAGCTGCTTCCGGTAGATCACGGACGGGGTGGGGCCGACTTCTAAGTCGGGTCGTGGGCGATGCCGGTGCCCCCACCGCACGAGATCACCGCGGGATGGGGCGCCGACGCCTACCGCAACTTCTGTTTGTACCGTCTGGGATCAGACGGCGAAGGCTTGACCGCATACGAGGCAGTGATACGGGCCCGACGTGTCATCGGGGACCTTCACCGGCTCGTACGAGTGGCAAGGGGAGGTCACGATGACCATGTCGTCGGGCTCCACGAGCGGCGAAGGCGTCTCCGGGGTATCCACACTGCCCCTGAGATCGACCTTCACGTACTTGCTGCGTGCCTGCTTGAGGGTGGCCTTCAGCTCCTGCTCCGCCATCCGTGCTGCGACTGGAGCCATCAGGCCCCCGGCATAGTCGATCTGTTCCCGCGTCCACCAGGAGTCCGGCCCCGCTGGCTGCCCGCACAGAGGGCAGTAGTAGGTAGTTGGCGACGGCTGCTGCTCGGCCTCCGCATTCGCCGGCCCGTGGTGCCACTTGAACTGATCAACGCAGTGCGGGCATTCCCGGCGCAAGAAGCCGTCGTTGTCGAGAGGCAGACTCATTGGGATCTCCACGTCACGCCCCATCCACGAACTCTTCGACCTCGATCGGCACACCGTCGACGGTCTTGCCCGACAGGACGACGTTGAAGTACGAGCTTGCTCCGGACCACCCCAGGGAGCGAGAGGTGAGCAACCGAACGGACTTCCCAGCCGGCAGCTTGGGGACCGGGAAGTCGGCCTGGCTGCGAGTGATGAGCTCCTCCCCTGCGTCAGCCCGTACGTCCAGGTCGTAGACGTCGCCGGGGCCGTGATTGGTGATCTGTACGGCCCCCATCTTCTTGGGGCCATTGTCGACGTACCGAGCGCTGAGCCGGGGCATACCCGCTGCCTGTGACGACGGTAGCTTCCGGCCCAGGGGGAGCCCGCCGCCCGGGGTGACAGGAGGGGTGAGGTCGCCCGCGTCGTGCCAATCTGTACCGGTCAGTCGCACGGCACACCCGGCAGTCTGTAGGCGCATCGCGAGGTCCTGCCGCTTGCGCACGGAGCCGTCGAGGCGGATCACGTGTCTGCCGTGAATGTCACTGAAGACCTTCACCTGCCCGAGTTCCACGATCACGGTGCGGTTCTCGTCGCGGCCCATGGCCATCCCTGCCTCGAACAGGACATTCGGCCGGGGCTGCATCTGTGGGTTGCACTCGGGATCGCCGGCGTACGTCAGACTCTCGTGGAGGTAGGTGACGTCATCGGGCGTCTGCAGGACGACCACTGCTTGTGCACTGCTGAACGCCGTGTCGAGGACCTCGCCGATGTACGGGGAGCCCTTGCCGGTCATCTGAATGGCCTCGGACCACTCGATTGGATCGAGGCCGATGGCGCGCAGGAACTCGAAGAGCCCCTTGCGAGCGAGCTCGTTTCGTCCGTGGATCACGAACACCTTGCGAGGATCTGTGTCGTCCTCGCCCACTCGGTCTGCCATGTCTTGCTCACCACTCACGGTCGAGAGGGAACTGTCTTCAGCGACGGTAGCGGCAGGTACCGACACTCAGGCCTCGATGAGGGGAGCCGGATTCGGAGGTCGGCTCCCCGATGGCTCCCAAGACAGGGGCAAACGCCAAACAGGGGCCTGATCCACTGAGTGGATCAGGCCCCTGACCTGGTCTTACGAAGTCGGGGTGGCGGGATTTGAACCCACGACCTCTTCGTCCCGAACGAAGCGCGCTGCCAAGCTGCGCTACACCCCGATCGCCGCCTTGCAGACTTGCTGCCTGGCGACATCGATTACTTTAGCGGACCGTCGGCCGGAGACGAAATCCGGTTTTCGCGGGAGGCCCGGCTCGGGCGGAGGTCCGGGCTGAAGCGGTCCGCCGCCACCAGGGCAAGGCCGAGCGCGTAGAAGACGGCGCCCAGGGCCAGGGCGTTCAGCGCGCCCCGGTCGGAGCCGTACGGCCAGGGCGATCAGGGCGCGGAACGGGACGGTGACGAGGACGTCGGGTGCTGCCCGATTCACGCCTTGGGGGTGAGTGTCAACAGGGTGGCCTCGGGCGGGCAGGCGAAGCGTACGGGCGTGAACCTGTTGGTTCCGCAGCCCGCCGAGACGTGCAGGTAGGCGCGGTTCCCGCCGCTCTCGTGCGTGGACAGGCCCTTCACCCGCTTCGTGTCGAGGTCGCAGTTGGTGACCAGCGCCCCGTAGAAGGGGACGCACAGCTGCCCGCCGTGCGTGTGACCGGCCAGGATCAGTGGGTATCCGTCGGTGGTGAAGGACTCCAGCGTGCGCAGGTACGGGGCGTGCACCACGGCCATCGAGAAGTCCGCGTCCGCCTCGGGGCCGCCCGCGACCATTCCGTACCTGTCCCGCTTGATGTGCGGGTCGTCGAGTCCGGTGAAGGCGAGTTCCAGGCCGTCCAGCTTCAGCCGGGCCCGCGTGTTGGTGAGGTTCTGCCAACCCGCCGCGTCGAAGGCGTCCCGCAACTCCTCCCACGGGTTGTGGACGGCGCCGACGACCGGCTTGTTGCCGTTCAGCCCGTGCCGGCCCTGGAGCTTCTCGATCAGGTAGAGCCCGGGGTTGCGGAGCCGGGGCCCGTAGTAGTCGTTCGATCCGAAGACGTACACGCCGGGGAAGTCCATCAGCGGGCCGAGGGCGTCCAGCACCTCGGGAACGCCCTCCGTGTCGGAGAGGTTGTCGCCGGTGTTCACGACGAAGTCGGGGCGCAGACCGGCCAGGGACTGCAACCAGGCGCGCTTCTTGCGCTGCCCGCCGACCATGTGGATGTCCGACACCTGTAGGACGCGCAAGGGGCGCATCCCTCGGGGCAGGACGGGGACCGTCACCCGACGCAGCCGGAACGACCTCGCCTCGAACCCGGCGGCATAGGCCACACCCGCGGCCCCCACGGCCGCGACCGCGGCCGTGACCTTCAGTGGTACTCCGTAACGCGCACGCATGCCCCCATCGTCGCACCCTCGACGGCTCGCGAGGAAAACCGGCGGGCGGCGATGCCCCCACACCTGGCAGACTCATGTGCATGACCACGCTCAAGGCCAAGCTCCAGGAAGACCTCACCGCAGCCATCAGGGCGCGCGACGAACTCGCCTCGTCCACGCTGCGCCTGACCCTCTCCGCCATCACCAACGCCGAGGTCGCGGGCAAGGAAGCACGGGTGCTCTCCGACGACGAGGTCCTCAAGGTGATCGCCAAGGAGGCGAAGAAGCGCCGTGAGGCCGCGGAGGCGTTCGCCGCGGGCGGTCGTGCCGAGTCGGCCGCGCGGGAGACGCTGGAGGGCGAGTTCCTCGACAAGTACCTGCCCAAGCAGCTCTCCGACGACGAGCTGACCGCGATCGTGTCGCAGGCGGTCGAGGAGGCCAAGGCGGCGGGCGCCGAGGGGCCGCGGGCCATGGGCGCGGTCATGAAGATCGTGAACCCGAAGGTCGCGGGTCTGGCGGAGGGCGGCCGCGTCGCCGCCACCGTGAAGAAGCTGCTCTCCTAGTCCGCGGAGGACCGGTCCGCGGAGGACCGGTCCACGGACGACCGGTCCGCGAAGGACTGGTCCACGGAAGACAAGAGGGAGGGCCCCCAGCCGCATCCGGCCGGGGGCCCTCCCTCTCTTCTCTTTACGGCCTTCTCTTTACGTCGCCGCTCTCTTTACGTTGCCGCGCGGGCGGTCAGCGGGGTTCGGGTCCGCCGATCAGACCGGGGGGAAAGCTGAATCCGCCGGTCCTGCCGCCGTTGTCGTTCCCGTTGGTGCCGCCCGGGTTGCCGCCGGTGGCGCCGGCGGCCGTCTGTCCGCCGGGCCGACCGTCGCCGGGCTTGTTGTCACCGCCGGGCCGGTTCGGCTTGCCGGGTCGGTTCGGCGTGGCGGGCGGGTTCGGCTTGTTGCCGCGCGGGCCGCCGGCCGGGGAGGCGGTCTCCGGGATGGAGACCGTGGAGAAGCTCAGCGACTCGCGGCCCGAGAGGGCGCCGGAGACCGCCTGCTTCCAGATCGGGCCGGGCAGGCCACCGCCGTAGACCTTGTCGTAGTACTCGCCGCCGATGGAGATGTTCTCCATCTGTACCTGCTTGGCGCCGCCCGATCCGACCCAGGTCGCGCCGGACATGTTGGGGGTGTAGCCGACGAACCAGGCGTTCCAGCGGTTCTCGGTGGTACCGGTCTTGCCCGCGCTCTGCCGGTCGGTGAGACCGGCCGCGGCACCGGTACCGCCGGTGTCGACCACGCCGAGCAGCAGCGTGTTGATGGTGTCGGCGGTCTTCTCCGACATCACGCGCTCGCACTTCGACTTCGGCACGGCGAGTGCCTTGCCGTGCGAGTCGGTGATCGACTCGATGGCGACCGAGGTGCAGTGGACGCCGCGGTTGGCGAAGGTCGCGTACGCGTTGGCCATGGTCAGCGGCGACATGCCCTCGGTGCCGAGCGCGATGGCCGGGACCTCGGGAAGCTTGGTGCCGTCGGCCGGCTTCACGCCGAGCTTGCCGGTCATCTCGGTGATCGGGCAGAGCCCGGCCTCGGAGATCATCTCCACGAAGTAGGTGTTGATGGACTTGGCCATCGCCTCCTTCATGCCGTAGGGGCCGACCTCGCTCTCCGACTCGTTCTCCACCCTGGCCTTCTCGGTGTTGACCCAGGGCTTGTCGCCACAGGTCTGCACCGGGCTCGGGTACTCCATCTCGTAGGGGGAGGCGTACATCTTGGTCGGCGGGACGCCGCCCTCGATGGCCGCCGCCGCCACGAACGGCTTGAACGTCGAGCCGGTCGGGAAGCCGAAGTTGGAGCCGCCCAGCCGCTTGTCGACCGAGAAGTTGATCTGGGTCTCGTTCTTGCCGAAGCCGTACGGCTTCGACTGGCCCATGCCGAGGACCCGACCGGTGCCGGGCTGCACCAGCGTCACGGCCGTCGCGACCTTGTCCTCCTGGTCGACGTGGTCCTTGATCGACTCGTTGACCGAGTCCTGCGACTGCGGGTCCAGCGTCGTACGGACCGTCAGGCCGCCCTGGTTCCAGACCTTCGCCCGCTCCGCGCGCGTCTTGCCGAAGACCGGGTCGGTGAGGAAGCTGTTGCGGACGTAGTCACAGAAGAAGCCCGCGCCCTTGACGGCCGTGATGCAGCCGTTCTTGGGCCGGGTCACCTTCAGCGTGACGGGCTTCAGCTTCGCCTGGTCGGCCTCCGCCTGCGAGACGTCCTTCATGTCGGCCATCCGCTGGAGGACGACGTTGCGGCGCTTCATCGCCTCCTGCGAGTCGTTCACCGGGTCGAACCGGGTCGGCGACTGCACGACGCCGGCCAGCAGCGCGGACTGCTCCAGGGTGAGGTCCTTGGCCGGCTTGCTGAAGTACCGCTGGGCAGCCGACTCGATTCCGTAGGCCTGCTGCCCGAAGTAGGTGATGTTCAGGTAGTTCTCGAGGATCTTCTTCTTGCCGAGTTCCTCTTCGACCTGGATCGCGTACTTCAGCTCGCGGATCTTCCGCCCGAGGCTCTTCTCCTGCGCCTCGCGCACCTTCGTCTCGTCGTCGCCGGCCTCTTCGACGAACACGTTCTTCACGTACTGCTGGGTAAGGGTGGAGGCGCCCTGTGCGGCGCCGCCTTCCTGTGCGTTGCGGTTGACCGCGCGCAGGATGCCCTTGAGGTCGACCGCGCCGTGTTCGTAGAAGCGCGAGTCCTCGATCGCGACGATCGCTTTCTGCATGTACGGCGAGATGGCCGTCAGGGGAACCACCTGACGGTCGCGTGAATAGACGGTGGCGATCAGGCCACCCTCAGCGTCCAAAATCGTGGTGCGCTGGCTCAACGGAGGTGTCTTGAGATTGGCCGGGATCTCATCGAAACCCTCGACCGTTCCCTTGGCCGCGAGACCCAGGGCGCCGGCGCCCGGGATCGCGATTCCGGCCAGTACGACTCCGGAGAGGACAGACACACCGAGGAACTTGGCGGCCTGCTGTGGCCCCGTGAGCCCGCCGCCCGAGCGCTTCTTTCCCATGGAGGGCAGCCTACGTTCTCATTCGCCGGACACGCGCGAATGCCTTGGCCTAAGCTGTCCCCAACTGTCACAGCAGTGCGGCGTGACATCAACCCTTCGGCTTGAATTTCACCCTTCCCGAATGGGGTGGACAGATGTCCGAATCCCGCCGTTCGCTCTGATGGTCCGCCGCCGATTTCACCCGGATCGCCGGAATGGTCGGGCATGTCGTGCGATCACTCCGTCGGGTGATCTGCCGCTTACCCATAGTCCGTTCGGACCATTCAAGATTGGGCCCGACGGGGGTGTTGCACTGTGCCCACCTTCCGTAACGTCCTCAACTGGCAGCGGTGAATATGCCGCTACCGCCGTGGGGGAGCCTCGATTCGGGAGAGGACGGCGCCGGGATGGGCTGGGTTACCGACTGGAGTGCGCAGGCAGCCTGCCGCACTACCGATCCGGATGAACTGTTTGTTCAAGGAGCGGCACAGAACAGGGCCAAGGCGGTGTGCACCGGATGTCCGGTGCGGACCGAGTGCCTGGCCGACGCGCTCGACAATCGTGTCGAGTTCGGAGTATGGGGCGGAATGACCGAGCGGGAACGACGCGCACTGTTGCGCCGGCGTCCCACCGTCACCTCGTGGCGACGGCTGCTCGAAACCGCTCGTACGGAATACGAGCGCAGTACGGGCATCCTCACCATGGATGTCGACGCGGAGATCGACGTTCCGTACGAGACGTACGCGGCTGCCGGGTAGATCACCCGGTCGGTCCCGCGCACGGACTTCCCCCGGGGAGTCGCGTACGAAACGCCTACGCTCCGGCCGGAACCCCGGCCGCGAGCCGCTCTCCGATGGCCCGCAGCCCGGCGAGGTCGTGTACATCGCCGGGCAGGGCGGCCACTTCGGCCACCGCCACCTCGGGGTGCAGCGAGGTGAAACGATCGTGCGTGCGTCGTTCGCGCGCGATCACCTGCATCCGCTCGGCGTGCAGGCGCAGCAGTCCTGCCGTGATCGCGTCCACGTCGGCGTCGTCATCGTCGTTGCCTTCGCCTTCGCCATCGGCGTCGGGTGTGACGGCGGCGTCCCGGTCAATGCCGTGCCGGTTCGGATCGTGCCTGTCCGTGCCGTCCTGGTGCGTCGTGGGTCGGTCCGTGCCGTGCTCGTCGGTCGTGTGCCGGGCCGTGCCGTGCTCGGTCGTGCCGGCGCTGGGGGAGCCGGTTTCGAGAGCCCCCGGGGCGGGGGCGGCGGCCTCCGCGGCCGCGTCACGAAGTCCAGCTTTCCCGGACTCCTGATCGACAATGCCGCCGTCTTCAAGATTCTCTGCGGCGGCCAACGCCCGCTCCGCGGACAGCCGGTCGGCTCCGCTCACGTGCACCCGGTTCAGCACCAGGCCGGCCAGCGGCATGCGGTCCGCCGCCAACCGCTCCACGAAGTACGCGGCCTCGCGCAGGGCGTCGGGTTCGGGCGCGGCGACCACGAGGAAGGCCGTACCGGGGGCCTGGAGCAGCCGGAAGGTGGCGTCCGCGCGGGTGCGGAAGCCGCCGAACATCGTGTCCATCGCGGCCACGAAGGTCTGCACGTCCTTGAGGAGCGAGGCACCCATCAGTTTGCTCAGCGTGCCCGTCATCATCGACATGCCGACATTCAAGAACTTCATCCCGGCCCGGCCGCCGACCTTCGCCGGAGCCATCAGGACCCGGATGAACCTCCCGTCGAGGAAGGACCCCAGGCGCTTCGGCGCGTCCAGGAAGTCCAGCGCGGACCGGCTCGGCGGGGTGTCGACGACGATCAGGTCCCAGTCGTCCTTGGCCCGCAGCTGGCCCAACTTCTCCATCGCCATGTACTCCTGCGTGCCGGCGAAACCGGCTGACAGGGACTGGTAGAAGGGGTTCGCCAGGATGGCCTGGGCCCGCTCGCCGTCCGCGTGCGCCTCGACGATCTCGTCGAAGGTCCGCTTCATGTCCAGCATCATGGCGTGCAGTTCGCCGCCATCGCCGCCGTCCCCGTCCCCGCCGTCGTCGCCGGTGCCCACGCCCTTGACGCGGCGCGGGGTGTTGTCCAGCGAGTCGATGCCCATCGACTGGGCCAGCCTGCGCGCCGGGTCGATGGTGAGCACGACGACCTTCCGGCCGCGCTCCGCCGCCCGCACGCCCAGCGCCGCGGCCGTGGTGGTCTTGCCGACCCCGCCCGCGCCGCAGCACACGATGATGCGGGTCTTCGGATCGTCCAGCAGTGCGTCGACCGCCAGTGGCGGCGGAGTGTTCATGCCCGTGCTCGCGCCCATGGCCTCGCTCATTCGTCGCCCGCCTGCTTCCGCAGCTCCGTCGCCAGCTCGTAGAGCCCGGCCAGGTCCATCCCCCCGCCGAGCAGGGGGAGTTCGTACGTCGGCACGGGCAGCCCCTCCAGTACGGTGCGCTGCTCGCGCTCCAGCTGCACCCGGCTCGCGTGCTCGGCGGCCTGCATGAGCAGAGGGTCCACCAGCCGCTCGGCCAGTCCGCCGCGCCGCGCGCCGCCCAGGCCGGCCCGGGACAAGGCCTTCGCCACGTCGGCCCGGTGCTCGCCGGCCGCCGCGCGCAGGGTGTCCTCGTCCAGGTGGTGCGGTCGGACCATGTTCACGACGACCCTGCCGACCGGGAGGCCCGCCGCGACCAGTTCCGCGATGCCGTCCGCGGTCTCCTGGACGGGCATCTCCTCCAGGAGGGTGACCAGGTGGACCGCCGTGTCCGGTGACTTGAGCACCTTCATGACGGCCTGCGCCTGGTTGTGGATCGGCCCGAACCGGGCCAGCCCCGCCACCTCGTCGTTGACGTTCAGGAAGCGGGTGATGCGTCCGGTCGGCGGGGCGTCCATGATCACGTGGTCGTAGACGAACCGTCCGGTTTTGTCCTTGCGCCGGACCGCCTCGCAGGCCTTGCCCGTCAGCAGGACGTCGCGCAGGCCCGGCGCGATGGTCGTCGCGAAGTCGATCGCGCCCAGCTTCTTCAGGGCGCGGCCGGCCGAACCGAGTTTGTAGAACATCTGGAGGTAGTCCAGCAGCGCGCGTTCGGCGTCGATGGCGAGCGCGTACACCTCGCCACCGCCCCTGCCGGGTGCGACCGCGATCTTCCGCTCCTCGTACGGGAGCGCCTCCGCGCCGAAGAGCTGCGCGATGCCTTGCCTGCCCTCGACCTCCACGAGAAGAGTCCGCCTGCCCTCGCGTGCGAGGGCGAGCGCGAGTGCCGCGGCGACCGTGGTCTTGCCGGTGCCGCCCTTGCCGCTGACCACCTGGAGCCTGCTCACAGCGTCCGAGCCTAATTCCTCCGGCCCGCGTGCGGGGGTGCCGGGTGGCCTCGTCGGTGCGTTCGCGCCGTGAGGTCCGTTACGGCCGGGCCTCGGGCATCGCAACGGAGCGGTCGTGACGGGCGTCCTCCTGGACGTCACCACCACACACCTTGATCACTCGTTGGAGTGGTGGCGCGAGCCCGCCCGCACGCTGGTCCCTCGATGCGCCCGAGCCCTCCGGGTTCCGTGCACCGACGTCCGGAGCGAGCGTGCCGCGCGGCCCGCACCTGCTCGTGACCAGCGCGAACACCTGCGATCCCGGGGAGGGAACACCTTGATCTACTGCGGAATCGACTGGGCGGACAAGACCCACGACATCGCCCTCGTCGATGCCGACGGCCGGCTCCTGGCCGCACGCCGCATCACCGACGACGCGGCCGGTTACCAGCGCCTGCTACACCTGCTCGCCGAGTACGGAGACACCAGGGACGCCCCGATCCCGGTCGCCATCGAGACCTCCCGGGGCCTGCTCGTCGCCGTGCTGCGGACCGGCGCGCGGCAGGTCTTCGTCATCGATCCGACGGCAGCCGCCCGTCACCGCACCCGACACACGGTCGCCCACGAGAAGTCCGACCACGGCGACGCCCTGGTGCTGGCGCACATCCTGCGCACCGACATGCACACCCTCCAACCGCTGTCGACGGACTCCGAGCCGGCCCGCGCCGTCACCGTCCTCGCCCGCGCACAGCAGGACGCGACCTGGCACCGCCAGCAGATCTCCCATCAGCTCCGGTCCCTGCTGCGCGAGTACTACCCCGCCGCCCTGGCCGCCGCCGCGCACGGCCCGAACGGGATCTTCCGTCCCGAGGCGCGCGAACTCCTCAAGGCGGCCCCGACCCCGGCCAGGGCCGCCCGGCTGACCCGGACCCAGATCACCGCGGCCCTCAAACGAGCCGGTCGCAGGCGGGGGATCGAAGCCGAGGTGGAGCGGCTCCGCGCGGTCTTCCGTGCCGAGTGGGCCCGCCAGCCGCCGCTGGTCGAGGAGGCCCTCGGCCGCCAGACGCTCGCCCTCCTGCTCCAGCTGGCGGCCGCGTGCACGGCCGCCGACGACCTCGCCCAAGCCTTGGCCAAGGCCGTCGCCCTGCAGGGGGACGCCCCGGACGCCCACGACGGGGCGGGTGTGGTGGGTGTGGCGGGCGGGTCGTCGGCGCCCGCACTTCGGGCGGCCGGCCGGTAGTCGCGACGGACGGACGAGGGGGGTGGGACCACGCGCGTTCCGGGGCGCGCGTGAGCCCCGCGCGACAGGCACTACGCTCGCTCCCATGACCAAGAAGTTCGAATACGCGACCGTCCCGCTGCTGGTCCACGCCACCAAGCAGATCCTGGACACCTGGGGCGAGGACGGCTGGGAGCTCGTCCAGGTCGTGCCCGGGCCGAACAACCCCGAGCAGCTCGTGGCCTACCTGAAGCGGGAGAAGTCGGCATGAGCGGGATCGTCGACGCGAGGCTGGCCGAGCTCGGCCTGATCCTGCCCGAGGTCGTGCCGCCGCTGGCCACCTACCAGCCGGCGGTCCGATCGGGCGTGTACGTGTACACCGCGGGCCAGCTCCCGATGGTCAAGGGCAGCCTGCCGGTCACCGGCAAGGTCGGTGCCGAGGTCTCGGCGGAGCAGGCCAAGGAACTGGCCGCCACGTGCGCGCTGAACGCCCTGGCCGCCGTCAAGTCGGTGGTCGGTGACCTCGACAAGATCGCGCGCGTCGTCAAGGTCGTCGGTTTCATCGCCTCGGCGCCCGACTTCACCGCCCAGCCGGGCGTGCTGAACGGTGCGAGCGAGCTGCTCGGCGCCGTCCTCGGCGACAAGGGCGTGCACGCCCGCAGCGCCGTCGGTGTGGCGGTCCTGCCGCTGGACGCGCCGGTCGAGGTCGAGATCCAGGTCGAGCTCACCCCCGACGCCTGATCCCTTCGCGTGGCGGGGCTCCGCGACGGAGCCCCGCCACCCGCACGCCGACCCCGAGGCCCGGGCACGGGCGGCGGCTCTCGAACATCGGGCCGGATCCCCGTAGCATCCCGCCATGCCGAACGGTGAGCACGGACAGCAGAACACCCCCACCGGCCCCACCCCCGCCGGAGGCCAGTGGTACCCGCCCGAGTGGCCCGACCGCATCCGCGCGCTCGCGGACGGCGCCCTCACGCCCGTGGCGCCCAAGCGCGCGGCCACGGTGATGCTGCTGCGGGACACCGACGGCGGCCCCGCCGTGCACATGCTCCGCCGCCGCACCTCGATGGCCTTCGCGGGCGGGGCGTACGCCTACCCCGGTGGCGGGGTGGACCCCCGCGACGAGGAGCACCTCGTCGGCTGGGCCGGGCCGAGCCTCGCGGACTGGTCGGCGCGGCTGGGCACGGACCCCCGTACCGCCCAGGCGATCGTCTGCGGCGCGGTACGCGAGACGTTCGAGGAGGCCGGAGTCCTGCTGGCGGGCGAGACCCCGGACAGCGTCGTCGGCGACACCACGGCCGACGACTGGGAGGCCGACCGGCTGGCCCTGGTGGCCCGCGAGCTGTCCTTCGCCGAGTTCCTCGGCCGCCGGGGCCTCCTCCTGCGGTCCGACCTGCTCGGCGCGTGGGCCCGGTGGATCACCCCGGAGTTCGAGCCCCGTCGCTACGACACCTGGTTCTTCGTCGCCGCGCTCCCCGAGGGCCAGCGCACCCGCAACGCCTCGACCGAGGCCGACCGGACCGTCTGGATCCGGCCCGCCGACGCCGCCGCCGGCTACGACAAGGGCGAGCTGCTCATGATGCCGCCGACGATCTCCACCCTGCGCTCCCTGGAGCCCTACGACAGCCCAGCGCACGCCCTCGCGGCCGCCGCGGGTCAGGACCTCACCCCGGTGCTCGCGCAGGCCACCCTGGAGAACGGCGAGCTGGTGCTCAGCTGGCCCGGCCACGACGAGTTCACCAAGCGCGTCCGACCCGGAAACCCCGGAGGAGCCACCGCATGACCGACGCCGCCGCACTGCCCGGCCAGCCTCGCGGAATGGTGGTCTCCGGCCCCGCGACCGCCCGGGCGGTCAACATCCTGGCCCCCAACCCGTCCGCCATGACCCTGGACGGCACCAACACCTGGCTCGTCTCCGAACCGGACTCCGACCTCGCCGTCGTCATCGACCCGGGCCCGCTGGACGAGGCGCACCTGAAGGCGGTCGTCGACGTCGCCGAGAAGGCCGGCAAGCGGGTCGCGCTGACCCTGCTCACCCACGGCCACCCCGACCACGCCGAGGGCGCGGGCCGGTTCGCGGAGCTGACCGGCACGAAGGTGCGGGCGCTCGACCCCGCGCTGCGGCTGGGCGACGAGGGGCTCGCCGCCGGGGACGTGATCCGACTCGGCGGTCTGGAGCTGCGCGTGGTCCCGACCCCGGGCCACACCTCGGACTCGCTCTGCTTCCACCTGCCCGCCGACCGTGCCGTCCTGACCGGCGACACCATCCTGGGCCGGGGCACGACCGTCGTCGCGCACCCCGACGGGCGGCTCGGCGACTACCTGGACTCGCTGCGCAGGCTGCGCTCGCTCGCCGTCGACGACGGGGTCCACACCGTGCTCCCCGGCCACGGTCCGGTACTGGACGACGCGCAGGGCGCGGTGGAGTTCTACCTGGCGCACCGGGCGCATCGCCTCGCGCAGGTCGAGACGGCCGTGGAGAACGGTTTCCGCACTCCCGAGGCGGTCGTGGCCCGGGTCTACGCGGACGTGGATCCGTCCCTGTGGCCCGCCGCGGAATGGTCCGTTCGAGCGCAGTTGGAGTACCTTCAAGATCACGGACTGATCTCTGGGGGACCCGAATGAACACGCTGTTCCTGCTGCTCGCGCTGATCGCCGCGGCCGCGTGGATCACCTCGACGGTCACACTGCGGATGAAGGCACTCGAACGCCGGGCCGACGGCCTGGAACGCCGTCTGGGCCTGGTCCTGGACCACTTCGGGATCGAGGAGCCGGAGCCGGTCGGGCTGGACGAGGTACGGGCCCTGGTGCGCGCCGGGCGCCAGGTCGAGGCGATCCGCGTCCACCGGCGCGTCACCGGCTCCGGTCTGCTGGAGGCCAAGCAGGCGGTCGAGGCGCTGACCGATCAGCCGGCCTGACGCGCAGTCCACCGGCGCCCACCGGCGTACGCCGATCGGCCCACCGGCGTCCGCCGATCAGCCAGTCGGGCGCGGCGTCCTCGTCCCGTGCCGGGCGGTGTACTCGTCCGCGAGCCACGGCCCCAGGTCGTCGACATAGGTCGACAGGACCCCCGGGTCCCCGACCGGTTCCAGCGCCACCGCCGCCGCGGCCCGCATCTGCGCCGCGCGGCGCCCCGGGTAGTAGCGGCCGAAGATCTCCGCGGACTCCACGAGGTCGCTGGTCCAGCCACCCCAGCGGGGCATGACCAGCATGAGGCCGGTCCGCACCAGATGGCGGGCGAAGGACCGGCTCAGCCGCCGGTACTCCTCCGGGGTCGAGGCCTCCCGGATCCTGGACCGCCAGCCGGGGAGCAGGCCCGCCAGCCCGCCGTTGGTCTCCCGGGCGAGGACCCCGTCGGGCCGGTAGCGGGGCAGGTGCTCGGCCAGGTCGGCGCCGAGCAGCGGGGTGCACAGGCAGGCGAGGAACCAGCCGAGGTCGTACCGTTCCGGCTCGCTCAGCAGGGTGTCCTTGCCGTACAGCAGGACACCGACCCCGTCGATCTGCGGGAAGTCCTCGTCGAGACCCCGGCCGAGCACCTCCGCGGTGTCCCGGTCCTCGGCGCCGGGCTCCCGGTGCAGGGCGAGCAGCAGGTCGAGGTCGGACTTCCCGGGCCGGGCCGTCCCGCGCGGCACGGACCCGTACAGGTAGGCGCTGTGCAGCCGCCGGCCGTACGCCTCGGGGATCCGCTCGCGCGCGGCCGCGACGACCGGCGCGAACTCCGCCCGGACGCGGCTGAGCGAGCCCTCGCGTACGAAACAGCCGTACGGGTCGAGCCCCTTGTGTTCCCCGCCTCCGTGCTCCATGTGATCCACTCTGCCCTCACCCCGGCCGGCAGTCCAAGCCCCTCTGTACGGCGCCGCAACGGCGAGGAGGGGCCCCGCCCGACCGGGCAGGACCCCTCCACCGAGGAAACCGTGGGCGTCAGCGCGAGCGCTTGGCCAGTCGCTCCACGTCGAGCAGGATCACCGCGCGTGCCTCCAGGCGCAGCCACCCTCGGCCCGCGAAGTCGGCCAGCGCCTTGTTCACGGTCTCGCGCGACGCGCCGACGAGCTGGGCCAGCTCCTCCTGCGTGAGGTCGTGCACGACGTGGATGCCCTCCTCGGACTGCACGCCGAAGCGGCGCGACAGGTCGAGGAGCGCCCGGGCGACACGCCCCGGCACGTCGGAGAAGACCAGGTCGGACATCTGGTCGTTGGTCTTGCGCAGGCGCCGGGCGACGGCGCGCAGCAGTGCCGTGGCCACCTCGGGTCGGGCGTTCAGCCACGGCTGGAGGTCACCGTGCCCCAGACCCAGCAGCTTGACCTCGGTCAGGGCGGTCGCGGTGGCGGTGCGCGGGCCCGGGTCGAACAGCGACAGTTCGCCGATCAGCTCACCGGGGCCGAGGACGGCCAGCATGTTCTCGCGGCCGTCGGGGGAGGTGCGGTGCAGCTTCACCTTGCCCTCGGTGACGACATAGAGCCGGTCACCGGGGTCGCCCTCGTGGAACAGGGCGTCTCCGCGCGCGAGGGTCACCTCGCCCATGGAGGCGCGGAGCTCCGCGGCCTGCTCGTCATCGAGCGCCGCGAAGAGCGGGGCACGCCGCAGTACGTCGTCCACGAGTCTCTCTCCTATGTCGACCGGCTCAGGGGACCGTCTTCCCCCCATTTTGCCGGACGGCTCAAACAGTGCGATCAATCACGTTCCTCACAAGGATGCCGGACGTACGGGTGTGCTGTGCGGCGAGGGACCAATCAGGGTGGTGTTACCTGAGGTCCGGACGGGTGTCGGCGGCCGGCCTTAGGCTGGCCGGGTGTCCAATAAGCCGGTGAGAGCACAGGCCAAGGGGTCCGCGGCAGTGACCGAGACCCAGAATTCAGCCGTGGGCGAACATGCCCCCATGAAGGTGTCCCCGAAGGTCCCGCCGCGCCCTCAGGGCAAAGCTTCGGCCAAGAAACCGGAAGCCCCGAAGAAGCCGCCGAAGGCTCCGCGACCGGAATCGCACCTCGCGATGGTCCGCCGGGCCCGTCGCATCAACCGGGAACTGGCCGAGGTTTATCCGTACGCCCACCCGGAGCTCGACTTCCGCGACCCCTTCGAGCTGCTGGTCGCCACCGTCCTGTCCGCACAGACCACCGACCTGCGGGTGAACCAGACGACCCCGGCCCTCTTCGCCGCCTACCCGACCCCCGAGGACATGGCCGCGGCGGCCCCCGAGGACCTGGAGGAGCTGATCCGGCCGACCGGGTTCTTCCGGGCGAAGTCACGTTCGCTCCTCGGCCTCTCGCAGGCCCTGCGCGACAACTTCGGCGGCGAGGTCCCGTCCCGGATCGAGGACCTCGTCACGCTGCCCGGCGTGGGCCGCAAGACGGCCAACGTGGTCCTCGGCAACGTCTTCGGCGTCCCCGGGATCACCGTCGACACTCACTTCGGCCGGCTCGTCCGCCGCTGGAAGTGGACCGAACAGGAAGACCCGGAGAAGGTCGAGGCGGAGATCTGCGCGATCTTCCCCAAGAGCGAGTGGACGATGCTGTCCCACCGCGTCGTCTTCCACGGGCGCCGGATCTGCCACTCCCGCAAACCCGCCTGCGGGGCCTGCCCCATCGCGCCCCTCTGCCCGGCGTACGGGGAGGGCGAAACGGACCCCGAGAAGGCGAAGAAGCTGCTGAAGTACGAGAAGGGCGGCCATCCGGGGCAGCGGCTGAGCCCGCCGCCGGACTACCCGGGTCTCCCGGCGCCTCCCCTGGGCGTCGCCGCGCCCTGAGGGCACGGCAGTGCGGCAGTAGGGCCCGGGCCCCGCACGGCGGCCCGCGGTGGAACCAATCCGGCGTCGGGGCGCGTTGTGTCGAGTATCGCCGGCGCCGGCAACGGCAGGGAGCAGGGTCGCCTATGACGCGGGGTACGAAGGACGAGAGCGTGACGGGCGCGCCCCCGGCCGGGCCCGTGGAGCCGTACGCCGACCCGCGCGGCGACGTCACCGTCAGCACCCGGGGCCTGCCCGGGTGGCTGGACCCGGTGGTCGAGGCCGTGCGCACGGTCCGCCCCGAGCAGTTGAGCCGCTTCCTGCCCCCCGAGGACGGGCGGGGCCGCCAGTCGGCCGTCCTGATCCTCTTCGGCGAGGGGCCGCGCGGCCCCGAACTGCTGCTGCAGGAACGCGCGAGCAGCCTCCGCTCGCACGCGGGACAGCCGTCCTTCCCGGGCGGCGCCCTCGACCCCGAGGACGGCGATCCGCACACCACCGGACCACTGCGCGCGGCCCTGCGCGAGGCCGAGGAGGAGACCGGGCTGGATCCCGCGGGGGTCCAGCTCTTCGGCGTGCTGCCGCGCCTGTACATCCCCGTCAGCCAGTTCGTGGTGTCCCCGGTGCTGGGCTGGTGGCGCGATCCCAGCCCGATCCGGGTGGTCGACCCGGCGGAGACGGCTCGGGTGTTCACGGTTCCCGTGGCGGATCTCACGGACCCCGAGCACCGGGTGACCGTGGTCCACGCCCGCGGCTTCAAAGGCCCCGCTTTCACCGTCGAATCGGCCCTGGTCTGGGGTTTTACCGCCGGAGTGATCGACCGGATCCTGCATTTCGCGGGGTGGGAGCGTCCGTGGGACCGGTCACGCCAGGTCCCGCTCGACTGGCGCGCGTGAGACGGTGACCCACGTGAACGTGCTGGACATCCTGTTGTTGGTCGCCGCCGTGTGGTTCGCGATCGTCGGCTATCGCCAAGGCTTCGTCGTCGGCATCCTGTCGGTGATCGGCTTTCTCGGCGGTGGTCTCATCGCCGTGTCCCTGTTGCCGCTGGTCTGGGACCGGGTGACCGACAACGGCAGCCAGGTGTCCACCACCGTCGTGGTCGTCGCCGTCGTCGTCATCATCGTCTTCGCCTCGATCGGGCAGGCCTTCACCACCCATCTGGGCAACAAGCTGAGACGCCACATCACGTGGTCGCCGGCCCGCGCGCTCGACGCGACGGGCGGCGCGCTGGTCAACGTCGTCGCGATGCTGCTGGTGGCCTGGTTGATCGGATCCGTGATCGTCCAGGCCGCGTTGCCCACCACGGTGGGCAAGGAGGTGCAGAACTCCAAGGTGCTCATCGGGGTGTCGGAGGTGCTGCCCGCGCAGGCGAACACCCTGTTCTCGGACTTCAGGTCCACGCTGGCCCGCAACGGCTTCCCGCAGGTGTTCAGCCCGTTCTCCAACGAGCCCATCACCGAGGTGAAGCCGCCCGATCCGGCGCTGTCCAACAGCGCCGTCCCCGCGCGGGCCAAGCGCTCGATAGTGAAGGTCGTCGGGACCGCGCCCAGTTGCAGCAAGGTGCTGGAAGGCACCGGCTTCGTCTTCGCGCCGGGCAAGGTGATGACCAACGCGCACGTCGTCGGCGGCGTCCGCGAACCCACCGTGCAGATCGGCGGCGAGGGCAAGCTCTACGACGGCAAGGTCGTGCTCTACGACTGGGCGCGCGACATCGCCGTGATCGACGTGCCCAAACTGAAGGCGCCGGCGTTGGAGTTCATCGAGAAGGACGCGACGAGCGGCAGCGACGCGATCGTCGCCGGCTTCCCGGAGAACGGCGCGTACGACGTCCGTCCGGCGCGCGTCCGCGGCCGCATCAACGCCAACGGCCCGGACATCTACCACCGGGGCACCGTGCGACGCGATGTCTACTCGCTGTACGCGACCGTCCGCCAGGGCAACTCCGGCGGCCCGCTCCTGACGCCCGACGGCAGGGTGTACGGGGTCGTCTTCGCGAAGTCGCTGGACGACCCGAACACCGGTTACGCCCTGACCGCGGACGAGGTCCGCGACGACGTCAGGATCGGCAGGACCTCCGTGCGGCCGGTCGACAGTCAGGGCTGCGCCCTCTGAGTTCAGCCGACGGCAAGGGTGCCCGTACGTCCGATTCCGGGAGTACGGGCACTCGTGCGCCGGGACCCGGATGGACGGGCCTCGTACGTCATCCCCCGCGCTTCGGGGCTGCTACATCCGAGGATGCCGTAGGCGTGCCGACACCCAGCGGGCGCGGCGACGCAGGATGCGCGGAATACCGAGTCGAGGGTCGTGGCCGTCTCGGCTCGCCCTCTCATGGGTGCCCGGCTCATCGGCCGAGCGGTGTTCGTGTGCGGTGTCACCGTAGTCGTGCGTCCAACTCATACATCGAGCTGTGCCCGGGCCCCAAGGTCGGTAATCCCGTCCGGAGCGGCCAATTGGCCTATGCGCGCGGCAATTGAAAGTTCGTCATACAAGCGTACGGCCGGGGTGTCGGGCGGTCAGGTGCCCGCTCAGCGGTCCGGCTCGGGGTCCTTCAGCCAGTTCACCAGCTCGGTCGTGAACGCCGTCGGATCCTCCTCGTGGGGGAAGTGCCCGAGCCCGTCGAACAGCCGCCACCGGTAAGGAGCTTCGACGTACTCCCCGGAACCCGCCGCGCTGCGCGTACGCATCACCGGGTCGAGCGAACCGTGCAGGTGCAGCGTCGGCACCCGCACCGGCCGCCTCATGCGCCGGTTGAACTGGAGCCCGTCAGGCCGGGCCATGGAACGCATCATCCAGCGGTACGGCTCGATCGAGCAGTGCGCGGTGGACGGGATGCACATCGCCCGCCGGTACACGGCCAGTTCCTCCTCCGCCGGCGGCACGGGCCCCGACCAGTCCCGGATCAGCTGCCCCACGAGCGCCCCGTCGTCCGCGACGAGCTGCCGCTCGGGGATGAACGGCCTCTGGAAGCCCCAGATGTGGGAGCTCGCGCGGGTCTGCCCGAAGTCGGCGAGCATCGCGGAGCGCCAGCGCCTCGGATGCGGCATCGACGAGACCACCAGTCGGCGCACCAGCTTGGGCCGCATCACGGCCGCCGTCCAGGCGAGGTAGCCGCCCAGGTCGTGCCCGACGAGCGCGGCATCCGGCTCACCCAGGGACCGGATGACCCCGGTGACGTCGAGCGCCAGGTTCGCCGGGTCGTAACCGCGCGGAGTGCGGTCGCTGCCGCCCACCCCGCGCAGGTCCATCGCGACGGCGCGGTATCCGGCATCGGCGAGCGCGGTCAGTTGGTGCCGCCACGTCCACCAGAACTGCGGAAAGCCGTGCAGGAGCAGCACCAGGGGCCCGTCACCGAGCTCGGCCACGTGGAACCTCGCACCATTGGCCGCGACGTCCCGGTGCGTCACCGCCCTCCCGCCCGGGATGTCGATCCGTGCCGCGGAGGCGGCAGTGGGCGGGGTGCCGAAGTCGGGCGAGGGGGCGGTCATGAGGACGAGCGTGCCACACCCACAGCGTTGTCACTCACCGCGCGCGGGTGGGGCTTGACGGTCGCGACGACCGCCGCGGTCTGCTTGACGGAGGCGATCGACTTCTCCGGCGGCTTGACCTTCTTGAACTTCGACACGGCCAGCAGCGCGAGCAGGCCCGCGAGCAGCAGGAACGCGACGCCGACGATGAGGAAGGACCACGCGAGCCCGAGCCCGAGGTTGTGGATCCCGTACGCGGCGGCGAAGCTCAGCACCGGCAGCGAGAAGAGCGCGAACACTCCCGCGATCGAGATGGCGGCGCTGCCGACACCCGCGCGCTTGACGTCCTGGCGCAGCTCCGCCTTCGCGAGGGCGATCTCGTCGTGCACCAGGGCGGACATCTCGGCGGTGGCCGACGCGACCAGCTGACCCAGCGTGCGCTCGGCTCCTTGCGGCCCTTGGTCCACTGCGCTCATCGATCTCTCCCTAAGTCGTCCGTCGGCGACGGCTGTCCTCCGTCACTCAGATCATGCCGGACGGTCGCCGTCGGTGCGGCCCCCGGTGTCCGCTTCCATTGGGCCGGTCGTGGCGGACGCCGTGCCCGGGGCCGTCGCCGCCTCGGCCCTGCGTCGGTGTTCCGCGGCCTTCTCCTCGTGGATCCGCGCCATGCGCAGGTGGTACCCGGGGTCGTCCTGCTCGTAGATGTCGGGGATTCCGTCGAGGTCCTCGTCGCGATCCTCCGCCTCGGCGAGCGCCCGGTACCTGCGGTCGCGCATCTTCAGCATCACGCTCGCGATGATCGCGGCGATCAGCGAGCCGATGAGGACGGCGGCCTTGACCTCGTCCATGAGGGTGGCGTCGTCGGCGAAGGCGAGTTCGCCGATCAGCAGGGAGACGGTGAAACCGATGCCGGCGAGCGAGGCCACGGCGAGCACGTCCGGCCAGGCGAGGTCCTCGTTGAGCTCAGCCTTGGTGAAGCGCGCGGCCAGCCAGGTGCCGCCGAAGATTCCCACCGTCTTGCCGACGACCAGGCCGAGGACCACACCGAGGGTCTCGGGTCGGGTGAAGACCTGCGCGATGGCCTTGTCGGAGAGGGACACGCCGGCGGAGAACAGGGCGAAGAGGGGTACGGCCAGCGCCGCGGAGAGGGGACGGACGAGGTGCTCGATGCGCTCGCCGGGGGACTGTTCCTCGCCTTCCTCGCGGTGGCAGCGGAGCATCAGACCCATGGCGACGCCGGCGATGGTGGAGTGGACCCCGCTGTTGTACATCAGACCCCAGATGACCAGGGCCAGCGGGACGTACACGTACCAGCCGCGGACGCGCTTGCGGAGCAGGAACCAGAAGAGGACCAGGCCCACGAGGGCGCCGCCGAGCGCCAGGAAGTCGATGTCGCTGGTGAAGAACACCGCGATGATCAGGATGGCGAACAGGTCGTCGACGACCGCGAGGGTCAGCAGGAACGCGCGCAGGGCGGACGGCAGCGAGGTGCCGATGACCGCGAGGACGGCGAGGGCGAAGGCGATGTCGGTGGCGGTCGGGACGGCCCAACCACTGATCGAGCCGTTGCCGAGGACATTGACCAGTACGTAGACCAGCGCGGGCACCGCCATGCCGCAGAGGGCGGCGATCACCGGGAGGGCGGCGGCCTTGGCGTCGCGCAGGTCGCCCGCGACGAGTTCGCGTTTGAGCTCGATGCCGGCGACGAAGAAGAAGATGGCCAACAGGCCGTCGGCCGCCCAGTGCTGGATCGAGAGGTCCAGGCCCAGGGCGGCGGGGCCGATGTGGAAGGACCGGACGCTGTCGTAGCTGTTCGAGATGCCGGGGACGTTCGCCCACACGAGTGCGGTGACAGCGGCCAGCAGGAGCAGTACGCCACCCACGGTCTCGGTGCGCAGGGCATCGGCGACGTAGCGGCGCTCGGGCAGCGAGAGTCGGCCGAGCAGCTTGCGGCTCTTGTCGTCGGTGGGGCGGGGCGCGGCCACGTGAAGGACACCTCCGGGGTGGGTTGGACGGCATGGCGAAGCACATTGCCGACCAGACTTCCCGGCGCACCCTGTGGAGTACTTATTTACGTTTCTCGTACTTTACAGGCGGTACGCAAGGTCATAACCGGCGATCATCGGGTGATCATCACTTTAAGTGCGAAAGGGGCATCCGGCGCGGTGCGCCGAATGCCCCTCACCGCCGTGTCGTGCGGCCGATTCAGTCCTCGCTGCCCGCGGCGGGCAGCTTGCTCTGGATCAGGTCCATGACCGAGGAGTCCGCGAGCGTGGTGACGTCACCGACCGCCCGGTTCTCCGCCACGTCGCGCAGCAGCCGACGCATGATCTTGCCCGAGCGGGTCTTCGGCAGTTCCTGCACCGGCAGGATCCGCTTCGGCTTGGCGATCGGACCGAGCGTGGCGCCCACGTGGTTGCGCAGCTCGGCGACCAGGGTGTCCGTCTCCGAGGCGCTCCCGCGCAGGATGACGAAGGCCACGATGGCCTGGCCGGTGGTCTCGTCGTTCGCGCCGACCACCGCCGCCTCGGCGACGGACGGGTGCGAGACAAGCGCGGACTCGACCTCGGTCGTCGAGATGTTGTGGCCGGACACCAGCATCACGTCGTCCACCCGGCCGAGCAGCCAGATGTCGCCGTCGTCGTCCTTCTTGGCTCCGTCGCCCGCGAAGTACTTGCCCGCGAAGCGCGACCAGTACGTGTCGATGAAGCGCTGGTCGTCACCCCAGATGGTGCGCAGCATCGACGGCCACGGCTCGGTGAGCACGAGGTAGCCGCCCCCGCCGTTCGGGACCTCGTTCGCCTCGTCGTCCACGACGGTGGCGGAGATGCCGGGCAGCGCGCGCTGGGCCGAACCTGGCTTGGTGGAGGTGACGCCCGGCAGCGGCGAGATCATCATCGCGCCGGTCTCGGTCTGCCACCAGGTGTCCACGATCGGGCAGCGGTCGCCGCCGATGTGCTTGCGGTACCAGATCCAGGCCTCGGGGTTGATCGGCTCGCCGACCGAGCCCAGCACCCGCAGGCTCGACAGGTCGAACTTCGCGGGGATGTCGTCGCCCCACTTCATGAACGTGCGGATCGCCGTGGGCGCCGTGTAGAGGATGGTGACGCCGTACTTCTGCACGACCTCCCAGAAGCGGCCCTGGTGCGGGGTGTCCGGGGTGCCCTCGTACATGACCTGGGTGGCACCGTTGGCGAGCGGCCCGTAGACGATGTACGAGTGCCCGGTGACCCAGCCGATGTCGGCGGTGCACCAGTAGACGTCGCTCTCCGGCTTCAGGTCGAACACCGCGTGGTGGGTGTACGCGGCCTGCGTCAGGTAGCCGCCCGAGGTGTGCAGGATGCCCTTCGGCTTACCCGTGGTCCCCGAGGTGTAGAGGATGAACAGCGGGTGCTCGGCGTCGAAGGCCAGCGGGGTGTGCTCGGCGGACTGACGCCCGACGATCTCGTGCCACCAGACGTCGCGGCCCTCGGTGAAGGCGGTGTCCTGGCCGGTGCGCTGCACCACCAGAACATGCTTGACCTGCGGACACTTGCCGACGGCCTCGTCGATGGCGGGCTTGAGCGCGCTGGGCTTGCCGCGGCGGTAGCCGCCGTCGGCGGTGATGACCAGCTTGGCGTCGGCGTCCTGGATGCGGGAGGCGACGGCGTCGGCGGAGAAACCGCCGAAGACCACCGAGTGCGCCGCGCCGACACGGGCGCACGCGAGCATCGCGACGACGGCCTCGGGGATCATCGGGAGGTAGACGGCGACGCGGTCACCTGCGACGACACCCAGCTCGGTCAGGGCGTTGGCGGCCTTGGAGACCTCGTCCTTGAGCTGCGCGTAGGTGATCGACCGGCTGTCGCCGGGCTCACCCTCGAAGTGGAGGGCGACGCGGTCGCCGTTGCCGGCCTCGACGTGTCGGTCCACACAGTTGTACGCGACGTTCAGCTTGCCGTCCGCGAACCACTTGGCGAAGGGCGGGTTGCTCCAGTCGAGCGTCTCGGTCGGCTCGGTGTCCCAGGTCAGCCGCCGGGCCTGCTCGGCCCAGAAGCCCAGCCGGTCCGCATCGGCCTGTGCATACGCAGCCTCGGTCACATTGGCGGCGGCGGCCAGATCGGCGGGCGGTGCGAACCGCCGCTCCTCTTTGAGCAGATTGGCCAGGCTTTCGTTGCTCACGACATCTCCCTTTCCCAGGGTGTCCGTTGTGTCCCCGGGCATAGCTCATCAGTCGGCGGCCCGGGTGACAAGGGGTAGCCGGGAATTGGTTTAGACCTATATCACGGCCGGACCCACGTGCAAGTGGCCCCTTCTCGCCGCAGGGTGCGGGAAGGGGCCACTCCGTGGCACGGATATCGGAGGGTATCGGTTCAGCCGGGTACGTGATCCGGGCCGGGGTGCGCGGGAGGTTCAGGCGCGCTGACCGACGCTGTCGAAGACCCGGCAGTCGAAGAAGTCCTCGCCCTCCGAGAGCAGATACGCCTGTGCCTCGCCCACGTGGAAGTACATGCCGTGCAGTTCCAGCGTGCCCTCGGCGAGCCGGCGGGCAACCGATTCGTGCGCCCGCAAGTGATCCAACTGCTGCACCACATTGGTCAGGCACAGCTGTTCCACGGCATCGGCCGGGAGCCGGCCCGCGATCCGGGCCCACGCGTGATGACGGCTGGCCATCCGCTCCAGGCTGGGCAGACCGTGCCGCAACCAGCGGCGCAGCGGGGTCATGGGGGTGCCGGGGTGGGAGTTCAGCAGGGCCTGCATGGCCCCGCAGCCCGAGTGGCCGCACACCGTGATGCTGTCCACCTGGAGCACGTCCACGGCGTACTCGATCGCCGCGGCGACCGAATCGTCCGTGGACTCGGCGCCCGGCAACGGCACCAGGTTGCCCACGTTGCGCACGGTGAACAGGTCCCCGGGGCCGCTGGCCGTGATCATGCTGGTGACCAGGCGGGAGTCCGCGCAGGTGAGGAAGAGCTGCGAGGGCCGCTGCCCCTCGCGCGCCAGTCGGGCCAGTTCATCACGGACGTGGGGGGCGGTGTCGCGCTGGAACGCGCTGATGCCGTTGGCCAGCCGGCCCGCTCCGCGCCGCCGGGGCTCGACCGCGGAACCGACCGTGGCGGCGCCGGGGCTCGTACGCTCCTTCGCGCCCGTGGAGTCGCCCGAGTCGATGTCGGCCCGGTGGTCGCAGTGGTTCTGCCAGGGGGTCCAGGGGCGGCAGCACTGGTGGGTTCCGCGCTGGCCCGATCCGGGGCCCTTGCCCCGGTCCGCCATGCCGCGGTCGGTCTCGGGGGTCCGGTTGTGGGAGCGGCCGGTGACCTCCACCGAGCCGCCGTGCGCCCGATGGGAGTCCTGCCAGTCGTGCAGGGTCTCGTACGCCGCGTGGTCCATGAACGAGCCGTCCAACTCGATCACCGCGTGCCGGTCGTGCGGGATCTGGTTCAGCACCCGACTCAACCGGGGCACCGCGAGGAAGGTCAACTGACCGCGTGCCCATACGCGGTGGACCCCGTCGATCACCTCCACCGTGATCCGGGTCCGCGCGAGACGGTGCAGGGCCAGGCCGACGGCCACCGCCACACCGACGGCGACCCCCTCCAGCACCCCACCGAGCACCACGGCCACGATCGTCGTCGCGTAGACCAGGACCTCACGATGTCGGGTGACGGTACGCAGATGCGTGATGCTCACCATCTGCACGCCCACCGCCATCACCAGGGCGGCCAGCGCGGCGAGCGGGATCAGATCGAGGACCGGGACGAGCAGCGCGGCCGCGATCAGTACCCAGAGGCCGTGCAGCATCGAGGAATTGCGGCTGGTGGCACCGGCTTTGACGTTGGCGACGCTACGGACCGCCACGCCCGTGACGGGCAGCCCGCCCAGCGCCCCGGAGACGATGTTCGCCGCGCCCTGTCCGCGCAGTTCACGGTTGAGGTCGACGCGCGGCGGACGGTTGTCCGTGCCCCGCTCGGAGGCGATCAGTTTGTCGGTCGCGACCGCGGACAGCAGCGACTCCACGCTGCCGACCAGCGTGATGGTCAGCACCGCGGCGAGGAGGCCGAGGACCGGGCCCTCGGGCAGTTCGGGCAGTGCGTGGCTGCGCCAGGACGGCAGGTCCACCCGGGGCAGGCTGAGACCCGCCAGGGCGGCGAACGCGGTGGCCGTGGCGACGGCCGCCAGCGCGGCGGGAACCCTGCGCAGGTTCCGGCCGATCCGCCCCGGTAGCCGCGGCCAACCGAGCAGGACGGCCAGGGTGAGCGCGCTGATGCCCAGCGCGACCGGATGAAGGTCGGCCAACTGACCGGGCAGGCCCTGGACGTTGGCCACGGCGGAGCTCTGCGGGGTGCCGCCGAGGACGATGTGCAGTTGCGCCAGCGCGATGGTCACGCCGATGCCGGCGAGCATGCCGTGCACGATCGCCGGGCTCACCATCAGCGCGGACCGGGCCGTACGCAGGAAGGCGAGCCCGAGTTGGCAGCAGCCGGCGAGCACGGTGATGGCGCAGGTGGTGCGCCACCCGTAGCGCTGGATCAGTTCGGCGGTGACCACCGTGAGGCCGGCGGCGGGGCCGCTGACCTGGAGCGGCGCGCCCCCGAGTCGTCCGGCCACGATCCCGCCGACGGCCGCGGCCACCAGCCCCGCCTGTAGTGGGGCGCCCGTGGCCAGGGCGATGCCCAGAGAGAGCGGCAGGGCGATCAGGAAGACGGCGATGGAGGCGGAGAGGTCCGCCGGGAAGCTCTTGACGGAAACGGGAGGTACGGGAGGTGGGGTGGGCGCTGGGGGTGAGAGGGCGGTGCCCGTGGAGTCTTCGGCGGCGCCTTCAGTGGTGGCTGTCATGGGTTCCCGTCTCCTCTGGGGAGGGATGAAGCGGCGGGAGTCTCAACACTCGGTAAATGAACGGTAATGGAGAGTAAAGAGAGGTGGTGGGAAATGGGAGTAAATGGCCTAGGAATTAGCTCCCAGGAGTGATTAAGCATTTTGTCCGGCTTGTCACACCTTCCTTAAACCTGACCGCATGGGACGTTGCGGCGCGGAAGTCCTGCGATGGAACTGCGAGGGAGAGGTGTGCGGATGATCGCCGCCACGAAGAAGATCGCCGGCGGCCTGGTCGCCACGGCCCTGGTCCTGGGCGCTGCCGGGTGCTCCTCGGAACCCGCCAAGCCCGCGCCCGGTGGACAGAACGCCAGGAAGGGCGCCGCCGCACCGGAAGCGGCCCCGGGCAGTGTGAAGCGGCTCATCGGGGACGGCTCAACCGCGTACACCGGCCTCCAGCCGAACGTCGTGAAGCCGCAGCGGATGAAGCCCGGTGAGAAGCCCCCGCAGTTCGTCGTCTTCTCGTGGGACGGCGCCGGCGAGGACAGCCAGAAGCTCTTCTCGCACTTCCGTGAGGTCGGCAAGGAGTACAACGCCCGGATGACCTACTTCCTCAGCGGCGTGTACATGCTGCCGGAGGAGAAGGCCTCGCTCTACACCGCTCCGCAGCACTCCCCGGGGCGTTCCGACATCGGTTTCGGCGACCTCCAGGGCATCAAGGACACCGCCACCCAGGTCCGCGCGGCCTGGCAGGAGGGCAACGAGATCGGCACCCACTTCAACGGCCACTTCTGCGGCCCCGAGGGCGGCGTCGGCACCTGGTCCGTCGAGGAGTGGAAGAGCGAGATCAACCAGGCCAAGTCGTTCGTCAAGAACTGGAAGACGAACACCCCGGCACTGAAGGGTCTGGAGCCGCTCCCGTTCGACTACGAGAAGGAGTTGATCGGCGCCCGCACCCCCTGCCTCGAAGGCCAGAAGAACTTCATGCTGGCGGCCAAGGACATGGGCTTCCGCTACGACTCCAGCGGAATCAGCAAGCAGATCTGGCCCAAGAAGACCGACGGGCTCTGGGACCTTCCGCTGCAACTGGTGCCCATGCCGGGGCGCGCCTTCGACACCCTGAGCATGGACTACAACTACATGGTCAACCAGTCCGGGACGACCACCCAGGGAGACCCCTCGCAACACGCCTACTGGGGCGAGCAGATGCGCGACGGCCTGCAGAAGGCCTTCGACCGGGTCTACCAGGGCAACCGGGCACCGCTGATCATCGGCAACCACTTCGAGTCCTGGAACGGCGGCACCTACATGAAGGCCGTCGAGGACTCCATCAAGTCCATGTGCACCCAGAAGGAGGTCCGCTGCGTGCCGTTCCGTGAGCTGGCCGACTGGCTGGACGCCCAGGACCCGAAGACGCTGGCGTGGATGCGCGGCCTCGACGTCGGTGAGGCGCCGAAGGACGGCTGGAGCAAGTTCCTCACCGCGGGGCCGCCGGCAGCGCCGGCCGCCCCCGGTTCCCCGGCCGGGATCAAGCCGGCTGCGGAGTCGGCCGAGTCAGGGTCGGACGAGGGCTGACCACCTCCGCGCTCGGGTTCTCGCGGAGGATGAAATCGGGGTCGACCTGTTCCGCCAGGTCGACCCCGGTCTTCGCGTTCCCCCAGCTCTCGGCGTTCCGCAGGTGGAAGTGGACCATCTGCTGCGTGTACCGGGCCCAGTCGCGGTCGGCGTACGAGTCCTCGGCGGCGTCCTGGAGCGCCTGCAGCGCGAGCCGGTTGGTCGCCTCCAGCAGCTCGAACCGGGCGGGGTGCCCCTTCTCCATCGACCGCACCCAGTCCGAATGCCCGACGGTGACCAGCAGGTCGTCGCCGACCTCGTCCTGGAGGAACTCGATGTCCTCCGGCCCCTGCACCTTGTTGCCGATCACCTTGAGCGCGATCCCGAAGTCCCGGGCGTACTCCTTGTACTGGCGGTAGACGGAGACGCCCTTGCGGGTCGGCTCGGCCACCAGGAAGGTCATGTCGAAGCGGGTGAACATGCCCGACGCGAAGGAGTCCGAACCGGCGGTCATGTCGACGACCACGTACTCGTCCGGACCGTCGACCAGATGGTTGAGGCAGAGTTCGACCGCCCCGACCTTCGAGTGGTAGCAGGCCACGCCCAGGTCCGCCTCGGTGAACGGCCCGGTGGCCATCAGGCGGACGGGCTCGCCGTCGAGCATCAGCGTGCGCGCGCACGCCTCGTACACCGGGTTGTCCTCGGTGACCCGCAACAGGCGCGAGCCGGTCCCGGGCGGAGTGGTCTTGATCATGGCGTCGGCGGACGCGATGCGCGGGTTCGATCCGCGCAGGTAGTCCTTGATGAGGGACAGGTGCGCGCCCAGGGCGGGCATCTCGGCGGCCTCGTCCTCGCCGAGCCCGAGGGCCACGCCGAGATGCTGGTTGATGTCGGCGTCCACCGCGACGACGGGGGCTTCATTGGCGGCAAGGTGGCGGATGAAGAGGGAGGACAGCGTGGTCTTACCGCTGCCGCCCTTTCCCACGAAAGCGATCTTCATGTTCACCAAGCGTAGTGGGTTGATAGCGCTACGTGGTCTACCTGAGTGAAGAAGACCACTCCAAGGAGGGGTCGGTGCTATGCGCGTGCAGTGCGTAGGCTCCCTACTTATGAGTAGCGCTGCTGACCCGCTGGCCCCACTGGCCGGGCTGCCGGGTGTCTCCGATTCCGTGGATTCCGTACGCAAGGCCGTGGACCGGGTGTACGGGCACCGGGTGATGCGTCGTCGCAGCGGGGAGATCGCCTCGGAGGCGGCGTTGCGCGGCGCGCGCGGGAGCGCGGCGTTGTCGGGCGCCGACTGGGCCCTGGAAGAGGTGCGTCGCCGAACCGACTTCGGCTCGGAGTCGCAGGCGCGGGCGGTGGGTGCCGCCCTGCGCCTGACGGCCGAGGCCGGGCAGCTCCTGAGCATCTGGCGGCAGTCCCCGATGCGTGTCCTCGCGCGCCTGCACCTGGTCGCGTCGGGTTCGACGGCGGCGGCTCCGGACGCGTCCGCGCCGTCGGCGATCGAGGGCGACACGGTGGGGCGGCCTCGTCTGGCGGGTGAACCGGTGGACGAGCCACTGATCGACCTGCCGCTCCCGAGTGCCGAGGAGGTCGCGGGCCGGTTGGACGGGCTGTCGCGGCTGATCATCGCGGGAGGCTCCTCGCCGGCGCTGATCACGGCTTCGGTGGTGCATGGTGAACTGCTGGCCCTGCGTCCCTTCGGGACCTACAACGGCCTGGTCGCACGGGCGGCCGAACGGATCGTGCTGATCAACAGCGGGCTCGACCCGAAGGCCATCTGCCCGGCCGAGGTCGGCCACGCGGAACAGGGTGCGCAGGCCTACGTCGCGGCCTTCGAGGGGTACGTGTCCGGAACCGCGGAGGGCATGGGCGCCTGGATCGCACACTGCGGCCGGGCGATCGAGCTGGGTTCCCGGGAATCGATGGCGGTCTGCGAGGCGCTCCAGCGCGGCGCGGCCTGAACACGGGTTGCGGCGACACCGTCTTGCCTTGGTGTCGCCGCTGGCACTCGCGCCCAGTTACCAAGCGTCCTCGAATGTATGCCCATCAGGTCGGGAACTTTGCCCGTCACCTGGTGTGGCTGGCCCGTAATCGACGGGTCGACGTCGCGTGGGTGCTCGGCGTTCATGCTTCGGTCCGTGGGCCTTACTGCGTTTTAAAGATGATCCTCTCGGATGTTCTTTGGTCTCGCGGGCCGTTGACTCCTTTGTACTCCGCTTCGGAGACAAGCGAAACCCCTGGCTCCACTTCTTTACTTTCCAGGACGAGCCTGGACGATCCGGACATTCGATTCCGGGCGCGATGTTGTTCCGTCGGGGCCGTTCGGCTCCACGCGCGTGGAAGCCGCACGCATGGAGCCGGAACCACCGCGTGGCCACCGCCCCCGCGGTGCGGGCCGCGGCGCGGCGGTCGGCGGTCGGACGGCGGTCGGACGGTGAGCGCCGGGTCGTACCGGGTCGTGAGAATGGCGGCCTATACGGCGGAGGCGCCTGCCCGCCGCCGGCTCGCGTACCAGACGAGCCCGGCCGTGGCGGCGGCCGCGCCGACCGCCGCGGCGGCCACCAGGGCCGGTCGGGAGGTCATGGACCCCGGCAGCCGCTGCTTCAACCGCACGGGCCTGTTGAACACCAGCACCGGCCACTCCCGTGCGACCGCCTCGCGACGCAACGCCCGGTCGGGATTGACGGCATGGGGATGTCCCACCGCCTCCAACATCGGCACGTCGGTGATCGAGTCGCTGTACGCGTAGCACCGCGCGAGGTCGTACCCCTCAGACTCGGCGAGCTCGCGTACGGCCTCCGCCTTCGTCGGTCCGTAGGCGTAGTACTCGATCTCGCCCGTGAAGCAGCCGTCGTCGCCGACCACCATCCGGGTGGCCACGACACGGTCCGCACCGAGCATCTCGCCGATCGGCTCGACTACTTCGGCGCCGGAGGTCGACACGATCACCACGTCACGGCCGGCCGTGTGGTGGGCCTCGATGAGGGACGCGGCCTCGTCGTAGATGATCGGGTCGATGAGGTCGTGCAGTGCTTCGGCGACGATCTCGCGCACCTGCTGGACGTTCCACCCCTTGCAAAGGGCGGACAGGTACTCCCGCATCCGCTCCATCTGATCGTGGTCGGCGCCGCCGACCAAGAAGAAGAACTGGGTGTACGCGGTGCGCAGTACGGCCCGCCGGTTGATCAGGCCACCCTGGTAGAAGGACTTGCTGAACGTCAGAGTGCTCGACTTCGCAATGACCGTCTTGTCCAGGTCGAAGAAGGCAGCGGTCCGAGGCGAGGAGTGCGGCAAGGGCTGATTTTCCACGCCCCGAGCATATGCGCCCACCATTCGGCGTAAGGTGTGGCGCGTGGGTTTGCCTGAGAGGGCTCTCGGGTACACCATGGAAGTCACGGATCGTTCGCGACCGTGCTAACCCGGTCTGGCTCCTCCCCCCCCGAGTCGGACCGTGGGGACGACCCCCGCTCTCCCCCCCGGCGGGGGTCGTCGCATGTCCGGACGCGGTTTGCGTCCCTTGCCTTCGGCCCGTGGTGACCATTTCCCCGGCCCTTCCTCTTCGGCGGCCTTGCGTCGCGCAGGCCTCATCTCCTTGAACTCGTGACTGTGTGTAGTGGTTCCGGCGCGCTCTGGACTCACGCGATGGGGTGGCGGAGTTATTCACAGAGGGCTTCTTGTCCACAGTTTTCGAGCAAGATCCACTTCTTTTTCCGGATCCCTGCACGGTGATTCCAGCCGCGAAGTCCGCGGTGTGTGGATTCGCAGTGAGAAGGGGGCCGAGATCGTGGCTGGATCGAAGTCGTGTGAAGCACCGGAGTCCGAGCTGTCCGGTGGGGGAAGGTCGTCGAAGCGGGCGGAAGAGGTCGTGCCCGGTGGTGGCCGGCCGCTGATCATCACCGAGGACCCCCTGCTGCTCGACGACCTGCTGCGGCTGTGCGCCGCCGCCGGCGCCGAACCGCACGTCCACCACGCGGTGCCCGAACCGGACGGAGCCGGGGCCCCGGGAGGGGGTGACGGAGAGAACGTCGATTTCCGTGCATCGACACTTGGCAGCGTCGGTTGGGACTCCGCCCCGCTCGTGCTCGTCGGGGACGACGCGGCACGCCGGGTCCGCGGCGCGCCCCGCCGGGACGCGGTCCTTCTCGTCGGCCGGGATCTGGACGACCCGCTGGTGTGGCAGCGGGCGTTGGAGATCGGCGCCGAGGAGGTGCTGAGGCTCCCCGACGCGGAGAACCGACTCGTCGACCGCATCGCCGACGTGGTGGAAGGGGCCGGGCGCCCCGCCCTCGCGGTCGGCGTGATCGGAGGCAGTGGCGGCGCCGGCGCGTCGACGCTGGCCTGCGCGCTCGCCGTACGGGCCGCGCGCGCCGGCGAACGCACCATCCTCATCGACGGGGACCCCCTCGGCGGGGGCATGGACGTCCTGCTCGGGGGTGAGGGCGCCGAAGGGCTGCGCTGGCCGGACTTCGCTGCCTCGCGGGGCCGGGTCGGGGCCGGGGCGCTGGAGGAGTCCCTGCCGGAACTGCACGCGCTTCGGGTGCTCAGCTGGGACCGAGGGGACCGGGTCGTGGTGCCGCCCGCCGCGATGCGCTCGGTGGTCGCCGCGGCCCGCCGCCGCGGCGGCGTGGTCGTCGTCGATCTGCCCCGACGGGTGGACGAGGCGGTGGCCGAGGTGCTGGCCCAGTTGGATCTCGTACTGATGGTGGTGCCCGGGGAGTTGAGGGCCGTGGCCGCAGCCGGGCGGGTGGCGGCAGGGGTGCGGATGGTCGCCCGGGACGTCCGCGTGGTCGTACGGGGACGCTGCCCTGAGGGGCTCGATGCCGAAGCCGTGGCCCGGCTGCTGGGTGCCCCCCTGGCCGGCGAGGTGCCGGTCGAGGTGGGACTGCCGGGACGGGTGGCCGAGGGGGAACCGCCGGGGTCCCGCGGGCGGGGCGCCCTGGCCCGCTTCTGCGACGGCTTCTGGCGGCGGGTCCTCGGATCCGCCCAGGGGGTGCCGGCATGAGCGCGCTGCTTCTGGACGCGGTGCGGCAACGGCTCGCGGAGAGCGGCGCGGAGCCGACCCCGGCCAGGGTCGCGGCGGCCCTGCGGGCTCAGGGCCGGCTGCTCGGAGACGCGGAAGTGCTCGGTGCGGCAGCCGAGTTACGGTCAGAACTGGTCGGCGCCGGCCCGCTGGAGGCGCTCCTCGCCGACCCCGAGGTCACCGACGTGCTGGTGGCCGCACCCGACCGGGTGTGGGTGGACCGCGGAGGAGGGCTGGAACTCACCGGGGTGACCTTCGCCGACGCCGCGGCGGTACGCAGGCTCGCGCAACGGCTGGCCGCCGTAGCGGGACGGCGCCTCGACGACGCCCGGCCCTGGGTGGACGCCCGGATGCCGGACGGCACCCGACTGCATGCCGTGCTGCCACCGGTGGCCGTCGGATCCGCCTGCCTGTCACTGCGCGTCGTACGGCCGAAGGCATTCACGTTGGACGAGTTGGTGACCGCGGGGACCCTGCCGCCGGGTGGGCATGAACTGCTCCGGGCGATGGTCGAGGCCCGGCTCTCCTTCCTCGTCTCCGGAGGCACCGGGACGGGCAAGACCACCCTGCTGAGCGCCCTGTTGAGCCTGGTCGGACCGGGTGAACGGATCGTACTGGCCGAGGACTCGGCCGAGCTGCGCCCCGACCATCCGCACGTGGTGCGGCTGGAGACCCGGCCCGCGAATCAGGAGGGAGCAGGTCTCGTCACCCTGGCAGATCTGGTCCGGCAGGCGTTGAGGATGCGCCCCGATCGGCTGGTGGTCGGGGAAGTGCGGGGCCCGGAGGTGGCGGACCTGCTGGCCGCCCTCAATACGGGCCATGAAGGGGGCTGCGGCACTGTGCATGCCAATGCGGCAGCGCATGTGCCGGCGCGGTTGGAGGCGCTCGGTACGGCCGCGGGGCTCGATCGCGCCGCTCTGCACAGCCAGTTGGCGGCCGCACTGACCCTGGTGATCCACCTGGTTCGAGACCGGGCCGGGCAGCGCCGGGTGGCCGAGGTGCACGTCCTCGAACGGGACCCGGCCGGGCTGGTGGTGACGGTGCCCGCGTTGCTCTGGTCCGCGCGAGGGTTCGCACGGGAAAGGGGCTGGGCCCGGCTCGGTCCGCTGTTGGAGGTTTCCCGATGAGCGCCGGGACGGTCGGGGTGGCGGGCTCGGTGCCGGTGCTCGCCGGGGTGCTCTGCGCCGGTGCCGCCGCCTGGATGTTGGCCGGAGGCGATCAGATGTCCCGACGGGCCCGGTTGTTGCCGGTCGATGGCGCCCCGGTGGTGCCGGCCGGACCAGCGCTTCGGGAGCGGCTGCTGATCGCGGTCCGGGTGCTGGCCGCGCGATGGCGGGAGTGGTCCGGCGTCGGGGTCGGGGCGTTGGTGGCGTTGCTCGGCGGTTCCGTGGTTCCGCTGGCGCTGGGGGCGGTCTCGGTGCCGCTGCTGCGGAGATGGTTGAGGGGCCGGGAACGGGAACGGTCCAGGGAGGCCCGGGCCGCCGACGTGATCGCGTTGTGCGGGGTCACCGTGGGGGAACTGAGGGCGGGGGCGCAGCCCGGTCAGGCCCTGGGCGCGGCGCTGAGACGCACTGCGTCGGGCGCTGGTGGTCTGGGTGCGGTGGAGGCCGGGGTGCTGGCCGCAGCGGCTTTCGGCGGCGATGTGGCCCGGGCACTGCGTGAGGCGTCGCGGGAGCCGGGCGCGGAGGGGCTGGCCGGGATGGCGGCCTGCTGGCGGGTCTCCGTGGACGGCGGCGCCGGCCTGGCAGCCGGACTCGACCGACTGGAAGGGGCGTTGCGAGCGGAACGGGACCGGGAGGAGTCACTGCGGGCCCAGTTGGCCGGAGCTCGCTCGACGGCGGTGGTGCTGGCTTTGTTGCCCCTGGTGGGGCTGGTGATCGGTACCGGCCTCGGGGCGGACCCGCTCGCGGTCCTGCTGCACACCCCGATGGGGTGGGGCTGCCTGGTGGCGGGCGCGGTGCTGGAGGCGCTGGGGATGTTGTGGTGCCGACGGATCGTACGGGCGGGGGAGCGGTGATGGACGAGGCGTGGGTCCACCGGCTGGGGGTGGCGTTGTGCCTCGCGGTGGCGGTGTCGTGCGTGGGATCGGCAGCCGCGTCGGGAGTCCGGCGGCGGAAGACCCGGCGGCGGATCGGGGCATTGCTGAAGGTGCGAGCAGGTCCGCGCGGGCCGCTGGTCGGGCCCCGGGCGCGAGATCGGATCATCACGTGGTCGTGGCCGGCCGGCGCTCTGGTGGCGGCCTGGGTACTGATCGGCGGCGTGGCGGGTGTCCTGGTCGGGTGCGGCGCGGCGTACGCGGCGCGGCGCCTGCGATCGAGGGCCGCAGGATCGTCGGTCGGAGCGGACCCCCGTGAGGTGGAGCGTCAACTTCCCTTTGCCGCAGACCTGTTGGCGGCCTGTCTCGCGGCCGGGGCCGGTCCGGTGGAGGCGGCCGAGGTGGTCGGGGAGTCGCTGGGCGGCCCGGTGGGGGAGCGACTGGCGGTGGCCGGGGCGGAACTGAGGCTCGGCGGCGAACCGGGTTCGGGGTGGGGGAGGTTGGCGGAGATACCGGGTGCCCGGGAGCTGGCGGAGTGCCTGGAGCGGGCCGCTCGCACGGGGGCCCCGGCCGCCGAGCCGGTCTCCCGCCTGGCGTCGGCCCTCAGGGCGGACCGGGCCCGACAGGCCACGACCCGGGCACAGCGGGCCGCCGTACTCGTCACCGCGCCCGTGGGGCTGTGTTTCCTCCCCGCATTTCTTGTGGTGGGAGTGGCTCCAGTGGTGATTGGGATGGCTGCTGGTCTCCTCTCGGGCACTTGAAATCAAAACCTGAAATCACATCAAGAGCGAAATCAAACAGGAGGTTGTCATGAGGATCATCTGGTTTCGAGTGCGGTCCGCGCTCAGTGGCCGCGGTCGCGATGCCGGGATGTCGACTTCGGAATACGCCATGGGCACGATCGCGGCGTGTGCGTTCGCTGCCGTTCTGTACAAGGTGGTCACGAGCGACGTGGTGTCGACGGCCCTTCAGTCGACCATCGGGAAGGCGCTCGATGTGCCGTTCTGAGGGAAACGCGGACGGAAAGGGCGACCGCGGATATGTGACCGCGGAGGCGGCTCTGGTGATTCCGGCGCTGGTGTTGTTCGCGGCGTTGCTGGTGTGGGCGCTGATGGCGGCGGCCGCGCAGATCCGGTGCGTGGACGCGGCCCGCGCGGGGGCTCGGGCCGCAGCCCGCTCGGAGCCGGCGGAGATCGTGGTGGCGGCGGCCGGAGCCGCCGCCCCGCGGGGAGCGGAGGTGCGTTTGGAGCGGGTGGGGGACCTGTGGAGGGTTCGGGTCGCGGCGCCGGCGCCCGGGCCGGGCGGGCTGCCGGTACGCCTCGGCGCCCAGGCGGTGGCCTTGGCGGAGGACAGCGTGGGGCCGCCGCCGTGAGGCGGGACCGGGGCTCCGCCACCGTGTGGGCGGCGTTGGTGACGACGGTGCTGGGGGCGGTGTTCGGGGGTGTCCTGTTGCTCGGTCAGGCCGTCGTGGCGCGGCATCGGGCGGCTGCGGCCGCGGACCTGGCTGCCCTCGCCGCGTCGGCGACATGGGCGCACGGCCCCGAGGCCGCCTGCGCGACGGCGGTGCGGGTGGCGCGAGCACAGGGCGCGAGTCTGACCGCGTGCGACGTTCAGGGCGAGGTCGCCGAGGTCGTGGCCCGTGCCCCGACCGGCCCCTTCGCTCCCGCGCTCGCGTCCCGGGCGGGCCCGCCGCTCCCGCCCTCCCCTGCCCGGGGCCCGGCCGATCCACCCTCCTGGCCCCGGGTCTGGCCGACACGCCCTCCCCAGGCCGGGGGCCGACCGCCGTGAGTCCGGCCCGGGATCCGTGAGCCCCGGCCCGGGGGCCGGCCGGCCGGTGAGCCCGGCCGGTGCGGCGGTTCTGGCGGGCACCAGATGGTCACCGCACCGGTGGCTGCCGGGGTCGGCGTAGGGATTGGTCCGGGGTGGCAGGGCGTGCTGTGCGGGCCGCTGGAGGAGGCGCTGAGGTGGCGGCTCGGGCCCGTGCGCGACCCGTTCGGCCCATCGGCTCCCGTCGGATTTCCGGGGCGGCGGGGCCGGGCGCGCGCGGAGGCGGACCGGGCGGGGGCACCACGCGGCTCCAGGGCGTGTCGTTCGGGCCGCCGTACTCGGGCCGCCGTACTCGGGCCGCCGTCCTCTGGCCGTCCTCGGGCCGTCCTCGGCGGGCCGCCCCGCTGCCCGCTGGGCCGCCGTGGCCGGGGCGGCCCGCTACCTGCCTGGGCAGTCCCGCCCGGCCCCGCCCGGCCCCGCCCGGCCCCGCCCGGCCCCGCCCGCCTCGGGCTGCTTTGCCGGGTCTCTCTCGGTGCGCTTCGTCCGGCGGGGCCCTGGCCGGGACGCGTGTGCCGGTTCAGTTCTCCGGGGCGTCGGCGAGCAGACGGGTCAGCAGGCGGATGGCGCCGCGTTTGTGGAGGGGGTCGTTGCCGTTGCCGCACTTGGGCGACTGGATGCAGGAGGGGCAGCCCGCCTCGCATTCGCAGGCCGCGATGGCGTCGCGGGTGGCCGTCAGCCACGTGCGGGCCGTGTCGAAGGCGCGTTCCGCGAACCCGGCGCCGCCGGGGTGGCCGTCGTAGACGAACACCGTGGGCAGCAGGGTGTCGGGGTGCAGGGGGACGGAGACCCCGCCGATGTCCCAGCGGTCGCAGGTGGCGAACAGCGGGAGCAGGCCGATGGAGGCGTGTTCGGCGGCGTGCAGGGCGCCGCCGAGGATCTCCGGGTTGATCCGGGCCTCGTCGAGCTGGTCCTCGGTGACCGTCCACCAGACGGCCCGGGTGCGCAGGGTGCGCGGCGGCAGGTCGAGCTTGGCCTCGCCGAGCACCTCGCCGGAGATCAGCTTGCGCCGCAGGTAGGAGACGACCTGGTTGGTGACCTCGACGGAGCCGAAGCAGAGCCTGCCCTGGCCCCACGGGATCTCGCTCTCGGTCTCCAGCACGGCGATGGACGTGGTGTCGCGCGCGGTGGTGGAGAACGGCGGATCGGCCTGCTCCACCAGCGCGACCGAGTCCTCCAGGTCGAGGTGTTTCACCAGGTAGGTGCGGCCCTGGTGGAGATGAACGGCCCCGTCGTGGACGGCGGTGTGGGAGGCCGACTCGTCGACGGTGCCGAGCAGCCGGCCGGTGGCCGCCTCCACGATCTGTACGGGACGGCCCCCGCCACCCCGGATGTCGGTCAGGTCCGAGGCGCGTTCCCGTCGGGTCCAGTGCCAGGCCGTGGCCCGGCGGCGCAGCAGCTTCGCCGCCTCCAGCTGCGGGAGGAGGCCGCCGGTCGCCGGTCCGAAGAGTTCAAGGTCCGCCTCGGTCAGCGGGAGCTCGGCGGCTGCCGCGCACAGGTGCGGGGCGAGCACGTACGGGTTGTCCGGATCCAGCACAGTGGCCTCCACGGGCTGCCGGAACAGCGCCTCGGGGTGGTGGACCAGGTAGGTGTCCAGCGGGTCGTCACGGGCCACCAGGACGGCCAGGGCGCCCTGCCCCGAGCGGCCGGCCCGCCCGGCCTGCTGCCACAGGGAGGCCCGCGTCCCCGGATAGCCGGTGATCAGCACCGCGTCCAGGCCGGAGACGTCCACGCCGAGTTCCAGGGCGGTGGTGGCGGCGAGTCCCAGCAGTTGCCCGGAGTGCAGGGCCCGCTCCAGGGCGCGCCGCTCCTCGGGCAGGTAACCGCCCCGGTACGCGGCCACCCGTCGCGGCAAGGACCGGTCCACCTCGGCGAGCCGCTCCTGGGCGATCACGGCGATCAGCTCGGCGCCGCGCCGTGATCGCACGAAGGCCACCGTGCGGACCCCCTGGACCACCAGGTCGGTCAGCAGGTCGGCGGTCTCGGCGGTGGCGGTACGGCGTACGGGAGCGCCCTTCTCGCCCTTCATGTCGGTCAGCGGGGGCTCCCACAGGGCGAAGACCACCTCGCCGCGCGGAGAGGCGTCGTCGGCGACCTCCACGACCTTCAGGCCGGTCAGCCGGGACGCGGAGGTCGCCGGGTCGCTGGAGGTCGCGGAGGCCAGCAGGAAGACGGGTTCCGAGCCGTAACGGGCGCACAGCCGCCGCAATCGGCGCAGTACCTGGGCCACGTGGGAGCCGAATACCCCCCGGTAGCTGTGGCACTCGTCGATCACGACGTAGCGCAGCGCCTTCAGGAACGAGGACCAGCGCGGATGGGCGGGGAGGATCCCGCGGTGCAGCATGTCGGGGTTGGTGAGCACGTAGTTCGCGTACTGGCGCACCCACTCGCGTTCCTCGACGGGTGTGTCCCCGTCGTAGACGGCGGGCCGGATCGCGTTGCCCAGCGGGCTCGCCAGCTCCCGTACGGCGCGCCGCTGGTCGGCCGCCAGGGCCTTGGTGGGGGCCAGGTACAGGGCGGTCGCGCCCCGGCCGTTGGGGGCCTCGGCACCGTCCGCGAGGGCGGAGAGCACGGGGGCCAGGTAGGCCAGGGACTTGCCCGAGGCGGTACCGGTGGCCACGACCACGGACGTGCCGTCGAGGGCGTGCTCGGCCGCCGCGGCCTGGTGTTCCCACGGATGTTCGATTCCGGCGGCCTGAATGGCGGCCACGACATCAGTTCGGATGCGGTCGGGCCAGACCGCATGACGACCCGCCCGAGGGGGCAAGTGCTCCGTATGGGTGATGCGCGCAGCTCGAGAAGGCCCCCGTGCCAGCCGGTCCAGGACCGTGCTCGGAGTGGGTCGAGAGTCCGCGGCTGCCGTGGGCCGACCGGGACGGTGAGTATTGGCCATTGGAACCGAGTGTGTCACCGGCGTGCGGGACAATGGACCCAAGGCGTCGTGCGCGCCTGCCGGTAAGTGATTGAATGCCATCGCGGCAGCCGATCCCTCTCCTACCTTCGGATGGGGAGGCCCCTGGGGGGCGCCGCTCGATAGCAAGGTGCTGGAGGATCCGTGGACCTGTCCCTGTCGACTCGCACTGTCGGCGACCGCACGGTCGTAGAGGTCGGTGGCGAGATTGATGTGTATACCGCGCCCAAGCTGCGCGAGCAGTTGGTGGAGTTGGTGAACGACGGCAGCTACCACTTGGTTGTCGACATGGAGCGAGTGGACTTCCTTGACTCCACCGGCCTCGGTGTGCTCGTGGGAGGCCTCAAGCGTGTTCGTGCGCACGAGGGCTCGCTGCGTCTGGTCTGCAACCAGGAGCGCATCCTGAAGATCTTCCGTATCACCGGTCTGACCAAGGTGTTCCCGATCCACACGACCGTGGAAGACGCCGTCAACGCCACCGACTGACGGTTTCCGGCGGCCGAAACGCCGTCAGGAGCCGACGAGGAGCGGGGGGTACCGGACCATGGTCGGTCCGGGCCCCTGTCAAGGCGCGCCCGTTGGTCCGCGCCCAGAGTCCGAGGGGGACGCGCATGGCCACCGTTGAACTGCGCTTCAGCGCCCAGCCCGAACACGTCCGGACGGCCCGCCTGGTCGCGGCCGCCGTGGCGCGCCGGGCCGGGGTGGAGGAAGCCGTCCTCGACGAGGTTCGCCTCGCCGTGGGTGAGGCCTGCTCGCGTGCCGTCGGGCTGCACCGCAACAACGGACTGACCGGTCCCGTCCGGGTCGTCCTGACCGAGGAGGAGAAAGTTTTCTCCATCGAGGTCGGCGACGACGTTCCCGGTCCGGCCGGCGGTTCCGCCGAGGCCGTGTCGGGCATCGCGGCCGCCTTGGACCCGGACAACGAGGGTGAGGACGAAATGGGCCTCGCCGTGATCAGTGGGCTCGTCGACGACGTCGAGGTGACCAGTGGCGAAGCGGGCGGCACCATCAGGATGAGCTGGCCCGTGGCGAAGGTTTCCGCACTCCCGTAGGGGTCCTTGTCAGGACCTCTGTCACCGGAACGGCCCCTTCGGGGTCGATTTTCGGCCGGCGCATCGGATCTTCAAGGTGCCCTGGTGCCGGATCCGCCTGCCGGATCTGCCTCGCTGCCCGGTCCCGGTCTGCACTGACGTCGCACCCGCCCGTATGCCGGGGTCCTGCATGCCATGGACCTGCCGGGCGCCGGATCGCGCACGTCTCCCCTCTCCCCGTCGCGTCGCGTCCGACGGGTGGGTCCGTACCGCGTCGCGTGCCGGACGAACGGTATGCGTCGTATGGACGCCCCCTGACGGGACTACTTTCACATCGTCCGATCTTCGAAGGCCCTGCTCCGTGGGGCCTTTTCTGCTGTCCGGGCGCGAATTCCCGGATCGATGGCCATGCGTCAATGCCTTTGCCCCATTACTACTTTCGAGGGTAATGGAGTGACGTGATCCATTGCTGAGGAGCAAGAGCAGGCCAATTACGTTTCCCGCCCACTGTTTTGATCAGGTCGCGCTCCCTACAATCCGTCCACATCTTGAGCTCATCACGTCAAGGAGGACGAATGACGGGGCTCTTCACCCCCAACGCGCCGATCGGCAACTCCGATCTGGCCGCCGCAGTACTCACCGATGACAATCGGCTCATCGTGATCGTGATTGCAGCGGTCGCACTTCTCGCACTCGTCGTCGCGCAGATCCTGGTCCGCCAGGTGCTCGCCGCCGACGAGGGCACCACCGGCATGAAGGAGATCGCCGCCGCCGTTCAGGAAGGCGCCAACGCCTACCTCGGACGGCAACTGCGCACCCTCGGCGTCTTCGCCGTCGTGGTGTTCTTCCTGCTCTTCCTGCTCCCCGCCGACGACTGGTCGCAGCGGGCGGGCCGCTCCGCCTTCTTCCTCGTCGGCGCGCTCTTCTCGGCCGCCACCGGCTACATCGGCATGCGCCTCGCGGTCCGCGCGAACGTCCGCGTGGCCGCCGCCGCCCGGGAGGCGACCCCCGCCGAGGGCGAACCCGCCAAGGACCTGACCGAAGTGGCCCACAAGGCCATGAGGATCGCCTTCCGCACCGGTGGCGTGGTCGGCATGTTCACCGTCGGCCTCGGCCTGCTCGGCGCCTCCTGCGTCGTGCTCGTCTACGCCGCCGACGCCCCCAAGGTCCTGGAGGGCTTCGGGCTCGGCGCCGCACTGATCGCCATGTTCATGCGTGTCGGCGGCGGCATCTTCACCAAGGCCGCCGACGTCGGCGCCGACCTGGTCGGCAAGGTCGAGCAGGGCATTCCGGAGGACGACCCCCGCAATGCCGCGACCATCGCCGACAACGTGGGCGACAACGTCGGCGACTGCGCCGGCATGGCGGCCGACCTCTTCGAGTCCTACGCCGTCACCCTCGTGGCCGCGCTGATCCTCGGCAAGGTCGCCTTCGGCGACCTGGGCCTGGCGTTCCCGCTGATCGTCCCCGCCATCGGCGTCGTCACCGCCATGATCGGCATCTTCGCGGTGTCCCCGCGCCGATCCGACCGCAGCGGGATGACCGCCATCAACCGCGGCTTCTTCATCTCCGCCGCGATCTCCCTGGTGCTCGTCGGGATCGCCGTCTACGCGTACCTGCCGGCCACCTACAAGGAGCTCGTCGGCGTCGAGGACCCGGCGATCCTCAACCACTCCGGTGACCCGCGGATCCTGGCCGTCGTCGCCGTCGCCATCGGCATCGTGCTCGCCGCCCTGATCCAGCAACTGACCGGCTACTTCACCGAGACCAGCCGGCGCCCCGTACGGGACATCGGCAAGTCCTCGCTGACCGGCGCGGCCACCGTCGTCCTCGCCGGGATCTCGGTGGGCCTGGAGTCCGCCGTCTACACCGCGCTGCTCATCGGCCTCGGCGTGTACGGGGCCTTCCTGCTCGGCGGCACCTCGATCATGCTGGCGCTCTTCGCGGTGGCCCTGGCCGGTACCGGCCTGCTGACCACCGTCGGCGTCATCGTCGCCATGGACACCTTCGGTCCGGTGTCGGACAACGCGCAGGGCATCGCCGAGATGTCCGGCGACGTCGAAGGCGCCGGCGCGCAGGTCCTGACCGACCTGGACGCCGTCGGCAACACCACCAAGGCCATCACCAAGGGCATCGCGATCGCCACCGCGGTGCTCGCCGCCGCCGCGCTCTTCGGCTCGTACAACGACGCCATCGCCACCGCGGTCAAGCAAGTCGGTGCCAAGGCCGGGGAGATGAACCTCAGCCTCGACATCGCGCAGCCCAACAACCTGGTCGGCCTGATCCTGGGCGCGGCCGTCGTGTTCCTGTTCTCCGGACTCGCCATCAACGCCGTCTCCCGCTCCGCGGGCGCCGTCGTCTACGAGGTGCGCCGGCAGTTCCGCGAGCACCCCGGGATCATGGACTACACCGAGAAGCCCGAGTACGGGCGCGTCGTGGACATCTGCACCAAGGACGCGCTGCGCGAACTCGCCACGCCCGGCCTGCTCGCCGTGCTCACCCCGATCGCGGTGGGCTTCTCGCTCGGTGTCGGCGCGCTCGGCTCGTTCCTCGCGGGCGCCATCGGCACCGGCACCCTGATGGCGGTCTTCCTCGCCAACTCCGGCGGCGCCTGGGACAACGCGAAGAAGCTCGTCGAGGACGGCCATCACGGAGGCAAGGGCAGCGAGGCCCACGCCGCTGTCGTCATCGGCGACACCGTCGGCGACCCGTTCAAGGACACCGCCGGCCCGGCCATCAACCCGCTGCTCAAGGTGATGAACCTGGTGGCCCTGCTGATCGCCCCGGCCATCGTGCAGTTCAGCTACGGCGACGACACCAGCCCGACCGTGCGGGCGGTCGTCGCGGTCCTGGCCATCGCCGTCATCATCGGCGCGGTGTACGTGTCCAAGCGGCGCGGCATCGCCGTGGGTGACGAGGGTGAGGGCGGCGCGGCCGAGCGAGTGGCGCAGCCCACAGATCCCGCGGTGGTTTCCTGACCCTCTCCGTGCCGGGGCCCGAGCGGCTCCCGGCCGGTGCCCCGAACGGCCTGCGGCCCTGTTCCGCACGGGGTTCGGGGGTACGCCCGAAAGGCGGACGGGCGGCGCGGACTGACGCGCCGCCCGTCCGCCTTTCCGTGTCCGCCCAGGGTGGGCGTGTATCTTCCGGGCCGAGAGTCTTCGAAGGGACCAATCCGGTGAACAAGAAGTTTGCGGCCGCAGTGTCCGGCGGTGCGGTGCTGATGCTCGTGCTGTCCGGATGCGGCGGCGAGGACGACGGGCAGAAGAAGACCGACGCGTGGGCCAAGAAGGTCTGTGACGCGTGGGGACCCCAACTCAAGAAGATCGAAAGTTCCAACGTCGACATCAAGCGCGTGGCCACGGAGAGCAGCAAGCCGGAGGAGGTCCAACAGACCGACTCGGCGGCGTTCCAGGTCATGTCCGAGGCGTACAAGTCCATGGGGACCGCTCTGACCGGAGCGGGAGTTCCGCCGGTCAAGGGCGGCGAGGAGACGCAGAACGCCGCTGTCCAGGGCTTCGCGGCGACCTCCAAGGGCTACGCCGACCTCAAGGTGAAGATGGACGCCCTCGACGTCAAGGACCAGACGAAGTTCGCCGAGGGCCTCAAGGAGGTGGCCGGTGGACTGGAGGCGGCGACCCAGGGCGGCAAGCAAGCCCTGGACAAGCTGAAGACGGGAGGCCTGGACAAGGCGATGAACGGTCAGCCGGGCTGCCAGGTCCAGACGACGACGGCCGGTTAGCGCGGAGGCGGCGGGCCGGTGGGTGACCCCGCCCCGCCGCCGTCGCGTGCGCGGACGCACGTCGACCGGGGCGGGCGGGGTCCTCGACGGACACCGCCCGCCCCGTCGGTGTTTCCCGCCCTGTTCCGCCCCTGATCGTCCCGATCGCGGCCTGATCGCGGTCCGGGGCTGCCCGATCGGGGTCCGGGCGCGTGGTGCGCACCGAATGCCCGGGGTGGGCCGCCGCGATTGCCGGGGGCAGCGGCCACAATGGACGCGTGAGTACCACCAGCCTTCCCTCGCCCGACCGTGCCGCCGCGCTCCGCGCCGCCCTGCTGGCCGCCGGCTTCACCGCCGACGGGCTGCTCGACCTGCTCGGCGCCCCCGCCTACGCCGCGTTGGCCCGCAGCGAGACCGTCCCCGCCCTGCGCGCCACCCGGGGCCGCGCGGACGACCCGCTCGCCGGCCTGGTCCGGCTGTTCCTGCTCCGGCAGCCCGTGCCGTACGGACACGCCCGCGCGGCGCTGCCCGTCGACGCGGCGCTGGAGGACGGGTGGCTGCGGCGGGAGGGCGACGAGGTGTACGCCACCGTCGACGTGCGCCCGTACGGCGGACCGGACGGCGAGGACTGGTTCATCGTCTCCGACCTGGGTTGCGCCGTGGGCGGGGCCGGCGGCATCGGCCGTCGTGAGGAGGGAGTGGTGCTGGGAGTGGGTGGCGCCTCCACGACTTTGGCCGGAATCACCGTCCGCGTCCCCGTGGGCTCGGCGCTCGACGTCGGCACCGGATCGGGCATCCAGGCCCTGCACGCGACCCGGCACGCGACACGGGTCACGGCCACCGATGTCAACCCGAGGGCCCTGGAGTTCACCCGTTTGACGTTGGCGTTGTCCGGGGAGGCCGAGGCCGAACTGCTCGCCGGTTCCCTCTTCGAGCCGGTCGGCGACACCACCTACGACCTGATCGTGTCGAACCCGCCCTTCGTGATCTCCCCCGGCGCCCGCCTCACGTACCGCGACGGCGGCATGGGCGGAGACGACCTGTGCCGGACCCTGGTCCAGCAGGCCGGCGAGCACCTGAACCCGGGCGGGTACGCGCAGTTCCTCGGCAACTGGCAGCACGTCGAGGGCGAGGACTGGCACGACCGGCTCCGCTCCTGGGTGCCGCGCGGCTGCGACGCGTGGATCGTGCAGCGCGACGTGCAGGACGTGACGCAGTACGCGGAACTGTGGCTGAGGGACGCGGGCGACCACCGCAGCGATCCCGCCGAGTACGAGCGCCGCTACGCGGACTGGCTGGACGAGTTCGAGGCCCGCAAGACCAAGGCGGTCGGCTTCGGCTGGATCACGCTGCGCCGTACGGACGCGGCCGAGCCGTCGATCGTGGTCGAGGAATGGCCGCACTCGGTGGAGCAGCCGCTGGGCGAGGCCGTCCTGGCGCATTTCGCCCGCCAGGACTACCTGCGCGAACACGACGACGCGGCGCTGCTGTCGGGGTACTTCGTCCTGGCCGAGGAGATCGTCCAGGAGCAGGTCGGCGCGCCCGGAGCGGAGGACCCCGAGCATGTCGTGCTCCGGCAGAACCGCGGAATGCGCCGGGCCACGAAGGTGGACACCGTCGGGGCCGGGTTCGCCGGAGTGTGTGACGGCTCACTCAGCGCGGGCCGGATTCTGGACGCCATCGCCCAGCTGATGCAGGAGGACCCGGTGGTGCTGCGGGACCGGACCCCGGAGGCGATCCGGATGCTGGTGGAGCAGGGCTTCCTGGATCCCCTGCGCGATCCCGCGCCGTAGGCCCGGGGCGGGCGTGGCCGGCACGCGGCGCGCGCGACCGGGCGGCGGCGTCGATGTCGAAGCCGTGATGTAACCCTGGGTTCGCCTGCCGTACCTCCTCGGCCGGCAGGCTCCCGGGAAGTGGGATCCGGGGGGATCCCCGAGCGGCCCGGAAGCAAGGGGGGAACGGCATGGAACGCGGTCCGGCGATCTTCTCCGCGCTCGTGTTCCTGCTGTTCGGAGCCGCTCTGCTCGGCTGGACGGGAGCGCGTGCGCTGCACCGTGCGCCGGTGGCCGAGGGCGTACGCCCCGCCGTCGCCGTGCCCCTCGCGCTCCTGTCCGGAGCCGGCTCGCTGGCCCTCGGCGTCTGGTGCCTCCACCGGTTCTGAGGCGGCCGTCCCGGAAGATGTTCCCCGAGTGGGAAACCCGACGTCGCAAGGGCCGGCGGTGGTGCGCGGGCCGGGGCCAGACGGCCCCCAGGCCACTCTGGCCGGTGACCGTGAGGGGTCCGCCGTGGCATCCGGGCGGCAGAAACGGCACTTGTCGGGTTACCGTTCGAGTGGCCGTTGCGGGCTTGTGCCGTTTGACACGGGTGCGGGTTGTACCGTCACACTCCGCAGCGTCGCCGTACCGCGACCGAGTGCCGACCGGAGAGAAGAGCCAAGTTGTCCCCGACTAGCGAGACCGCAAAGGGCGGCCGCCGACTCGTCATCGTCGAGTCCCCTGCCAAGGCGAAGACGATCAAGGGCTACCTCGGCCCGGGATACGTCGTCGAGGCGAGCGTCGGGCACATCCGCGACCTCCCCAGTGGCGCGGCCGAGGTTCCCGACAAGTACACCGGCGAGGTCCGTCGCCTCGGCGTGGACGTCGAACACGACTTCGCGCCGATCTACGTCGTCAACGCGGACAAGAAGGCCCAGGTCAGGAAGCTCAAGGAGCTGCTGGCCGAGTCCGACGAACTCTTCCTCGCCACCGATGAGGACCGCGAGGGCGAAGCCATCGCGTGGCACCTGCAGGAAGTCCTCAAGCCCAAGGTCCCCGTCCACCGGATGGTCTTCCACGAGATCACCAAGGACGCGATCCGCGACGCCGTCGCCAACCCGCGCGAACTCAACCAGCGCATGGTCGACGCCCAGGAGACCCGACGCATCCTCGACCGCCTCTACGGCTACGAGGTCTCGCCGGTCCTGTGGAAGAAGGTCATGCCGAAGCTGTCGGCGGGCCGCGTCCAGTCGGTGGCCACCCGCCTCGTCGTCGAGCGGGAACGCGAGCGCATCGCCTTCCGTTCCGCCGAGTACTGGGACTTGACCGGCACCTTCGGCACCGGCCGGGCCGGTGACGCCTCCGACCCCTCGACGCTGGTCGCCCGCCTGAACACGGTCGACGGCAAGCGCGTCGCCCAGGGCCGTGACTTCGGTTCGAACGGCAAGCTCAAGAGCGAGGTCCTGCACCTCGACGAGGCCGGCGCCCGGGCGCTCGCCACCGCGCTGGAGAGCGCTTCGTTCGCCGTCCGCTCGGTCGAGTCGAAGCCGTACCGTCGCTCCCCGTACGCCCCGTTCCGCACGACGACGCTCCAGCAGGAGGCCTCGCGCAAGCTCGGCTTCGGTGCGAAGGCGACGATGCAGGTGGCACAGAAGCTGTACGAGAACGGCTTCATCACCTATATGCGTACCGACTCCACGACGCTCTCCGACACCGCGGTGAACGCGGCGCGGGCGCAGGTCACCCAGCTCTACGGAGCCGACTACCTGCCGGAGAAGCCGCGCGTGTACGCCGGCAAGGTCAAGAACGCGCAGGAGGCGCACGAGGCGATCCGACCCTCGGGTGATCGTTTCCGCACTCCGGCCGAGACCGGCCTGACCGGCGACCAGTTCCGTCTGTACGAACTCATCTGGAAGCGGACCGTCGCCTCCCAGATGAAGGACGCGGTCGGAAACTCCGTGACCGTGAAGATCGGTGGACGCGCCGCCGACGGCCGTGACGCCGAGTTCAGCGCGTCCGGCAAGACGATCACCTTCCACGGCTTCATGAAGGCCTACGTCGAGGGCGCGGACGACCCGAACGCCGAGCTCGACGACCGTGAGAAGCGGCTGCCGCAGGTCGCCGAGGGCGACGCGCTGTCGGCCGAGGAGATCACGGTGGACGGCCACTCGACCAAGCCGCCGGCCCGGTACACCGAGGCCTCGCTGGTCAAGGAGCTGGAAGAGCGCGAGATCGGCCGTCCCTCGACCTACGCGTCGATCATCGGCACCATCCTCGACCGCGGCTACGTCTTCAAGAAGGGCACGGCCCTCGTGCCGTCCTTCCTGTCGTTCGCCGTGGTCAACCTGCTGGAGACGCACTTCGGCCGGCTCGTCGACTACGACTTCACGGCGAAGATGGAGGACGACCTCGACCGCATCGCGCGGGGCGAGGCCCAGTCCGTGCCGTGGCTGAAGCGGTTCTACTTCGGCGCCGAGGACGCGTCCGAGGTCGTACCGGCCGACGGCGACCACCTCGGCGGTCTCAAGGAACTCGTCACGGACCTCGGCGCCATCGACGCCCGGGAGATCTCCTCCTTCCCCGTCGGCGAGGGAATCGTGCTGCGCGTCGGCCGCTACGGGCCGTACGTGGAGCGCGGCGAGAAGGACGCCGAGGGCCACCAGCGGGCCGACGTCCCGGACGACATGGCTCCCGACGAGCTGACGGTGGAGTACGCGGAGGAACTCTTCGCGAAGCCGAGCGGCGAGTTCGAGCTGGGCACCGACCCCGTCAGCGGGAACCAGATCGTCGCGAAGGACGGCCGCTACGGGCCGTACGTGACGGAGATCCTGCCCGAGGGCACGCCGAAGACCGGCAAGAACGCGGTCAAGCCGCGGACGGCCTCGCTGTTCCAGTCGATGAGTCTGGACACGGTCACCCTGGACGAGGCGCTCAAGCTGATGTCCCTGCCCAGGGTCGTCGGAGCCGACGCGGAGGGCGTGGAGATCACGGCCCAGAACGGCCGCTACGGCCCGTACCTGAAGAAGGGCACGGACTCGCGGTCCCTGGAGACCGAGGGCCAGCTGTTCTCGATCACGCTGGACGAGGCGCTCGCCATCTACGCGCAGCCGAAGCAGCGCGGACGGGCCGCGGCCAAGCCCCCGCTCAAGGAACTGGGCACCGACCCGGTGAGCGAGAAGCCGGTGGTGGTGAAGGACGGCCGCTTCGGTCCGTACGTGACGGACGGCGAGACGAACGCGACGCTGCGGCGGGACGACGACGTCGAGACGATCACGCCGGAGCGCGGCTACGAACTGCTCGCCGAGAAGCGGGCGAAGGGGCCGGTGAAGAAGACGGCCAAGAAGGCCCCGGCGAAGAAGGCGCCCGCCAAGAAGGCCACGACGACCGCCAAGAAGACGGCGGCCAAGAAGACGACGACGGCGAAGAAGGCCACGGCGACCAAGAAGACGGCCGCGAAGAAGACGGTGGCGAAGAAGGCGACGACCGCTCCGGCGGCGTCGGACGACTAGCCGCGGCCGGCCGCCCGGGGCTGCCGGTCGTCGAAGGGCCCCCGCGCATGCTGCGCGGGGGCCCTTCGGGTTCTCCCGGAGGGGTGGGCGCGGGGCCGGGTGGAGGGGTGGGCGCGGGGTCACACCCGGGGTTGTCCACAGGCCTCCGCAGCCACGAAGCACAGCGGATAGGCTGGGCGGATGACGCGAGCCGAGCAGCCGACGGTCGTGACCGACACCGAGACCGCCGACGAGAACACCACCTACGACGAAGCCCTGGCCGCGGACTCCCGCGAGCGTGCGGTGCGTGCCCTGCTGCGCACCCCCAGACTGCGGCGTTTGTGGAGTGCCCAGTTGGTGAGCGGCATCGGCGATGCCCTCGCCCTGTTGGTCCTGGTGTTGCTCGCCTTTCAGGCGGCGGTCTCCGAGGAAACCTTCGGGGACGGATACCGCGGAGCGGCCCTGGCCGTCGCGGCCGTGTTCGGGGTCCGGGTCGTGGCCACCGTGCTCTTCGGGGCCGTGCTGCTCGGGCCGCTCGCCAAGCTGACCGCCCCCGGGGGCAAGCTCGACCGCCGCTGGACGATGGTCGGCGCCGACGGGGTGCGGATCGCACTGTTCGTCGTCGCCCCGCTCTGGCTGGACTGGATCCCGGCGCACGCCATGACCGCGCTCCTGGCCACCGTCTTCGTGTCCGGGGCCGCCGAACGACTGTGGACGCTGGCCAAGGACAGCGCGGCTCCGGCCCTGCTGCCCCCGCCGCCGCCGGAGGGGGCGACCGTACGGCCGCTCCCGGACCACCTCGACACGCTGCGGCGCCTGACCCTGCGCACCGCCTTCGCGGCGCTGCCCGTCGCGGCCGCCGCACTGCTCGCCTCGACGCTGGTCGGCCGTGCGCTCGGCCTCGGCGTGGAATGGTTCGCCGCGAACCAGGCCGCCCTGGGGTCCTACGTGGCCGCCGGTCTGTTCGCCGCTTCCGTGTCGCTGCTGCTCCCCCTGGTGCTGCCCGGCACGAAGACCCCGCGCCCGCGCTCCCCGCTGGAGGGACTGCGCGCCCCCAAGGCAGGCGACCGTCCCGACAAGGGCCGTACGGGCGCCGTCCCGCTGCTCGTCCTGGCCTCCGCCGCCGTCGCCGGAGCGGTGGCCTCCGCAGCCTCCGTATCCGTACTGCACGGCTTCGACCTGGGCGGCGGACCCGCTTCGTACGCCCTGCTGGTCCTCGCGCTGGTCGGTGGCACCGGCCTCGGCATCCGCGCGACCCAGGCCGGCAAGATCCTTCCCGCCCTGTCGCGGCGCAGGCTGCTCGCCCTCGCCATAGCGGTGACCGGGCTCGCGCTGCTGCTCGTCGGGCTGGTCCCGGACATGGCGACCGGGCTGTTCCTGGCCCTGCTCGCGGGCACGTCCGCCGGTACCGCCGCCAATACCGCGCACACCCTGCTGGACCAGGAGACCGAGGAGTTCCGTCGGGCCCGGGTCACCGAGCACCTCCAGGCCGTCGTGCGGGTGGCCGTGGCCGTCGGGGCGGTGGCCGCCCCGCTGCTGGCCGCCGCGATCGGTCCGCACCGGCTGACCGGCGGCGAGGTCGTCTTCTCGCACGGCGGTGCGGCCTTCACCCTGATGCTGGTCGGCGCCCTGCTGCTGCCCGTCGCCGTGGTGGTGCTGACCAAGGCGGACGACCGCAGCGGAGTACCGCTGCGCCGCGACCTGCGCGAGGCACTGCGCGGTGGGGAACCGCTCCAGGCCGCCTCCGCCACCGGCTTCTTCATCGCCCTGGAAGGCGGTGACGGCGCCGGCAAGTCCACCCAGGTGGAGGCGCTGGCCGACTGGATACGGGGCAAGGGCCACGAGGTCGTCGTCACGCGCGAGCCGGGAGCCACCCCGGTCGGCAAGCGGCTGCGCTCGATCCTGCTGGACGTGTCCTCGGCCGGGCTGTCGAACCGCGCGGAGGCGCTCCTGTACGCCGCCGACCGTGCCGAGCACGTGGACACCGTGGTCCGGCCCGCCCTGGAGCGGGGCGCCGTGGTCATCTCCGACCGCTACATCGACTCCTCGGTGGCCTACCAGGGCGCCGGCCGCGACCTGTCCCCGACCGAGATCGCCCGGATCTCCCGCTGGGCCACGGGGGGACTCGTACCGAACCTGACCGTGCTGCTCGACGTGTCGCCGGAGACGGCCCGGGAGCGATTCACCGAGGCGCCGGACCGGCTGGAGTCGGAGCCCGCGGAGTTCCACCGGCGCGTGCGCTCCGGGTTCCTGACGCTGGCCGCGGCCGACCCCGGGCGCTACCTGGTGGTGGACGCGGGCCAGGACCCGGGCTCGGTGACCACCGTCGTCCGGCACCGCCTGGACCGGATGCTGCCGCTCTCCGAGCAGGAGATCGCCGCGCAGCTGGAAGCCCGACGGCTCGCCGAGGCCGAGGCGAAGCGCAAGGCGGAGGAAGAGGCGGCGCGCAAGGCCGAGGAAGAGCGGTTGCGCGTCGAGACGGAGGCCCGCAAGGCCCGCGAGGCCGAGGAGGCCCGCGTCAAGGCCGAGGCCGAGGCGGCGGAGGCCCGGCGGATCGCCGAGGCCGAGGCCGTCCGCAAGGCGGAAGAGGAGCGGCGGCGCGTCGCCGAGGAGGCCCGGGCCCGGGCCGAGATCGAGCGACTGCGCGCGGAAGCCGAGGAGAAGGCCCGCGCGGCGGAGGCCGAGCGGCTGCGCGCCCAGGCGGAGGAGGAGGCCAGGCTGCGCGCCGAGGCCGAGGACCGGCGGCTGGAGAAGCAGCGCCGTGCCGAGGAAGCCCTGCTCAGGGCCGAGGAGGCACGCCGGTTGGCGGAGGCCTCGGCCGCCGCCTCGGCGGCTCGGGCGGCTGCCCAGGCCGCCGCCGCTCCGCCGCCCGCCCCGGCACCCGCACCCGCCGACGCCCCGGCGGAGGCGCCCGCGCCGAAGGTTGGGATGCGCAAGGACCCGCACCCGAACGACGCCATCACGGTGGAGACCCCTGTGGTCAAGCGGTTCGTGCAGCCCGACGACGTCACCCAGACGGTGCCCGTGCCGAAGGTCGACCCGGCCGCGGAGACCTCGGTGCTGCCGCCGGTCCGTGACGCGGGCCCGGCCGACGGTCCCGCTCGATCGGCGTCGGCGTCCTCCGGTCAGACCCCGTCCGCCTCCCGGCCGACGGCCCGCCGACCCCAGGAGAACCCCGCCGACCGGGTGCCCTCGGACATCTTCCGGGAGTCGGGGCACCGCGGCCGGGGCGCGAACCCGGACCGCGAGGACGACGTGACCCGCGAGCTTCCCGTCGTCGACGACGAGGGGCGGCCGCGTCGGGCGCCGTCGGACTGGGCCGAGGCGACCCCGATGGACGACCTGCCGACCCTGGCGGACGAACTGCTGGGCTCGCGCAAGGACGACGAGGACGACGAGGACCGCCGGGGTCGCCGCCGCTGAGCGGGCCTCGGCCCTCGGCCCTCGGCCCCGGCCTGAGTGGGCGCTGACAGCGCTGACGGTGCGCGAGACGCCGGAGGTGCGGGTGGTGCGGGCGCCGTCGGTGTCAGTGCCGTCCGTCAGAATGTGCACAGGTACGCACGGACAGTGAAAGGTGGTGGGCGGGATGCCCGTATGGGACGACCTGGTGGGTCAGGAGCGCGTGCAGACGCAACTCGCCGCCGCCGCCCGTGACGCCGACGCGCAGGTCACGGCCACGTCGGACGGGACACCGCTGCCCGCCGGGTCCAGGATGACCCACGCCTGGCTGTTCACCGGCCCGCCGGGATCGGGGCGGGCCACCGCGGCCCGCGCCTTCGCGGCGGCCCTCCAGTGCACCAGCCCCGACCGCGCCCTCGGCGGGGAACCGGGCTGCGGCTTCTGCGACGGCTGCCACACCACGGTGATCGGGACACACGCCGATGTGGAGATCGTCCGTACCGATCTCCTCTCCATCGGTGTGAAGGAGACCCGGGCGCTGGTCCGCCGGGCCCAGTTGTCGCCGGCCGTCGGGCGTTGGCAGGTCATCGTCCTGGAGGACGCCGACCGGCTCACCGAAGGCGCCGGCAACGTCCTGCTCAAGGCCGTGGAGGAACCGGCCCCGCGGACGGTGTGGCTGCTGTGCGCGCCCTCCCTGGAGGACGTGCTGCCCACCATCCGCTCCCGCTGCCGGCACCTGACCCTGCGCACTCCACCCGTGGCCGCCGTCGCCGAGGTGCTGATGCGCCGTGACGGCATCGAGCCCGCCCTCGCCGCCGCGGCCGCCCGTGCGACGCAGGGCCACATCGGCCGGGCCCGCCGACTGGCCACCGACGAAGCCGCCCGATCACGGCGCAACGCCGTGCTCAGACTGCCGCTCCGGGTGAACGACGTGGGCGACTGCCTCAAGGCCGCCCAAGAACTCGTCGACGCCGCCGCCGAGGACGCCAAGTACCTCGCCGAAGAGGTCGACACCAAGGAGACCGAGGAACTGCGGGCCGCGCTCGGGGCCGGAGCGGGCGCGGGCAGCAGGATGCCGAGGGGGACCGCGGGCGTCATGAAGGAGTTGGAGGACCGGCAGAAGCGCCGCCGCACCCGTACCCAGCGCGACAGCCTCGACCTGGCGCTCACCGACCTCACCGGCTTCTACCGGGACGTGCTGGCCCTCCAACTCGGCTCGGGCCTCGCCATCGCCAATGAGGAGATACGGGCCGACCTGGACCGGATCGCCCGGGACTCGGGCCCGGAGCGCACGCTGCGGCGCATCGAGGCGATCATCGGCTGCCGGGAGGCCCTCGACCGGAACGTGGCCCCGCTGCTCGCCGTCGAGGCCATGACGATGGCGCTGCGCGCGGGCTGACCCCCGAGGCCGGGCGGCGCCGGCGGGTGTTGGTCGACCGCCGTTCGTCGTCCGCCGTCCGTTGACCTGTTCACCCGTACGAGCGTTCCTGCGCGGCCGCCGGGACTCTCCCGGCCCGCGCCGGGCGGTGGCCCGTGCCCGGCGCGGCGGTCGGTCGGCCCGGACCGGCGGGCCCGGCCGGGTGCTCCGGCAGGCCTTAGGCTCGCCGCATGGACACCAGTCGCCTGCTGCGCACCACCGGAACCGTGATCGCAGCCGCCGGGCTGCTGCTTGCCGGGTGCACTTCGGAGGGTTCCGGGGGAACCCGCGCCTCCGCGTCCTCGTCCGGGAACACGCCGAAATCCACGGCCGGCACGGCCGCGCCGGGGGCCGTCCCGGCCGCGCTGCGTCCGTACTACGGGCAGAAGCTGAGCTGGCGCGACTGTGGTGTCCCCGGTTTCCAGTGCTCCACCATGAAGGCACCGCTGGACTACGCGAACCCCGGCACCCCCGGTTCGGCGCAGTCCATCGACATCGCGGTGGCCCGCCGCGTGGCCACCGGCCCGGGCAAGCGGCTCGGTTCGCTCGTCGTCAATCCGGGCGGGCCCGGCGGGTCGGGCATCGGGTACCTCCAGGCGTACGCGGGCATCGGCTACCCGGCGGCCGTGCGGGCCCGGTACGACATGGTGTCCTTCGACCCGCGCGGGGTGGAGCGCAGCAGCCCCGTCGAGTGCCTGTCCGGACCGGAGATGGACCGGTTCACCCAGGTGGACCAGACGCCGGACGACAAGGCCGAGCAGGCCCTGCTGGTGGCGGCGTTCAAGAAGTTCGCGGCGGGCTGCAAGACGCGCTCGCAGCGGGTCCTGCCGCACGTCTCCACCGTCGACGCCGCACGCGACATGGACATCCTCAGAGCGGCGCTGGGCGACGAGAAGCTGTCGTACGTCGGGGCCTCGTACGGCACGTTCCTGGGGGCCACGTACGCGGACCTCTTCCCGGGCCGGGTCGGCCGGCTGGTCCTGGACGGGGCCATGGACCCGTCCAGGCCCGCGCTCGAACTCAACCGGGACCAGACGGCCGGGTTCGAGACGGCCTTCCGGTCCTTCGCCAAGGACTGCGCGAAGCAGCCGGAGTGCCCGCTCGGCTCGGGCGACCCGGACGCGGTGGCGCAGCGGCTGAACGAGTTCTTCCGCAAGCTGGACGCCCAGCCCGTGCCCTCGGGAGACCCGGCCCGCCCCCTCGGGGAGTCGCTGGCGACGACCGGGGTGATCGCCGCGCTGTACGACGAGAGCGCGTGGCCGCAACTGCGCGAGGCGCTCACCTCCGCGATGAACGGCGACGGGGCCGGCCTGCTGGCGCTCGCCGACAGCTACTACGAGCGCGAGGCGGACGGCACGTACGCGAACCTGATGTTCGCCAACGCCGCCGTGAACTGCCTCGACCAGCCGCCTGCCTTCTCCGGTCCGGAGGCGGTCCAGGCGGCGCTGCCCTCCTTCGAGAAGGCCTCCCCGGTCTTCGGCGCGGGGCTGGCCTGGGCCTCGCTGAACTGCACGTACTGGCCGGTCAAGGCGACCGGGTCGGCGCGGGCGCTGGAAGCCAAGGGCGCCGCACCGATCGTGGTGGTGGGCACCACCAGGGACCCGGCGACCCCGTACAAGTGGGCGCAGTCCCTGGCGGGGCAGCTCGACTCGGGCACGCTCCTGACGTACGACGGCGACGGGCACACGGCGTACGGACGCGGCAGCGACTGCATCGACACGGCGATCAACACGTACCTGCTGGAGGGCAAGGCACCGAAGGACGGCACCAAGTGCTGACGGGCCCGCGCGCGGCACATCGACCTTCTGCGGGTGACCATTTCAGCCGGGTTTGTGGGTGTTTCCTGAGCCCCGGACAACCCGGTTCAGGGCACCCGGTTTAACCCTGTAGACTTGGCGCCGCTGCTGATGAGAGCGTCCCTTCGGGGGAATTCTCGTCTCCCAGCGGTGCCGCCTTAGCTCAGTTGGCCAGAGCAACGCACTCGTAATGCGTAGGTCTCGGGTTCGAATCCCGAAGGCGGCTCTGTAGAAGCCTCAGGACTCACTCGCCGTGACCTGGGGCTTTTGCTTTTTCCGGGGGCGGGCGGCGCATGCGGCGGCTGGGGACCGCGATCCCGTGCGTGAGCATCCCTCGCGGGAGCGGAGGGGAGCGTTCTGCTCGGTGGGTTTCTTTCGCGTGGTCATGCGGCCCCCTTTCTGCTGCGTGGGCGCGAGTGGCGTGCCCAACGCCTGCCGTGCCGTGTACGCATGGTCCGTTGGAGCGCCGGGCGCCGGTACAGAGGCCGGTGGGGCGCGGGTTGATCTCCGCCGCTCCGACCACGTGTGGGGTGTGCCGCCCGCGGACTAGGGTCGTCCGCGAGGAACGGACGAGGGAGAACAGACATGCACGGTCAGCCGGCGGAGCACGCCACCCGGTCCCCGCAGGAAGGCGCCGGGGTCGTCCTGCGCGTCGCGGGCGAGGCGGACGTCCCGATCGCCGCCGAGTTGTTCCGCGGTTATCTGGACTTCTACGAGGTGACCGTCGAGGACCCCGACCAGCCGCGCGCCTTCCTCGCCGAACGCATCCGCAAGGACGAGTCGCTCGTCCTGCTCGCCGATGTCCCGGAGATCGGAACGGTCGGCTTCGCCCAGGTGTACCGCACCTTCTCCTCGCTCTCCATGCGGCCCATCTGGATCCTGTACGACCTGTACGTGGCCCCGGCCGGCCGGCGTACCGGCGCGGGCCGGGCGCTGCTGCGCGAGGTCCTGCGCCGCGCGGCCGAGGCCGGGGTCGCAGGCGTACAGCTGGAGACCGCATACGACAACCACATCGCCCAGGGGCTGTACGAGTCGGAAGGGTTCGAACGCGACGCGTTCCACGTCTACTTCCACGGCCTCGACTGACCCGCCCCCGCCCCCGCTCCCGAGCGGCAAGGCCCGAACGGCCAACGCCCCGAACGCCCGTCGTGCCGGCCGTGTTTCACGTGAAACATCGCCGTGGGGCGCTCACTTCGCGTCGGCGTAGCACTCCACGACCGCCGTGGTGAACGGGAACCGGACCGGCGTGTCGCCGAAGGCGATCCGCCCGGCCCGGTCACCGGCCGCGCGGATGGCCTCCGCGACGGCCTCGGCCTCCTCCACCGGGCAGTGCACGATGACCTCGTCGTGCTGGAAGAACACCAGCTCGGCCCGCATTCCGGCGGCGGCGATGGACTGCCGCAGCGCCGCGAGCAGCAGCAGCGCCCAATCCGCCGCACTGCCCTGGACGACGAAGTTCCGGGTGAACCGGCCGCGCGCGCGGGTGTTGGTGGAGGCGTAGCTCGGGGTCCAGCCGTCGTCCCGGTCCTGCGGCATGCCTGCCTCGCCGTCCGGGTCCGTGTCGGCGACGGAGACCGGAGGCGGGCAGGTCCGGCCGAGCCAGGTCCGTACGAGCCGCCCCTCCTCGCCGGCCCGGGCGGCGTCGTCCACGTACGCCACGGCCCGGGGGAAGCGGCGCCGGAGGGCGGCCAGGTTCTTGAGGCCGTCGCCCGAGGTCTGCCCGTACACCGCGCCGAGGACGGCCAGTTTGGCCATGTCCCGGTCCCCGGAGAAGCCCTGCCGGGAGATGGCCGTGTAGAGGTCCTCGGGACGGCCCGCGACTTCCATGAACGCCGGGTCGCGGGAGATCGCGGCCAGCACTCGGGGCTCCATCTGGTCGGCGTCCGCGACGACGAGCCGCCAGCCGGGGTCCGCGACGACGGCACGCCGGATCACCTTGGGGATCTGCAGGGCTCCGCCGCCGTTGGTGACCCAGCGGCCGGTCAGGGTGCCTCCGGGGATGAACTCGGGGCGGAAGCGGCCGTCGTGGACCCAGTCCGCGAGCCAGGACCAGCCGTGGGCGGTGTGGATCCGGTACAGCTTCTTGAACTCGACCAGCGGTTTCACGGCCGGGTGGTCCAGTTCCTGGATTTCCCAGCGGCGGGTGGACTTGAGCTTGATCCCGGTCTCGGCGAAGGCCTTGATGACGTCGGCGGGCAGATCGGGGCGCACCCGGCGACCGAACGCGGCCGACACCTCGTCGGCCAGCTCGGCGAGTCGGCGGGGCTGCCCGCTGCCCGCGTACCGCTCGCCGAGCAGCTCGGTGAGCAGGGCGCGGTGCGTGTCGGCCCGCCAGGGAAGCCCGGAGCGGTGCATCTCGGCGGCCACCAGGAACGCGGCCGACTCGGCCGTGGTGAGCAGCCGCATCCGGTCGGGGTGGGCGGTGGCGTCGTGCCGTTCCACCTGGTCGGCGTGGACGGCGAGCAGGGCGTCCAGCGGGACCGGGGCGGGCTGCGGGTCGAAGAGGGAGTCCTGGGCACCGGGTTCGGCGGCCCGCTGCGGGGGATCCGGCGGAACGGGCCGGCCCTCCAGCCGGGCCCAGGCTGCGGCGGCCGAGCGGGGCTCGCCGAAGCGGCCCTCGTGGCGGAGCAGCAGCAGTTCGGCGTTCTCGATGTCGTAGCACCGCTCGATGCGGACCCCGGCGGCGAGCAGGCGCGGATACACGGCGGCGGTGGACCGCCATACCCACCGGGTGCCGTCCGGCGCCGCCCGTACGGCCTCGGCGACCTGCCGCGCGCGCACCGCCGACGCCCCGGCCGTCAGGGCCCCGCCTCGCCCACGTGGTGGTGCTGGAGGCGGAGGACGCGGTCGCGCACGAGAGCGACCCCGAGGGCTGGGTGCTCTCCCTCGCCGACCTGGAGGC
>NZ_LGDE01000078.1 GCF_001279725.1 Streptomyces sp. WM4235 | reverse complement strand
CCGCTCAAACTCCCGCACATCACTCCTCCCACCACCACCACACAACAAATAACCCCCCGGCAACGTCACCAACACATCCTTCGGAGACCGTGAGGTGTCCCCGCCGTTGGCGAGGGCCGTGGCGATGAGCGCACGGAGTTGGAGGATGTACGTCTGCAGCGTGGTGCGGGCGCTCCGTGGCGGTTGCTGGCCCCACAGCTCCTCGATCAGCGCGGCGACGGGGACCGTCTGGTCGGCGTGCAGCGCGAGGAGCGCGAGCACCTGACGGGGTTTGGCCGCGGTCGGCGTGATGGAGATCCCGTTCTCCCGCACGTCCAGTGCGCCCAGTACATCGATGTCCACGCCGTACTCCCCTGCTTCGTCCATGGATGAGCCCTCGACTTTCACCGGAATGAGCAAAAAACAGCATCAGCGGTTTGTCAATACCAAACCGGCTGGGCCGTTTTTCTTGACAGCATGGGCCACGGGCACCCAAGAACAGCATCTGACCTGCGCATTTGCCTGGGATCTGGGGCTCTGGAGGGCCGCCGGGGCACATAAAAACACCCCTCAGAAACCTTCCTGAGGGGTGCTTCAGAGACCGGAACGGACCGTTCAGTTTTCTAGTCGGGGGCACCGCTTCGGGCGGCACCGGCCACGCACATCGTGTCCGAGCCGTCGGCGCGCAGCTCTCCGAGCGAGCCGTCGGCGGCGATCCGGGGCAGCATCAGGGCCCAGTACCGGGCGAGCGAGGGCTCCGCGAGCCACGCTCCCTCGTCGGCCCCGAGGGCCTCGAAGCCGACGATCGCCGCCACCACGGCGGCGGCCGCGTCCTGCGCCGAGACGCCGTCGGCCAGTTCCCCGTTCCGGGCGGCGGCACGGAACATGGCCTCGACCCAGCGCTGCCATTGACGACGCACTCCGCAGGGGCCGACTGCCGCGTCGTCGCCGGTTCCGGTCGCCACGCAGAGCCCGAATCCCGCGCTGACCACGGGATCATGCGCGAGGAGTGCCATCAGGTCGTGCGTCGAGTCGACGAGCACCTGGAGCGCGTTTCCGCCCGCCAGCCGGGAGACCGTGATCACGCGCACGGATGCCGCGGCCCGGTCCACGACCGCCTCGGCCAAGGCGGTCTTGCTGCCGAAATGGAAGTGCAGGCCGCCGGCACTGACGCCGGCCCGTTTGCTGATCGCGCCGATCGAGGCCGTGGCGAAACCCTCCTCGACGAACACCTCCGCGGCGGCGCGGACCAGAACCTCACGCGTGCGGGCAGCACGCTCTTGCTTGACCATGCGATCTCCACAAACCGCCTCGGCGGTTTGCCCAGGGGAGTACAAAGCTTCGCAGGCACGGTCCGACGCCTCGGTGGAGCCGTGCCCGAGAAGCGCCGGCGCGCGTCAGGAGGCGACCTGGTCGCCGACCACCTCCGCGGCCTCCAACCGTCGCATCTCGGCCACCACCTCGGCCCCGCGGGTCCGCCCCATCTCCAGCCGGGCCAGGACCGCGGGCGTCGCGATGCTCGGGTAGACGTGCTCGAAGAGCACCGAGACCCGGTGCTCGATGTCCTCGCGGTTGACGAGCGTCTGCGAGTAGATCTGCACCCCGGTCCAGCAGGCGGAGAGGGTCCAGGCCGTCTCGGCCGTGTTGACGTGCGGCAGCAGCTCGCCGCGCGCCTTGGCCTGGATCAGCATCTCCTCGGTCACCTTGATCCAGCCGGGGACCGATCCGCCTCCGAAGATCTCCCGCATGTCGGGCCCGAGCGAGAGCCGCGCGCCGGCGCTCAGCATGGGGTCGCGCTGCATGCGATGGGCCATCACCATCGACGTGTCGACGAGTTCCTGCAGCTTGCTCTGGCGCGGTGGTACGCCCCCCTCGGCGAATTGCTCGTCGAGGACTCCTCGCGCCAAGTCCTGCTTGGACGAGAAGTGGAAGTACAACGCTCCCTTGGTCACTCCGGCGCGGGTGAGGATGTCCGCGATGGTCGCAGCCTCATATCCGCGCTCGTCGAAGACCGAGGCCGCCGCTTCCAAGATCGCACGACGCGTGCGTACTGCACGCTCCTGACGTGCCACGATGCCTCCGATGTCCACGGGCCCACACGGACGGAACCCCTTCGGGATTCCGCTCCCCCCGGTAAAACCAACCAGAAGGTTCGTATTTTATCAAGACGGAAACAATAAACCGTGACCTTCTGGCCACGGCAGTCAAGTCCGTCTCATGTGGCGGGAGAAGTTCTCGCGTTGGTCGCGCTCTCGCAGGATCAACTTCGCTGAGCAGCCAAGAATGAACAGGCTGTCACCGCGCCTATCGAACCATCTGCCCGGTTTGTTTTAACCAATCGGTGACACTCGCACCCTCACATCGGCCCCGCAGCGACATCTGCGCCAAGTGGAGGCCAGAACATCCTTGCAAACAAAACCGGAGAGTACGTATCTTACGACTTCAAGTGCTCGTCCCATCCGTCAACTCGGCTCTGCGGAGAGGTCCATGACCCTGCTCACGTTCGAGAACAACACCCCCGCGCCGTCCATGAAGGAAGCCGGCGTGCGGCGGACGACGCGCTGTGACGAACTCCCCCGGCTCACGAGCACCGTCCCCCGGGAGTACGTGCATCGCAGCTCGGTGGCGGAGGTGTTCCTGACCGGCTACGAACGGATCGGTGACGACACCTTCCTGCTGACCGGCCAGTGGCCGCGGGCCCACACCTTCTTCATCAGCGCGGACGGTACCGGACACGACCTCGTCCAAGTGGGGGAGACCGTCCGTCAGGCCGGCCTTTTACTGTGCCACGCGGAGTACGGGGTGCCCCTGGGGCACAACGTGCTGCTGTGGAGCCTGGGCTTCAAGGCCGACCTGGAACAGCTGCTGATCGGCGTCGGCCCGACCGACCTGGAACTCATCGCCACCTGCCGGGACTTCGGCTGGAAGGGCAACCGGTTCTCCGGCTTCCTGGAGGTGAGCGTCCGCCGTGAGGGACGGATCGCGGCCACCGGTTCCGGGTTCTTCAGTTTCGTTCCCCCGGCGGTCTACCGCCGGCTGCGCGGCGAGTACGGCAGGCTCTCCACGGCCGCTCCCGCGCAGCTCCCGCCGCGTCCGGCGCCGATCCTGCCGGCGGAGGCGGGCCGGTTGTTGCCCTTCGACGTGGTCCTCGCCCCGGGCGACCGGCCCGGCCGCTGGTTGCTCTCGCCGGACCTGACGCACCCGATCCTCTTCGAGCACGCCAACGACCACCACCCGGGCATGGTCCTGGTGGAGGCGGCCCGCCAGGCCGCCTGCGGGACGCTCCACGCCCGCTCCTTCAGACCCACGGCGGTGGAGTCCTCGTTCCACAACTACGCGGAACTCGACGCCCCGTGCTGGATCGACACCGAGGTCCCCCACTCCATGAACCCGGGCATCCGCACCGTGCACGTCACCGGACACCAGGGCGACGCCCGGATATTCGAGGCGACCGTCACCGGAACCATAGCCTCCGACTGATCCGGCCTCCTCGGCCGGGAGCCGTGGCGCTCATCCGCCCATGTGCTCCCGGTACCACGGCGCGTACCCGGCGAACCCCTCCGGCAGCCCCGGTCCGGGCTCCGCCCCGACCAGCTTCCACAAGCGGCTGCCGTCGTACCAGTGATCGACCGCCAGCAGCGAGATCCTGCGGCGGGTGACCGGGTCGCCCGCCGCACTCAGCCGTGCGCAGGCCTCCTCCAGGGTGACGTCCCGTTCCGGCAGGGGCACCCCGAGGGCCTCCCCCACGGTGGTGACCAGTTCCCGGGCGCTCACCGGCTCCGGGTGGCAGGCGTGCAGGACCTGTCCCGCGAGCCGTCCGGGCAGCCGGGCCAGGTCGACCAGCGCGTCCGCCAGCGCGTCCGCGGAGATCATCGAGAGCCGCGCGCGTCCCCCGTCCACCCAGTACGGCAAGCGCCCCATCAGGTCGACCAACGCGGGGACCATCCAGGTGTCACCGCGTCCGTAGACCAGGTGGGGCCGCACCACGACCCCCCCGGCGGCGAGGACCAGGCGCTCGCCCTCCAGACGGGTGACGCTGGTCGCGGAGACCGGTTCCTCGGCCAACAGCCCCTCGGCCTCGCCCCGGTGTGGTTCGTCGCGGTAGACGGCGGCGGTGCCGAGGTGCACGAAGCGCCGTACGCCGGCCCGCGCGGCCTCGGCCAGCAGGGCGCGGGTGCCCCCGGTGTTGACCGTCCGGCACTCCTCCTCGGTGCCGCCGATCCTGGCCGCGAGGTGGACGACCGTGGTGACGCCCTCGCAGATGCCGCGCAGGGACGCCGGATCCGTCAGATCGCCGGTCACCGTCTCGACCCCGGCCGGCGCCCCACCCGCGTGCCCCGGGAGAGCCCGCCGGTGGGTGAGCAACCGCAGCGCGGGACGGACCGGTCCTTCCGGGCCGGTCCGTCCGTCCGGGGCGCCCACGGCGGCCGTCAGACGGGCCGTCACATGGAATCCGACGAAGCCGGTGGCGCCCGTCACGAGGATCCGTTCGGGTATCAACGACAGCCTTTCGTCGGGAAGTACGGAAAGTACGGAAAGTCCGGGAAGCAAGGAAGTGGAGGAGTGGTCCGCACTTACTTCTTACAGCATCACCGTTTCGTCGATCATCACCCTGGCGGAAAGTAGGCTGAGACGATGAACAGCTCAACTCCCCGCCTGGTGCCGGTCACCCCGGAAAACTTCGACGCGGTGTGCGCGATTCGCCTTCACCCGCATCAGGAGCACCTTGTGTCACCTGTCCTGAAATCGTTGGCGGAGGCCTACGTGTACGGGACGAGCGCCTGGCCGCGGGCCATCGTGGACCGCCGGGACGACGGGGCGGAGGAAGTGGTCGGCTTCGTCATGGCCTTCCTCGACTTCTCCTGGAACGGCGGCGGGACCGACCGCCGCTCCGGCATCTGGCGCCTGAACATCTCCGCCGAACACCAGGGCCGGGGATACGGACGGTTCGCGGTCAGGGCCGTCTCCGAGGAGATCCGCGGCCTCGGCGGCACCCGCGCGTACGTCACCTGGAACCCGGGCGAGCACACCCCCGAGCCCTTCTACCTCGGTCTGGGCTTCACGACCACGGGCGAACTGAGCGGCACCCAGCGGGTCGGCGTCCTCACCCTCTGACGCGGGCGCGTGAGGCCGGGGACGGGGTCGAGGGCGGGGCCGGGGCTCCGAAGCCCCGAGGACTCCTTGGGCCGCCGCTACCCACGGAGCACCACGGTCAGCGGGCCCCGAGCGTCCTTCGGAGCCTCGACCGCCGCGGCCTTCCCGGCACGGAACTCCTGCGGGCTCACCCCCCGTACCCGCTTGAAGGCCGTGGACAACGCGAACGCGCTCCCGTAGCCGACCCGGCGGGCCACCGTCGCCACCGTGGCCTCCGGGTCGCGCAGCAGGTCCGCCGCCAACGCGATCCGCCAGCCCGTCAGATACGCGACGGGCGGCTCCCCGACGAGCTCCGTGAAGCGGCGGGCCAGCGAGGCCCGGGACACCCCGGCCTTCAGCGCCAGCTCCTCGACCGTCCAGCCGTGCGCCGGGCTCTCGTGCAGCAACCGCAGGGCAGGCCCGACGACCGGATCGCCCTGCGCCCGGTACCAGGCCGGGGACCCCGATCCCGGATCGGCGAGCCAGGCCCGCAGCACTCCGATCAGCAGCAGGTCCAACAGCCGGTCGAGGACGATCTCCTGCCCCGGCTCGTCCCGGGAGATCTCGGAGGCCAGCAGCTCGATCAAGGTGGCGTCCGCGGCCCCCGCCGGCCGGACCAGCACCGTCGGCAGCGCGCTCAGCAGCCTCCGCCCGATCTCGCTCGGCGCCTGGTAGGTGCCGCTGAGCAGCACCGCCGAGTCGGCGTCCCGCAGCACCTCGCCCCACGTGCGCACGCCCAGCGCCATGGTGTCGGTGACGTCCTCGCCCGCCTCGGTGTTGCACCGCTGGTCCGGACCGACGGTGACCTGTACCGGGGTGTCCGGCGCGTCCGCGACCGTGTACGGCACCGGCCCCCGGACGACCACCAGGTCGCCGGGCCCGATCGCGACGGGTTCGCCGTCGTCGGGCAGCAACCAGGCCGTGCCCCGGGTCAGCGTCATCACCGAGAGCGGGGCCCGGTCCTCCACGCGCAGGGACCACGGCGGATTGAGGACGGACTTGAGGAGGAAGGCGCCCCGGGCCTTGGGCCCTTCGAGAAGACCGGTCAGCGTGTCCATGGCCCCCATCCTCCCCCGCGTGCCCTCGCCCTC
>NZ_LGDE01000077.1 GCF_001279725.1 Streptomyces sp. WM4235 | reverse complement strand
CCCCGCGCCGGCGCCCACCCCCGGGCCCGTACCGGACCCCGTGCCGACCAGCGCCGATGTCGCCCGCCTCGCGGGCGTCTCGCGCGCGACGGTCTCGTACGTACTGAACAACGCGGAAGCCGTGCGCATCAGCGAACCCACCCGGCGCAAGGTCCGCGCGGCCGCCGAGGAACTCGGCTACGTCCCGCACGCCGCCGCCCGCAGCCTGCGCGCCGGGCACACCCGGATCGTCCTGCTGCCCACCTCCCACGTGCCGATCGGCCCGCTGTACAGCACCTTCCTCAACGAACTCCAGTGGGCCCTGCGCCGCCTCGACTACACCGTCGTCCAATACGGCAGCCTCGGCCTCGGCGGGGACGAGGCCGCCCCCGCCTGGGCCGAACTGCGACCCGTCGCGGTGATCTCGCTCGGGGAGATCACCCTGTCCGCGCGCAACGTCGCCACCCTCAAGCGGGCCGGGGCCCGCGCGGTGATCACGCTCGGCCCGGTCGGCGTGCCCGGCGCGCACGCGCTGGTGATGGACCAGGCGGAGGTCGGGGTCCGGGCCGCATCCCACCTGGTGGAGCGCGGCCGGCGCCGGATCGGTGTGATCGTCCCCGAGGAGAGCGGCCTGGAACTGTTCTCCACACCCCGGCTGGCCGGGGCCCGCTCGGTGGCCGGCGCCGAGATCGAGGCGCTGACGATGGCGTACACCGAGGAGTCGGCCGGGGCGCTCGCCGCCCGCTGGGCAACGCTCGGGCTGGACGCGGTCTTCGCTTACAACGACGAGTACGCGATGTTGCTGATGCGGGCCTTGCAGGACGCGGGGCTGCGCGTCCCCGAGGACGTGGCCGTCATGGGCGCCGACGACCTGCTGATCGGGCGACTGTTGCGGCCGAGGCTGAGCACCGTGGCACTCGAACTGCCGACGGGGGACCACCTGGCGTCCCTGGTGGACGCGGCGGTACGGGAACCGGCCGAGATCTCGGAGCGGCACGACCTGATGGCAGCGACGGCCGTCCACCGCGAGTCCACCTGACACGGCGACCCCGCGATCCTCGATCCCCCGATCCCGTCGGTCCGCGGGCCGGGACCCGGGGCCCGCGGCTCGGCGGCCCCTGGTTCCCGGCGCGGCGCGGTCCGGGATCGAGCCGGCTCGGGCCCCGGCACGGGCGCGCGGACCCGGGGAACCGTTGACAGGCGGTGATCGCCGGACGGAGACTGCGGGCGCGCCCCACCGGGCGCACCCGGCGTCGCGGGCCGGTGCCCACACCGGCGCCGTCGCGGCGCCGCCCGTACGGATCCGCCCAGGAGAGACCCCATGAGCATCCGCACCGTCCGCGACGTGTACGTCGTCGACGCCGTCCGCACGCCGATCGGCAAGTTCGGCGGAGCCCTGGCCGGGGTCCGGCCGGACGACCTGGCCGCCCACGTGGTGCGCGCGCTGGTGGACCGCACGCCCGACCTCGACCCGGCCCGCATCGACGACGTCGTGTTCGGCGACGCCAACGGCGCGGCCGAGGACAATCGGGACGTCGCCCGGATGGCGGTGCTCCTCGCCGGGCTGCCCGTCACCGTTCCCGGTGTGACGGTCAACCGACTGTGCGGCTCCGGTCTCGAAGCCGTGATCCAGGCCGCCCGGGCCATCGCGCTCGGGGACGCGTCCGTCGCCATCGCCGGCGGCGTGGAGTCGATGAGCCGCGCCCCCTGGGTGGTGCAGAAGCCGGAGCGGGCCTTCCCCGCCGGACACCAGCAGATGTGGTCCACCACGCTCGGCTGGCGGATGACGAACCCGCGCATGCCGGCCGAGTGGACCGGCTCGCTCGGCGAGGGTGCCGAACTCATCGCCGAGAAGCACGGGATCACGCGCGAGGCGCAGGACCTCTTCGCCCTGGACAGCCACCGCAAGGCCGCCGCCGCCTGGGCCTCGGGGCTCTACGCCGACGAGGTCGTCCCGTACCCGGGCGCCGATCTGGTCCGGGACGAGTCGATCCGGGAGGGCTCCACGCCCGAGGCGCTGGCCCGGCTGAAGCCGGCGTTCCGTTCGGACGGCTCCGGGACCGTCACCGCCGCGAACGCCTCCCCCCTGAACGACGGCGCCGCCGCGCTGCTGCTGACCGACGAGGAAGGGCTGGCGGCCACCGGCAGGGAGCCACTGGCCCGGATCAGCGCGTCCGCCGTCACCGGCATCGAGCCCCAGTTGTTCGGCCTGGGGCCGGTGGACGCGGTGGCGTGGGCGCTGTCGAAGGCCGGCCGCGACCTGTCCGACCTCACCGCCTTCGAGCTGAACGAGGCTTTCGCCGCCCAGGCGTTGGGCTGCCTGGCGGCCTGGCCGGAACTGGACCCGACGAAGGTCAACCCGCGCGGTGGAGCCATCGCGATCGGCCACCCGCTCGGGGCCTCGGGGGCGCGACTGGCGGGTTCGGTCGCCCACCAACTCGCGGCGGCCGGCTCGGGAACCGGTGTGGCGGCGCTGTGCATCGGCGTCGGACAGGGCATCGCGCTGGTCTTGGAGCGCTGAACCGGCGGTCGTGGGCGGGTGCTCATGAGGGCGGGTGCTCATGAGTGGGTGCTCATGCGTGGGTGGCCGGAAGGCGTGAGGTCGGGAAGGCGAGCGGGAGCGCCACCGCCGTCTCGATCATTTCCGGTCACCCGGCCCGTCAACTGCCCAATAACTGAACAGAATTGGGTCTGCCGGTCTGACACGATGGCGCGTGCTGCCGCCCCCCGCCCCGTTCCTTCCCCACCCGGAGGCCCCGCGCCATGCCGCTCCTCGATCCGACGCTCTGGCAGGACGGACCCACCCTGACCGGGGGAACCGCCCCGATCGTCGAACCCGCGACCGGACGTACCCTCGCCACGCTGGACCTCGCCGCGCCCGCCGACGTGGCGGAGGGCGCCGTGCGTGCCCGGGCCGCGCAGTCCGATTGGGCGCGGGCCACCCACCTGGAGCGGTCGGCGGTATTGCGCCGCGCCGGGGACCTGTTCACGACCCACGCGCAGGAGCTGAGGGACTGGCTGGTGCGGGAGTCCGGTTCGATACCGGGCAAGGCCGATTTCGAGCTGCACGTCGCCGCCCAGGAGTGCTACGAGGCCGCAGCGCTGGCCTCGCGACCGGCCGGCCAGGTGCTGCCGAGCGAGGCGCCCCGGCTCTCCTTCACCCGACGGGTGCCGGCGGGGGTGGTCGGGGTCATCGCCCCGTTCAACGCGCCGCTGATCCTGTCGATCCGCTCGGTCGCGCCGGCGCTCGCCCTCGGCAACGCGGTCCTGCTGAAGCCGGACCGTCGGACCGCAGTCTGCGGTGGCCTCGCCCTCGCTGCGGTCTTCGCCGCCGCGGGCCTGCCCGCCGGGCTGCTGCACGTACTGCCCGGAGACGCGCGGACCGGCGCCGCGGTGGTCGAGGACCCCCGCGTCCGGGTGGTGTCGTTCACCGGCTCCACCGCCGCCGGCCGTACCGTGGGTGAACTGGCGGGACGTCATCTCAAGCGGGCGCACCTGGAGTTGGGCGGCAACTCGGCGCTCGTCGTGCTGGAGGACGCCGATGTCGAGGCGGCCGTCGCACAGGCCTCCTGGGGCTCCTTCTTCCACCAGGGCCAGATCTGCATGACCGCCGGACGGCACCTCGTCCACGCCTCGCTGTACGACGAGTACGTCGAGCGGCTCGCCGCACGGGCGGAGGAGCTGGCGGTCGGGGACCCGTACCGGGACCGGGTCCACCTGGGCCCGCTGATCGACGAGGACCAGGTCCGGCGTGTCCACGCGCTGGTCGAGGCGAGTACCGCCCAGGGCGCCAAGCTCGTCGCGGGCGGCACCCACCAGGGGCTCTTCTACCGTCCGACCGTCCTGGCGGGCGTCGCGGACGACTCGCCCGCCTACGCGGAGGAGGTCTTCGGCCCGGTGGCGCCCGTACGGTCCTTCGCGACGGAGGAGGAGGCGGTGGCGCTGGCCTCGGCGGGCCCGTACGGGCTCTCCCTGGGCATCGTCACCCGTGACGCCGCGCACGGGCTGGAGCTGGCCGACCGCGTCCCGACCGGGATCGCGCACGTCAACGACCAGACGGTGAACGACGAGGCCGTGGCGCCCTTCGGAGGCGTCGGCGCCTCGGGCACGGGAGCCAGGTTCGGCGGGGAGGCGAACCTGGACGCCTTCACCGAACTCCGCTGGACGACGGTGCGCGCCACGCCGGCGGGCCACCCGTTCTGAGGCCGGTCCGACTGCCGCCGTCCTGAAGCGGGTCCGATGGTCGCCCGCCGGGGTGGGGGAGCGTTCTCGCAGATCAGCGTGGTGCGGGGGCGGGCAGGAATTCATGGGGCGGGCCATTCGTTCAAGCAGCACACGCACCAATCAGGAGGTTTGAACACCGTGGCAACCGTGGAGCTGACCAAGGAGAACTTCGACCAGACGGTCAGCGATAACCCGTTCGTGCTGATCGACTTCTGGGCGGGCTGGTGCCGACCCTGCCTCCAGTTCGCGCCGGTCTACGAGAAGGCCTCCGAGGCGAACCCGGACCTCGTCTTCGCCAAGGTGGACACCGAGGCGCAGCAGGAGCTGGCCGGAGCCTTCGAGATCAGCTCGATCCCGACGCTGATGATCGTCCGGGACCAGGTGGCGATCTTCGCCCAGCCCGGCGCGCTGCCGGAGGCGGCGCTGACCGACCTCATCGCGCAGGCCCGCGCCCTCGACATGGACGAGGTCAGGGCGAAGATCGCGGCCGAGCAGGCCAAGGGCGCGGGGGACTCCGGCACGCCGGAGGCCTGAGATTGTCACCACCGCCCCCGGCCTGCGGTGACACTGGTCCGTATGACTGAAGCGGAGTTCTACCGAATCCGGCTGCTTCGCAGATCAGGGGCTGTTTGACGCTCCGCTGGGTAGCGGAAATCTCACAAAATCTCACACCTGGGGGTCGGAGGCGTCGCTTCCGACCCCCAGCAGTGCGTTCAAGTGAACGACCGCCTCATGCATGTCCGCCGCCGTCGGGTGGACGTAGACACGCTTCGTGAAGTTCGCGTTCGTGTGGCCGGCCCACGCGGCGAGGATCGTGTCCGGCACCCCGTTCACCGCGAGGAACGTCAGGCACGAGTGCCGGGCGTCGTACAGGCGCACCTTGCGGAGCCCGAGGCCAGCCATCAGCGCGTACGCGTGCTCCCGCAGGAGCCGGCCGTTCATCGCCGTGCCGAGCGGGTCCACGAACACGTACGCGCCGCTCGTGTACCCCTCGCCCGCGGTCGCGGCCTCCGCCGCCTGGAGCACCTTGAAGTTCAGCAGTGCCAGCCGGACCGGGTCCGGCAGGGGGAGCGTGCGCTCACCGGCCTCACTCTTGGTGTCCTTCTCGACGACCCGCGCGTTTCCGATCAGCGTCCGCGTGTTCGCGACGCTCAACGTGCCCGCCTCGAAGTCGACGTCATCCCACCGCAGCCCCGACACCTCAGCCGGCCGAAGCCCCATCAGGCTGAGGAGCAGCGGCCCGAACAACCGGTCGTCGCGGACACCGAGGATGAACTCCTTGACCTCCACCACGTTCCAAGGTGCCGCCCGCGGGCTCTCCCGCTTCTCGACCTTGCGGGCCTTACGCGGGATGCTGATGTGCTCGGCGACGTTCCTGGCGATCAGCCGGCGCCGGATGCCGTAGTTGAGCGCTGTCCGTAGCCGGCCGAGGACGCCGCTTGCGGTGATGGTCCGCAGGCCCGTACCCGGCTTCCCGCCGCGCCGTCGCGCGCTCACGAGGAGCCACGCCACCATCGACTCGACGTCGTCCTCGGTCAGCTCCTGGAGCCGCTTGTGCCCAAGGTAGGTGTGGACGTGCACGAGGGAGTTCCTGTACCCGACGATCGACGTCTCTTCGAGGTCGTCGGCCTTGCTCGCCATGTACAGGTTGAGCAGCTCGGACACGGTGACCTTGTTCGGCATGATGAGTTGGCCGGTGCTCCGTTCGTGCTGGAGTCGGGCCAGTTCGTTCTTGGCCTCCGTCGCCGTGTCCTTGGTGACGGTGAGTTGTTTCCGCCGGCCGTTCTCGTCGTGTCCGATGTCGATGACGAACCGGTACCGCGTTTTGCCGTTGGCCAGGGTGATCTTCTTGATCTCGGCCATGTTGTTCCCTCCCCGTGGCCTCACTGATCAGTTTGAGACGCTGACCTAGTACTGCAATCACAGTTAAGGGGTATGTCCGCGTTGTTTGTAGTGGCTGTCGCGGGCGCGTGTCTGACTGAGTCTTCGCCAGTGTGACCAGTGCAG
>NZ_LGDE01000076.1 GCF_001279725.1 Streptomyces sp. WM4235 | reverse complement strand
GAACCCGTGCCCTGGTACGCGCATCCGCTCCTGGTGGACGGGGTGTTCCAGGTCGTGAGCTGCGCGCTCCAGGACCTCACGGGAGCCGACGGCCCCCACCCCATGCTGCCGATCGGCATCGCCCGGTTCCGGGTCCTCACCGACCTCTCGGCGCTGTCGACCGGTGCCACCGTCCTGGTGCGCCGCACCGGCGTCGACGGCGCGTACGCGACCGCCGACGCGACTCTGCTGGGGCCCTCCCACGAGGTCGCCGCGGAGTTCGAGGGGCTCCGCATGCGGCGAACGGCCGCCGTCTCGCGAACGGCCGCCGCCTCGGCCCCGGCACGACCGGCAGGACCGGCAGCGCTGCCCATCAGCCGGATCGTGTGGCGTTCCGCACCGGCGGACGCCGCCCGGACCGAGCCGGTGACCGGTACCTGGGTGGTGCTGCACGACGCCGGCACGGACGGCCTCGGAGCACGCGCCGCCGGACGGCTTCGGGCCGACGGCGCCCGCGTGGTGGAGGTCGGCATCGGCCCGTCCGGACCGCGGGCGCACGAACACGCACAGGAACGGGCCGGCGACGGCGACGGTGACCGCGACCTGCGGATGCTCTCGCAGCCGGACGAGGAGGCGTTCCGGCGGCTCTGGGACGAGGTCGGGGACCCGATCGCCGGTGTGGTGCACCTGTGGAACGCCGGCGAGGTGTCCGACGGCGCCCAGGGGGAGGAGACGGAACTCCGCCTCGGCCTCTACGGCTGCCTGGCCGCCCTGCGGACCCTCGGCGAGCGGCAGCGCAAGGGCCGCTTCCTCGTCGTGACCCGGGACGGGCAAGCAGTCGCGGACGGAGACCGGCCGGTGCCCGCGCGCGCCGCCCTGTGGGGCTTCCTCCGTACCGCCGCCATCGAGTACTCGGGCCTGCGCCCCCGCCTCGTCGACATCGACCGGTCCTCCGACGACGCCCTCCAGGCGCTCCTCGCGGAACTCGGCGACAGCGACGGCCCGACCGAGACCGGCTACCGACAGGGTGTCCGCCGGGTACCCGTCCGCGTTCGCGACCGTTCCGCGCACGCCGCGCCCCGCTCACGCCCGGGGCCGGTCAGGCAGGGCGGCCACTACCTCATCCTCGGCGGGCACGGCGGTCTGGGCCTGGAGGTCGCCGACAGGTTCGCACGGGACGGCGCCGGCGTCGTCGCGTTGGTCAGCCGCTCCGGCGCGGCGGCCGTCGACCGGCAGCGGACGGCCGCGATCCGCGCACACGGCTGCGAGATCGTCTCCTACAGCGCGGACGTCACCACCCCCGGCGCCCTGGCGGCCGTGGTGCAGCGGGCCCGCGCCGAGTACGGAGTGCTGCACGGCGTGGTTCACGCCGCCGGCACGCTCAAGGACGGCCTGATCCGCAGCGCCACCGCCGAGGACATCGCCGCGGTGATGCGGCCCAAGGTCGACGGGGTCCGCGAGCTGGCGACCGCGGTGGCCGGGCAGGACCTGGACTTCGCCGTGTTGTTCGCGTCGGTCTCCGGCACGTTCGGCAACCTCGGGCAGGCCGGGTACGCCGCGGCCAACGCCTACCTCGACGCCTTCGCGCAGGCACACGGCTCGCCGTGGCTGAGCATCGACTGGGGCCTGTGGGGTGAGGTGGGCATGGGTACGGCCGTCGCCGAGCAGTTGCGGCGGCGCGGTGTCCGGCCGCTCGGCACCGCGGAGGGTCTGGACGCCCTCATCGCGGTACTGGGGTCGCGGGAAGACCCCCGCCAGGTCGTCGTCGCCCACCCGGACGCCGGCGACGAGGTCATCGAGCCGGAGGCCGCGGAAGCCGAAGCCGAAGTCGAAGCTCCCTCCGTCGTACGGGCCGAGGCGCGCACCGGCGTACCGAACACGGCCGGTGGGACGGCCGGGGCCGGCGGGTCGGGCGTGGGCGCCGGGGAACACGTCGCCGACGGCCTGGAGCGGTTCCTCGCCGAGCGGCTCGGTGTCGCCTCCTTCGACCGCGACACCCCCCTGTCGGACTACGGCATGAGTTCGATCATGAGCGTCGAGCTGTCGGAGGAACTGTCCCGCAGGTGGGGCATACACCTCCCGGCGACGCTCTTCCTGGAGTACGGCGAGTTCGCCGAGCTGGTGCAGGCCCTGACCGACCGCTACGGCGCCGCCACCGCGGTGGCCGCGCCGGAACCCCCCGAGCCGGTCGGGTCCGTCGAGCCCTCCCGGCCGGCCGAGCCCTCCCAGCGGGTCGGGCTTTCCGAGCCGGCCGACCTGGTACGGCCCTTCGAGCCCACCCGCCCCGGCGAGCCGCTCCCGGCATCCGGCCCCGACCGCCCGCTCCCGACACCGCGACGCCGCACGCGGGCCGACGGCCGTGACGCGGACGTGGCGATCGTCGCCGTCTCCGGTGACCTGCCGGGCGCCGCCGGCGGCGCGGTGGAGCTGTGGGACCTGCTCCGCTCCGGCGGCAACGCGTTCACCGAGGTCCCGGCGGAACGCTGGGACATCGACACCCACTTCGAGCCGCGCGGCCCCCGCATGACGGGCACCTACTGCCGCACCGGTGCGTTCGTCTCGGGCATCGACCGCTTCGATCCGAGCTTCTTCGGCATCTCCGTACGCGAGGCCGAGGAGATGGACGTACAACAGAAGCTGCTGCTGGAACACGCCTGGACGGTGCGGGACGACAGCGCTCTCGCCGACCGCCGCGACATCGGCGTCTTCGTCGGCGCCACCTACACCCACCACCGTGACACGCAGGGTCTGGAGACCGTCGGACCGCACACCGCGCTCGGCTCCATGAACGCGGTACTGGCCAACCGGATCTCGTACGCCCTGGACCTCACCGGCCCGTCGCAGACCGTCGACACCCTTTGCTCGTCCTCGCTCGTCGCCATCCAGCAAGCGGTCGCCGCACTGCGTGCGGGGCACTGCGGCGCCGCCATCGTGGCGGCCTGCCAGGTCGGCCTGACTCCTTGGTACTACCGCAGCCTGAGCCGGCTCGGCGCGCTGTCCGAGACCCTGCCGAGGCCCTTCGACGAGCGGGCGGACGGATTCCTGCCCGGCGAGGGCGCGTTGGCCGTAATGCTGAAGCCGCTCGCGGACGCGGAACGGGACGGCGACCGGATCTGGGGCGTCATCCGCGGTACGGCCGTCAACCACGGGGGCCGCGGCAGCGCCCTGCCGGTGCCCCGCAGCGAGGCCCAGGCCGCGGTCGTCCGGGCCGCGCTCGCCGACGCCGGACTGGCCCCTGCGGACGTCTCCCTGATCGAGACGCACGGCACCGCGACCCGGCTCGGCGACCCGATCGAGATCGCCGCGCTGACCGAGGTGTTCGGTGGCGACCCGGACCGCACCGGCCCGTGCCACATCGGGACGGTGAAGGGAAACATCGGACACCTGGAGCCCGCGGCCGGACTCGCCGGCCTGCTGAAGGTGCTGCTGTCCCTGCGACACCGGGAGATACCGCCCGTCGCCGGCCACGAGACCCCCAGCAGCCACCTCGACCTGTCCACCGGACCGTTCGTGATCCCGGTCGAGCCACAACCATGGACCTCGGACGGTCCGCGCCGGGCGGGGATCAGCTCCTTCGGCATGGGCGGCACCAACGCGCACATCGTCGTGGAGGAGTACATCGGGGAGCCCGGGTACGGGCAGTCCGGCCACGATGCCCCAGAGGCCGCCACCGAACGGGACGAGCATCTGCTCGTCCTCTCCGCCCACACCCCGCAGGCCCTGCTCCGGCGCATGGCGGACGTCCGCCCGCTGCTGGCGCGGGGGACCGCGGACGACCTGCGCGCCCTGTGCCGCTCCAGTGCCATCGGACGCGACCACCGGGCCCACCGGGTCGCCGTCCTGGGGAACACGGTCGACGAACTGAGCACCGCCTTGGCCACGGCGCTGCACCTGGCGGACCGGGCACCCGGCACCGTCGTACGCGGCGACACTCTGGTGGAGAGCGCCTCGACCGGGCTCGGCGGGCCCGCCCTGCGCTACGTCGCCGGCGGCACCGTCGACTGGGCCGCGGTGTACCCGGGCCCGCCGGCACGCCACCGCGCCCTGCCTCCCTACCCGTTCGGGACGCCGGCCGACACCGCGGTGACGTCCCCGCCCGCACCACCCGCCGGCCCTGCCGCGCAGGACGTGGCCGCTGCCCTACGGCGGCTCGCGCCCGCCCACCGGGTGCTGGGCGAGGACACCGTGCCCGGGGCGCTCCCCGTGGCCCTCGGGCTGCGCTCGGGCGAGGTCCTGCGCCGGATCGTCTTCACGGGCCGGGGAACCGGAACCCACTCCCTCACCAGTGACCTGGACGACCCCACCCGCAACGGACCGGCCGCCTTCCGTCACGCCGACCGGGTCATCGCCCGACTCACCACCACCGACACCCCGGCCGGCCAGGAGCCCGCCGCCGTCGACCTGGACGCACTGCGGGCCGGCCTCGGCCGGACCCTGCAACCGGACGGCCTCTACGCCTGGTTCGCGGCGAAGGGCATGGAACTCACCGCCCCGCTCCGCTCCATCGCCGAGGTGCACTACGAGCCGGGCCGCGTGCTCGTACGCATCGACGTTCCCGCCGACAGCCCCCTGGAGGCGCAGACGGTCGCGATCGACGCCGCCCTTCAGGCCATGGCCGTGCTCACGCTCGCGGACCCCGCCGCCCCGTCGGCCACCTATCTGCCGGTCTCCATCGGCCGGGCGACCCGCTGGGCGGATCCGGCGCGGACGGTGTTCGTGTTGCTCGAAGGCGCCGAGCCCGCGAGCGACGGCACGCGACGCGGCGACGCGACGCTCTTCGCCGCCGACGGCCGGGTGTTGGCCCGGCTCGACGAAGTCGAGTACCGGACGGTGGCCGCCGACGACGCACCGCCCTCTCGCCCCGCCCACCGCACGCCGCACGCCGCGGCATCGGAGGCGGCGATCGTCACGGTGGTACGCGACGTCCTGCGCGACCCGGGTGTCACCGCGACCACCTCACTGTCCGCCGCGGGCCTCGACTCCATGCTGGCGACGGCCATCGCGGCCGACATCGAGACGGAGTACGGGGTACAACTCAGCCCGACGGACGTCCTGGACGCCGCGGACTGCCGTACCCTCGCCGCGCACGTCGCCGAGCTGGCGGCCGACGGAGCGTTCACCACAGACCCGGACACAGACCCGGCCCCGGCCCCGGTCGAGGGCCCCGAGGCGGCGGCCCCCGAGGCAGCGGTCCCCGAGGCGGCGGTCCCCGGCGCGGCCTCGGCCACCGCCGGTCCGGCAGTCCTCGAAGACACGGCGGCTGCCGAGGACATGGCCGTCATCGGCCTGGCCCTGGCGCTCCCCGGTGCCTCGGACCCGGAGCGGCTCTGGTCCCTCCTGGCCGGCGCCGGCGAGGAGATCCACCCGGCGCCGGCCCACCGCTGGGGACGGTACGCGGATGGTCACGAGCCCGACATGGGCGGATTCCTCGACAACGTGGAGGAGTTCGACGCCCGGTTCTTCGACTTCTTCCCCAAACAGGCGGAGGTCCTCGACCCGCAGGTCCGCTGGCTGCTCCGTACCGCCTGGGAGGCACTGGAGTCGGCCGGCCTGCCGCCCAGGCAACTGGCCTCCTCCACCGGCGTGTTCGTGGGCGCCAGTTACCAGCACTACAAGGACTACAACATCGAGCCGGAGCTGGACGCCCCCAGCGGTCTCGGCAACCACAACGCGTTCCTCGCGAACCGGGTGAGTTACTTCCTGGATCTGCACGGGCCGAGCATGACGATCGACACGTTGTGTTCGTCTTCGCTGGTCGCCCTGCACACGGCGGTGCGCAGCATCCGTGACGGCGAGTGCGACCAGGCGATCGTGGCCGGTGTTCGCGTCGGCATGTCCCCGCTGCACTACGTCGCGATGCGAAACCTGCGAGCCCTGTCGCCTTCGGGTGCCTCCCGGCCGTTCGATGCGGGGGCGGACGGGTTCGTGCCGGGTGAGGGTGTGGTGACGGTGGTGGTGAAGCCGCTCCGGGCCGCTTTGCGGGACGGTGACCGGATCCGGGGTGTCATCAAGGGCAGTGCGGTCAATCACGGTGGTCGTACGAGTGGGTTGACGGTTCCGAGCAGTGCGGCGCAACAGGAAGTGATCTCCGCGGCGTTGCGGGACGCGGGGGTGTCGGTGGACTCGATCGGTCTGGTGGAGGCGCACGGGACGGGGACGGGTCTGGGTGATCCGATCGAGGTGGAGGGTTTGACCCGTGCGTGGCGTGGGGTGACGGACAGGTCGCAGTTCTGCGCGATCGGTTCG
>NZ_LGDE01000075.1 GCF_001279725.1 Streptomyces sp. WM4235 | reverse complement strand
CGCTGTTGAGTTCTCAAGGAACGGACGCTTCCTTCGTTCCTGTTTCCAGGCCCTCCGGGCGCTTCCTTCGTTTCCGACTCTATCAGACTCTTTCGTGTCTGATTCCCGGTCGAAGCGGGTTTCGCTTTCGCCTTCCAGGGGGCCGCTTTCGCGTTTTCCCTTTTCGGCGATTCCGACTCTACCAGTGGATTTTCGCTACTCCGACCACTTGCCGTTCTGCCAAAAGGCACACGGAAAGGCAGAGAGTGAAGATCAATACTGGAGAGGGGGTTCCCGTCCATCAGCAGTTCGCGAGATGTTCACGCGGTGCGTCCCTGCGGGAGTCACGACAGTACAGGTCGACCAGTGCCCAGGCAAATCGATTCAGGCGTATGGTCTAGTCCACTACGTTGGTGTCGCGGCCGCACGTCGCAGCCCCTTTCCAGGGGTGCGCTTCGTGCGGAACCGGGACATCTCATGACATACCCTTCTCAAAGTATGCCGTCCAGGACAGGTTGTGACGGCGACACGAAGAAGCCCCACCCCCTGGGAGGCCCTCCATGACCAGCGTGACGTCCCCACTTGCCGGGCGCGCCATCGGACTCGCGGCAGTGCCCGATCCGGTGTTCTCCGGCGCGATGGTGGGACCGGGCACCGCTATTGACCCCGTGCGCGAGCCCTCGGAGGCGGTGTCCCCCGTCGACGGTGTGGTCGTCTCCCTGCATCCGCACGCGTACGTGGTCGTCGACGGCGAAGGCCACGGGGTGCTGGTGCACCTCGGCATCGACACCGTTCAGCTCAACGGCGAGGGCTTCGAGCTGCTCGTGAACAAGGGCGACACCGTGACGCGCGGCCAGGCCGTCATCCGTTGGAACCCCGCCGCGGTCGAGGCCGCCGGCAAGTCCCCGGTCTGCCCCGTCGTGGCGCTCGAGGCGACTGCCGACTCGCTGTCCGACGTCGTCGACGACGGTGACGTCAAGACCTCGGACGTTCTCTTCAGCTGGCAGTGACGTGTCCGCCTCCACAGGTGGGTCGGACATTCATCGCGGCGGCGGGGCCGTCGCTCAATCGGAGACGGGTGAAATGGAGACAACGCTGCGAGGCGTCGGCGTGAGCCACGGGGTGGCGATCGGCGAGGTCCGGCACATGGGCACGGCCGTTCTCGAACCGCCGGCCAAGCAGATCACCGCGGCCGAGGCGGAGCGCGAACAGGGGCGCGCCCGTCAGGCCGTGGAGGCTGTGTCGGCCGACCTCGTCGCGCGCGGCCAACTGGCCGGTGGCGAGGCCCAGCACGTGCTGGAGGCCCAGGCGATGATCGCGACGGACCCCGAGCTGATGGCGGACGTCGACCGTCGGATCGCCGTCGGCAGCACGGCCGAGCGCGGCGTCTACGACGCGTTCGCCTCCTACCGCGACCTGCTCGCGGGGGCCGGTGAGTACATGGCCGGGCGCGTGGCCGACCTGGACGACGTGCGCAACCGCATCGTGGCGCGCCTGCTCGGTGTGCCGATGCCGGGCGTGCCCGACAGCGACGAGCCGTACGTGCTGATCGCCCGGGACCTCGCTCCCGCAGACACCGCGCTGCTCGACCCGGCGCTGGTCCTCGGTTTCGTGACCGAGGAGGGCGGGCCGACCAGCCACAGCGCCATCCTCGCGCGAGCCCTGGGCGTACCGGCGATCGTGGCGCTGCCGGGCGCCGGTGAGATCGCCGAGGGCACCCTGATCGCCGTCGACGGCAGCACGGGTGACCTGTTCGTGAACCCGTCGGCCGAGAAGCGGGCCGAGCTGGAGGCCTCGGCCGCCGAGCGCAGGGCGGCTCTCGCCGCCTCGTCCGGGCCGGGCGCCACCTCCGACGGTCACAAGGTGCCGCTGCTGGCCAACGTCGGTGGTCCGGCGGACGTGCCGGCGGCCGTCGAGGCCGGGGCCGAGGGTGTGGGGCTGTTCCGCACCGAGTTCCTGTTCCTGGACGACAGCAAGAAGGCGCCGTCCGAGGAGAAGCAGGTCGAGTCGTACCGCAAGGTGCTGGAGGCCTTCCCCGAGGGTCGGGTCGTCGTCCGTGTGCTGGACGCCGGCGCGGACAAGCCGCTGGACTTCCTGACCCCGGGCGACGAGCCGAACCCGGCGCTGGGTGTGCGCGGGCTCCGGTCGCTGCTGGACCACCCGGACGTGCTGCGCACACAGCTCACCGCGCTGGCCAAGGCCGCCGCGGGCCTGCCGGTCTACCTTGAGGTCATGGCCCCGATGGTGGCCGACCGGATCGACGCCAAGGCGTTCGCGGACGCGTGCCGCGAGGCCGGGCTGCGGGCGAAGTTCGGTGCGATGGTCGAGATCCCCTCCGCCGCGCTCCGGGCGCGCTCGATCCTCCAGGAGGTCGAGTTCCTGTCGCTGGGCACGAACGACCTGGCGCAGTACGCCTTCGCCGCCGACCGTCAGGTCGGGGCCGTGTCGCGGTTGCAGGACCCGTGGCAGCCCGCGCTGCTGGACCTGATCGCCATGTCGGCCGACGCCGCCAAGGCCGAGGGCAAGAGCTGTGGTGTCTGTGGCGAGGCCGCCTCGGACCCGCTGCTCGCCTGTGTGCTGACGGGCCTGGGTGTCACCTCTCTTTCCATGGGTGCCGCCTCGATCCCCTACGTGCGGGCGACGCTCGCCAAGCACACGCTCGCGCAGTGCGAGCGGGCCGCCGCGGCGGCGCGTGCGACGGACACGGCCGAGGAGGCCCGCGCGGCCGCCCAGGCGGTGCTGTCCGGGGAGTAGCAGGGCACGTCTTCGATGGAGGGGCCTTCGCCGGTGGCGAGGGCCCCTCGGTCGTGTCCGCGGTCGTTTTCCCACACGTCCGGGTCAGTGGTGGGGGCCGGGATCGTCCACCTCGTAGCCGGGGCAGTACTCGACGCCCGGTTCGGGAGCCACCGGGTCGCCGGTGTCGGCGTCGGTGCAGTAGGCGTTGAACACCGCCGCCGCGGAGAGGGGGACCAGCCGTCCGCGGTCCAGGCGCCAGCCGTGGACGCGGTCCTTGAACTCCTCGGTGGTGCTGCGCAGGACCAGTCCCCCGGCTCCGCCCTGGGCGATGCCGGCGGCCAGGACCGTCATGAAGTCGAGGCCTTCGCGGCCCTCGATGCGGGGTGGGCGGTCCTGGTCGGCGGTGGTGTCCGCGTGCAGCACGGCGACGAGCTGTTCCGTGTCGGTGGGGATGCTGCACACGAGGTGGTGGTGGCCGGGGCCGGCTCCGTCGACCAGGCGTTTCACCGCGTCGGCGGCCCGCTCGAAGGAGGCCCGGCCGATGTCCTCGCCGCAGTCCGCACAGGTGCCGGCCTCGGCGAGGAGGGTGCCGGCGTACTCCCACGTGGCCTGCCGGACGGCCTCGTCGAGGAGGAGCGGGACCAGTTCGTCGATGGGTTGGCCCTGGTACGGCAGGCCCGCGCCGCTGCCGGCGAGTCCGGCGGTGTAGCGGGTGCGGGTGTCGACGGTGTCCGGGTCCAGGCCGTGGTGCGCGCAGTACTCGGCGTACTCCTCGGGATCGAAGAGGGCGACCGTGGTGTGGATGCCCTGGGCCGCGAGGGAGCGGAGCAGGGCGTCCACGTGGCGGAGGTAGTCCTGGTGGTCGTCGAAGGTGAAGCTCCGGTACCCGCGCATGGCCGCGAAGTCCCCGGCGTCGGCCAGGAGGCCGACCGTGCCGGGGACTTCACGACGCAGGGTGCGGTGCGGGGACCGGCGGCGCCGGGTGCCCGGGGTGTCGTTCGAGCGGGTGTTCTTCGGTGGCATGGCTCCCCCTGAGTGATGCGACGATTCGCTCACTCACCGTAACCATGACCACTGACAGTCACTTCCGGGTGCGGGCCAGCTCCGCGTAGAAGTCGAGGAGTTCCGGACGGTCGACCGAGCCGAGGTTGACCGCCTTGGCCAGGGGCGTGCCTTGGAGGAGGCGCTTGACCGGGACCTCGATGCGCTTGCCGGTGAGGGTGTGCGGGACCGCCGGGACCTCGATGATCTCGTCGGGGACGTGCCGCGGGGACAGCTCCGCGCGGATCGTCGCCTTGATGCGGTCGCGCAGGTCGTCGTCGAGGGTGGCGCCGGGCGCGAGGTGGACGAACAGCGGCATCCAGTAGCCGCCGTTCGGTTCCTCCAGGCCGATGACCAGGGACTCCTTGATCTCCGGGAGGCGTTCGACGGCCTCGTAGATGTCGGCGGATCCCATGCGGACGCCCTGCCGGTTGAGGGTGGAGTCGGAGCGGCCGTGGATGATCACCGATCCGCGGTCGGTGAGGGTGATCCAGTCCCCGTGGCGCCAGGCGCCGGGGAACATCTCGAAGTAGCTCTCGCGGTAGCGGCTGCCGTCGGGGTCGTTCCAGAAGTGGATCGGCATGGAGGGCATGGGGTTGGTGACGACGAGTTCGCCGACCTCGCCGATGACGGGCTTGCCGGCGGGGTCCCAGGCCTGGAGGTCGGTGCCGAGGCCGGGCGCCTGGAGTTCGCCGATGTACACGGGGAGGGTCGCGACCCCGCCGGCGAAGCAGCTGCACACGTCGGTGCCGCCGCTGACGGAGACGATCCAGAGGTCCTCGGCCACCTCGTCGTGCAACCAGCGGAAGCCGTCGGGCGGGAGCGGGGAGCCGGTGGTGGCCACGGCCTTCACGGAGGAGAGGTCGAAGTCCCGGGAGGGGTGGACCTCCGCCTTGCGGCAGGCCATCACGTACGCGGCGGAGGTGCCGTACAGGGTGGCCCGGGTCCGTTCCGCGATCCGCCACTGGGCGCCGGTGTCGGGGAAGCCGGGGCTGCCGTCGTAGAGGACGACCGTGGCGCCGGTGAGCAGGCCGGAGACGAGGAAGTTCCACATCATCCAGCCGGTGGAGGTGTACCAGAAGAACCGGTCCTCGGGCCCCAGCTCGCAGTGCAGGCCGATCTGCTTCAGGTGTTCGAGGAGGATGCCGCCCTGGGACTGGACGATGGCCTTGGGCAGGCCGGTCGTGCCGGAGGAGTAGAGGACCCACAGCGGGTGGTCGAAGGGGACCGCCTCGAAGACGGGCTCGGTGTCGGCGGCGGTGAGGTCGGCCCAGGCGCGGGTGCCCTCGGGGGCGGGGGTGCCGAGGAGGGGGATGTGCACGACGGCGCGCAGGGAGGGAAGCTCGGCGCGCAGCTCGGCGACGGTTTCGCGGCGGTCGTGTTCCTTGCCGCCGTAGCGGTATCCGTCGACGGTGAACAGGACGACGGGTTCGACCTGCTGGAAGCGGTCCAGGACGCTGCGGGCGCCGAAGTCGGGGGCGCAGGAGGTCCAGACCCCGCCGACGGAGGCGGTGGCGAGGAGGGCGACGACGGCTTCGGGGATGTTGGGGAGGTAGCCGCTGACGCGGTCGCCGGGGCGTACGCCCGCGGCGCGCAGTTCGGCGGCGAGCGAGCCGACCTGGCGGCGGAGCTCGGCCCAGGTGACGGGGGTGGGCTCGTGGGTCTCGTCGACGCTGATCAGGGCGGGTTCGTCGGCGCGGGCCGGGTCCTCGCCGGCGCGCAGGGCGTGTTCGGCGTAGTTGAGGGTGGAGCCGGTGAACCAGCGGGCGCCGGGCATGGTGCGGTCGGCGAGCACGGAGGTGTACGGGGTGGTGAACCGTACGTCGAACCATTCGGCGATGGCCTGCCAGAAGGTGTCGAGCGCGTCGACGGACCAGCTGTGCAGGGCCGGGTAGCCGCCGTCGGCGGGGGCTCCGAAGCGCTCGGCGGCCCAGGCCTGGAAGGCGGTGATCCTGGCCGCGGCGATCCGGTCGGGGCTCGGGGACCAGAGGGGTTCCGGCTGGGTGGCTGAGGTCATGGGTCGGCTCCCGGTCAAGTCTGTGGCTCGCGCTTCGTGTGCGTGGGTGCCGTCGCGCGTTCGGTGCGCGCGCGGCGGCTCACAGGGACCATGCCATGTGATCGACAGCAGCACCAGGGTCGTCATGGGCGGCGCGTTGTCCGCCCGCGTCGCCCGGCCGGCGGGTGAACGGCAGCTGAACGCCGCCCGCGCGGCCGAGGGCCGGTGGCAGGGTGAGCGGCATGGACGGTCGTGATCTGGTGCGTGCGGTGATGGAGATCGGTACGGCGGGCGGGAGGCGCGCCTGGCGTTCGGCGTTGCGCCACCGGCGCGCGGACGCGGCGGGGCTCGCGCGACGGGGCGCGGAGCGGGCGCGGGTGCCGGGGGTGCTCACCGGTACGGAGCCCCGGCCGGGCGGTGGTGTGCTGCGGTTCGCGCGGTCGGAACTGCTGGTACGGGTGACCGTGGGCGGGGCGGTGTTCTGGGCCTGGGACGGGGCGGAGCCGTCTCCGTCGTACGCGGTGGTGGGCGGCGGGCCGGAGCCCGATCCGCGGGCGGTGCTGGAGCCGGACACCGGGGGTGGCTGGCGGGTGGTGTCGGAGCGGGTGACGGTGGCGGTGTCCCGGCATGGGGCGGTGGAGGTGCGCACGCCGGGCGGGACGGTGTTGCGGCGGGAGCTGCCGCCGCGCTGGTGGGAGCCGGTGGAG
>NZ_LGDE01000074.1 GCF_001279725.1 Streptomyces sp. WM4235 | reverse complement strand
CGCCACACGCACATGCAGAGCGTCCCGATCCGGATCCGCGTAGACAGCCACACTCCCGATACCCGCATCCCGGCAAGCCCGAGCAACGCGGACAGCGATCTCGCCGCGGTTCGCAATCAGCACCTTACGCACGAACGCTCTCCTCAACTTCGGTGACAGTTCGAACCATCGACGGTCAAAAACGTAGCCCCGGCTCCTCGCCGGCGGCCCACCGGCAGGTAATCACCGCACGAGGACCGCCAGAGAACGCCTGGTGACCGAGTTGTGGTCGGGTGGCCGCGCCCCGGGTTCTCCCGCGGTCCTCGTGCCGCGGCTCTGCTCCGGCGCTCTTCTTCGGCTCTTCTCTCGTGTCTCATGGAGGTATGCGGTCATGACCGATGTGTCCCGTCGGGTGCTCATGAAAGGCGCGGCGCTGACCGGCGGCGCTCTGGCGGTGCCCGCGATCGGTGTCGTGGCGGCCGCGGGAACCGCCGAGGCGGCCGTCGTCGAAGGCACCGGGGAGGCCGCCGCCCGCGCGGCCGTCCCCGCCCCGATCACCGTCACCCGTACCGATCCGCGCTACCGCGGCCTCATATCGGGCTCCAACCAGCGCTGGGTCGGCTCCCCCGACTACGTCCGGCTCGTCGGCTCCGCCGACCAGGTCGTCAGCGCGGTACAGGAGGCCGTCGACCGGAAACTCAAGGTCGTGGTCCGCAGCGGCGGCCACTGCGACGAGGACTTCACGACCAACCCCGAGGTCCGTGTCGTCATCGACATGGCCGGGCTGGGCTCCATCGCGTACGACCCGCGGATGCGCGCCATCGCCGTCGAGCCGGGCGCCCTGCTGGGCACCGTCTACCGCACCCTCTACAAGCGTTGGGGCGTCGTCCTGCCCGGCGGCACCTGCCCGACCGTCGGCGCCGGCGGACACATCAGCGGCGGCGGATACGGCGCGCTGTCGCGTTCGCGCGGACTGACCGTCGACCACCTGTACGCCGTCGAGGTCGTCCACGTCGACCAGAACGGCCGGGCCCGCAAGGTGGTCGCGACCCGTGAGGCGAACGACCCGAACCGCGAGCTGTGGTGGGCCCACACCGGGGGCGGCGGCGGGAACTTCGGGATCGTCACCAAGTACTGGCTGCGCTCCCCGGGCGCCACCGGCGACGACCCGACGAAGCTGCTGCCCAAGGCGCCCTCCGAGGTGATCCTGTCGGACGTCAGCTGGTCCTGGGACGACCTGGACGAGGCGAGCTTCACCCGGCTCGTGCACAACTTCAACGTCTGGCACGAGAACAACTCGGGCCCCGGCGCCCCGGGCCGCTTCCTCTACAGCCAGTTCAAGGCGATGCACAAGGCGGCCGGCTACTTCCGGATGAGCACCCAGATCGACGCGGCGGCGCCCAACGCCGACCAGGTGCTCGACGGGTTCCTCGCGGCCGTCTCCGAGGGCACCGGGGTCCGCTACACCGTCGGTGACCGCTACCGGGCGCCGTGGCTGTACGCGGTCACCGAGTGGTCCGGCTTCGTCGAGGCCTCCGTGCCGCGCTGGAAGTCCAAGTCGGCGTACATCCGCAAGGCGATGCCGCAGGACCAGCTGAAGGCGATGTACCGGCAGCTGACCCGCACCGACTACCCGGGACCGTACGGGATGATCGCCCTCGTCAGCTTCGGTGGCCGGATCAACGACACGGCGAGCGCGGACACCGCCACCGCCCAGCGGGACTCCGTCGCCAAGATGCTGTACTGCAGCCTCTGGACGAACCCGGCGGACGACGCGGTGCACCAGAACTGGGTGCGCGAGGCCTACGCGGACGTGTACGCGAGCACCGGCGGCGTGCCCCGCCCGGGCGGGGTCAACGACGGCTGCTACATCAACTACGCGGACGCCGACATCGCCGATCCGACGCTCAACACCTCGGGCGTCCCCTGGCACCGGCTGTACTTCAAGGACAACTACCCGCGCCTCCAGCGGGCCAAGGCGAAGTGGGACCCGCGGGACGTCTTCTCGCACCGCCTCGGCATCCGCCTGCCGTAACGATTCCTCACACACGGTTCCCCACACCGCGGCACCGCGCCCCCACACCGCGCGCGGTGCCGCACGCAAGGGGAGAGCCCCGCCGGCCTCGGGCCGGCGGGGCTCTCTCGTGGCCGCCCCCGTCACGGGGCCGCCGGGAAGTGGCCTTCCTCGACGAAGAAGCCGACGTACTTCTCGAACAGCTCCTTCGTCAGCACGGGGATCTCGACGCCGGTGCCGGCCAGGGCCGCCGCCGTCTCGGTGGTGTCGATCGGCGGGTAGAACCCGTCGGTGTCGGACGTCATCATCTCGAAGGCGTCCAACAGCGGCAGCAGCGCGTTGTCGCCCGCCTTCACCGTGGTGTTCCAGTTGTCCCAGCTCACCTCGTCGAGCTCGTAGCCGAGCCCGCGCAGGAACTCGGCGCACCGGGTCAGTGCCAGCGAACTCTGGTTGAAGAGGTGGAAGGTACGGCCGACCGCGCCGGGCTGCCGCGAGATGCCGGTGATCGCCGCGCTGACGTAGTCGACCGGCAGCAGGTGGAAGCGGCCCTCGGTGCCCTTGGGGATGCTCCGGGACTGGACCAGCCCCTTCAGCGTCAGCCACACGAAGTCGGCGGTCTGGCAGGCGCCGTTGACCTGGTCGCCGGAGATCACGTCGACGCGGTAGACCGAGACCGGCAGGCCCCGGTCCCGGGCCAGCCCGATGATCTGCTCCGCGACCCACTTGGAGCGCAGGTACCCGCTCGCGAGGGGCTCGGCCGGCCCGGTCGGGTCGGTCACCTTCAGCGGGACGCCGGGCTCGCGCACCCCGTTGAAGACACCGACGGTGGAGACGTAGTGCACCGGGACGGTACGGTGGCGCGCCGCGAGCCGCAGCACCTCCTCCGTGCCCGTCACGTTCGAGGCCTTGAGGGTCTCGTACGGGTGCAGCCAGTGCACCCGGGCGCCGTTGTGGTAGACCACGTCGACGGTGCGGGCGAGCGCGTCGAACGCCTCCTCGGTCAGGCCGAGCCGCGGCTCGGCCAGGTCGCCGAGGACGACCGACAGCCGGTCCTCGTCGATCTCGTCCCACACCCGGTACCAGCGGGCGTTGGCCTTCAGCCGCTCCAGGGCCGAGGCCTCGTCCTCGCCGCGGACCAGGCAGCGCACCCGGCCCGTGGTGCCGCGCATCAGGTCCCGCAGCAGGAACGCGCCGAGGAAGCCGCTGGCCCCCGTCAGCAGGATCTCCTTCGGGTCCACGGCGGTCCGTACGACCTCCTGCGCGGGCCGGATGTCGTCGGCGAGCCGGATCTCCGCCGCGTAGTCCGTTCCCTTGCGGGCGGCGGAACCGCTGGCGACCTCGCCGTGCAGGAACGCGGCGAGCGCGAGCGGCGTCGGGTGGTCGAAGACCAGCGTGGGCGGCAGCTTGAGGCCGGTGGCCGTGCCCAACTGGTTGCGCAGCTCGACCGAGGTGAGCGAGTCGAAGCCCAGCGCCGAGAACGGCTGCCCGGTGTCGATCGCCGAGGTGTCGGAGTGCCCGAGGACCGCCGAGACCTGCGCGAGGACGACCTCCAGCACCGCCCGCGACTGCTCCTCTGCCGCCAGCCCGGCCAGCCGGTCCGCCAGGGTCTCCGTGGAGACCTCGGTGTTCTGGGCGGTCCGGCGGGCCGGCGTGCGAACCAGCTTGCTCAGCAGCACCGGTACCTGGACCTGCTCCCGCAGGGTCGCGAGGTCCATCGGGGTGGCGACCAGCGCCGCGTGCCCGGTCTCCAACGCGAGGTCCAGCAGGGCGGGGCCCTGCTCGGACTCCACGGGGCGGAAGCCGCTGCGGGCGATGCGCTGGAGGTCGGCCTGGTCGAGGTGACCGGTCATGCCGCTGGTCTGGGACCACAGGCCCCAGGCGAGCGATGTCGCGGCGAGGCCCCGGGCCTTGCGGTGCTGGGCGAGGCCGTCGAGGAAGTGGTTCGCGGCCGAGTACGTGGACTGGCCGGGACCGCCGACGACCGCCGCGATCGATGAGAAGAGCACGAAGGCCGACAGGTCCAGGTCCTTCGTCAGCTCGTGCAGGTTCCACGAGGCGTCGACCTTGGGCCGCAGCACCGCCGAGAGCCGCTCCGGGGTCTGCGATCCGATCAGCCCGTCGTCCAGGACGCCGGCGGTGTGCAGTACGCCGGTCAGCGGGTGCGAGCGCGGGACGTCCGCCAGTACGGCGGCCAGCGCCTCCCGGTCGGCGACGTCGCAGGCGGCGATGGTCACCCGGGCGCCGAGCGAGGTCAGTTCGGCGGCGAGGGCGCCCGCCCCCTCGGCGGCGAGACCGCGCCGGCTGGTGAGCAGCAGGTTCCGTACGCCGTGCTCGACGACCAGGTGCCGGGCGAACAGGGCGCCGAGACTGCCGGTGCCACCGGTGATCAGGACGGTGCCGTCGGGGTTCCACTCACCGGTGCGGCCTGCGGCCGACTCGGAGATCCGGCCCAGGCGCGGTATCAGCACCTGCCCGGCACGGACGGCCGACTGGGGTTCCCCGGAGGCGACCACCGAGGCCAGTACCGCGAACGGGTCGGCGGCGGGGTCGTCCAGGTCGAGGTCGTGGTCGACGAGCACGATCCGGCCGGGGTTCTCGGACTGCGCGGAGCGCAGCAGGCCCCACACGGTGGCGGCGCCCAGGTCGGTGACGTCCTCGTCGCGGGCGGCCACGCCGCCCCGGGTGAGGACCACCAGCCGGGTGTCGGTGAGGCGTTCCTCGGCCAGCCAGTTCTGTACGAGGGCCAGCGCGTCCCGGGCCGCCGTGTGCACGTCGGCGGCCCGGTCCCCGGTGTCGGGGGTCTCCTGGCGGGCCAGGACGACGTCGACGCGTTCGCCCGCGCCGATGACCCGCGCGGCCCGGGCCACGTCGGTGAACCGGCGGTCCCCGAAACCGTCCTTGCCCAGGGTCGCCCAGTGCGTGGTGTCCCCGGTGGCGACGACCGGGTACGGCGCCCAGTCGACGTGGAAGAGGGAGTCGCGCCGGCGGGCCAGGGCGTTGGAGACCTCGCCGACGGCGATGGCCCGGCAGGCGACCGACGCGACCCGGGCGACGGGCTGTCCGCTCTGGTCGGCGAGCTGGACGACCAGCGCGTCGTCGGCGTCGAGCGAGAGCCGTACGCGCAGCTTGGAGGCGCCGGTCGCGTACAGCCGGACGCCCTTCCAGTCGGTGGAGATCCAGACCGCGCCCTCGGGGACGGTGCCGTAGCTTGCGAGGCAGGAGGCCGCCAGCGCGACTTCGAGGAGGGCCGGGTGCAGGCCGAAGCCGGCCTGGCTGGTGCGGCTGCCGTCGGGCAGGCTGACCTCGGCGTACACCTCGTCGTCGCGGCGCCAGACGGCGTCCAGGCCCCGGTAGACCGGGCCGTAGACGTAGCCCTGCGTGGCGAGCTTCTCGTACGCGTCGTGCAGCGGGACCTCCTCGGCGCCGGCGGGCGGCCACTCGGTGAGCGCGAACGGCTCGTCGGCGCCCTGGAAGCTGAGGTGGCCGCGGGCGTTGAGGGTCCACGGCACGTCGGCGTTGTCGGGCCGCGAGTAGATCGCCAGCTCGCGCCGGCCGCCGCCGGCGGCGGAGCCCACGCTGACCTGGAGGTGGATGCCGCCCTTCTCGGGCAGGGCCAGCGGGCCGAGGATCGACAGGTCGTCGAGGACGGTGCTGCCCAGCTCGTCGCCGGCGCGGATCGCCATCTCGATCAGCGCGGTCGCCGGCACCAGGATCTGACCCAGGACGATGTGGTCCGCGAGCCAGGGATGGGTGCGCAGCGAGAGCCGGCTGGTGAACAGGACCTGGTCGGAGCCGGCGATGGTGACCGCGGCGCCGAGCAGCGGGTGGTCCGCCGATTCGAGGCCCAGGTCGGAGGCGTCGGCCACGATCCCGCTGGTCTCGACCCAGTACCGCTCGTGCTGGAAGGCGTACGTCGGCAGGTCGACGCGGCGGGCGCCCGTGTCGGCGAAGAACTCCCGCCACCCGACGGGAACGCCCGCCGTGTGGAGCCGGCCGAGGCCGCTGACGAGGGTCTCGGCGTCGGGGCGGCCCCGGCGCAGCAGAGGTACGGCCGTCGCGTCGGTGAGGGTGTCGCGGACCAGCCCGGCCAGGACGGCGTCGGGGCCGATCTCGACGAAGGTCGTCGCGCCGAACTGCTCCATGGTGCGGACCGCGTCGGTGAACCGGACGGCGCCGCGGACCTGGTCCGTCCAGTAGCCGGGGGTGCGCAGGTCGTCCCCGGTGGCGAGCTTGCCGGTGAGGGTGGAGATGACGGGCAGCTGCGGCTTGTTGTAGGTGAGGGTGGCCGCGACCTTCCGGAACTCCTCCAGCATGCCGTTCATGTGGGGGGAGTGGAAGGCGTGCGAGACCGTCAGGCGCTTGCTCTTGCGGCCCAGTTCGGCGATCTTGTCCGCGACCTTGAGGGCGGCTTCCTCGTCGCCGGAGACGACGACGGAGGTCGGGCCGTTGACGGCGGCGATCGAGAGCCGGTCCTCCAGAGCGGCAGGACCTCCGCCTCCGTGGCCTGCACGGCGATCATGGCGCCGCCGGTGGGCAGGGCCTGCATCAGCCTCGCCCGGGCGACCACCAGCTTCGCGGTGTCCGCGAGGTCGAGGACGCCCGCGATGTGGGCGGCCGTCAGCTCGCCGATGGAGTGCCCCGCGAGGTGGTCGGGGGTGATCCCCCAGGATTCGACGAGGCGGTACAGGGCCACCTCGACGGCGAACAGGGCCGGCTGGGTGTAGCCCGTCTCGTCCAGGTCCGTGCCCGAGGCGATGACCTCGCGGATCGGCCGGTCCAGGTGCTTGTCCAGCTCGGCCGCGACCGCGTCGAAGGCCTCGGCGTACACGGGGAAGTGCGCGTACAGCTCCTCGCCCATCCCGGCACGCTGCGCGCCCTGCCCGGTGAAGACGAACGCCGTGTGGCCGCCCGCCTTCGCGCCCCGCACCACGCTCGCGTCCGGTGCGCCGGCGGCCAGCGAGCGCAGGCCCTCCAGCAGCGCGTCCCGGTCGGCGCCGACGACCGCCGCGCGCTGCTCCAGCGCCGCGCGGCCGGTGGCCAGCGAGTACGCCACGTCCAGCGGGGAGGGTCCGGCGTCGGCCTCCACCAGCTCCAGCAGGCGCCGGGCCTGGTCGGCGAGCGCGTCAGGGGTCTTCGCGCCCAGCGTCCACGGCAGGAAGGGGAGCGCGCGGACGGGCGCGTCGCCGGCCGGCTGCGGCTCGTCGGAGGCCTCCTCGGTCGGCGGCTCCTCCAGGATGACGTGGGCGTTGGTGCCGCTGACGCCGAAGGCGGAGACGCCGGCGCGGCGCGGGGCGCCGCCGGCGGGCCACGGGCGGGCCTCGGTCAGCAGGGAGACGGCGCCCGCGTCCCAGTCGACCATCGGCGTCGGCTCGTCGATGTTCAGGGTCTTGGGCAGCACCCCGTGCCGCATCGCCATGATCATCTTGATGACGCCGCCCGCGCCGGCCGCCGCGACGCTGTGCCCGATGTTCGACTTCAACGAGCCGAGGTGCAGCGGCCGGTCCGCCGGGCGGTTCTGCCCGTAGGTGGCCAGCAGCGCCTGCGCCTCGATCGGGTCGCCCAGCCGGGTCCCGGTGCCGTGCGCCTCCACCGCGTCCACGTCGGCCGCGAACAGCTTCGCGGCGGCCAACGCCTGGTGGATGACCCGCTCCTGGGAGGGGCCGTTGGGGGCGGTCAGCCCGTTGGAGGCGCCGTCCTGGTTGACCGCGCTGCCGCGGATCACCGCGAGGACCTCGTGGCCGTTGCGCCGGGCGTCCGACAGCTTCTCGACGAGCAGCAGACCGACCCCCTCCGACCAGGCGGTGCCGTCGGCCGCCGCGGCGAACGACTTGATCCGGCCGTCCTCCGCCAGCCCGTTCTGCCGCGAGAAGTCGACGAACCCGCTCGGGTTGCCCGACACCGTCGAACCACCCGCCAGGGCCATGGACGACTCGCCCTTGCGGACCGACTGCACCGCCAGGTGCAGCGCCACCAGCGAGGAGGAGCACGCCGTGTCCACGGACACGGCCGGGCCCTCGAAACCGAAGGAGTACGCGATGCGGCCCGAGGCGACGGCGCTCAACTTGCTCGTCATCAGGTAGCCCTCAAGCTCCTCGGGACCCTCCAGCCCCAGGTAGCTCTGCTCCACCACGCCCGCGAACACGCCGACCGGGGTGCCCCGCAGCGAGGTCGGGTCGATGCCCGCCTGCTCGAAGGTCTCCCACGCGGTCTCCAACAGCACCCGCTGCTGCGGGTCCATGGCGAGCGCCTCACGGGGCGAGATCCCGAAGAAGCCGGGGTCGAAGAGGGCCGCGCCCTCAAGGAACCCGCCCTTCTTCGTGTACGACTTGCCCGGCTTGCCGCGCTCCGGGTCGTAGAGGGCGTCGATGTCCCAGCCGCGGTCCTCGGGCCAGTCGGTGATCCCGTCGGCCTCGTCCATGACCAGTTTCCACAGGGTCTCCGGAGAGGTCACCCCGCCCGGGAAACGGCAGGCCATGCCGACGATCGCGACCGGCTCGTCCTGGCCGGCCTCCAGTTCCGCGACCCGCTGCCTCGTCTTCTGAAGGTCGGTGGTCACCCACTTGAGGTACTCGACCATCTTCTGTTCTTTGGAAACAGCCTGGTCCGTGGACGCTGCCGGTTCGTTGGACTTGGTCTCATTGGACATGCGAAATCAACTTCTCCTCAGAGCTGCGTACGTCGGGACCATCAGTTCGCGGAACGGCCGAGCTGGTTGTCGATGAAGTCGAAGAGGTCGTCCGCGGAAGCGGATTCGATCGTGCTCGCCAGGTCCGGGCCCGCGGCCGTTCCCGTCGCCTCGTTCAGCCGGGACAGGATCGCCTGGAGCCGTACAGAGACCGTGGAGCGCGCCTGGACGTCCTCCAGGAGGGCGGTCAGGCTCGCTTCCACCCGGTCGAGGTCCGCCATCACGGGCGCCGACGCGTCGCCGGCGCCGTCGGGCGCCACCTCGCCGAGCACGTGGTCCGCGAGGGCGGTGGGCGTCGGGTGGTCGAAGACCACCGTGGCCGACAGCCTCACCCCCGTCGCCGCACCCAGACGGTTGCGCAGCTCCACCGCCGTCATCGAGTCGAAGCCCATCTCCTGGAACGCCCGGTCGGCCTGCACCGCGTCCTGGCCCGAGTGCCCCAGCACCGTGGCCACTTCACCGCGTACGAGGTCCAGCACCATCTGGTGCCGCTCCAGCGCCGACAACCCGGCCAGCCGGGTCGCGAGGAGCTCCACGGAGCCCGTGCCGGACTGGGCCGCGCGCCGGTTCGCCACCCGCACCAGGGACCGGAACACCGGCGGCACCAGGCCGTGCGCCCGCATCGCGGACAGGTCGACCGGGAGCACCACGACCGCCGGGCTGCCGCCGGCCGCGGCCGCGTCGAAGAGACCACCTCCCTCCTGCGGGGTGACCGGCCGGAAGCCCTCGCGGCCGAACCGCTTCAGGTCGTTCTCGTCCAGACCCGCGTTGATTCCGTGACTCAGGTCCCACAGGCCCCAGGCCAGTGAGGTCGCCGGCAGCCCGAGGGCCCGACGATGCGCGGCCAGACCGTCCAGGAAGGCGTTGGCCGCCGCGTAGTTGGACTGGCCGGGGCCACCGATGACACCGACGCTGGAGGAGAACAACACGAAGGCCGACAGCCCCAGGTCCCGCGTCAACTCGTGCAGGTGCCAGGCCGCGTCCGCCTTCGGACGCAGCACGGCCGCCAGACTGTCCGGTCCGAGCGCCGCGACCAGACCGTTGTCGAGGACACCCGCGGCGTGCACCACGCCCCGCAGCGGATGTTCCGTCGGGATCGCCGCCAGGGCCGCGGCCAGCGCGTCCCGGTCGGAGACGTCCACGGAGGACAGCGTCACCCGGGCGCCGAGCGCCCCGAGTTCGGCCCGCAACTCCGCCGCGCCTGCGGCGTCCGCACCACTGCGGCTGACCAACAGCAGGTTCCGCACGCCGTGCTCGGCGACCAGGTGCCGGGCGAACAGCGCGCCCAGCGCCCCGGTACCACCGGTGATCAGCACGGTGCCCTCCGGACCCCACGGGGTCGGCGCGCCCTCGCTCTCGGAGACCACGCGGCGCAGCCTCGGCAGCAGCACCTCGCCGCCGCGCAGCGCCGCCTGCGGCTCGCCCGAGGCGAGTACGGCGGACAGGGCGTCCACCGGCACCGCGCCGGCGTCCGCGTGGTCCAGGTCGACCAGCACGATCCGGTCCGGGGCCTCGGCCTGCGCGGAACGCAGCAACCCCCACACGGTGGCCGAGCCCGGCTCGGGAACCCCCTCGGAACCGGTGTCGACCGCGCCCCGGGTGAGGACCACCAGACGGGTCGCCTCCAACCGGTCGTCGGCCAGCCAGTCCTGCGCCAGCGACAGGGCCTGCCGCGCCGCCGCGTGGGCCGCGCCCACCACGTCACCCGAGGTGTCCGGCGCGATCCGGGCCACCACCGCGTCCACGGCGGCCCCGGCCTCGGCGGCCTTGCCGACCGCCGCCACCTCCTCGAAGGACGGGCCGTCGAAACCACCCTCGGCGGCTCCGAGGACGCCCCAGCGGACCCGGCTGCCCGGCTCGGGCAGCGCGGTCGCCGACCAGTCCACCCGGAACAGCGGCAGGTTGCCGCCGGCGCGCGCGGTGAACTCCTCGTCCGGCACGTCCCGGAACACCAGCCGCTCGATCGTGGCGACGGGCTGCTCCTCCGCGTCCGAGAGCCGTACGGTCACGGCCCCCTCCGCGTCCCCGTCGAGCGGGGCGATCCGCACCCGCACGGCGGTCGCGCCGGTCGCGTGCAGCCGGACACCCTGCCACCGGGCCGGAATCCTCGTCGCGCCGGCCACGCCTGAGCCGCCGGCCCCGGCGAGCGCGGCCTCCAGCAGCGCCGGGTGCAGCTCGTAGGCCGCCGCGTCGGGCAGCAGTTCCTCGGGCAGCCGGACCTCGACGGCCTCGCCGCCCACCGCGGCGGGCACCTGCTGCCCGCCGGTGGTCTCGAAGGCGCCGTGCGCGTGGGCCGTCCAACCGGCCTCGGCCTCGTCACCGCGGGTGTGGACCGTGAAGGGACGCCGCCCGGAGTCGTCCACCGGGCCCACGCCCAACTGGAGTTGGAGGGCGCCCTGTACGGGCAGCACCACCGGGGTGCTCGACTCCAGCTCGGCGAGCCCGGCCAGCCCCAGTTCGTCGCTCGCCCGGACCGCCAACTCCACCAGCGCGGAGGACGGCAGCACGGCCGACTCGAAGACGGCGTGCTCGGCCAGCCACGGGTGCGAGCGCACCGAGAGCCGGCTGGTGAACAGCACCTGGTCGGCCCCGGCGATGGTGACGGCCGCCCCGAGCAACGGGTGCCCGGTCGGGTTCAGGCCGTACCCGGCATCGGCCGCCGCACCCGAGCCCTTCAACCAGAACGCCTCGTGCTGGAAGGCGTACGTCGGCAGGTCCGTCCGCTCGGCGCCCGTACCGGCGAAGTAGGCCTCCCAGTCGACGCGGACGCCGCGGCTGTGCAGCCGGCCCACGCCCGCGACGAGGGTCTCCGCGTCGGGGCGACCCCGCCGCAGCAGCGGCACGGCAACCGCGTCCGTCAAGATGTTCTGCGCCAGGGCGGTGAGGACGGCGTCGGGGCCGATCTCGGTGAAGGTGGTGGCGCCGAGGGCTTCCAGGGCGCTGACGGCGTCGGTGAAGCGGACGGCGCCGCGGACCTGGTCGGTCCAGTAGTCGGGGGTGCGCAGGTCGTCGCCGGTGGCGAGCTTGCCGGTGAGGGTGGAGACGATGGGGATGCGGGGTTCGTCGTAGGTGAGACCGGCCGCCACCGCCCTGAACTCCTTGAGCATTCCGTCCATGCGCGGCGAGTGGAAGGCGTGCGAGACGGTGAGCCGCTTCGTCTTGCGGCCCTGCGCCTCGAACCGCTCCGCGAGGTGCAGCGCCGCGTCCTCGTCGCCGGAGACGACCACCGATGTGGGGCCGTTGATGGCGGCGATGGCGAGGCGGTCGTCGAGGCCTTCGAGGTGGGGGAGTATCTCCGCTTCGGTGGCTTGGACGGCGATCATGGCGCCGCCGGTGGGCAGGGCCTGCATGAGCCGTGCGCGGGCGGCGACGAGCTTCGCCGCGTCGGGGAGGGTGAGGATTCCGGCGACGTGTGCGGCCGCGAGTTCGCCGATGGAGTGGCCGGCGAGGTGGTCGGGCTTGATGCCCCAGGATTCGAGGAGTCGGTAGAGGGCGACTTCGAGGGCGAA
>NZ_LGDE01000073.1 GCF_001279725.1 Streptomyces sp. WM4235 | reverse complement strand
GGGCCCGCCGGCGGGGGGGGGGGGCGGTCCTACGGGGCGCCCCGGCCCGGGCCGTGCGGGGGGGCGGCCGCGGCCGAGCACCCCACCAGGTCGGCCCCCCCCCCCGCCGCGGGACGCAGCCGTACGGTCACCATCGCCGGGTCGGCCTCCGGAAGCCACAGCGGCCGGGTGAACACGGCGTCCAGCTCGACCGCCCCCGGACCCGCCACCAGGGCGTGCGCCGCGACGACGAGGTCGAGGAGCGCCGTGCCCGGCAACACGGGCTCGTCCGACAGCCGGTGTTCCGCGGACAGCCAGTCGGTGTCCGGGCCGGTGCGCAGCCTCAGCGCGGTCCAACCGTCCCCGCCGGTGTGACGGGCCTCGAACAGCGGGTGGTCCAGTGGCTCGCCCGCCTCGTCCGGGGTGTTCCCGAGGGCGTGGCGCAACGCCATCCCGGTCTGCGACCAGCGGTCCCAGCCGATGGACACGAGGGTGTCGTCGGTGTGCGCGTAGCTGTCGAGGAAGGCGTTCGCGCCGCTGTAGTCGGCCTGCCCGGCGGCGTCGGTGACCGACAGGACCGAGGAACACAGCACGACGGCCGGGCGGTCGTCGGCCGTCAACCGGTGCAGCAGCAGGGTCCCGCGCACCTTGGGGGCCAGCACCCCGGCCACCTCCCGCCGGGTCCGCAACGCCATCGTGCCGCCCCCGGGCAGGCCCGCCGCGTGCACGATCCCGGCGATCGGGCCGTGCGCGGCGCGGATCCGCCCGAGGGCGGACTCCAGTTCCCCGGCATCGGTGACATCGCACTGCACGAGGCAGACGGCCGCCCCGTGCCCGGTCAGTTCGGCCAGGGCCCGGGCCTGCTCCGGCGGGCAGTCGGCGGCCGGCGCGGCGCCCGCGGGACGGATCGTGGTCCAGCCCGGACCGTCCGGCACCGGGCGTCGGCCCATCAGCAGCAGCGTGCGCCCGCCGTCCCGGGCGAGGCGCCCGGCGACGGCCAGGCCGATGCCGCCGAGACCGCCGGTGACCAGCCAACTGCCGCCCGGAAGGGCCGTGACGGGCGAAGCCGACGCCTCGTCCCCGGGGAGCAGCGCGGGCCGTTCCCAGCCGGGCACGAGACGAGCCCGCCCCCGGACGGCGATCAGCGGCGCCGCCGGCCCCGCCGCGCGCAGCTCGACGAGGACCGCGTCGGCGGCGCGTTCCAGCGCCGGGGCGTCGTGGGGCGCGCAGTCGAGATCGAGGGCGCCCAGGGTGAACCCGGGCAGTTCGCCGGGCAGCGCGCGTACGGCACCCATGGCCGTGGCGACCTGCGGGGAGCGGGGAGTACGGCCCTGCACACCGTGGGCCCCGTCGCTGACCAGCAGCATCCGTACCGGTCGGCCGGGGAAGGCGCCGCTGAGGGCCTGCGCCAGCTCGGCGGGCAACGTGAGGGCGAGCAGGGCGCCCCGCGCCACCTCGTCGGGGTCGGCGTGCTCCGCGTCGGGGGAATCGACCGCCCAGCAGGAGACGACCGTGTCGATCACGTGGCCCCGGCCGGCCAGCTCACCGACCAGCGCGGTGAAGGCACCGGGGTCCTCGGGGTCGACGAACCGCCCGGGGGTGGAGCCGCCGGCGCGGACCGGGGCGGCGGGGTTGCGGGGGAGGGCCCGTACGGTGTGGACCTCGGCGCCCGCCCGGACGAGCCGCGCGGCGATCCGGTCGGCCAACCCGGCCTCGTCGGCCAGGAGCAGGACCGTCCCGGGAGCGCCGTGCGGGTCGGCGGCGGGCGGCGCCGCCTGCGACCAGGACGGCACGCGGAGCCACTCGTCGACCGAACCCCCGGACGCGGAGCCGTCGACGCCCCCGGCGGAAGCGGTGCCCGCGGGCTCCGACGCCCCGGGAAGGGACCGGTCGCCGCGAGGGGCAGCCGTCGGCGTGAACCAGTGCCGGGCCGGCTCGAACGGGTAGCCGGGCAGCGGCACGCGCCGTCGTCCCGCCCGCTCCCCGAGGGCGGGCCAGTCGACGGGCACCCCTCGCTCCCACAGCCCGGCGACGGCCGTCAACCGGGCCGGAGCGCGGTCGGCGCCCCGCGCCGCGCCGGGGTCCGGGGCGTACAGGGACGGCAGGACGGGCCGCTCGGCCCCCGGGCTCCGTCGGGCGAACCCCGACAGGGCCTGCCCGGGGCCCGCCTCGACGAGCACGGCTCCCTCCGGCAGGGCGGCGAGCGCGTCCGCGAACCGTACGGTCCGCCGCATCTGCCGCGCCCAGTACTCGGGCGACCGGGCCTCCTGCGGCGTCAGGGCGCGCCCCGTCAGGGTCGACACCACGGTGACGGCCGGCGCCTGGGCGGGCACCGAGGCCACCAGCTTCGTGAACTCCTCCACCAGAGGGTCCACGTGCCGGCTGTGGAAGGCGTGCCGGACCCCGAGCGGGCGGCCCGTCACCCCCTGGTCCGCCAGCAGCGCGGCGAAGCGGTCCACCGCGCCCGGATCACCCGCCACCACACAGCGGTCGGGCGCGTTGACGGCGGCGATCTCCGGCAACGGCCCCGACTCGGGACCGAGTTCCCGGCCGAGCCGGTCCAGGTGCGCCCGTGTCTCCCGTTCGGGGAGCGGTACCGCGAGCATGGCGCCCGGGGCCATGCCCGCCATCAGCCGCCCGCGTTCGGCGACCAGCCGGGCCGCGTCCCGGAGCGTGAACACCCCGGCGGCGCACGCCGCGGCGAACTCCCCGACGCTGTGCCCGACCAGCGCGACAGGGCGGATCCCCACGGCCGTCCACCACGCGGTCAGCGCGTACTCGACGGCGAAGAGCGCCGGCTGCGCCACCTCGGTGCGATCGAAGAGGTCCGGGTGCGCGGGGTCCAGCAGCAGCGCCCGGGGCGTCGCCCCCGTCCAGGGCTCCAGGGCCTCCAGCGCACGGTCCAGGGCCTCGCGGAAGGCGGGTTCCGTCTCGTACGCCTCGGCGGCCAGGCCGGGCGCCCCGGCGCCCTGGCCGGGGTACAGCAGGACGACGTCCGGCTCGCGGTCGGCGGCCCGGACGGGCCGGACCGCGGCGATCGGTCCGGCGGAGCCACGGCGCGGCACGGGGACAGCGGCGCGCCAGGCGTGGGCGGTGCGCCCGATCTGGAGGGTGTGCGCGGCGTCGGACAGGTCCGGCGCGTCGGGCGCGGCGAGCGCGTCGTCCAGCCGGGCGGCGGCGCGCTCCAGGGCCTCGGGCGTGCGCGCGGACAGCGGGAGCACCTCCCACCCGGTGGCCTGCGGCGCGGGCCGGGCGGGGCGCGGCAGCGGCGGCGGGTCCTGGAGGATCACGTGCGCGTTGGTGCCGCCGATCCCGAAGGAGCTGACGCCCGCGATCCGTGTCCCGTCCGGACGGGACCAGTCCTCGGCCGCCGTCAGGACGCGGAACCCCGTCTCGGCCAGGCCGTCGGTCGGCCGCTCGAAGTGGGCGGTGGGGACGAGGGTGCGGTGGTGCAGACAGAGCACGGTCTTGATCAATCCGGCCATGCCCGCGCAGGTGTCCAGGTGCCCCACGTTCGACTTGACCGCGCCGAGCACCCGCTCCGCGTCGGGGTCGGCTCCGAAGACCTTGGCCAGGGCGGCCAGTTCGATGCGGTCGCCGAGCGCGGTGGCGGTGCCGTGCGCCTCCACGTAGGAGACCTCGTCGGCGGTGACCCCGGCGACCGCCTGCGCGGCCGAGATCACCCGGACCTGACCGTCCATGCCGGGCGCGGTGAACCCGACCTTGCGGGAACCGTCGTTGTTCACGGCGGAGCCCAGCAGCAGCGCCCGCACCGTGTCGCCGTCGGCCACCGCGTCGGCGAGCCGCTTGAGGACGACCGTGCCCACACCGCTGCCGAACACGGTCCCGGTGGCGGCCTCGTCGAAGGGCCTGCAGTGTCCGTCGGCAGACAGGATGCCGCCCTCGGAGTGCAGGTAGCCGTGCCCCTGCGCCACCCCCGCCGACACCGCGCCGGCCAGGGCCACGTCGCACTCGCCGCTGAGCAGCGCCTCGCTCGCCAGGTGCACGGCGACCAGCGCGGAGGAGCAGGCGCTCTGCACGCTCATGCTCGGTCCGGTCAGCCCGAGCCGGTACGAGGTCTGGGTGGCCAGGTAGTCCTTGTCGCCGGAGGCGAGCCACTGGACGTCCGCGCGGTCGCCCAGTTCCCCGGCGTGGGGCAACAGATGGTGCGTGAGGTAGGAGTTGAAGCCCGCCGACGCGTACACGCCGATCGAACCGTCGAAGCCCTCGGCCCGCAGGCCGGCGTCCTCCAGCGCGGTCACCGCGCACTGGAGGAACAGCCGGTGCTGCGGGTCCATGAGCGCCGCCTCGCGGGGCGGGATCCCGAAGTACTCGGCGTCGAACTCGTCGATGCCGTCCAGGACACCGCCCGCCGGAACGAACCTGGGGTCGGCCAGGCGCTCGGCCGGGACCCCGAGGGCCGCGAGTTCCCCGGGTGTGCGGAAGCCGACGCTCTCCCGGCCGTCCACGAGGTTCGCCCAGAAGGCGTCGGCGTCGCGTGCGCCGGGGAACCGGCAGGCGAGGCCGATGACGGCGATCGCGTCCGGCAGGTCCGCCGAATCGGCGGATCCCGGTTCCCTGGTGTCCTGAATGGTCATGCGGTGTCTTCTCCTTCGGGCGTTCTCGGCCGCGGATCGGACCGACCGGCGAGGTGCCGGTCGGTCTCAGTTGGCCGGCGAGGTGCCGGAGCCGCCTCGCCGGCGGGCGGCGCGGCGCCTCTCGTGGTGCTGCCTGCGGTCGGTGACCGACTCGTCGGCGGTGGTGCCGGTAGTGCCAGTGGTGCCGGTGGTGCTGCCGGTGACGGTGGGCGGTTCGGTGGCGGCATCCGGATCGGCCGGACGCGTCGCGGGACGCACCACCGGTGCCGGGTCGGCCTCCGGTCGGTCGAGCAGGTCGGCGAGGTGGCGGATCGTCGGCCGGTCGAACATCTCGACCACCGACACCTCCCGGCCGAACTCCTCGGTGACCCGGCGCTGGACGCGGACGAGGTGGATGGAGGTGGCGCCCGACTCGAAGAAGTTCGTGTCGATGCCCAACTCCTGCCCCTCCAGAACCTCCTGCCACAACGCGATGAGCCGGTCGATGGTGCTGCCCGTCGGACGCGCCACCAGCACGGCCCGCTCGACAGGGGCGACCTCGGCCGCGACCGGTGCGGCCACCTCCGGCGGGGTCGCCGCCGGTGCGACCGCCCGCGCGGCCAGCGCCTTGCGGTCCACCTTCCCGTTCGCCGACAGCGGCAGCGCGTCGATCACACCGACCCGCTGCGGCACCATGTACCCGGGCAGCCGCGCGGCCAGTTCGGCGCGCAGCGTCAGTGCCCAGTCCCGCGCGTCGTCCGCCGGCCCGGAGGCCGGGGCGCCCGAGGGCGGGCCGCCCACCAGGGTGTGCAGCACGCTCTGGTCCTCCTCCAACCGCAACAGCGCGCGCAGCGGCTCCGCGTGCACGGCACCGATCGGACAGAGCCCGAGACGACAGTCGGCGGCCCGCTGACGCAGCACCTGCGCCATCGCACCGGCCTCCAACAGGCAGAACCCGCCGGACAGCTCGCCGTACACGGGTGTCACCGCGCGGTCGCGGGCGACGAGGAAGATCCCGAACCCGGCGCCCGCCACGAGCGCCCGGTTGGCCTCGGAGAACAGCGCCGGGTCCAGCGCCCGACCGGCGTCCGGACCCGCGTCCAGCGAGACCAGGGCCGGACCGGCGGGGTCGAGGTAGTACACGCCCGCCGGGATCCCGGTGACCCCGCCCGGCGCCACCGCGAGGTAGGTCTGCACGGGGTACAGCCCGCCCGCCGAGCCGAAGGCGTACCGGGGCACACCGTCGTCGTCCTGCCGGGCGAGCGCCGTCAGCAGCGCGTACACGTCGGCCGCGGGCACGGGGCCGGCGCCGAAGGACGTGGCCGCGCCCCGACCGGCGGCCGACGCCCGCAGGGCGAGCGTGTCGGCGGGCAGGACGAACGGGAGGATCTCACGCCCCGCGAGGTCGGCGCGACGGCCGGGCTGGCTCAACCGCCGCTCCAGCAGCCGGGCCTGCTCGGCGCCGAAGACACCCGAAGCGCCCGGCTCCACGCCCGCCCCGACCGCCGTGTCCGACGGCCGCGCCGCCGGGTCGGCGACCGGGCGCGCCGCGTCGAGGACCACGTAGGCCGCGAGGCGGGCGGCTGTGCCGTGGCCCTCGACCAGCGCCGCGGCCTCGCGCACCCCCTCGGTGCGCACGAGGGCCGCCTCGATCTCGCCCAGTTCGATGCGCATGCCGCGCACCTTCACCTGCGAGTCCTGCCGGCCTAGGAACTCCAGGTCGCCGTCGGGCAGCAGACGGGCCAGGTCGCCCGTGCGGTAGAGCCGCTCCCCGGTCACGGGGTGCGTGGGGAAGGCCCGCGCGGTCAGTTCCGGTGCGTTGCGGTAGCCCGCGGCCAGACCCACGCCGCCGATGAACAGCGCGCCGGGCAGTCCGGTCGGACGCAGCCGGAACGCCTCGTCCAGGACGTACATGGTCTGGTTTCGCATCGGCCGCCCGTACGGGAT
>NZ_LGDE01000072.1 GCF_001279725.1 Streptomyces sp. WM4235 | reverse complement strand
GAGATCAGCCGCGTCCAGGCCGACAGCCCCGGACGCGACGACCACTCCAACCGCTCCCTGAACAACGAGTGGGTCGAGATCCGCAACACCACCCGCCAGGCGGTGAACCTGCGCGGCTGGACGCTGCGCGACGCCGACGGCAACCGCTACCGCTTCCACGACATCCGCATCGCGGGTCGGGGAACGATCCGGGTCCACACGGGAGTCGGACGTGACTCCCGTACCGACGTCTTCCAGGGCAAGCGCGAGTACATCTGGGGCAACCGCGGCGACACCGCCACCCTGCGCGACGACCGAGGCCGCACCGTCGACACCGACACCTGGGGCCGCCGCCGCTGACCGAGTTACAGCCCCCCGCCTGTGAACGGGCGGCAGTCGAACCCGCAATGATCGTGTGCCGGGCAGCCCGCCAGCCGCCCGGCACACACCTGTGGTTGCGGAGGTGGGTGAGTCGGATTCGCGACAGCGGTTGCTCGCTGCGCCGGAACTGGTTGCCTGGACCCACATTCTCTGTCTGCGTCTGGCGTCTGGCGTCTGGCGTCCGGCGTGTCAGTGGCTGCTGCGAGCATGCAGAGATGACTGACCGTACTGCGATGATCACTGCCTACTGGGATGCCGCTGCGGCAACCTTTGACGACGAGCCCGATCACGGGATGACAGACGCCAACACGCGAGCTGCGTGGGCCCGACTTCTGGGCTCCGTGATGCCGAACAATCCGGTCGACGTGCTCGACATCGGCTGTGGCACCGGGTCGGTTTCGCTGTTGTTGGCCCAGGCCGGGCACCGGCTGACCGGGGTGGATCTGGCGCCGCGCATGGTCGAAGAGGCGAGCGCGAAGTTTCAGAGTGCCGGGCTGGAAGGCCGCTTCTTGGTCGGTGACGCCTTGAGGCCCCCGACGGGGGAGCAGCGTTTCGACGTCGTGTTGTCGCGGCATCTGGTGTGGACGCTGCCTGATCCGGAGGCCGCTCTGCGTGAATGGGTGACACGGTTGCGGCCGGGAGGCCGGCTGGTGCTGGTCGAGGGGCGGTGGCGTGAGGCGGGCCAGAGCGGCGTCCCGTATGTGGCGGGCGCTGAGTCGCTGCCGTGGAACGGCGGAATCGGAGCCGAAGACCTTGCCTCGGCCGTGCGCCCCCTCGCCGCACGCGTGCGGATTGAACCGCTCAGCAACCACCCGGATTTGTGGGGTGGTCCGGTGGACGACGAACGGTATGCCCTGATCGCCTACGTGTGAATGTCTGAGGAAGGCCAAACCGCGGCCGGCTCCCGCTGCGGTTCGTCGTCGAGTACCCGGATGAACTCGTCGGTGGCGTCGTGGACGTGCCGGATGTGTTCGCCCCCGACCTTGGCGATGCGGATGTCACAGTCGTTGACGCGTGTGACGATGCGGGGGCTCCACGAGATCGGCGCCAGCCGTGCACGCACGGGCGCCGAGCGGGCGATGCCCCCTGACGGTCTTGCGTAACCAGCTGTTCCGTAGGTGGTAGGCGCAGACCGCCGGACTGGTCGGGGGAGGGCGCCTGGCTGCCGACCGTCACGGTCGTGCCGGGCGGTGGCTCCCGCGCCCCCCGCCCCGGTTCGTCGGCCGTGTGTTCAAAGGCAGGGCATGCTCATGTAGAGCGCCTGCTCGCCCTCCGACTCGGTGCCTTGGTAGAGGCTGGTGTCCAGGCCGCAGAATGCGAAGCCCAGGCGCCGGTAGGCGTGGATGGCCGGGGCGTTGACGTTGGTCACCTCCAACCAGATGTGCTCGGCGCCCCGTTGCCGGGCGAGGTGCACGGCCTGTCCCATCAAGGCCCGGCCGATGCCCCGACCGCGGTGGCCGGGGGGGCGACCTCGATGTCCTCGATGGTCAGCCGCCGGTTCCAGTCCTGGTGGTCGCCGGCGGTGCGGCTTCAGCCAGGGGTCCGCCGGTGGGGGTGAGACGGCCCGGCCGTACTCACCGGGCGGGCCTGGAGCGCCTGCCGTCGGCCGGCAGGTACCTGTGATCCACACCGGCGAATCCGGTGGGTAGCGTGTCATGGCGTGAGCACACCAGGAATCGAAGAGCCCGACGTTACGTTTCTCCGCCTGTTCCGGCACGCCGGACGGGAAGCCGCGGCGCAGGTCGCCGAAGCACTCGGGCCCGGGGGGCGCGCCGGCATCCTGAACCGACGGTGGAACGTGCCGCCGGAGGGACTGCGCGACTGGGTCGCCGAACACGGCGAGAGCGTTGAAGTGGCGGCCGTCCTCAAGCAGTGGGGATTGACTGCCCGTCAGGCCGCTTTCGTCGCCGCCCGCAGCGACCTCGACCCCGTGCTCACCGCGTCGGCGGGCTCCGGACAGGCGGACGTGCCGGCCACGGAGATCGAGGAGCAGTGGCTGGCGGGCCCCACCGGGCGCTTCGAGGACTCCGGCCCGAACAGTGCGCCGTTGCCGGAGGTGCAACGGCGCGTTCAGGCCCGGCTGGGCAGCGACGAGCAGGCCTGGGAGCGTGCGTTTCAGCTGCTCGCGAGCGGCTTCACGGGCGACTTCCCGGCCTTCCTCGATGCCGCCACGCGCCACGACGCCGGCGCCGAGGCCCCTGATGCGCGCGTCGACCCGAAGAAGGAGGTGGCGTGGTTGATCGGGCTCGCGCCGGGCGATCTGCCGCAGCGCCTCCTGGAGCGCATCGCCCCGTGGCCCCTGTACCGGCTCGCCTCCGGGCGCCACAGGGTCAAGCTCGCCCAGTCGCTGATCGACACCGGCGACCGTGCGGTGTGGGCGGGCATGTTCGGCGCCACCTACCGCCTCAAGCGCCGCGACAGTTCCGGAGAACCCGAGATCGAGCGCGCCTTCCTCCTCCGCGACGATCCTCAGATCAACGAGTGGCTGCTCACCGGCCTGGTCGGTGAGGCACGCGACAAGGGGTACGAGCTGGCCCCCGCCATCCGGCTGGCCCTGTTGGAAGGCCGTCCCTTCAAACCCGGCACCCCGGACCCGCTGCCGAGGACCCCTGTGGTGCGAGCCCTCATCGAGGGCCCGCCGTCCCCGTGGGACGCCGACCTGGCGCGACTGTGTTTCGACTCGCGCGAACCGGGCCTGGTCACACAGGCCTTGCGCGCCTCCTTCGGGGGCTTCGCGACCGACTCCCATGAGGCGCTGCTCACCCCGTACCAGCAACTGACGGCCGGCATACGGATGTGGGAGTCGGACCGGGTCGACGAGCTGCGGGCGCTGGTGGCCGGTCGAGGCGGCGGCATCCGGGACGAGGACGTGCGCGAAGCGTTCGCGCTCGCACTGGACCGGGGTTCCGCGCAGCCGTTGGAAGCGGCCGCGACGGCGCGCCGGGAGCAGGGCGACCTCTTGGACGAGGCACTGCGCGTCTGGGGCATGCGTCTACAGTCCGGTCTGCGGCCCTACCAGTTGAGCTTGTTCACCCAGGCCGAGCTCGCCGCCGCGAGCCAGGCCATCACCGACGACCCCTCGTACCGGGTGGACTGGGACCTCGTGCGCAGTCGCCTCGCCGACCCGGAGCTGCGTCACCATCGCACGCGCGCACGCGAACGGTACGGGGTGCTGCTGGCGCACGGGGACTGCCCGCCGGACGTCGTGGCCGCCCTGACCGACCCCGAGGTCAACGGGCTCGACCTGCTGCGGCTGTACGCCGATCGGGACACCGCCCTCGCTACCTTGGCCCGTGGAAACCTCGGGCCCGGACGCCACTGCTCCGCGGTGTGGGTGCCCGAGGGCGAGACCACGGTACGACCCGGCTGGACGCCCGCGGTGAACTCCGAGGACGTACTCCGGTACGCGCACCCGGTACAGGACATGATCTGCTTCGCGCCGGTCGAAGCCGTCGGCCGGATCATCGAGGAGCGGTTCGGGCGGGCGGCAACCGGTGATCCGGCGGCCGAGGCGGGGCTGTGGATGGCCCTGCGGCGCCTCACCGGGTACTTCTCGGGGACGCTGCCGCAGCTGCTGCGCACCGCTGTCCGGCTGTCCGAGGGCGGTGCGCCGCTCGACGTGGTGCCCGTCGCCGATTTTCTTGTGGGCCCAGAGCGGGACGCCGCGGCCGACCGCGTCCGCGAGCGGCTGGGCGGGTCTCCCGGACTCTGGGCGAACGCCGTGCGTCTGCTCGCCGCCGGCTTCGACGGGACGTTGCCCGAACTGCTCGACGCCGTGTCCGCGGAACTGCCCGTCGAGCAGAGCCGGTCCGTCCTCCTCCACGCGGCGCCGGCCGCCCTGCTCGGTCTCGCGCGCGGTGATGTCGTAGGCGCCGTCGTGAGCGGCCTCGACGTGCCCACCCGCGTCGTACTGGCCAGGGCGAGCGTGAGTGAGGACACGCTGCGAGCCCTGGTCGCGCATGGCGACCGGCAGGTGTGGGACACGCTGCTGACCGCCCCCCAGGTACGGCCTCCGATCGTGGAGCCGGGCACCCCGGAGTTCAGCGACCGACGCCCTGACATCGTCATCCCGGCCCTGCTGGCCCAGGACGATCCCTGGCTCAACGCCCGCCTGGTCCGGGAGGAGTTCGTCCGGGGGAGCGGCAGGGACGCCGCCGTGATCAACGCCGTGCTGGCCGGGCGCCCCTTCGGCCCGCGTGAGCTGCCGGTACCGGTACTGCCCGGACTGCGGGCCGATTTCGACGACTGGAACCCCGACTCCGGCGCCGAGCCGCCGAAGTGGACCGGAAACGCGCACTTCTACACGTCCGCCGAGCCCGTGCTGGCCATGCAGGCCATGATGACCGTACGGAAGAGCAACTACCAGGACCCGCCGACCACGATGCTGAGTGTTCGGCAGAGTCTGCTGGCCGCGTCGACGATCGCCCACGGGGGCCGCTTCGACCTCTTGGAGTACGTCGTCGCGCACTGGCACATCCGGTACCCCTTCGGCGAGCGCCCCGAGGTTCGGGACCTGTTCGGGCGGGCCGTACATCTGCGGTCGGCCACGGAGATCGACGCGGAGCTGTCTGCGTCCGAGTGAGGGGCCCGGGCGGATCGCTGCCGAGGGGTTGCGGACGGCCGCCCGGTGCGAACGCGCGCCATGGCCGCGGTACGGGTCGGCGAGCTGCTCGACTCGCTCCACGACCGGAACCTGAGGCCGTGCCCGACCGGGTCGGCGGGTGGCGGCGGAGTCGAAGCCGCGGCCGGTCGGCCGCCCGTCCAGCCGGTCTATCCTGGCCTACTGCCAGCAGACCCAGGAAAAAGGAACGTCCGTGCACTCTGGTACTTGCCGCCGAGCCGGCGTCCCGTCCGTTCGCAGGCGTGAGGTGTCCGTGCGGCCCGTCATACGCGCCGGACGCAAGGGATGACCCACGTCGACATGGGAACGATCACGGTTGAACGTCCCGCGTCTTCCCGGGTCGCGGAGGCCCGGCGGCGGCGGATGGCGGGTTTGGGCGTCATGGTCGCGGTCCTCGTGGTCGCGGCAGTGGTCTCTCTCGCGGTCGGCGCGCGTGCGCTCAGTCCAGCAGAGGCGTGGCACGGATTGTTCGCCGGGCCGGACCCCGACCAGAAGGCCTCGGAAGCCCGACTCATCATGCAGACCGTCCGGGTGCCCCGGACGGTGCTCGCGATCGTGGCGGGCATCGCGCTGGGCGTCGGCGGGGCGCTGGTCAAAGGGTACACGCGCAACCCCATCGCGGACACGGGTCTGCTGGGCGTGAACACCGGAGCCTCGTTCGCCGTCGTGTCGGCGATCTCGCTGTTCGGGCTCACCGATCCGTTCCAGTACGTCTGGTTCGCCTTCGTGGGCGCCGGGCTCGCCGGCGTCGTCGTGTTCGGGCTGTCGAGCATCGGCCGGGGCGCCGGCAATCCGCTGACGCTCGCTCTGGCCGGGCAGGGGGTCACGGTGTTCCTCATGGCGATGACGACGGCGGTGGCGCTGTCGGACAAGGCGGCACTGAACGCGCTGCGGTTCTGGAACGCCGGTTCGGTGGCGGGCGTCGGGTTCGACGTCATCTGGCCGGTGACCGCGTTCATCGTGGTCGGGCTGGTGTCGGCGCTGGCCACCCTGCCCTCCGTCAACCTGCTCAACCTCGGCGACGACGTGGCCCGGGGACTGGGCGTGAACGTCGCCCTGATCCGGACCGTGGGCATCGTCGCCATCACCCTGCTGGCGGGCGCGGCCACGGCGGCGTGCGGCCCCATCGCGTTCCTCGGACTGATGGTGGCGCACGTGGCCCGGTATCTCGCCGGGCCCGATTACCGTTGGCTGGTGCCGTACGCGGGTCTGCTCGGCGCGGCCGTCCTTCTGATCTGCGACATCGTGGGGCGCGTCGTGGTGCGGCCGGGGGAGCTGGACGCGGGAGTCCTCGTCGCTCTCCTCGGTGCACCGTTCTTCGCGATCCTGGTGTGGCGGGGAAAGTTCAAGAGCGCATGAACGTGACAGTGGCGAAGCGGACGGTCGCGCCGGGGGTGCGGCTCGGACGGGTCTCTTTCGTATGGCGGCCCAGGATCGTGCTGGTCACACTGGCGCTGATGGCGGCGACCTTCCTGGTGTTCTGCCTGTCCATCGCCGTGGGGGACTTCCCCCTCGGCCTGCCGCAAGTGGTCGCCA
>NZ_LGDE01000071.1 GCF_001279725.1 Streptomyces sp. WM4235 | reverse complement strand
GACCCGACGCCACCGTCGCCGACGCCCGCGCCTACGTCCACACCGCCCTCTCCACCAACAGCCTCGCCACCCTCAACCACGCCAAGACCCACGCCGAGAACAAGAACTGACATGGCATCGGACCACCCGGACATCGCGCGGGGACCCCTGGACACCGACGTCCTGGTGGTCGGAGCCGGCCCCGCCGGACTGATGCTCGCCTGCGAGCTCGGACTCGGCGGGGTCGGGGTGCTCGTCCTCGACCAGCGCCCCGGCCCGACCACCGAATCCCGGGCGACCACCCTGCACGCCCGCACCATGGAGATCTTCGACAGCCGGGGCCTGTCGGCCGAGTTGGGCACCCCGCCGTGCGAGCCGCGCGGGCACTTCGGCGGCATCGGACTGGACCTCACCCTGCCCGGTTCCCACCCCGGCCAGTGGAAGGTGCCCCAGCGGCGTACGGAGGAACTCCTCCAGGACCGGGCCGTCGAGCTGGGCGCGGGCCTGCTCCGCCGCCACCAACTGGTCGCCCTGACCGTCGGACCGGACGGGGTGACGGCCGACGGCATCGGCCCGGACGGCCCGGTCCGCATCAACGCCCGGTACCTGGTCGGCTGCGACGGCGAGGACAGCACCGTACGGCGGCTCATCGGCGCCGACTTCCCCGGCCGCGACGCCGAACGCGAACTGCTGCGGGCCGACGTCGCCGGAGTCGAGACGCCCGACCGGCGCTTCCTGCGGCTGCCCGACGGACTGGCCATCTCCGCCACCCGCGACGGCGTCACCCGCGTGATGGTGCACGAGTTCGGCAAACGAGCCGTCCCGCGCTCCGGCGCCCCCGCGTTCGACGAGGTCGTCGACGCCTGGCAGCGGGTGACCGGCGAGGACATCGCCCACGGCAGCCCCCTGTGGGTCAACGCCTTCGGCGACGCCAACCGGCAGCTCGCCCGGTACCGGCACGGCCGGATCCTGTTCGCCGGCGACGCCGCGCACCAGCAGATGCCCAGCGGAGGACAAGCCCTCAACCTCGGCGTGCAGGACGCCTTCAACCTCGGCTGGAAACTCGCCGCCGAAGTGCGCGGCGACGCCCCCGACGGGCTCCTGGACAGCTACCACGCCGAACGCCACGCCGTCGGCGCCGCGGTCCTGGCCAACATCCGGGCCCAGACCCTGCTGCTGCTCGGCGGACCCGAGGTCGAACCGTCCCGCACCCTGCTCACCGAACTCATCGCGCTCGACGCGGTACGCACCGAACTGGCGGGCGCCGTCAGCGGCCTCGGCATCCGCTACCCCGTCACGGACGACGCCGACACCGGGCAGCCGGACGCGGACCACCCGCTCCTCGGCCGCCGACTGCCCCCCTCCGCGCTGGACGGACCGGCCGGCGACACCACCGCCGCACTGCTGCGCACCGGCCGCGGCCTGCTGCTCGACCTCGGGACGGGCGCCGACCCGACCACCTTCGCCCCCTGGGCGGACCGGGTCGACCACGTCACCGCCCGCCCGGCGACCGGCAGTCCGCTGACCCCCGGCGAGGCCCTCCTCGTACGGCCCGACGGACACGTCGTCTGGGCCGGCGACCCCGGCGCAGACCCGCGGGGCCCGCACACCGCGCTGCGCCGCTGGTTCGGCGCACCGGCCACCGCGCCCACCGGCACGGACGGCGCGCACCCCACCCACCGACACGCCGCGACCGCCGCCGCCCGCTGAGGCGGCGGCCGGCGCCGGCAACCAGGAAGGCACACTCATGGCCAAGGACGTCGACACCATCGACGCGGACGTCATCATCGTCGGCGCCGGCCCGGCGGGCCTGATGCTCGCCGGCGAGCTGCGCCTGGGCGGCGCGGACGTCATCGTCACCGAACGCCTGGAGCGACCCACCGGCCAGTCCCGCGGCCTGGGCTTCACCGCCCGCGCCCTGGAGTCCTTCGACCAGCGGGGCCTCGTACCCCGCTTCGGCGGGCTGGAGACCAGCCCGCTGGGCCACTTCGGCGGGGTGCGGTTCGACTTCACCGCGCTGGAGGACGCCCACTTCGGGGCCCGCGGCATCCCCCAGTCGCGCACCGAGACGGTCCTGGAGGACTGGGCCCGCGAGCTGGGGACCGACATCCGGCGCGGGTGGGAGTTCCTCGACCTGGAGCAGGACGCGGACGGGGTCACCGCCACCGTCGCCGGCCCCGACGGCGAACAGCGGCTGCGCGCCCGCTGGCTGGTCGGCGCCGACGGCGGACACAGCCTGGTCCGCAAGCTCGCCGGGTTCGCCTTCCCCGGCACCGACGCCACCCGGGGCATGTACCTCGCCGACGTGGTCGGCTGCTCGATCCCGCCCCGCTTCCTCGGCGAGCGCGTCCCCGCCGGCATGGTGATGGCCGCGCCGCTCGCCGAGGGCGTGGACCGCATCATCGTGTGCGAGCACGGCGCCCCGCCCGCCGACCGCAGCCAGACCCCCGACTTCGCGGAGGTCGCCGCGGCCTGGCAGCGGCTGACCGGCGAGGACATCTCCGGCGGCGGCGCCGACTGGGTCAGCTCCTTCACCGACGCCACCCGGCAGGCGAGCGAGTACCGGCGCGGGCGCGTGCTGCTGGTCGGTGACGCGGCCCACATCCACCTGCCCGCCGGCGGACAGGGCCTGAGCACCGGCGTCCAGGATGCCGTGAACCTCGGCTGGAAGCTCGCCGCGACCCTCGCCGGCTGGGCCCCCGCATCGCTGCTCGACACCTACCACGACGAGCGCCACGCCGTCGGGGCGCGGCTGCTGACCAACACCCTCGCCCAGGGAACCGTGTTCCTCGGCGGCGTCGAATCGGAGCCGCTGCGGGACCTGTTCACCGAACTGATCGCGCTGGACCCGGTCAAGCGCCACCTCGCCGGGATGGTCAGCCACCTCGACGTCCGCTACGACGTCGACGCGACCCCCGCCGCCGGCGAGGACGCCGCCGCGCCCGGGGACCGCCACCCGCTGCTCGGCCGCCGGCTCCCGCCGCGCGACCTGATCACGGCCGACGGCCCCGTGGGCACCGCCGAACTGCTGCACCCCGCCCGCGGCGTCCTCCTCGACCTGGCCGACGACCCCGAACTGCGCGAGGCCGCGGCCGGTTGGAAGGACCGGGTCACCACGACCACCGGCGTCCCCCGGGACCCGGCCGTCTTCGCCGGTGCCACGGCCGTCCTGGTCCGCCCCGACGGCTACGTCGCCTGGGCGGGCACCGACCCCGCCGAACTGGCCCCGGCCCTCCGGCAGTGGTTCGGCACCCCCGCCTGACCGCGCCCGGACCCCGGGGGCCGCAGCGGCCGGGCACCTCGGCCGTGCCCGGCCCCCGGGGCCGTCCCGCCCACCGTCCCAGGAAGAGACCATGAGTCGAAGAACCCACCGGCCCGCCCACGCCCGGGGGGCCCAGTGAACGCCCCCGTCCTGCTGCCCGTCGGGGCGGACGAGACCGCGCCCGGCATGTCGCCGGGTGTCCGGCCGATCACCCTGGAGGCAGGCGCCTTCACCCTGTCCGCGCTGATCGCCCAGCCCGTCGGCCCGCCCCGCGCGACCATCGTCGCGGTGCACGGCGGCGGCATGAGCGCCGGCTACTTCGACGGCCAGGCCCACCCGGACGTCTCCCTCCTCACCCTCGGAGCCCGGCTCGGCTACACCGTCGTCGCCGTGGACCGGCCCGGCTACGGCCTGTCCGCCGCGCACCTGCCGCGCGGCCAGAACCTGTCCGAACAGTCCGCAGCGCTGAGTACCGCGATCACCCACCTCGCCGACCGGTACCCGTCCGGCGCCGGGGTGTTCCTCGTCGCGCACTCCTTCGGCGGCAAGCTCGCCCTCACCTACGCCGCCGAACAGGCCGGTCCCGGAACCGCCGGGCCCGCCCTGCTGGGCCTGGACGTCTCCGGCTGCGGCCGCGACTACGCGGTCGACCCCGGAGACCTCCGCGACCCGCACCGGCACGGCCACTGGAAGCGGAACTGGGGCGCCCTGCGCTTCTACCCGCCGAACACCTTCCGGGACGCCGCCGCGCTCGTCGCCCCCATGCCGCTGCGCGAGCGCGCGGAGGCGGCACGTTGGCCCGAGAGCTTCACCGCTGCCGCCGCCCGGGTGCCCGTACCGGTCCGCCTCACCTTCGCCGAGCACGAACTGTGGTGGCGTAACGACGAGGAGGACCTCAACGAGATCGCCGAACTGTTCACCGCGGCCCCGTTCGTCACCATCGACCGGCAGCCCGACGCGGGACACAACCTCAGCCTCGGCTGGGTCGCCCGCTCCTACCACCTGCGCGCCCTGGCCTTCCTGGAGGAGTGCCTGGCCCGGGCCTGAGACACGCACACGGGACACGGCACAGGACATGGCAGGACACGGCGCACAGGACACGGCCCACGGCACAGGCAGACCACGAGAGGCGAGGCGTACCACCCCCCATGGACAAGACACGTTCCAAGCCCTTCCGCTCGCTCGCCGTACGCAACTTCCGGCTGTTCGCGGCCGGGCAGGTGGTGTCCGTGGCGGGGACCTGGATGATGGTCGTGTCCCAGGACTGGCTGGTCCTGGACCTGACCGGGGACTCCGCCACCGCCCTGGGCACCCTGACCGCGCTGCAGTTCACACCGATGCTGCTGCTCACCCTGTACGGCGGCCGGCTCGCCGACCGCCACGACAAGAGACTGCTGCTCACCCTCGCCAACCTGGCTTCCGGCGCCCTGGCCCTCGCCCTGGCCGTGCTGGTCCTTGCGGGCGACGTGCGGCCGTGGCACCTGTACCTGTTCGCGATCGGGCTCGGCACCGTCAACTCCTTCGAGGTGCCCGCCCGGATGGCGTTCGTCGCCGAGCTGGTCGGTCCCGACCTGCTGCCCAACGCCTCGGCGCTGAGCGCCGCCTACTTCAACACCGCGCGGGTGGTCGGCCCGGCCCTGGCCGGCCTGCTCATCTCGGCCGTCGGCACCGGGCCGGTGATGCTCCTCAACGCGGTCAGCTACCTCGCCACCGTGGCGGCCCTGCGGCTGATGCGGCCCGCGGAACTGCTGCGCCCCGAACCCTCGGGCCGCGGATCGGGCGTGACGGACGGGCTGCGGTACGTCCGCGCCCGGCCCGACCTGCTGGTCCCGTTGGCCCTGCTGGCGGTCGTCGGCCTGTTCGGCTTCAACTTCCAGCTCACCCTGCCGCTGCTCGCCAAGACCGTCTTCCACGCCGACGCGACCGCGTTCGGCCTGCTCACCACCGCCTTCGCGGCCGGCTCGCTGCTCGCCGCGTTCGCCACCACCGCACGCAGCGGGCGCCCGGCGGCCCGGACCGTCACCGGCTCGGCCCTGGCGTTCGGCGTGAGCGAGACGGCCGCCGGATGGGCCCCCGACTACGTCTCGGCGGCCGTCCTGCTCGCCCTGACCGGTTTCGCCACGATCTACTTCGCGCAGGCGGCCAACCACCGGATCCAGCTCGGCAGCGACCCCCGCTACCGGGGGCGGGTGATGGCCCTCTACACGCTGATCCTGCAAGGCCTCACCCCGCTGGGAGCCCTCCTCGTCGGCTGGCTGACCAGTCGCTACGGGGCGCGCTCGGGCCTGTGGGTCGGCGGATCCGTGTCGCTGCTCGCCGCCTTGGCGGCGCTGCCCGCGAGCCGGACCCGGCGCGGCTCCCGGACCGCCACGGACACCGGGTCGCAGTCCTGCGGACCCGCTCCCCTTCCCCCAACCCGGTCCGCCGGCCGCCCCTGACACACGGCGTACCCCGGCGCGCACCCGACGAAAGGCACCGACATGACCGACGACTCCGCGCACGGCTCGATCGGGCACCTCCCGGACCTGTCCGAACTGCGCGCCATGAGCCCGGACGTCCTCACCGCCACCCTCGCCCACTGCCTGCGCCTGCACCTGGACCAGCTGCTCCAGGTCCCGCCGGGCCACCGCACCAGCCCGCACCAGCCCCTGCGCACCCAGGGGCTGGACCTGCTCAACGCCCTGCACCTGGCCCGGGGGATCCGCCGGGACCTGGGCGCGGAGGTGGCCGCCCAGACGCTGTTGGACGGCACCCTCACCGAACTCGCCGAACTGCTGGCCCCGCGGCTGGCGATCACCGGGGCGCCGCCCGTCGACCGGCCCGAGACCGCCACCGTCTGAGGCCGCGGGCGGCAGGCACGTTCGTACCGCCGCCACCCGTACACCGCCCGCCGTACCGCCGTCATCCGTACCGCCCCGCACGCCGACACCGGACAGGAGACCCACCATGCCGCCCGCGATACCCGAGGCCCTCACCGCACGGCTCGATGAACTGGAGGCCCACAAGGAGGAGGCACGCAACGGCCCGGACCCCAAGGCCACCGAACGCCAGTACGCGAAGGGCAAGTTGACCGCGCACGAGCGGATCGCCCTGCTGCTCGACAAGGGCAGTTTCAGCGAGGTGGAGCCACTTCGCAGACACCGGGCCACCGGCTTCGGCCTGGAGGCGAGGAAACCGTACGGCGATGGTGTCATCACCGGGTGGGGCACGGTCGAGGGCCGTACGGTCTTCGTGTACGCGCACGATTTCCGGATCTTCGGTGGTGCGTTGGGCGAGGCGCACGCGACGAAGATCCACAAGATCATGGACATGGCCATC
>NZ_LGDE01000070.1 GCF_001279725.1 Streptomyces sp. WM4235 | reverse complement strand
CGGGGCGGCCCTCGAAGCCGAGGTCACGGCCGGTGCGGTCCGGCGCCCGGACGCCCCGACCGGAGACGGCGTCCCGACCGGCGCCGTGGGACTGGCCACCGGACCCCGCTGGGACTGCCTCGACGGGATCCGGCGGGGCGACGCGGAGGCGCTGCTGACGCTGCGCCTGCCCGAGGCGTTCCACGGCGACCTCGCGGCGCATCCGCTGCACCCCGCGCTGCTGGACGTGGCGACGGGCGCCGCGGCCGGCGTGTCGGGGCGTCATCTGCCGGTCGCCTACCGGCGCATGATCGTCCACCGGGAGCTCGGCGCGGCGCTGCGCGCCCACGTGGTGATGCGCTCCGGCGACCCCGTCGCCGACGACACCCTGGTCGCGGACGTGTTCCTCACCGCGCCGGACGGTTCCCCGCTGGTGACGGTCGAGGGGTTCGTGCTGCGCGCGGTCACCGCGCCCGCCGGCGCGGACCGCCCGGGTGCGCCCGGCCGGCCGGCGGACACCGACGGCATTCCCACCGGGCGGGGTCTGCTGGCCCTCGAACGGATCCTCGGCAACCGCCACCTGCCGCACGTACTGGTGAGCCCGCGCGCCGGCCGGACGCACCCGCTGCCCGGCACGGCCGCCGGACCGGCGGTCGGCACGGCGGCCGCCCCCCGCACCGACGCCCCGGCCGACACGGCGCGGCCCGTGGACCCCGACGACGTCGGGCAGCGGATCGCCGAGGTGTGGTCCCGGATGCTGGGCGTGCCCCGGATCGGCGCCGACGACAGCGTCTTCGAGCTGGGCGCGGACTCCCTGACCATCGTGCAGATCACCGCCGAACTCCAGCGCATCGGCCTGGCCGTGGCACCGAGCGACCTGTTCGCCCACCCGACGGCGGGCGGCCTCGCCGCCCACCTCCGCGACGCGGCCGAGGCCGCGTCCGGGGGACGCGCGGTGTCCGGGACACCCGGGGCCGGCCGGTCGGCCCCCGCCGTCGACACACCGTCCCGCACGGACACCGGCGCCTTCCCGGACGCCGATCTCAGCACCGAGGACCTGGCAGAGGTCATGAACCTGTTCGGGTTCGGAGAGGACAAGCAATGAACAACATCGAGGACATCTACCCGCTCTCGCCCGCCCAGGAGGGCATGCTCTTCCACAGCACGACCTCTCCGGAGCACGGCCTCTACGTGGAGCTCACCACCTTCCGCGTCAGCGGGGACCTCGACGTCGAAGGCCTCACGGCGGCCTGGCAGGCCGCCGCCGCCCGACATCCCGTCCTGCGCACCGCCTTCGTCCACGAGCGGATCAGCGCACCGCGCCAGGTGGTCCTGCCGACCGCCGAGGTGCCCGTCGACTTCCGTGACCTGTCGCACCTCGACGGGGCCGCGCGGGACACGGAGATCGCGGGCGAGCTGGACCGCAGGCGCCGCGAGCCCTTCGATCTGACCCGACCCCCGCTGATGCGGCTGCTCGTCCTGCGCCTCCCGGACGAGCACCTCCTCGTGTGGACCTACCACCACCTGCTGCTCGACGGTTGGTCGGCCGCCCTGCTGATGGCGGAGGTCACCGCGACGCTCGGCGGCGCGGACCCGGGTCGCCCGGCGCCGCCGCCGTTCCGCGACCACATCGCCTGGCTGCGCGACCAGGACGCCGACCGGGACCGGGAGTTCTGGACCGGGCACCTCGCCGGGTACCGGGAGCCGGCCACCCTCACGCTCCCCGGGACCCGGCCCGGGGCCCGCCCGTCCGGCGACTACCGCAGGGTCTCCACGACCCTGCCGGCCGGGACCACCGACCGGCTGCGGGCCCTCGCGGCGTCCCGTTCGACCACGCTCGGCAGTGTGGTGGAGGCCGCCTGGGCCGGGACCCTGGCCCGGTACAGCGGCAAGCAGGACGTGGTGTTCGGCGTCACCGTCTCCGGCCGCCCCGCCGGCCTGGAGCGGGCCGGCGAGATGATCGGCATGTTCATCAACACCGTCGCGACGCGCGCCCGGATCGATCCGGAACTGCCCGCAGACGCCTGGCTTTCGCGGTACGCGCAGGCCCGACACCCCATCCTGGAGCACCAGCACACCCCGCTGACCGACGTCCAGCGGTGGGCCGGACTCCAGCCGGGCGTCGCGCTCTTCGACTCCGTGGTCGTGTTCGAGAACTACCCGGACGAGTCACGGGCCGTGCTCTCCGGCGGCGCGGTCATCACCGACGTCCGCTACGAGACCCGCACGAACTACGCGGTGACCCTCGTCGTGCGGACCGGTGAGGAGACCCACCTTCAGGCGATCGTGGACTCGGCCCGCTTCGACGAGAGTGAGGCCGAGGCCCTCCTCGCCCACGTCGCGGCCGTCCTCACCCGGTTCGCCGACCGCCCGCAGACGCCCGTGGGCGAACTCCTCGCCGTCCCCGAGCCGGTCCGCGCACTCCAGCTCGACCGCTGGAACGGCACCGACATCGACCGGACCCCGCCGCGCGCGTTCCTGGCCGACCTGATCGGCGCGGCCGTCCGCGACCGCCCCGACCACCCGGCCGTGGTCGCCGGATCGACCACGTACGACTACCGTGCGCTGGACGCGCGGGCCACGGCGCTGGCCCTGCGGCTGGTCGACCTCGGGGTGCGCGCCGGCGACCGGGTGGCGGTCTGCCTCGGCCGCGGCGCCGACCTGGTCACCGCGCTGCTCGGCGTCGCGCGGGCGGGCGCCGCCTTCGTGCCGCTCGACCCCTCGCACCCGGCGGACCGGATCGCGTACGTACTGAAGGACGCGGCCCCCACGCTGGTGCTCACCGACGGCACGCCGCTGCCCGGGCCGGAGTCCTGGAACGGCGCCGTGCTCGACCTGTCCCGGGAGACGCTCGCGCACGGCGCCGGCGAGGACGGCACCCGACCCGACCCGACGGCCCTGCCCGACGCGGACCCGGACGGGCTCGCCTACCTCATCTACACCTCGGGCTCCACCGGCAACCCCAAGGGCGTCGCGGTCGGCCACCGGGCGCTCGCGAACCTCGTGGACAGTCTCGCGTTCCGGCACCCCGGTCTCACCGCCGAGGACCGTTTCCTGGCCCTCACCACGCTGACCTTCGACACCTCGCTGGCCGAGCTGCTCGTACCGCTGGCCGTCGGCGCGACCGTCCACGTCGGCCACCGCTCGCTGGGGCTGAGCGGCACCGAACTGGACCGGTACGTCGAGCGGTACGGCATCACGGCCCTCCAGGCGACCCCCTCCCGGTACCGTGCGCTGCTCGACTCCGGTTGGCAGGGCGTGGACCGGCCGCGGCTCTACAGCTGCGGCGAGGCGTTCCCGCCGGACCTGACGGCCCCGTTGACCGAGCGCGGGTCGAGCGTGTGGAACATGTACGGGCCCACCGAGACCACCGTCTACTCCAGCGTGGAGGAGATCCGCAAGGACACCGTGCGGGTCACCGTGGGGCGTCCCCTGTCCAACACCGTGCTGCGCGTGCTCGACCCGGCCGACGGGCTGCTGCCGATCGGCTGCGTGGGCGAGCTGTGCATCGGTGGCGACGGGGTGGCCGAGGGCTACTGGAACCTGCCCGAACTCACCGCGGAGCGCTTCGTCGGCGACCCGTTCACCGGGGGGCGGACCCGGATGTTCCGCACCGGCGACCACGCCCGGGTGCTGCCCGACGGGCGGGTGGAGGTCCTCGGCCGGATCGACCGGCAGCTGAAGCTGCGCGGGTACCGGATCGAGCCGAGCGAGATCGAGGCGGTGCTCCTGGACCTGACCGAGGTCGCGGGGGCCGCCGTGGCCGTGCGGGACGGCCGACTGGTCGCGTGGACCGTGCCGGCGGACCGCTCCGCCGTGCTCGAACCTTCCTGGTTGGCGGGTGAGTTGCGACGCCGGCTGCCGTCGTACATGATTCCGGAAACCTTCGTGGGGCTGGCCGAGCTGCCGATGACGCCGGCGGGCAAGACGGACCTCCTCGCGTTGCGGGCGCCGCTGCCCGCGCCGGAGGGGACGCCCGACGCCCCCGCGCCGGAGGTCGCCGGCACGGCGGAGGCACGGGGGCGGGAGGAGCTGATCGCGAAGCTGTTCCGGGACGTGCTCTCCCTGCCCGAGGTCGGGCTCGACGACGACTTCTTCGAACTCGGCGGCGACTCGCTGCGGGCGATGCGGCTGGCGTCCAAGCTCCAGGCCGAACTCGGCGCCGAGTTGGACATCGAGCTGTTCTTCGACGCCTCCACGGTCCGGGAACTGACGGCCGCCCTCGCCGAGGCCCTCCCCGAATCCGGCTGACGACACGGCCCGGGTCGCGCCGCGGGCCGGCAGAGCAGACACACACCACACACCGATGGGAACACGCGTGATGGCCACCCTTCTCGAACCGGCCGACGACCGGCTCGACACCCTGCTGTTGAGACGGTGGGACGACGCCCCCGAGCGGATCGCCGTCGTCGACGGCGACCGGGAGATCACCGCGGGCGAACTCCGGGACCGCTGCCTGCGGGTCGCCTCGCTGCTGCGGCGGCGGCGGGCGCGTCCCGGAGACCGGGTGGCGGTCTACGTGGAGCGTTCCGCGGAGTTCGTGACGGGCGTGAGCGGTGTGGTCCTCGCCGGCGCCGCCCAGGTGGCGTTCGACGCGAACGACCCGGTGGAACGCACCCTCGACATGTTGGCCGACTGCCGGCCCCGGCTGCTGATCACCACCGAGGCCCTCCGGTCCCGGCTCCCCGCCGGGCTCGACGTCGAGGTGGTGACGGTCGAGGAGTGCGCGGCCGAGGCGCCAGTCGGCGCGTTCGAGCCGGCCGCCGACCTGGCCGAGCAGCCCGCGGTGGCCATCTACACCTCCGGCTCCACCGGCCGCCCCAAGGCGTCGCTCATCCCGCACCGGGCGGTCGCCAGTCGCCTGAAGGCGCTCCAGCGCGCCCACGGGCTGGGCGAGGACGACCGGATGCTGCACCACACCGCGTGCAGCTTCGACATGTTCCTCATCGAGGTGTACTGGCCACTGATCACCGGTGCCACGATCGTGATCGCCGCTCCGGGGCGCCAACGCGACGCCGACTACCTCGCGCGGATGATCCGCGAGGCGGACATCACCACCTTCTACTGCGTGGTCTCCCTGCTCGACCTGTTCCTGCTGGCCCGCGGCCCGCAGGAGCGTTTCGACGGGCTGCGCCGGGTCCTGACCGGCGGGGAGCCGCTCGGCCCCGAGCTGGTCCGCCGCTTCCACGCGCGGTCCACCGCGCCGCTCACCAACCTGTACGGGCCGAGCGAGTGCACGATCTACTGCACGGCGTGGGTCCCGCCCCGGGACACGGAGTTGGACACCGTGTACATCGGCCCGGCCATCGAGGACACCACACTGCGGATCCTCGACGAGGACGGCCGTCCGGTGGCCGACGGGGAGCCGGGCGAGCTGTACATAGGGGGCGCCGGTCTCGCCCTGGGCTACCTCGACCGGCCCGAGCTGACGGCCGAGCGGTTCGTCCCGGACCACCTCGGCGATCCCGGGGACCTGCTCTACCGTTCCGGGGACCTCGTGCGGAGCCACCCGGTGGGCGGGCTGGAGTTCCTCGGCCGGGTGGACCTCCAGGTGAAGGTGCGGGGCTACCGCATCGAGCTCGGTGAGATCGAGGCCGCCGCCCTGCGCGTCCCCGGGGTCCGCCAGGCGGCCGCGGTCGCGTGCGGGTCCGGCGGCGAGGCGCGCCTGGTCGGCTTCCTGGTCGTCGAGCCGGGCACCGACCCGCGGGCCATGACCGCCGCCGTCCACGCGGCACTGCGTTCCGCGCTCCCGGGGTACATGGTTCCCGCCGCCCTCACCGTGCTGCCGGAGCTGCCGCTGACCGCCAACGGCAAGCTCGACCGGACCCTGCTGGCGGAGCGGGCCCTCACGGCGCTGCCCGCCACCACCGCGCTGGAGACGCCCGCCGGGGAGGCGGGCGAAGTGGAGAAGCTCGTCGCCGACGTCTGGTGCGAGGTGCTCGGCCTGCCGGCGATCGGCCTGCACGACGACTTCTTCGACATCGGCGGGGACTCCTTCAAGGTGATCCGTGTGACCCGGAAGTTGGAGAAGCTGCTCGGCTTCGAGGTGCCGATGCACCTGGTGTTCGACGAGCCCACCGTCGCGGAGTTCAGCGCCGCCCTCGCCGAGCGGCACGAGGAGGAACAATGAGACCCCGGACCCCGATCCGCTCGTTCGACGACCTCCGCCTCCACGCGCCGGACCTGTCCTCCCCCGTGGTCACCCTCTTCAGTGGGGGCCTGGACAGCACCTACCTGCTGCTGCGGCTGGTGCGGGCGGGCGTGCGGGACGTCCACGCGCTCAGCGTCGACCTCGGCGAGGACGAGAGCAGCGCGCACAAGCAGGCGATGGCCGACCAACTCGGCATCCGGCTGCACCTGGTGGACGCCCGCGAGAGGTTCGCGGAGGAGTACGTCCGCCCCGCGATAGCCGCGCACGCGGTGTACCTCGACACCCACCCGATCAGCAGCTCCCTGAGCCGGCCGCTGATCGCCGAGATAGCCGTGGACACGGCGCGCGAACTCGGCGCCGGTACGGTGCTGCACACCGCGAACCGCTCGCAGAACACCCTGCGCCGGCTCAACGGGGCCCTGGACCTGCTCGGGTTCGCCGGGCGCCACGGCAGCCCGTACGATCTGACCCCCGTCGACCGGGGTCGCAAGATGCACGAGTTGAAGGAGGCCGGGCTCGACCAGTTGAACGAGCGACTGGTCAGCGGCGACTCCAACCTGTGGTGTCGGGAGTTCGAGTCGGGGATCCTCGACGACCCCGAGGACCACGCCGTGCCGGAGGAGCTGTACCGGTGGAGCGTTCCCCGGCCCGGTACGGGACCGGAGGAGATCGAGATCGGTTTCGACCGTGGCCGGCCCGTCTCGGTGGACGGTCGTGCCCTGCCGCTGACGGAGCTCGTCGAGACGCTCAACCGAAGGGTCGGCGCCCACGGAATCGGTCGCTACTCCGGGCTGGAACACCTGGCCGCAGGACAGAAGGTCCTGGAGGTGAGGGAGATGCCGGCGGCGACCCTGCTGCTGCGTTCCCACCGTCACCTGGAGACGGCGACGCTGCCCGCGGAGACCATCAGGGAGAAGATGCACCAGGAGCAGATCTGGGTGCGCGAGGCGCTGGAGGGCCGTTGGTTCGACGGTCTGCGGCGGGCGAGCCAGGCCTTCGTGGACGTCTGCTCGCA
>NZ_LGDE01000069.1 GCF_001279725.1 Streptomyces sp. WM4235 | reverse complement strand
CAGCCGCTTCGAAGCGGGTGTCCGGGCGGTCCAGCACGGGTGGCTGCCCACGCGACCGGGCTGAATCCGCTGCACCCAGCGCCCTCGCGCCGTGTGGGTGGGTTGCGAGGGCCGTCGGACGGGCCGGCGGCCGGGCGGTCGGGCGGTCGGCCGAAGCGGTAGCACTCCCCTGCCGATGGAGGGGACGTGCGGATCTCCGTGGTGCGAGCGGGCATGGTGATCCGTCGGATGGGTCGTGACCGAGGGGTTTCGTGAGCGTGCCCTGGCCGGCAATGCCGTGTCAGCAGTGCTGCCCGGGGCCGAGTACGCCTGGAAACCGACGCCGCCGGAGCGTTCCCTGCCGAGACAGCGTCACGCACGGACCGACGTGCCACCCGGCGTATTGCCGTGGTGGCACGTCCCAGTCTTTCCGGCTCCCGTCACCGCGGGGAAGTGGCGGCCCCTGGCCGGAAGGTGCCTGGGCCGAAAGCGTCCACGCCGCCGGACGGCGGCGAACCCCGAGGGCGGCCGGCCGTCGGCTCCGTGCACGACCCACCACCGGCTCTGCGACCCCGTCAGCTCGAGTCGTACCAGTGCGTGAAGGGCCGGTCCGGACAGGACCGACACTCGAAGACGCACACCGCGCCCCCGCCGCCGATGTCGAGGCCGGTGGGGTCAGAGGGTACGGACCGGCCACCCTCCTGATCCCGGTCCTCTTCGGGAAGCCAGGTGCGCCACGAAGCGCCGTCTCACTCATCGCCGACCACGGTGAGCAGGTGATCCCTGGGTCGGCCGCATCGGTCGCGGTCGACTTCGCCCACTGCGGTGAACCACGCCGGGTATCCGGCGAGTTTCCTACCCGGCACATCAAATGATCATTCACAAGGCGTCCCTGCCAGACAGCGCTGACAACACACCCGAATCCCGAAATCGCATCCAGCCCGACGCCGACCCTGCCGTGCGCGGCTTCCCAAGCCTCCCCGAGCCCCCTCAGGCCCCCTCACATGCCAAACAGTCCGCTTCTCTCAAGGAGATCGCCTCCGGCGGGGTCGGGGCCGTCCACTACCTGCCGATGAGCGCACGTCCGCGCGGCAGGTTCCACTACGCCAAGAGCGGTGTGGACGCGAAAGCGCCGAGAGCTCAAACCATCATGTTCGGGGTCCCGCGGACCGCGTACGCCGGCAGGCGCGCTTCCTTCAGACAGGAAGGAGGAAGGGACAGCCCGAAGCGTCGCTCGACGACGCCCAGGGTGCGCCGGTAGGTGTCCCTGAAGTCTTCGTAATCCTCGTCATCGGGGTCGTTGGGAGACAGGAGCATCTGCCCATCGGGGCTCAGCACCTGTCCGGCAATGAGGTCGGGAACGAGCAGGTCGGGCTCCTTGCCGTAGCGCTGGTCCTCCTCGTGCAGTCCGAAGCTGCACAGGACCACGCCGTCGCGGGCGTAGTCCACGGTGGCCGGCGGGTGCTCTTGCATCGGGACGTAGCGGACGACTTCAACTCCGGTGCGGGAGATGTCCGCCAGCCGGTCCCCGCCGGTCGAGTCGCCGTACTCCAGGGCGAAGGACCAGCCTGCGCACTCGCCAACCCGCACGACACCGTCCCCGTCGCCGCCCGGCCGGTAGCCCCGCATGTCCAAACCCCACGCCTGGGCGTCGGTGATCGACTCGGTCGCCCCGTCCGGGTCCGCCCCCATGCGCAGCGCGAGCTCCTGGGCGGATATCCCTCGCGCGAACACCACGCTGGACATCCAGTTCTCCAGTCCGACCAACCACTGAATCCCGTCGCTCACGCGTTCATCCCCTTGCCATCCGTCAGTGATCTACCTGCTCGCACCCTAGACAGTGCCGCTGACAACCAACTTCATCAGCACGATCGCACCACGCATCCCTGCCTGAGTCAGGCCAGGAAAACGTGTCGAACGCAGTGAGAGCCGGTCCGATCGGCCGGGGCGGGCGCCGAATAAGGCCTGTTGTGAAGGTGGCTGGAGATGCGGGGTGTCGCGAGGGGGCGTTCAGAGACTGCGGATGGCCTCGGCCAGGTTGGAGCCGTAGGAGGCCCAGCAGATCACCGAGCCGTCAGCGCCAAGCTGACCCATGAACCACTCACGCGGTCCCGCCGGTTGCGAACGAGGGCCGCAGGGACCGGAGCCGTCGCCTTGGCACCGCGTCTGCGCAGGTAGGCGCGGTTCCTGCGGGAGTCGTCTGCCTTGTCGGCCCACACCCGTCACCCACGTGCCCGAGTACCTGTTCGGCCGGCTCCAGGAGGACGGCAGCGTCAAGGGCGGGATCAAGATCCCGTGGCGCCAACCGCTTGCGCGGCCGCCCCAGGCTCAGCCGAGGCACCGTGATCGCTTCCAGGACGGGCTCGAACTGCGGGGAGTCACCTCGCTGACCGGCCGTGATCACCACCGACAGGGTTCTTGCCCCTGCTCGACCGCCAGATGGATTTTGCTGGTCGGCCCGCCCCGGACCGGCCGAGCCCACGGTCGGCCGGCTCGCGGAAGATGCCGCCGGGTGGTTCCTTCAGGAGGTACCCCTTGGCGAGGCGACAGGCATCTCGGTCTCAATCCGAGAACCACTCCGGCGGATCTTGCGATCACCCGCACGGATTCGCCGCCCTCCGCACCGTCCGGGCAACCTCGCGCCGAGAAGACGCCGGGGTTGTGCTGGAGAGCGGAGGTGGAAAGCGAGAAAGCCATCACTTCATGACGGACTGTCAATTTCGCTGGCGGTGAGTGCCGACGCCGAGAGCGGCGACGGACACTCTTATCTTTCACTTAGAACGTTCCCCTAGCGTCTCGTTCATGATGACGCAACGCGGTGCAGTCGGATCTGTTGCCCTCACGGCCGTGGCCTTGACGGCCACCGTCGGGGTGGCCTTCGCGGTTTCCGCCCCGGACACGGCCGCCTCGATGTCCCACGGCAAGGTAACCGACAATCTGTACATGTCGCTCGGCGCATTCGAGGATGCGACGTCCGGCGGGGATCCGAAGGTCAAGGCCATGATTGACCGTACGGACATCGGCGGCGTACAGGTGGTGGTGCCCTGGAAGGCTCTTGAGGGGAAGAAGGGGGAGTACGAGTGGTCGCGGCTGGACGATGCCCTGAAGTATCTCCAGGCACGCCACAAGCAACTGTTCGTCCAGGTTCAGGATCGGTTCTTCGATGTAGCCATGACGGACGCCAAGGTTCCCCAATATGTGAAGGACGAGGGCGGGCTCGCGCCGACTATCGATGAGAACCCCGACAATCCCACCACCCATGGGGCCATGGTCGCGCAATGGAACAAGGAGGTGCGAGCAGACTTCCAGGCCATGCTGAGGGCGATGGCGCAGAGGTTCGACGGCAAGCTCGCCGGGGTGAACCTTCCGGAGACCGCGGTCGAGGTGGACACCAAGAAGGATCAGACCAAGTACACCTCGAAGTCCTACATCGATGCCGAGATCGACAACATGCGCTACGGCAAGAAGGTCTTCACCAAGACGCAGTTCATCCAGTACATCAACTTCCTGCCGGATGACGACGACCACAAGCGCATGACGGAGATGTTCGACCTCGCCAGGGACAAGAAGATCGGAATCGGAGGACCGGACACCCTGCCGGACCGGAAGTACCAGATGGAGAACTCCTACAAGTTCCTCCACGAGTACAAGGATTCCCTCCCCCTCGTCGCGATGGCCGTCCAGGAACCCGACATCAACGCCAAGGACCCCAAGACCGGTGAACCGTACACCCGCGAACGGTTCACGGACTTCGCCCACGACTACCTCGGTGCGCGCCAAATGTTCTGGACCACCGAAGCAGACTGGCTGCAGAAGCCCCCGGCGTGACCCGTGCACGAGTGCGGCCAGTGAGACCCGTGTAGGTGGCCGGCCGCTCCCGGGGCACCTCGCGATGTGGTCAGCGAATGGCCCACGGGAATGGCGCAGCAGAGTCTGTGACCTGACCGACTTCGCCGAGGCTGTGGCCAAGGCGCTACAGCACAGTGTGTGCGCGTCCGGCCGGTACAGGGTGTCCAGTGACCTGCGTCAGAGATTCGGCCGCGGTAGGCGGCGACTTTGTCGAGGATCTCGTCGGCGGTCTTCGTCCAGACGAAGGGCCTGGGTCGGTCGTTCCAGTCGGCCGGCCAGGCCCGAATGTCGCGTTCGAGGGCCTGGACGGAGCCGTGGACTCCACGCTTGAGCTTCTTCTGCGTGAACTCGGCGAACCACCGCTCCACCAGGTTCAGCCACGAGGCAGTCGTCGATGTGAAGTGCAGGTGCAAGCGTGGGGCGAGGAGGGTGATGGTGGTGCCGACGCGATGTGGTCGTGGCTGCGGCGTTCGGGAACGCCCGGCATCATCAGCAGGACCGGTTGGGACCGGTCCAGGGCCTCGATCTGCGACTTCTCGTCCACGCAGAGGAGCAAAGCCTTCTCCGGCGGGTCCAGGTAGAGGCCGAGCACGTTGCGGACCTTGTCGACGCACAGTGGATCGTCGACAGCTTGAACGTCTGCGAACGGTGGGCCGCCGGCGCGGACCTCCTACGGCTTTGTGATGGTGAGCGGGTTGCCTGTTGCTTGGTCAACGACCTTGCGGGTATCCAGCGGTTTCTGAAGCGTGAAACTCACCGGTTCCAGTCCGATGTTCGCTGCGCAGGCTTCCCCCTTCTTCTCGTGTGTCGTGAGCGTCAGGGTCAGTGAAACCGTGGTGTCGCTCTCGGTACCTGAGAGCCGGCCCTTTTGACACCCTCCGATGGGGATGACCGTCGTCAGGGTCCGGCCGTCCGCACTGATGACGGTTGGTCTCGTGATGGGCTGAGAGGTCGAGGAGGGTCCCGATTCGGGGATTCCGGCTTGGCCGGCCTGCCCACAGGCGCAGAGCACGCAGGCACCGAGCAGGGTCGCCAGTATGGCCCGCGCGTGAAGTGAGCGTGGATTCATGCCGGTGTGACGCATCATGTTTGCTCCCGGTTCCAGCAAGGGACAGCAACACGTGCAGGCTGGGTGGCCATCCTCCCGGGCGGCCACCCACCCGACTCGCCGAGTCACGTCGTCGGGTTCAACTTCAAGCCGAAGTGGTTGAAGATGTCGGTGGCTTCGGTCCAGTAGACGTAGCTACCGGCATTGGTCTGGTACGGGCTTGAGAGGGCGGACACAACCCCGCGAGCCTGACGTGTGGAACCGGTCTTGGTGTAGACCATGGTGCCACTGTCTCCGTGGGCGACGGTCCAGGGGTTGCCGGGAAGCCGGGTACCCTGGACTCCCCTCGCGGTCCAACCGTTGCTCAAGCTGAACATGACGTCGTCGTTGATGACGCGGATGCCGCAGACTGTGCCTTGCTGCATGAAGCAGGACGCCGCACCGCTCTGGCACACATCAGGGTCGCCGTTGTGCGAGTAGGCGTAGCTCGTCACCGGTGCGTAGGCGGTGGATTCGCTTACGTCGGCGCTGTTGTCGGCGCCGATGAGCGTTTCGGCGTCCCAGTTGGGGGCCATTCCCGGGTACCCACGTGGTTTCCGGTCTGGCCGTTCAGACCATCGTAGAAGCGGCCGAACGAGGGTGTCGGACCCCGCGCCGGTGTAGATGCGTTCCCCGTTGCCGAAGCAATGCCCGGCGGTCACCATGACGCGGACGTTGTCGCTCTTGCGGACGGCGGGCAGGCCGGCCGAGCAGTAGTGGCCTCCGTTGGTGATCACATCTCCGGCGATGAACGGGCTGCTGTCGTGCCACTTCACGTCGGACCAGCTTGCGGGCTCGATCTTCTGTCCCTGGATGAAGTTCAGCGCCACGTCATCGACACCAAGAGCCTTCGGCCTGCCGGCGATGGCCTTGGCGGGCGCGTCGACCGCCACGTCGAGTGAGGACGCCTCGGCGTTGACCGCCACGGAGTGAATCTCGTAGGGGAGGCTCTTCGCCGCAGACTTGGCCAAAAGCCTGGCTCGGGCGTCGTGCAGGGCGGCGAGGGTGGTGCGGACCTCCTCGACGGCGATCTTCTTCGTGTCGATGCCGGCATCAGTTTGCCGGGCCGCCTCGATGAGCTTCGCTGTGCGGGACCGATCGGTCACGTAGACATGCACCACGTTGTTGGGGGCATCAATGCGCACCCCCGCATAGGTGTCGGGCTGCTTGGACTTGCCCGCCGCGGCGACGGCGTCGGCGAGTTGCCGGAGTGGCTCCAGTAACTCTCCTCGCTGCGTCGGGTCCATCGCGGCGATCTGGGCCTCGGTGCGCCGCGGCGATGCCGGTTCGGCCTGGGCGCCGGGCGCGGTGACGGTAAGCAACGCCAGGCCAACCGCGCCGAGGCCGATTGCGGATTTCGCAGTTCTCTTCACTGACCCCCCAGTTGAGATGTGCGGCTCCCGACCACCGTCGGTCCCCTGATGAGGTACTGGGCCGGACACGCACGCTGGCGATGGCCGGCTTTGTCACTCAGGTGACAAAGAACGATCATCACCTGAGATGTACAACTACATGCCGTCGGGCGGGATGGGTGTCGCCAGGTGGTAGTACATCTGCCATGTCCCGGCGGCGCCCTGCTTGCGCCAGAGCGAACTGCGCCGTGCCCGGTTTCCGTCAAACACTGTCTCGTAGGTGAGGTGCACCAGTCCGGGGGCCAACAGCACTCCGCTGAAGTTCGAGGGCTCATAGTGGGGACCGCCTTCTGCTGCACCACCCAGTTCGGGCAACTCGGCCAGCATCTCCGTATACGTCCATCGGCGCCCAGAGGCACCAACCTCGACGAAGTCCGGGTCCAGAAGCTGTAGGGCCAGCGAGCGGGATACACGCACGCCGGCGTCCATCAGACGCAGCTCGCCTGCGATCGCTTCGCCTACCTCATCCGTCTCTTGGCCCATGCAGGCATCCTCGCTTGCGCGGCCAGGCTCTTCGCAACCGAGTTATCACCCGCCAGCGCACCCGGACTCCGACTGGATTGCTCGCCGCCTACCAAGACGACCGCTGGATAGCGCATCGTCAGAACACTGCCTCTTCACCAGTACCGCTTCGCACCCAGGGCTGCCACGACCCGCGCCACCGCGGCTACGAGTCCAGCCCCGAAACCTACTTCACCACTGACACCGCCACCCATCACGCATCCCGCCGGCTCTTCCCCGGCCCCGGCCGCTGGCCGGCCCGCCCGCCCAGACCACCTGTCGGCGCTCTTGAGCGGCGGTCGGCGTCCCGGTCGCCCCAGCCCCCGGCGCCCCCATCCGACACCAACTTTTTTACCTTCCCCCCCCCGGGG
>NZ_LGDE01000068.1 GCF_001279725.1 Streptomyces sp. WM4235 | reverse complement strand
GGCCGGGGGCACGGCAGCGGCAGGGCCCGGGGGCGGGGGCGCGTCGGGGGCTCGGCCGGGTCCGGGCGACGGGTCGGGGGCCGGCGCGCCGTACGGACCCCGGGCCGCCTCACCGTACGGATCGTCGGCCGGGGCGCCGTACGGACCGTCGGCCGGGGCGGCGGTCGCCTCCGCGGCCGGGGCTTGGCGGGTCCGCTCCGGGGTGGGTGGTCCGGGCGGCGCCTCGACGACCGGGGCGGGCGCCGCCGGGCGCCGCCGCGGCATCCCGGGCAGGGGTTCACCGGCCATGGCGGGGGACGCGGTGTCCGAGCGCGTCCACTCCCGGACCTCGGCCGGGTTCATCGGAAGCGCGGCGAGCCGGGCCGTGAGGTCCTCGTGCCGCCCGGCCGCCCGGGCGGCGTCGTCCCGGGTCCAGGCCACCTCCCGCGCCAGCGCGGCCGCCTCCACCGGGTCCGGCGTGCCGGCCGGCCTGGCCGTCAGGCTGCGCAGCGCCGCCTCCGAGGCCTCCCGCTGCGCGGCGGCCGTACGGAGCAGGGTCCGCAGTTCACCCGCGCCGCCCGGGGCCCGGTCCCAGGCCCCGGCGGCGGCGCCGCGCAGCCGGGCCGCGTACTCCACCTCGCCGGCCACGGCCCCGGCATCACCCAGCAGGGACTCCACCACGTCCCACGGGGGAATCGCGGCTCCGTCCAGGCAGGCCCGCATCCCGTCGGGGTCCCGGCGCAGGAACTCCCCGTACCAGCCCGCCCCGGGATCCAGTCTCCGCGTCAACCCGCGCAGATATTCAGCGAGTTGAGCGATCAGCAGCGAAGTCGCCGTCTCCATGGGCGCATTGGATCCCACCCGTGTTACAGGCGGACTACAGGAGCCTCAAAGCTTGACGGCAATCGCGGTGTGCGGGCGCTTGCCGCGACGCACCACGGTGGCGGGCACGTCCACCAACCAGAACTGCCAGGTGTACTTGCGCATCATCAGCCCGCGCACCCGCTTGAGCCCGGCCTCGTCGAGCAACCGCGCCTCGCCCGGCAGTGCGGGAGCCCCTTCCTGGACACGTCCGCGCACATCACAGGGGCTGACGGTGACCCGGCCGCTGTTGCGGATCCGCTTGACCTTCCAGGAGTCGCTGCGCGTCCACACGTACAGCTCGCCCCCGTCCGCCACCGCCCAGACGGGGGTGGCGACGGGGGTGCCGTCCTTACGGAAGGTGGTGAGGCTGACGTACTTGCCCCGGCCGAGCTCCTCAAAGTTCATGCCCCGAGCTTAGGGGGTTTCGCGCGGATCGGGCCGGGCCGGGAGCGGGTCGTGAACGGCGACGGCGCCCGGGTGGCGGGAGACCGCCTCCCCCGAATCCCCGACACGGGCTCGGCCCTCGGGTACGGCGCAGGCCGCGAGCAGCAGGCCGCTCGCGAGGACGGCGCCGAGCAGTCCGAATCCGAGTCGCTTCGATGCGTTCGTGGCTGACACGCCCTCACGCTTGCCCCGCGCCCCGCGGGCCCCACCGCCCGTTGGGCCGTTCGGCCGATCGTCCCGCTCGAACGACAGGCCCGCGGGGCCGATCAGGCGTATCCTCGTCGCCCCTTCGACGGCACCCGCCGACACCCGCTCGACCAGGCGGCCGGCCCCGGCGGAGGCGAACCGGGCGGGCGCGAACTCAGACGGGCACGAAGGCGCAGCGCCGCATCACGTCGTCGAGGGAGAGGCCGAGGGCGCCGGCGAGGGCCGCCACGGTGAAGAAGGCGGGCGTCGGCGCGCGACCCGTCTCGATCTTGCGGAGCGTCTCGGCGGAGAGACCGGCGCTCGCGGCGATCTCGACCATGCTGCGCGGGCCTCGCGCCTCGCGGAGCAGCGCGCCCAGCCGTTCGCCGCGCTCGCGCTCTTCGGGGGTGAGGGGGGTTCGGACCATGCGGTCATCCTACCCCGGGACCCAATTTTCATCCCGTTAAAGTTATACCGGTATAGTTATTGGCATGGTGAAATTGAAGACGGACCGAGACATCGAGGAAATGCGCGCTCCCGGCCGGGTCGTGGGGCGGGCCCTGGCGGCGGCGCGGGAGGCCGCCGACGTCGGGGTCTCCTTGCTGGAGCTGGACGCGGTGGCCCGCGAGGTGCTCAGGGAGGCCGGCGCGACCTCCCCCTTCCTGGGGTACCGGCCGCAGTTCGCGCCCGTGCCCTTCCCGGCCGTGCTGTGCGTCTCGGTCAACGACGCGATCGTGCACGGCGTCCCGACCGGATACCGGCTGTGCGACGGGGACCTGGTCAGCGTCGACTTCGGCGCGAAGCTGGGCGGCTGGGCCGGGGACGCCGCGGTGAGCTTCACGGTCGGCCGGGCCCGCCCGGCCGACCTGCGACTGATCGAGACCGCCGAGGCCGCGCTGGCCGCGGGCATCGCCGCCGCCGTGCCCGGCAACAGGATCGGCGACATCGCCCACGCCGTGGGCACGGTCTGCCGCGGCGCCGGTTACGGCATACCGGACGGGTTCGGCGGGCACGGCATCGGCCGCTCCATGCACGAGGATCCCGGCGTGCCCAACGAGGGTCCCGCCGGGCGCGGCATGAGGCTGCGCGCCGGCATGGTCCTCGCGATCGAACCGATGGTGATCGCGGGAGGCACCGACGACTACACCTGCGACGCCGACGGCTGGACCCTGCGGACCGTGGACGGCAGTCGCGCCGCGCACGCGGAGCACACGGTCGCGATCACCGCCGGCGGCCCCAGGATCCTGACCACCCCGTGACGTGCCGGGCCGGCCCCCGCGGCCCGGCACGATCCGCGGGGGCCGGTGGCACCGGCACGATCCGCGAGAGACGGCTTACGGGCGGCCGTGCGGGTTGACGACCATCGCCGCGCCGCCGCCCCGCCTGCTGGTCTCGGCCGCGGCCAGCCAGCGGCCGTCCGGCAGCCGCTGCACGCCGGTGGCGGCGCCGATCTCCGGGTTCTGCCGGAACCCCTGGCCGATCGCCTCCAGTTCGGCGCGCACCGGACTGTTCCACAGGCCCGGCTCAAGCTCGGTCGTCGTCTGGTTGCGCTGGCTGGCCCGCGGCGCCGCGATGGCGTCGACCAGCGGCAGTCCGCGGTCCAGGTGTCCGAGCAGGGTCTGCAGCACGGTGGTGATGATGGTGGCACCGCCCGGGGAGCCCACGGCCAGCACCGGTCGGCCGTGCTCCAACACGATGGTCGGGGCCATCGACGAACGCGGTCGCTTGCCGGGGCCGGGCAGGTTCGGGTCGGGGACGCCGGGGGCGGCCGGGGCGAAGGAGAAGTCGGTCAGCTCGTTGTTGAGCAGGAAGCCTCGGCCCGGGACGGTGATCCCGCTGCCGCCGGTGGACTCGATGGTCAGCGTGTACGACACCACGTTGCCCCAGCGGTCGGCGACCGTCAGGTGCGTGGTGTTCTCCCCTTCGTACGTGGTCGGGGCGGCCTTGCCCGTGGTGGCGCAGGGCACCGGATTGCGCGGGTCGCCGGGGGCCAGCGGGCTGGTCAGCGTCTGGCCGGGCTTGACGAGGCAGGCGCGGCTGTCGGCGAACCGCTGCGAGAGCAGTTCCCGCGTCGGCACGTCCTCGGCGGCCGGGTCGCCGACCCAGCGGCCCCGGTCCGCGAAGGAGATCCGGGACGCCTCGATGAACCGGTGCAGGTACTGCGCCTCGGAGAGCGAGCCCAGGTCGGTGCGCTCCAGGATGTTGAGCGCCTCGCCGACGGTGGTGCCGCCCGAGGAGGACGGGGCCATGCTGTAGACGTCCAGGCCCCGGTAGCCCACCCGGGTCGGGGCCTGCCGCTTGGTGGCGTACGCGCGCAGGTCGCCGGTGGTCAGGTCGCCGGGGCGGACCACGCGGGTGGCGGCGGGGTCCACCGGGGGCTTGCGGACGGCCCGCACGATGTCCTCGGCGATCGGGCCCCGGTAGAGCGCCCCGGTGCCCTTGCGGCCGAGTTCGGCGTAGGTGGCGGCGAGGTCGGGGTTCTTGAAGGTGGAGCCGACCACCGGCAGGGAGCCGCCGGGCAGGAAGAGCTTCGCGGTGGCCGGGAAGTCCTTGAAGCGGTCCTGGTTCAGTTCGGTCTGGGCCCGGAAGGTGGCGTCCACGGCGAACCCTTCACGGGCCAACTTCTCTGCCGGGCGCAACAGTTGACCCAGTGGCCGCGAACCCCAGGCGTCGAGGGCGCTCTTCCAGGTCGCCGGGGTGCCGGGGACGCCGACCCCGCGCCCGCTGGTCTGGCCCTCGGCGAAGGGGATGGGGACGCCGTTCTCCTGGAACAGGCCGGCGTCCGCCGTCGCCGGGGCGGTCTCCCGACCGTCGATGGTGTGCACCCGACGGGTCTTGGCGTCGTAGTACACGAGGTACCCGCCGCCGCCGATCCCGGCGGAGTACGGCTCGGTGACGCCGAGCGCGGCGGCGGTGGCGACCGCCGCGTCCACCGCGTTGCCGCCGGAGCGCAGGACGGCGATGCCGGCGGCGCTGGCGTCGGCGTCGACGCTGGCCACCGCACCGCCGTGGCCGACGGCCACCGGGACCTTCGCGGGGGCACCGCCCGCCGGCGCCGACGGTGGCGCCGCCGCCCCGGTGGACACCAGTGCTCCGACGAGGGCGACCAGCGCCCATTGACGTGCGGCGGGACGACGCATCCGTACCTCCAGTCGACGGCCTGTCAGACCCCGTGCCACAGGCCCAGGCCGGCACTCTAACTTCACCGCGCCCCCCGCGTCAGGACGGCCTCGCTCGGGTTAACATCCGCGCCATGAACGACGACGTGCGCAACATCGTGCTCGGCGTGATGGCCACGGCCATCAGCGGCGGCTTCGGCTGGTTCGCCCGCACCTACCTGTGGCGCCGCACGCTCCGCCGCAAGCAGGCCTTCTTCGGGCTGCCCTCGGGCTCCGACTGTCTGTTCGTGGTCGGCCGACAGATGGGTGGCACCGAGGGGTCGGTGCATCGCAACGACGCCTTCGCGCTGTTGGAGATATCCGCCCTGATCAAGGACTGCGGCGCGAACCTTCAGATCGTCTCCCAGGACACGGTCCGCCAAGGCTTCGGAGAGCGGGCCGAGTTCTGTGTCGGCGGTCCCGTCTCCAACGCGCGGACGGCCGCCCACCTGGGGTCGATGCTGCCGGGCATCCGGGTGGACGTCAGCACGGAGGCGGGTCCCGACCGCGGCGCCATCGTCGTCGGCGACGAGACGTACCGCTGGAACAAGGGCCTGGTGGACCACGTGGTGCTGGCCCGGCTGACGACGGGACCGGGGACCAGGCCCGTGTTCCTGATCTCCGGACAGACCGCGATCAGCAACCAGGCGGGCGCCCGCTATCTGGCGCGCAATCACCGCGAGTTGGCCCGCAAGTTCGGCGGCGACTCCTTCTGCGTCGTGCTCAAGGTGGTCAACTCCGACGCCTACGGGCCGGACGTGGCGGAACTGTTGGCGGATGTCACCCGGTCGGCCCGGACACCCGCATCGGCAGCCGCGTGATCCCGTTGATGAAGTTCGAGACCAGCCGGCGCGGCGGCCCGGCGGACTCGGGCGGGGGCATCAGCGTGCGCCACTCCTCGTAGAGGATGCGCAGTTGGAGCCGGGCGAAGTGGGCTCCCAGGCAGACGTGTGGTCCGTCGCCGAAGGAGACGTGCGGGTTGTGCGCGCGTCCGAGGTCGAGCCGTTCGGGTGTGGTGAAGACCCGCTCGTCGTGGTTGGCGGAGGCGTGGAAGACCACCACCTTGTCTCCGGCGCGGATCCGCTGCCCGCCGAGTTCGGTGTCCACGGAGGCGGTGCGGCGGAAGCTGAGCACGGGCGGGTGGACGCGCAGGAGTTCGTCCACGGCCCGGTGCATGGGCACGTCGCCCGCGGCGAGCCGTCGATAGCCGTCCGGGTCGCGGGCCAGGGCGAGCAGGCCGCCGGGCGCGGCGCTGCGTACGGTGTCGTTGCCCGCGACGGTCAACAGGAAGAAGAACATCTCCAGTTCGGCCGGCTCCAGTTCGGCTTCAGCGAGGGCGGTCATCACGTCGTCGCCCGGATGCGCCCGCTTGTGGGCGGCCAGTTCGCGGGCGTACCCGAACATCTCGCCCAGCAGTGCCGGGGAGCGGGGGTTGAGGGGTTTCCCGTCCGGGCCGAGCAGCGGTGCGGGGGTGTCGTCGGGGTCCTGGTAGCCGATGACCCGTACGGTCCACTCCAGGAGCAGGCCGCGGTCGGCGGCCGGGATGCCCATCAGGTCGGTCAGGTTGAGCAGCGCGTACTCGTCGGTCACCGCGGACACCAGGTCGGCGGTCCCGTCCTCGGCGCCTTCGCGGGCGGCGCGCAGCAGCGTCCGGGCCCGCTCGCGCACCCGGCCCGCGAAGGCGTCGACGCGGGCGGGGGTGAAGGCGCGGGCGACGAGCCGTCGCAGCCGGCCGTGCCCGGGAGGGTCCTGGTTGAGCATGGTGCGGCGCAGGAAGGGCAGGTCGGCGGGGTCGGGGTCGCGGATCTGGGTGGCGCCGAGCCACGAGGAGTACGTGGCGTGTTCGCGCAGGACCCGTACGACGTCGGCGTGCCGGGTGACGGCCCAGAAGCCGGGTCCCGCGGGCCAGCCGAGGACCTCCGGTTCGGCCTGCCGGGCGACGGGGTGCCGGTCGCGGAGCAGCCGGTAGCGCCGGTACGGGATGTCTTCGGCGTACAGGCGGGGGTCGAAGACGTCGGGGACGTCCGCGTCGCCGTGCGTGGGGGCGGGGGCCATGGGGTCACGGTGCCGGTCGGGGCGCGTGCCTCGCAAGAGGACGGAACCCGACGGCGCGACACGATCCGAGGGGACCTCCTAGAACCCGCAGTGATCGGGTGCCAGGACGCTGTCGGGGCCGGCCAGGGTGACCTCGGCGTCCGCCGGGATCCCGGCGGAGGAGACGACGGTGCACATCACCTGGCGGCGGGCCGCCTCGGACAGGGGTCGCACCGGGAACGGCAGTCGGACCCGGACGGACCTCTCCCCGGTCATCTGCGTCAGCGGGCGTCCGTCGATTTTGCCCGGGGCGTTCGAGGAGGGCAGTTCGGTGTGCAGCCCGACCGCCTTCGCCGCGGGGTCGGGGCCGTTCATCAACAGGGTGATCATGGCGCCCGGCCCGTACGCGGGCCCGTCGGCGATCGGGACCGGTGCGAGGCGCCCGTCGGGCAGGACGAAGTACAGCAGGCCGGCGTCGGGCGGGGCGGCGACCGTGAGCACCCCGGGCCGGCCGATCTCCACGACGGGGGTGTCCTTGATCCCGCACGCGGTGAGCAGCGTCAGCGGCGCGGCCAGGATGGCGACGGCCCTGCGTACGGGGGTCACGCGCGGGCCTCCAGGGGCATGTCGAGGGTGAAGACGGCCCCGCCGTCGGCGCCGTTGGCGGCGTGCAGGGTGCCGCCGTGCAGACGGACGTTCTCCAGGGTGATGGCGAGTCCGAGGCCGCTGCCGGCGGACCGGGTCCGGGCCGCGTCGGCCTTGAAGAACCGGTCGAAGATGTGCGGCAGTACCTCGGGGGCGATGCCGGGCCCGCTGTCGGCCACCTCGATCACCAGGCGGTCGCCGTCGGGGCGGGGCGGGGCGGTGACGGTGATCCGGACCGGGGCGCCGCCGTGCCGCAGGGCGTTGCCGACGAGGTTGGCGAGGATCACGTCGAAGCGGCGCGGGTCGAGCCGGGCACGGACTCGCGGGGGCAGTTCGGCGCTCACCCGGTCGTCGTCCCAGTGGCGTCGTTCCAGGGTCTTGCCCACGGCCTCGGCGACGTCGACGTCGTCGAGGTTGAGCTCGGCCGCGCGGGCGTCGAACCGGGAGATCTCCATGAGGTCCTCGACGAGCACGGCGAGTTTGCCGGTCTCGGCGCTGATCAGCCGCAGGGCCTTGGCCGTGTCGGGGTCGAGGCTCTCGGCGTCCTCGTCGAGCACCTCGGTGACGGCGAGCATCCCGGCGAGGGGGGTGCGCAGTTCGTGGGAGACGTCGGAGGCGAACCGGCGGGCGCGGACCTCGGCCTGCCGCAGTTCCTCCACGGAGCGTTCCAGCGCGCCGGCCGTCTCGTTGAAGGTCCGGGCGAGTCCGGCGAGCTCGTCCGCTCCCCTGACCTCGATCCGGGTGTCCAGTTGTCCCCGGCCCATCTGCTGGGCCGCGGTGCGCAGTCGGCGTACGGGGCGCAGTACGCTGCGGGCGGCGAGCAGGGCGGGGACGACGGCGATGGCCAGGCCCGGGACGGCGCCCTGTTGGGCGGCGTCGACCATCGCGCTGACGGTCTGCTCCTCGGTGTTCAGGGGCATCACGGCGTAGAAGACGGCGCCGGTGGGTCGGTTGGACCCGTCGTGGACGAAGACGGCGGGCATCCCGACGGCGAGCATGGCGTTGCCCTCGCCGTCCCGGACCCGTTGGAAGGCGCCCGAGCGGGTGTGGCGTATCTGTTCGCGGAACCCCTCGCCGACGAGGGGTGACGCGAGGGGGCCGCCCGGGTTGTTCGAGGTCGCCTTCAGGTCGCCGTACTCGCCGTACACCACCCAGGAGTGGGGTTTGCCGCGCCGGCCCAGTTCGGTGACCATGCTCTGGAGCTGCGGCCGGTCGAAGGGCAGTTGGACCGCCTGGTTGTCGATCTGGTCGCGCAGGGTGCTGACGGCGGTGTCCTGGGTCTGCTTGAGGATCGCGGTGCGGGCCTGTTGGTACGTCAGCGCGGCCGTGGTCACCGCGCAGATCGCGGCGACCAGCAGGAAGGCGGCGATCAACCGGGTCCGCAGGCCGAGCGGGGCGATGCGTCCCACCGGGCGCCCTAGAGGGGACCGAAGCGGTAGCCGAAGCCCCGCACGGTCTGTATGTAGCGGGGGGCGGCGTCCGGGTCCTCGATCTTGTGGCGCAGGCGCCGGACGCAGGCGTCTACGAGGCGGGCGTCACCGTGGTAGCTGTGCTCCCACACGTACTCCAGCAGTTGCCGGCGGGAGAAGACCTGCGCGGGGGCGGCCGACAGGTGCAGCAGCAGTTTGAGTTCGCTGGGGGCCAGCGGGACGTGCGTGCCGTTCTTCGCGACGGTCAGACCTGCGCGGTCGACGGCGAGCTCACCGTGCAGCTCGATCCCGGCGCGGCCGTCGGTCGGGGCGACCAGGCGCCGCAACACGGCCCGGACCCGGGCCTCGATGATCTCGGTGCGGACGGGCTTGACGACGTAGTCGTCGGCGCCCGCCTCCAGGCCGACGACGATGTCGAAGTCGTCGCCGCGCGCGGTGAGCATGATGACGGGGACCTGGCTGGTCTCACGGATGCGACGGCAGACCTGGACTCCGTTGATGCCCGGCAGCATGAGGTCGAGGAGCACCAGCTCGGGGCGGAAGCCGGCCATCAGGGCCAGGCCGTCCTCCCCGGTCTCGGCGGTGCTCACCTCGTGGCCTCTGCGGCGAAGGCCGAGGGCGACCCCTTCCCGGATGGAAGGGTCGTCCTCGATCAGCAGTACGCGTGGCATCCGATCAGTATCCAGTGCGGTTCGGGTGCCTTCCTCCCCCTACCGGCCCGTTCTCCGGCGGAGGGATTCAAGCAGGTCGGTGATCTCCGTCAGGCGCAGCGGCCCTGCGAGAAGGATGACGACCAGGGCGAGCGCCGCGGTTCCCGCTCCGACGGCGGCGAATCTGCCGAACCCGTCACACGCCAGGGCCGCCCCGTATCCGGCGGCCGCCGCCGGCACGCAGGCCAGAAGCAGCCGCAGGTGGGTGCGCAGCGCCGTGGTCCGGGCCCCGGCGGGGGTCTCCGCGCGCGGGCCCAGCCGGCGGGCGAGGGCGTACGCGGTGACCGCGGCGCCCGCCAGGTAGGCGAGGGAGGTGGCGCCGGCGATGCCGGTGACGACCCAACGCGGCGGGAGCAGGGCGTGGGCGGTGTAGGCCAGCGACGCGGTGAGCACGACGATGACCAGGTTCAGGAAGAACGGGGTCCGGGTGTCGGAGAGCGCGTAGAAGCCGCGGGCGAGCACGTACTGGGCCGAGAAGGCGACCAGGCCGGGCGCGAAGGCCATGAGGATGCCGGCGATGACCTCGCTGTCGGCGGGCCCCACCTGCCCGTACTGGAGGACGCTCGCCGTCACCCAGGGGGCGAGGGCGGCGAAGATCGCGGCGGCGGGCACGACGAGGGCGGCGCTGGAGCGCAGTGCGTACGAGACGTCGCGGCGGACGGCGGCGTGGTCCCCGTCGGAGGCCGAGGCGCTCATCCGGGGCATCAGGGCGGTGACCAGCGAGACGGTGACGATGCCCTGCGGCACCACCCACAGCTGGTAGGCGTTGCTGTAGGCGACGTAGCCGGCGCCGCCCGCGACCCCGGAGTCGTCGGCCAGTTGACCGGCGGTGGTGGAGAGCAGGGTGACGACCCAGTAGGCGAACTGGTTGGTGAGGACCAGGGCGACGAGCCAGCCCGCGTTGCGCAGCGGGCGGGTGAGGCCGCTGCCGCGCCAGTCGAAGCGGGGGCGCCAGCGGAAGCCGGCCGCGCGCAGCGACGGGATCAGGGCGAGTGCCTGGACGACGATGCCGGCGGTGGTGCCGATGCCGAGCAGTCGGGTCTCGGACGCGCTCAGCACCTCGTCCCCGCCGACGGACACGTACAGGTGGAAACCGAAGACGGCGATGAGGACGAGGTTGTTGAGGATCGGGGTCCACATCATCGCCCCGAACCGGCCCCGGGCGTTCAGCACCTGCCCGAGCAGGGTGAACAGCCCGTAGAAGAGGATCTGCGGGAGGCAGAACCGGGCCAGGGCCACGGTGGTGTCCAGTTGGGCCGCGCTGTAGCCGGCGGGCGCGTAGGCCCGGACGATCCACGGCGTGGCGAGGACCGCGGCGGCGGTGAGCGCGAGGAGCGCGAGGACGCAGACGGTCAGCAGTCGGTCCGTGTAGGCGACGCCGCCGTCCTCGTGGCGTTTGGCCGCCTTGATCAGTTCGGGGACGAAGACGGCGTTGAGCGCGCCGCCGATCAGCAGGATGTACACGATGTTGGGGATGGTGTTGGCGACGGCGTAGCCGTCACCGAGGAAGTGGGTTCCGAGCGCGGCGACGACCACGGCGGAACGGACGAAGCCGGTGGCGCGCGAGACGATCGAACCGGCGGCCATCAGCGCACCGCTGCGCAGCACGGAGCTCTTGGCGGGCGCCGCCGGAGCGCCGCCCGGCGCCGGTCTCGTCTCGGTGGGGGCGCTCACCGGTGGGCACGGGGGGCCGCGAGGGCCCGGTCGCGCGCGGTGCTGTCGTGTCCGTTCAAGGGTCTCTCCCGCTTGCCTGGTGCTTCGGCGATCCGACCGGCGGTGAACGTGTGTTCGCCGAGGTCGAGGGGGGAGGGTACCCCGCGGGCGTCGTACCCATCGGATCCGGTGGGTGGGGCGAGGGGCGAGGGGGCCGCGGACCCGGCGGGAATCGGGCCGCCGCGTTGTCGGCGCATTCTTCGTCCGCCGGAGCCGGGGGGTGCGTGAGGTGAGGGCCGAAAGTCCTTTCACCCGGGCCCGGAAGGACGTCCGCCCATTCCGCCGCTCGGTTCCCGATCGGGAACCGGCATTCGGTTGCCGGATTCGCTGCGGTCCATGTCACATGCCCGTGGCCGATCTTTCTCGCGAAATCCGCAACCCGGGACCCCCGCACGCACTCTCCCTTTACGGACGATCATTACTTCGGAGGGGTTTCCGTTGAGCCGCACACGCCGTATCGACCTGTCGCGCCGTCACCTCACGCGGGCGCGCGGTCGAACCGCCGCTCTGGCCGGCGCCGCCGCGCTGGCGGCCCTCGCACTGACCGCCTGCGGGGGCGGTTCCGGTTCCGCCGGGGCCGATGACGGCAAGCCGGGGAAGGGCGAGAAGGCCGCCATGGCGATCTCGGTCAACCTGACGGGCGGCGAGGTGAAGGCAGGTCAACCGGTCACGGTGACCGTCGCGGACGGCAGGCTCGCCCGGGTGAAGGTGACGGACGGCAAGGGCGGTGAACTGGCCGGCCGGATAGCCGCCGACGGCCGGACCTGGACGTCGGAGCGCAACGCGTCGCCGGGGTCCGAGTACCGGGTCGAGGCGCAGAACGCGGAGAGCCAGAGCGCGGAAGCCCGTTTCAAGACGTCCGCGGCCGACAAGGTGAACAAGGTCACGATCAATCCGGGCAGGGTCACCCCGGTCGTGGGTGTGGCGCAGCCCGTCTCGATCGTGTTCGACAACCCGGTGAAGAACAAGGCCGAGGTGGAGAAGCACCTGAAGGTCACCACGTCGAACAACACCGAGGGTTCCTGGGGTTGGTTCAAGGACTATTCCGGCAATGACCGGGTGGACTGGCGCCCGAAGGAGTTCTGGAAGTCCGGCACCGACGTGAAGGTCGAGATGAACCTGAACGGCGTCGACTCCGGAGCGGGCGGCGGACTGTTCGCCAAGGACTACTCCACCGAGTTCAAGATCGGAAAGGACCGTCGGATCAAGGTGGATCTCGACACCCGGAAGCTGGCGGTCACCGAGGGCGGCCAGGTCGTGAAGACCATTCCGATCTCGGCCGGCACCCCGGGCGGTCAGAAGGCCTCCTGGTCCGGGACCATGGTGGTGATGGCGAAGGAGGGCACCATCCGGATGGATTCCCAGACGGTGGGCCTGGGCGACTCCTACGACAAGATGGTCGACTACTCGATGCGGTTGACCTGGTCGGGCATGTACGCGCACGCCGCCCCGTGGAACAGCGCCAACTTCGGCAGGGCCAACGCCAGTTCCGGCTGCGTGGGCATGAGCGACGCCAACGCGGCGGCGTTCTACGAGCAGGCGCAGGTCGGGGATCCCTTCGAGGTCGTCGGCAGCGGTTCCAAGGGGCGTGCGGACATCGGCAACGGGTACGGCGAGTGGAACCTGTCCTGGGACGAGTGGAAGGCCAAGAGCGCGCTGAACGGCGCGCCGCAGAGCGGCTGACCACGCGACACCCTCCGCCGCGGGCCGGTGCGTTGAACTTCAGCCAATCGTTACTCGTACGTAACTTACCCACGGGTTACCTACGGTAAGCCCCTCCCGTTACCGTCGGGTCACTTTGACACCGGCGTACGCGAGGAGCGACAGATGGTCCGCACCACCAGCACCGCGGCGGCCGCAGCGACCGTGGCGGCCGTGCTCGCGGCGACCGCCCTGGGCCTGGCCCCCCACCAGGCCCAGGCGGCGCCCGTCACCGGGCCCACCGCCACCTCCGACGCCTCGTCGGAACTGCGCTTCCACGACATCCCCGGCTCCGGCGGCATCACCCTCAAGGGCAACGTCTTCACTCCCGCGGGCGCCGGGGCCGGCGCGAAGTACCCGCTGATCGTGCTGCCCACCAGCTGGGGCCTGCCGCAGATCGAGTACGTCGCGCAGGCCAAGAAGCTCGCCGACTCCGGTTACGTCGTGGTCAGTTACACCTCCCGCGGCTTCTGGCTCTCCGGCGGGCAGATCGAGACGGCCGGTCCCGCGGACACCGCCGACGTCTCCGCCGTCATCGACTGGGCCCTCGCCAACACCCCGGCCGACGCCGCACGCGTCGGTCTCGGCGGGGTCTCCTACGGCGCGGGCATCAGCCTGCTCGCCTCGGCCCGCGACCCCCGGATCAAGGCAGTGGTCGCGCTCAGCGGCTGGGCCGACATCGTCGAGTCGATCTACTCCGGCCGCACCCAGCACCGCCAGGCGGCCGGGATGCTCGGCGTCGCCGGGCGGATCACCGGCCGCCCCGGCCCCGAACTCCAGCAGATCCTGGACGACTTCCTCGACTCCCGGCTGGATCGCGAACAGCAGATGATCGACTGGGGCAAGAAGCGCTCCGCCGCCTACGAGGTGGACCGCATCAACTCCAACGGCGCCGCGATCATGCTGGGCAACGCCTGGGGGGACACCATCTTCCCGCCCAACCAGTACGCGGACTTCTTCGAGAAGCTGACCGGCCCCAAGCGCCTGGAGTTCCGTCCCGGCGACCACGCCACCGCCGAGGCCACCGGCCTGTTCGGGCTGCCCAACGACACCTGGACCAACGCGCACCGCTGGTTCGACCGCTACCTCAAGGGTGAGCGCAACGGCGTGGACTCCGAGGCCCCGGTACAGATCAAGTCCCGCAGCACCGAAGGCTACGAGGGCTACCCCGACTGGAAGTCGGTCGGCTCGGGCGGAACGCAGCGGCTGCCGCTCTCCGACAGCGAGCACGTGTTCGCCAACGTCGACTCCGGCGCCAACGGCGGCACCCTCTTCCTCTCCAGCATCCTCGACCAGTTCGTCAAGGCGCCCCCGGTCGCCTCCATCCCGCTCCTCCCCCGCGCCTTCGCGGCCGTCTGGCAGTCGGACCGCCACGACGCTGTCCGCAGGGTCCGCGGCACGGTCAAGGTGCACACCACCGTCACGCCCACCAAGGCGGACGGCACCTTCGTCGCCTACCTCTACGACGTCGGCCCGCTCGGCCTCGGCAAGCTGGTCAGCAACGCCCCGTACACCTTCCACGGGAAGACCCCCAACCAGGCCTTCGGGGTGGACCTCGACCTCTTCTCCACCGCCTACGACGTCCCGGCCGGCCATCGGCTCGCCCTGGTCGTGGACACCGTCGACCCGCTCTACATCGAGCACAACCCCACCGGCGCGCAGCTGACCTTCTCCTCGCCGCGCACCGATCCCTCGTACGTCTCGGTGCCGCTGCGCGAGCAGTGACCGCGGCTGCCGCCGGGCGGGTTGGCTCTTCGGGCCGCGGGCGGACTACGTGCGTCCGCCCGGCAGCGCCGTTCCCGGTTCGGCCGGGGCGACGGTGACCGCCTCGGTCTTCGGATTGCGCCGCTGCCGTCGCGCCACCCAGGTGGCGAACCAGGACAGCAGCATGCACATGCCGATGTAGATGGGAGAGATGATCATGACGACCGGGATGAACGGCAGGTCGTAGTCCAGGTTCGAGGCGATCAGCTTGCCCGCGTGCAGGAACTCCTCGTAGGTGATCAGGTAGCCCAGCGAGGTGTCCTTCAGGGCCACCACGAGCTGGCTGATGATCGTGGGCAGCATCGCCCGGACCGCCTGCGGGGCCAGGACGAAGGTCATCACCTGGGTCTTGCGCATGCCCAGGGCGTACGCGGCCTCGCGCTGTCCCTTCTCGACCGAGTTGATCCCCGTGCGGAAGACCTCCGCCAACACCGAGCCGTTGTAGAGGGTCAGCCCCGCCACCAGCGCCGGCAGCGGCTGGACCTTCAGCGCGACGAAGATGAAGAAGATCATCACCAGGACGGGCATCGCCCGGAAGAACTCCACGCACAGCGTGGCGAGCCAGCGCACCGGACGGTGGATCGACATCCGTCCGGTGGCCAGCACCGCGCCCAGCGCGAGCGAGAGCACGGAGGCGTACGCGAAGGCCTTGAGGGTGTTTCCGAGCCCTCTGAGCAGCAGTTCCTGGATGCCCTTGTACTCGAAGGGGGTCCACTTGGCGGCGGTGAACTGGTCGGTGTCGAAGAGCAGGTAGAGGATCCAGCCGAGCACCAACAGGATCAGCGCCGTGGAGACGACCCCGTAGAGGAAGTGCCGGCGCCGGGCCCGAGGACCGGGGATGTCGTAGAGGGCGTTGGACTCCAGGTCCCCGTGGAGCGTGTGCGCGGTCATCGGGCGACTCCGAACCGCTTTTCGAGCACGTGGAAGAGAACGCTGATGGACAGGGTGATGATCAGGTAGCCCACGGCGATCCAGACGAAGGTCCAGATGATGCTGTAGCCCAGCTCGTTGAGGGTCTTGTAGGTGCCCAGCAGCTCGTTGACGCTGAAGGCGCCCGCGATGGCCGAGTTCTTGGCGAGGGCGATCAGCGTGGAACCGATGGGCGGGATCACGGAGCGGAAGGCCTGGGGCAGCACCACCGTGCCGAGGGTCTGGTCGAAGGACATCCCCAGGCTCCGGGCCGCCTCGCCCTGCCCCTTGGGCACGGTGTTGATGCCGGAGCGCAGCACCTCGCAGATGAACGCGGAGGTGTAGCAGCCGAGCGCGAGGATCGCGAAGAGCTGGAAGGGCAGCACGATGCCGAAGCGCGGCAGGCCCAGCAGCACCGCGAAGAACAGCAGGGTGAGCGGGGTGTTGCGCAGCACGGTGACCCAGACCGTGCCGAAGACCCGGAAGGATCCGACGGGCGCGACCCGGAAGGAGCACATCACGAAGCCCAGGACCAGGGCGAGGAGGGAGGCGTAGAAGGTGAGTTGCAGGGTCCCGAGGAATCCCTTGCCGTAGATCGCGAAGTTCTCGGTGAGTACGTCCATGGAGGTGACTCCGCTCCTCTCAGCTCGCCGGGTAGCGATCGATGGGTGGTGGCGTCGGGGCGGGCTCGCCGGACAGGCCGAGCGTGGCCTCGTACGCCTTCTTCCAGTTGCCGTTCTTCTCGTTCTCCGCCAGGGCATCGTCGAGGGCGAAGCGCAGGGCGTTGTCGCCGCGCGGGACACCGATCCCGTAGGGCTCCTTGGAGAAGGGCTCGCCGACGACCTTCAGTTCGTCGGGGACCTTGGCGGCGTAGCCGAGGAGGATCGAGTCGTCGGTGGAGACGGCGTCGACCTGGTAGGTGAGCAGGTTGTCCACGCAGACGGAGTAGGTGTCGTAGGAGACCAGCACGGCCTCGGGGTGTTCCTTCTGGAGGCGCTGGTAGGGGGTGGAGCCCGCCGCCGAGCAGACCTTCTTGCCGGCGAGGTCCCCGGGGCCCTTGATGTCCTTCTCGTCCTTGCGCACGAGGAGGGACTGGCCGGCCATGAAGTAGGGGCCGGCGAAGCCGACCTGCTTCTTGCGGTTGTCGTTGATCGTGTAGGTGCCGACGTAGTAGTCGATCTGCCCGTTCTGCAGGGCGGTCTCGCGGTTGGCGGAGGCGATCGTCTTGAACTCGATCGTCTTGGGGTCGAAGCCGAGGGAGGCGGACATCATCTTGGCGATCTCGATGTCGAAGCCGGAGTAGCGGCCACTCGCGGGGTCCTTCTCCCCCATGTACGGCTGGTCCTCCTTGGCGCCGACGACGAGGTGCCCGCGCTTCTTGGCCCGCTGCCAGGTCGGGGACTCGGGCAGGGTGAAGTCGGTGGCGACCTTGTAGGTGGGCAGGTCCTCCGGCTGGGGCCCCTTGACGGGTGGGCTGCCGTCCTTGCCGCAGCCGACCGCGGAGGCGAGCAGGGCGAGGGCGAGGAGGACCCCGGGCAGGCGGGATCGACGGGATCGACGGGAGAGCGTCACGGCCGGCCCCTCAGTGCTTGAGGATCTTGGAGAGGAAGTCCCGGGCCCGGTCGCTCTCGGGAGCGGTGAAGAAGTCCTCCGGGGTGCGGTCCTCGATGATCTTTCCGTCGGCCATGAACACCACGCGGTTGGCGGCGGAGCGGGCGAAGCCCATCTCATGGGTGACCACGACCATGGTCATGCCCTCCGCGGCCAGCTGCTGCATGACCTCCAGCACCTCGTTGATCATCTCCGGGTCGAGCGCCGACGTGGGCTCGTCGAAGAGCAGGGCCTTGGGACTCATGGCGAGGGCACGGGCGATGGCCACGCGCTGTTGTTGGCCGCCGGAGAGCTGGGCGGGGTACTTCTCGGCCTGGTCGGCGAGGCCCACCCGGTCCAGCAGCTCGCGGGAGCGCTTGTCGGCCTCGTCCTTCTTGCGCTTCCTGACCTTGACCTGCGCGAGCGAGACGTTGGCGAGGACGGTCTTGTGCGCGAAGAGGTTGAAGGACTGGAAGACCATGCCCACCTCGGCGCGCAGTCCCGCCAGCTCCTTGCCCTCGGCCGGCAGCGGCTTCCCGTCGAGCGTGATCGCTCCCGACTCGATGGTCTCCAGCCGGTTGATGGCCCGACACAGGGTCGATTTGCCGGAACCGGAGGGGCCGATGATCACCACCACCTCCCCGCGGCCGACGGTGAGGTTGATGTCTTGGAGCACGTGCAACTGCCCGAAGTGCTTGTTGACGTCCCGCAGCTCGATCAACGGATCGACGGCCATACGCTGCCCTGCCCACTTGTCGGTGTGTCGAGGTCAGCGCAAACTATCCAGCCGTGGAAAGGCACTTCGCCTCGACACGCCTAAATGCCGCATAAAGGCGCCGGAGATCAGCCCTCCGAGGCCTCGGCGTACGCCTGGGACAACTCCGGGGATCCGGTCATCGCCCACGACACCCCGGACTCGACCACGTTCAGCTCCCGGCCCGAGGCCAGCCGGATCACCGGCTGCCCGTTCGGCCACACCTGCCAGACGGTGCCCGGGATGGTGCGGATGATCACGGTCCCGAGGTAGAAGCCGGCGTCGTTGCCCAGCCACGGCACGGCCTCGGGATCCCGTCGCCAGCGGGGCATCAGCTGGTCGAGCGCCTCCAACGAAGCCGGGCTCCCGTCGAGTTCGAGCCCTGCCGAGCGGGCCTGGGCGCGCAGCATCTCGCACTCCGAGAACAACTCGGCGACGCCCTCGGGATCATCCACGAGGGCGGCGGCGAGTCCCGCACCCCGTTCCTTCTCGTTCCGGTTCAGCCAGTTGTCCAGGAAGGGGATGTTCATGCGAACCAGCCTGGCACCCGGATCCGCCGCCGGCCACAGGGCGCGCAGGGATCAGAGGTCCAGGTCCACCACGACCGGGGCGTGGTCGGACGCGCCCTTGCCCTTGCGCTCCTCGCGGTCCACGTAGGCGTCGGTGACGGCCTTGACGAAGGGGGTGTTCCCGTAGGCCAGGTCGATGCGCATGCCCCTGTTCTTGGGGAAGGCGAGCATCCGGTAGTCCCAGAACGTGTACGGACGGTCGTACTTGAGCGCGCGCGGGAAGACGTCCGAGAGACCGGCCTCGCGCAGCGCCTCCAGGGCGGCGCGCTCGGCGGGGGTGACGTGCGTGAGCCCCGCGAAGACCGCCGGGTCGTACACGTCCTCGTCGGTCGGCGCCACGTTGAAGTCGCCGAGCACCGCGAACGGACGGGGGCCGGCCGCATCTTCGGCGACGGCGGCGGCCAGGGCGCGGAACCAGTCCAGCTTGTAGCCGTAGTGGTCGTGCTCGACCTCGCGGCCGTTCGGCACGTAGACCGACCAGACGCGCACCCCGCCGCAGGTGGCGGAGATGGCGCGGGGCTCCTGGACGCCCTCGTAGTCGGGCCCGCCGGGCAGGCCCGTCACCACGTCGTCGAGACCCACCTTGGAGAGCAGGGCCACGCCGTTCCACCGGCCGGTGGCGTTGACCGCGGCCTCGTAACCCGCCTCGCGGAGCTCCGCGTGCGGGAACTGCTCGGCGGAGCACTTGGTCTCCTGGACACACAGGACGTCCGTGCCGGAGGACTCCAACCAGGCCAGCAGGCGCGGCAGCCGGGCGGTGATCGAATTGACGTTGTACGTGGCGATACGCATGCCACCCAACCTACCGCCCGGCACCGACGGTCACAGGTCCGTGGCCTCCCCGGCGGTGAGCCTGCCGTGGTCGGTGCCGCCCAGGTTGTCCAGGGCCAGGTCGTAGATCGGCCGGGCCAGGTCGGCGAGGTAGGCGTCGTGGATGTCGATGGCGCGCCGGGGCTTGACCTCGCGGAGGTAGTCGATCACCTCGGAGACCTTGTTCCAGGGCGCGTGCACCGGGAGCATCAGGGTGTCCACGGGGGCCTCGGGCACGGTCAGCGCGTCGCCGGGGTGGAAGAGCGAACCGTCGACCAGGAACCCGACGTTGGTGACCCGGGGGATGTCCGGGTGGATCACGGCGTGCAGCTCGCCGTAGGCCCGCACCTCGAAACCGCCCGCGGTGAAGGCGTCCCCGTGCCCCACCGTGTGCACCCGGCCGGGATGGGCCGGGGCCAGCTTCTCGGCGACGCTGCGCAGGGTCCACAGCTCGGCGGCGGGGTTCGCTTCGAGGGCGGCGCGCAGCCGGCCCTCCTCGAAGTGGTCGGGGTGCTCGTGCGTGACCAGCAGGACGTCGGCCCCCAGGCCGGCGTCGGGTTCGCTGAAGGCGCCCGGGTCGATGACGAGCACGCGCCCGTCCTTCTCCAACTGGACGCAGGAGTGGAGCCGCTTGGTGAGCTTCATGATCCCAGGCTAGCGGCGCGCGGACCCGGCTACGGGATGGCGGTGGAGACCACGTACACCCTGGGGACCGCGGGGTCGCTCAGGTCGACGGTGATGTCCCTGGTGGGGCGGGGTTCCTTGGCGTCCAGGGTGGTGCCGAACCACGAATGGTCCGGTTTCCAGTTCCAGCCGGCGATCCGGGCGTCGTGATCGGAGATCGACACCCCCCGGGTCAACGCCTCCCGACGGGTGCCCGCGTCGGCCAGGAAGGTGTCCAACTGCGCGGGGGTGAGGGCGAACTCGGTGTAGAGCCGGCTGGTGTGCCAGTTGTTGGTCTCCAGGTAGCCGACGGCCGAGGCCTGATCGGGGATCGGCACCTCGTAGATGCTGCGCTGGACCTTGGAGGGCCAGGCCGGGCGCACGTGGACCGCACCGACCTTGGCGGCCTTGTCGCGGCCGCTCTGGCGGCTCTGCTGGGCGGACACCGCGAGGTAGCCCGCGGGGACCCCGATCAGCAGCACGATGATGATCGCGGTGATCCAGCGGCGCCGGACCACGTGTCGGCGGTCCTCGGCCGGGGGCCGCGGTCTGCCTTCCGCGTCGGGAGCGGGAGCCTGGTGGGGCAGGGTGGGCGGGGTCACTGCTGTTCCTGCTCCCGGTCCTTGGCGCCGCCGAGGTCACGGCGGCCCAGTTGCGCGTAGCGCTCGTACCGCTCCACCCGGCGGCGGGTGGCCCGGCGGAAGCGCCGGGCGACGAGTCGGGAGAGGTCGGCGGCGCCGACCATGCCGGCCTCCGGGCCGAGCTGGGCCTTCGCGATCCGGGCCTCGGGGCGGTAGCCGCGGCCGGTGAGGTGGCGCCGGAACGCGTCCCGGGCGGGTCCGATGAGCAGGTCGTCGGCGGCGCTGACGCCGCCGCCGATGACGAAGCAGGAGGGGTCGAGGGCGGCGGCGAGGTTGGCGATGCCGACGCCCAGCCACTGGCCGATGTCCTGGAGGAGCTCGATGCACATGGCATCGCCCTCGCGGGCCAGCTCGGTGATGAGCGGGCCGGTGATCTCGTGGACGTTGCCGCCGACCTTGGCGATGATGTTGTAGGCGACCGGGGAGTCGGCCGCGGCCAGCTCGCGCGCCTCGCGGACCAGGGCGTTGCCGGAGCTGTACTGCTCCCAGCAGCCGCGGTTGCCGCAGGGGCAGCGGTGGCCGCCGGGGACGACCTGCATGTGCCCGAACTCGCCGGCCACCCCGTAGCGGCCGCGCTTGACCTGGCCGCCTTCGAGGATGGCGCCGCCGATGCCGGTGCCCAGCGTGATCATGACGAGATGGTCCTCGCCGCGTCCGGCGCCGAAGCGCCACTCGGCCCAGGCCGCGGTGTTGGCATCGTTGTCGACCATGACCGGGACGGCGAGCCGGGATTGGAGGGCGTCGCGCAGCGGCTCGTCGCGCCAGGCGAGGTGCGGGGCGAACAGGACGCGGGAGCGGTCGGCGTCCACCCAGCCGGCCGCGCCGATGCCCACCGCGTGCACGTCGTGGCGGTCGGAGAGGTCCAGGACCAGCTCGACGATGGTGTCCTCGACGACCTTGGGACTCTTGGACTTGTCGGGGGTCTCGGCCCGGATCTTCTCCAGGATGACCCCGTCCGCGTCCACCACCCCGGCCATGACCTTGGTGCCGCCGATGTCGATGCCGACGGTGGGGACCCGCGGGGCGGTCAGCAGCGACCGGCGCTCACGGGTCCCGACGGTCCGCAGGACGGTGCCCCGCGCCGACCCCCGGTGGGCGAGCGAGAAGTCCCGGTACGTGCTCATCGAGTCGTGTCGTCCCTCGTGGTCCGCGGGGTGGGGGGAGCCGGGTCGGCTGCCCCGGACGGCGGCCCGTCCGCTCCCGATTCTGCCACTCGCTCCAGTTCGTGGCTCAGTTCGTCGAGCTCGGACCCGCCCGCCATCTGTCGGGTGAGTTCGTCGAGGGTGATCGAGTCGCGGGTGTGGCTGCCCGCCATGGTGCCCCGCTTCAGGAGTACGAAACGGTCGCCGACCAGGTAGGCGTGGTGCGGGTTGTGCGTGATCAACACCACCCCGAGGCCCGCGTCGCGGGCGGCGGCGACGTACTTCAGGACCACGCCGGACTGCTTGACGCCGAGGGCCGCGGTGGGCTCGTCCAGGACGAGGACCTTCGCGCCGAAGTACACGGCCCGGGCGATGGCCACGCACTGGCGCTCGCCGCCGGACAGGGTGCCGATGGGCTGGTCCACGTCCCGCAGGTCGATGCCCATCCGGAGCAGCTCGGCCCGGGTGGTCGCGCGCATGAGGTCCACGTCGAGGCGGCGGAAGGGGCCCCGGCCCTTGGTGGGCTCGGAGCCGAGGAAGAAGTTCCGCCAGACCGGCATCAGCGGGACCACGGCGAGGTCCTGGTAGACGGTGGCGATGCCGTGGTCGAGGGCCGCGCGCGGGTTGGCCAGCACGGTCTCCTCTCCCTCGATCTCGAAGGTGCCGGCGTCGTGCCGGTGCAGTCCCGCGATGATCTTGATGAGGGTGGACTTGCCGGCGCCGTTGTCGCCGAGGACACAGGTGATCTCGCCGGCGGACACCTCCAGGGAGACCCCCTGGAGGGCCTTGATGTTGCCGTAGAACTTGCTGACGTCGGTCAGCCTGACGAGGGCGGTCGCGCCGTCGGGCACGGCCTTGGTCGCGCTGTCGGTCATCACTTCGCCTCCGCCCGCTTGCGGACCCATGCGTTGAGCAGCGTGGCGAGCAGCAGCATCGCGCCGAGGAAGAACTTGAACCAGTCCGGGTTCCACTGGGCGTACACGATGCCGTTGCTGGTCATGCCGAAGATGAAGGCGCCGACCGCCGAGCCGATGGCCGAGCCGTAGCCGCCCGTCATCAGACAGCCTCCGATGACGGCCGCGATGATGTAGAGGAACTCGTTGCCGACGCCCTCGCCGGACTGCACCACGTCGAACGAGAAGAGGATGTGCTGCCCGGAGATCCAGGCGCAGAGCGCGACGCCCATGTAGAGCCCGATGCGGGTCTTCACGACGGGTACGCCGGTCGCGCGGGCCGCGTCGGCGCCGCCGCCCACCGCGAAGATCCAGTTCCCGGCGCGGGTGCGCAGCAGGATCCAGGTCGCGACGGCGACCAGGGCGAACCACCACAGGATGGTGACCTTGAGGGTGACCGAGCCGATGTTCCACTCGGAGGCGAACAGGGCCCGCGCGGAGGAGAAGCCCTCCATGTCGGCGATGCTCTTGGTGGAGACGGATCCGCTGATGAGCTTGGTGAAGCCGAGGTTCAGGCCGGTCAGCATCAGGAAGGTGCCGAGCGTGATGATGAAGCTCGGCAGCTTGGTGCGGGTCAGCATGAACCCGTTGAAGAAGCCGATGGCCAGGGTGACCACCAGGGACACCAGGACACCGACCCACACGTTCGCGGTCATCTGGTAGCTGAACATCGAGCTGACCAGCGCCGAGGTGGTGACCATCACGCCGGCCGACAGGTCGAACTCGCCGCCGATCATCAGCAGGGCCACCGGCACCGCCATGATCCCGATGGTGGAGGCCGAGTACAGCACGGTGCTCAGGCTGGAGGCCCGCAGGAAGCTGTCCGCGGCGAAGGAGAAGAACACGAAGACGGCGACCGCGCCGACGACCGCGCCCAGCTCGGGGCGGGCCAGCAGACGGCGCGCGAGCGAGGTGGGGGCCAGCCGTTCGTCGACCGTCGCACCGGCGGTCGCGCTCATCGGCTGCCCCGCTTGATGTACTTCTCCAGCTCGGCGGCCTGGGCGCCGGTGACGATCGCCGGTCCGGTGAGGACCGGGCGGCCGCCGCCGAGGACGTTCGCGTTGTAGAGGTTGAGCCAGAGCAGGTCGACGGCCTCGTACCCCTGGAGGTAGGGCTGCTGGTCGACGGCGAAGCCGAGGGCGCCCGATTTGAGGTCCCTGGCCACTGACTCATTGAGGTCGAAGGTGTCCACCTCGGCCTTGCTGCCCGCCGCGTCCTTGGCCTTGACGGCGGTGGCGGCGAAGGGCGCGCCGAGGGTGACGATCGCGTCGACGGAGGGGTCCGCTTGGAGCTTCGCCTGGAGGGACGACTGGACGGAGGGCATGTTGGTGCCCTCGACGTAGAGGTTCTCCATGACCCCGCCGGACTCGCCGAAGGTCTTCTTCGCGCCGGCGCAGCGCTGCTCGTGGCCGACGTTGCCCTGTTCGTGCAGGACGCAGACGGCCTTCTTCTTGCCGCGCTTGGCGAGCTCGGTGCCGACCGCCTCGCCGGCGATCTCCTCGTCCTGGCCGATGTGGGTCAGGGCCCCGTACTCGGCGGACTGGGCGGATCCGGAGTTGACCGTGACCACCGGGATGCCGGCCTTGACGGCCTTGGCGACGACGTCCTTGAGGGCGTCGGGCTTGGCCAGGCTCACGATGATCCCGTCGACCTTCTGGTCGATGGCGTTCTGCACGAACTGGGCCTGCTGTTGTGCCTGGTCGTCGTGGGCGTAGACGAACTTGATGTTGTCCTTCGCCGCGGCTTCCTTGGCACCCTTCTGCACGATGTCCCAGAAGGTGTCGCCGTCTCCGGCGTGGGTGACCATCGCGAAGGTCCAGCGCGGGGTGGACACGGCGGGCCGGCCGGCCTCGGCGGCCTTCGCCCGCTCCTCGGCTCGTTTGCCGCCCGTACTGCTGCACCCCGCGAGGGAGGCGCCCAGTACCGCCGCGAGCACGACGCCCACGACGCGCACCCCTGTCCGAACCCTAGCCACGTCGCCGCGCCCTTCCCTTGTCCTGCACTTCTCGGATGTCGAAGCGGATCGATGTCAAAGCGGTCCATTCCGGTTCCAGCCGCCCAGTATCCGCCACAGTGGACCACGGGAGCCCATCGGGGCGGCGTCGGGCGGATTGACAGGTCCCCCATACGGGGTCACGTTGAGTGCATGCGCATCGGGCTCATCGGAACCGGCCGGATCGGCTCGTTCCACGCGGCCGCCCTGGCCCGCCACCCGGACGCCGGCTCGCTGCTGCTCGCCGACGTCGACCCCGCGCGGGCCGCGCGGCTCGCGGACCGGTTGGGGGCCACGGCCGCGCCCTCCGTGGAGCAGGTCTTCACGTGGGGCGTGGACGCGGTCGTCGTGTGCTGCTCCACCGACGGACACGCCGAGCTGATCGTCCGGGCCGTGCGCGGCGGGCTGCCGGTGTTCTGCGAGAAGCCGGTGGCACCGGACCTGACCCGCACCCTGGGCGTGCTGCGCGAGGTCACGGCGCTGGGCGGGGTGCTCCAGCTGGGGTTCATGCGCCGCTTCGACGAGGGGTACGCCGCGGCGCGGGAGCTGGTCCGTTCGGGTGCGCTGGGGCGGCTGCACACCGTACGGACGACGACGGCCGATCCGTCGCCGCCGACCGCGGCCTATCTGGCCGGCTCCGGCGGGCTGTACCGGGACTGCCTGGTGCACGACTTCGACATGGTCCGCTGGGTCACCGGGCACGAGGTGACCGAGGTGTACGCGGCCGGGTCGGACGCGGGTCCGTCCGTGTTCCGGGAGACCGGTGACGTCGACACGGCGGTGGCCGTCCTCACCCTGGACGACGGGACGCTGGTCAGCAGTACCGGCACCCGCTGCAACGGCGCCGGGTACGACGTGCGGATGGAACTCGCCGGGGAGCGGGACCAGGTCTCCACGGGGCTGGACGACCGTACGCCGATCGCCTCGACGGAGCCGCACGGCCCGCCGGCGGCGAGCAAGCCGTGGACGGGCTTCCTGGAACGGTTCGCCCCCGCGTACGAAGCGGAGCTGGCGGCCTTCGTGCGGCTGGTGCGCGGCGAGGGCCCCAACCCGTGCGACGGCCGCGAGGCGCTCGCCGCGCTCCGGATCGCGGAGGCCTGCGAGCTGTCCCGGCGGGAGCGGCGCCGGGTGCGGTTGGAGGAGCTGCCGGACCTGTGAGCCGCGGGGCATCGCGGGCGCCCGGCCGGCTACCAGCGCACCGGGTGGCTGAGGACGCCCCGGACCAGGATGCCGGGCACCCACGCGTGCTCGATCGGCTCCTCCTCCAGGTCGGGGAAGCGCTCCAGGATCGAGCGGATCGCGATCCGGCCCTCCAGTCGGCCCAGGGGGGCGCCGACGCAGTGGTGGATGCCGTGGCCGAAGGCGATGTGGCCGCCGCCGCGTCCGGGGCGGCGGATGTCGAAGGTGTCGGGATGCGCGAAGCGGGCGGGGTCCCGGTCGGCTCCGGCGAGGGAGACCAGGACGGGAGAACCGGCCTCGATCAGGGCGCCGCCGATCTCCAGGTCCGCGCGGGCGAAACGGAAGGTGGCCGTCTCCACCGGTCCGTCGTAGCGCAGGGCCTCCTCCACGGCGCTGTCGGTGAGCCCGTCGAGGTCGGCGCGCAGGGCCGCGAGCTGCACGGGGTGGGCGAAGAGGGCCCGCATCGCGTTGGAGATCAGGTGCACGGTGGTCTCGTGGCCGCCGATCATCATCAGGAAGGCCATGGCGACCAGTTCCTGCCGCGAGAGCCGGTCCCCGTCCTCGCCGCGGCTGGTGGTCCAGTCGCTGAGCAGGTCGTCGCCCGGTTCGGCGAGCTTGGCGTCGGTCAGGTCGGCCAGGTACGCGGTCATCGCGCGCAGGGCCGTGTTCTCGGCCTCCACCCCGGTCGGCGAGACGATCTCGGTGACCCACTCGTGGAAGGGGCCCCGGGCGTCCTCCGGTATCCCGAGGAGTTCGCAGATCACCGTCATGGGCAGCGGCCGGGCGAAGGCGTCGATCAGGTCGGCGCGACGCTCGGGCAGGGCGGCCATGTCGTCGAGGAGCCCGTCGACGATCTGCTGGATGCGGGGCCGCAGGGTCTCGATCCGGCCGGGTGCGAAGGACCGCGAGACCAGCCGGCGCAGCCGGGTGTGGTGGGGCGGGTCGGCGCGCATCATGTTGGCGCTGGCGTCGGTCTTCTCGCGGTCGGTGTAGAGCCCGGACGTCAGCCAGTTCTTGGACACCTCGGGGTGGGTCAGGGCTTGGCGCGCCTCGTCGTGACCGACGACGAGCCAGACTTCCTGCCCGTCCACCGCCTTGACGCGGTGAACGGGGGCGATCTCCCGCAGTCGCGCGTAGTGGGGGTACGGGTTTTCGTTGAAGTCTTCGGCGATCGTACTGAGGTCCAGAACCGGCATGTCGTCAGCCTAGACGTGTAGTTGACCTCGAAGGAGCGGCTTTCGGCCATTCGTTCAGGCTGCGGCGCGCCGACCCCAGGCGGTGCCGCCGAGCACCAGCGCGACCCCGACGAGACCGACGGCGCCGAGCCGCTCACCGGCTATCGCGATGCCGGCGGCGGCCGCCCACAGGGGTTCGGTGCCCAGCAGCAGGCTGACGCGGGAGGGCGAGGTGCGGCGTACGGCCCACATCTGCACGAAGAAGGCGAAGAGGGTGCAGAAGACGGCCAGGAAGACGAGCCCCGCCCACTGGCGGGAATCGAATGCGACGGCGGTCTCCCAGGGGTTCGCGCCGCTGCCGGGCAGCAGGGCGAGGAGGGCGAACACGGCGACAGCGCCGCCGAGTTGGACCGTGGTGAGGGAGAGCGGGTCGGCGTCCTGGACGGCCTTGATCCGGGCCATCAGCAGGACGTGCAGCGTCCGGGCGAGGGCGGCGCCGAGGATGAGCAGGTCGCCGAGGCCGGGGGCGGTGAAGCCGGCCCCTTGGGTGAGCAGCACCACGCCCGCGACGGACACGGCGGCGGCGCCGAGGAATCCGGTCGAGGGGCGCACGCGCCGTACGGCGGCCTCGGCGAGCGGGGTGAAGATCATGGTCAGGCTGATGATCAGCCCGGCGTTCGTGGCGGAGGTGTGGACGACCCCGTAGGTCTCCAGCAGGAAGATCCCGCCGAGTACCAGGCCCAGCAGCCCGGCGCCGCGCAGTTGGGCGGCGTTCAGCGCGCGCAGCCGCCGCAGTCCGACGACGACGAGGACGGGCAGGACGAGCGCGAAGCGCAGCACGAGCACCGCGATCACGGTGTGCGTGGTGGTGATCCCCTTGGCGGCGAGGTAGCTGCCGCCCCAGACGACGGCGACGAGCAGGACCGGCAGATCGGCGAGCCAGGCTCTGCCGGGGGCGGCGACGGGGGCGGGTGCGGCGACGGTGGACACCGGTTCTCCAACGGCAGGAGGCGGGTGGAGACTTCGGTGGCTCGCACGGGGCGTGACCACGCTACCCGAGCGCGATCACGCCGGTCGAGCGGTTTGCCGGTCGCTCGGGGTGGGAGTCGCCCCGCCACCCGACGCCCCGCCACCCGACGCCCCGCCCGTCAGGCGAAGGAGCCGAAGCCGGCCCGGCCCACCGGGCGGTAGGTGTGGATGGACGTGCCCTTCGAGGTGGTGCGGGAGGCGACCACCTCGCAGGCGGTCGGCAGGCCGCCGGTCGGGAACAGTCGGCGCCCGGTTCCCAGGAACACCGGGAAGACCAGCAGGTTCAGCTCGTCGACCAGATCGCGCGCCAGCAGCCACTGGGCGAGGGCGCCGCTGCCGTGCACCTGGAGTTCCCCCTCCAGCTTGTCCTTGACCCGCGTGATCTCGGCTTGGAGGTGCTCGCCGTCGATCACCGTGGTCCCGGCCCAGGCGGGCTCCTTGAGGGTGGTCGAGGCCACGTACTTGGGCAGTCCGTTCAGCCGGCTCGCGATCGGGTCGGCGGGATCGGTGTACCGCGGCCAGTGCCCCGCGAAGATCTCGTACGTCCGGCGCCCGAGCAGGAACGCCCCGGCGCGGTCGAAGACCTGCGTGACGAACTCCCCCATGCCCTCGTCGGCGAACGGCACGGTCCAGCCGCCGTACCGGAAGCCGCCGCTGGTGTCCTCCTCCGGACCTCCGGGTGCCTGCATCACGCCGTCGAGGCTGAGGAAGGTGGTGAGGGTCAGCTTGCCCATGGCTCTGCGCTCCTTGTTCGCGGTCCGTCCGTCTTCACGGGTTCAGACTTCCCGGCCGCCCGGAACTCATCGGTGCGGCGCGCGTGAACGCGAGGTCCGATTCCCGCCGGCCCGTTTCCCTCGCCGACCGTTTCATTGAACCCGCAACGACTTACGGAACGAGACGGCCGGACGGACACGGCCGGACGCCAACGGGAGGAAGCACATGAACGGCACAGTGGCACTGGTCACGGGCGGCAGCCGCGGCATCGGGGCCGCCACGGCCCTGCGCCTGGCGCGGGACGGCGCCGACGTCGCGATCACCTACGTCGACGACGCGACCTCGGCCGCGAAGGTCGTCGCCGACATCGAGGCCCTCGGCCGACGCGGCCTGGCCGTACGAGCCGACTCGGGCGACGCCGCGGAGGCCGCCGGGGCGGTGGAGCGGACCGTGCGGGACCTCGGAAGGCTCGACGTACTGGTCAACAACGCCGGGGTGGGGGTGCTCGGCCCGCTCGACGCACTCGCCCTCGCGGACGTGGACCGCGTCCTCGCGGTGAACGTCCGCGGGGTCTTCCTGACCTCCCAGGCGGCAGCGGGCAGCATGGGCTCCGGCGGGCGGATCATCACCATCGGCAGCTGCATCACCCGGCGGGTCCCGGGCCCGGGCGGCACCCTGTACGCGATGAGCAAGGCCGCGCTGACCGGTCTGACCAAGGCGCTCGCCAGGGAACTCGGCGGGCGCGGGATCACCGCGAACCTCGTCCACCCCGGCCCGGTGGACACCGACATGAACCCGGCCGACGGACCCTACTCCGCCCCGCAGGCGTCGATGACGGCCCTCGGCCGCTTCGGCACGGCGACGGAGGTGGCCGCCATGGTGTCCTTCCTCGCGGGGGCGGACGCCGCGTACGTCACGGGCGCCGAGTTCTCGGTGGACGGCGGCCACGCGGCGTAGGGCCCGACGCACCGGACCGGTGAACGCCGACGGGGCGCACCTGAAGTGGTGCGCCCCGTCGGGCGGTCGACCGGGCCCCGGGGGTGTCGGCCCCCGGGGCGGTCACGGGTTCGGCGTCAGCCGCCGAGCTCCTGGTGGCGGGCGGCGTGCGCGGCCGCGCCGGCCTCCGTCAGCGAGCCGTACAGGCGAAGGCGGGAGAAGCCGCCGTCCGGGAAGATGTCGATCCGGACGTGCGTGCCGACCGCCGGGGCGTCCAGCACGAAGCGGTGGTTGGTGTCGGGCTGGAGGCGGGTGCGCGGCAGGAACTCCGTCCACTCGCCCTCCTCGCCCGACTTGATCGAGAGCGAGGCCCAGCCGGCCGAGTTGCCCTTGAGGTACGCGGTGTCGATCTCGACGGCACGGATCTCGGAGTCGGCGACGAGCTGGTAGCGGATCCAGTCGTTGCCGTTGTCACGGCGACGGGCGGTCTCCCAGCCGTCGTCCATCTTGCGGGAGCGGCCCGGGTTGATGGTGTTGGTCGGCGGGGAGTAGAAGCGGTTGGAGGCGTCCTCGACCGAGCCGCCGTTCTCCAGGGCGACCACGTCGAAGGTGCCCAGCGCGGCGAGCCACTTCGGGTCGGTGACGACCTCGCCGTGGACGCGCAGGCGGGCGATGCCGCCGTCGGGGTGCTGGTTGACGCGCAGGTGCGTGAAACGCTGCTCGACGTTCACCTCGAAGCCGTTGGCCGCGTGGCCGCCGACCGGGGTGCGCTCGACGAGGGTCGTCCACTTGACGTCGTCGGAGAGGAGTTCGACGACCGTCGGGGAGCCCGCGACGGTGGCGCCTTCCACCGACACGGCCTGCGGCATGTTGCCGCGGAAGTGGGCGGTGTCGACGATGATGCCGCGGATGACGCCGGGGGCGCCCAGGCGGACGAGCGCCCAGTCGTGGTCCTCGGCGGTGGGCCAGGGCCGGGTGGCGGAGACGCCGCGGCGACGGCGGGTCTCCCATCCGTCCATGACCTTGCCCTTGTGCCCGAAGTCCTCGGGGTCGAAGTGGGCGGCCTCGGAGATCAGCAGGTTCTCGCGCTGGGCGAAGAACTCGTCGTTGGCTTCGATGACACCGGCGCCCAGCTCACGGGCCGCGAGGTTCGCGTACCGCGTGAAGGGGAAGTCCGCGGTGCGGTAGTCCGCGTACGGGTCGCCGCCTCCGTACGGGTTCGCGTTGCCGGTGAAGGAAGCCGGTCCAGTTGAACGCTGTGCCACTGTCAGTTCTGCCTTTCGAGGAGTCGGCCCGTGGGCTCGTTCGGGGTGCCGTGGTCGGCGATCCGCGTGCCGCGCAGCCAGGTGGACTTCACGACGCCGTGCAGGGTCTTGCCCGCGTACGCCGTGACCCGGTTGCGGTGGTGCAGTTCCGCGGGATCCACGGTGAAGGTCTCTTCGGGTGCCAGGACGGCGAAGTCGGCGTCGCGGCCGACCTCGATCGCGCCCTTGTCGGCCAGTCCGGCGAGGGCGGCGGGGGCGGCGGACATCCAGCGGACGACGTCCTCCAGGGTGTGGCCGCGCCGCCGCGCCTCGGTCCAGATCGCGGGGAGTCCCAGCTGGAGGGAGGAGATGCCGCCCCACGCGGTGGCGAAGTCGTTCGTCTTCAGGTCCGCGGTGGAGGGCGAGTGGTCGGAGACGACGCAGTCGATGGTGCCGTCGGCGAGCGCGTCCCACAGCAGGTCCTGGTTGGCGGCCTCGCGGATGGGCGGGCAGCACTTGAACTCGCTGGCGCCGTCCGGGACTTCCTCCGCCGTCAGGGTGAGGTAGTGCGGGCAGGACTCGACGGTGACGCGCACGCCCTCGGCCTTGGCGGCGGCGATCAGCGGCAGCGCGTCGGAGGAGGACAGGTGCAGGACGTGCACGCGGGCGTTCAGCCGCTTCGCCTGGGCGATCAGGTTCCCGATGGCGGTGTTCTCGGCGTCGCGCGGACGGGAGGCGAGGAAGTCGGCGTACTTCGGGCCGGGGGTCTGCGGCGCGGAGTCCAGGTGGTGGGGGTCTTCGGCGTGCACGATCATCAGGCCGCCGAAGCCGGTGATCTCCGCGAGGGACGTGGCCAGTCGCTCCTGGTCGAGTTCGGGGAACTCGTCCACGCCGGAGGGCGACAGGAAGCACTTGAAGCCGTAGACGCCGGCGTCGTGCAGGGGGCGCAGGTCCTTGACGTTGTCGGGCAGCGCGCCGCCCCAGAAGCCGATGTCCACGTGCGCCTTGGCGCGGGCGACCTCCTGCTTGACGCGGAGGTTGTCGACCGCGGTGGTCGGCGGCAGGGAGTTCAGCGGCATGTCGAGGAGGGTGGTGATGCCGCCGGCCGCCGCCGCGCGGGTGGCGGTCCAGAAGCCCTCCCACTCGGTGCGGCCCGGGTCGTTCACGTGGACGTGGGTGTCGACCAGGCCGGGGAGCAGGACGTCGTCGCCGAAGTCCTCCAGCCGGGCTCCGGCCGGTACCTCGGCCTCGTACTCCGACACGGCCGTGATCTTCCCGCCGGCGACGGCCACCGAGGCGGCGCGCGTCCCCTCGGGGGTGATGACGCGCGTCGAGCGCAGTACCAGTTCCACAGCCGCGTCGGCCACCGGAACCTCCCCATCTACTTCCACAGAGCGAAATTCAACGTTCTGTTGACGGAGTCTTCACCCCGATCCGGGGCCAGTCAAGAGCGCCCGGACGGACCACCCAGCCACGCACGGCACAATTGGATGTTTCCACAGGATGGAATTAAGATTTCACTATCCAGAATGTAGCTACCGCCATCGGGAGTCGCGCGGTTGACTTCCGAGGACGTCCACCACCAGGACAAACCCCCTCTGACCGGCGGGGACGGCAGTGCCCCGGCTCTAGGGCCGACGCCGACCGACCGGTAGGCTGATTCCTTGCCTGCCAGCACCGAAAGGACCGCGCCCGTGCCGACGTCCAGCGCCAGCACCACCGACGCTTCCGCCAAGCCCACCGCCGCCGGGGGTGGCGTCCAGTCCCTTGAGCGCGCCTTCGATCTGCTCGAACGCATGGCCGATGCCGGGGGCGAGGTCGGCCTCAGCGAGCTCTCCGCCGCCAGTGGTCTCCCGCTGCCCACCATCCATCGCCTCATGCGCACCCTCGTGGCGTGCGGTTACGTCCGGCAGCAGCCAAACCGACGGTACGCCCTCGGCCCCCGGCTGATCCGTCTCGGCGAATCCGCCTCCCGCCTCCTGGGCACGTGGGCCCGTCCCTACCTCGCACGGCTCGTCGAGGAGACCGGCGAGACCGCGAACATGGCCCTGCTCGACGGGGACGAGATCGTCTACGTCGCCCAGGTGCCGTCCAAGCACTCCATGCGCATGTTCACGGAGGTGGGCCGCCGGGTGCTGCCGCACTCCACGGGCGTGGGCAAGGCGCTGCTCGCGTACACCCCCGCGGACGAGGTGCGCGCGCTGCTGGCGCGCACCGGGATGCCGGCCGCGACCGAGAAGACCATCACCACGCCCGAGGGCTTCCTGGACGCCCTGGAGCAGGTCCGCAAGGTGGGCTACGCGGTCGACGACAACGAGCAGGAGATAGGAGTCCGCTGCCTGGCCGTGTCGGTGCCGAACTCGCCGACCGCCGCCGCGATCTCCATCTCGGGCCCCGCGGGCCGGGTGACCGAGGCGCTGACGGACTCGATCGTGCCGATCCTCCAGGGGATCGCCGCCGAGCTGTCGGTGGCCCTGCAGAGCCAGAATCCCGCGTAGGGACCCGTACGCGAAGGCCCCGGACCGCCCTTCTCGAAGGGGGCGGGCCGGGGCCTTCGTACGTGTGCGGCGGCGCCTCGTACACCGCGGGGCCGGCGCTGTCGCGCCGCGGCCGGGGCCTTCGCACGTCAGCGGGCCGGGGCCGCCTCCGTGAGGCGGCCGTCCGTCATCGTCATCGTGCGGTCCACGCGCTCCAGGTGGGCGTGGTCGTGGGTGACCAGCACCGTGGCGGTGGACCGCTCGCGGGTGAGGGTGACCAGGAGGTCCAGTACGGCCGCCCCCCGCTCGTGATCCAGGGCGCTGGTCGGCTCGTCCACCAGCAGCACGGCGGGCTCGTTCATCAGGGCGCGGGCGATGTTGACGCGCTGGCGCTGCCCGCCCGAGAGCTGGTGCGGGCGCTTGTCGGCCTTGTCGGCCATGCCCACCGCGTCCAGCAGGTCCAGGGCCCGCCGGCGCAGCCGCTTGGCCGGCCGCCCCGACAGGTGGGCCATCACCTGGAGCTGCTCGGCGGCGGTGAGCGAGGCGAGCAGGTTGGGCTGCTGGAAGACGATGCCGATCTCCTCGCGGCGCAGCGCGGACTTCTGCGCGGCGCTGAGCCGGGCCGTGTCCCGGCCGGCGACGACGACCCGGCCCGCGTCCGGGGTGACCAGGGTGGCGGCGACCGCGAGCAGGCTGGACTTGCCGGAGCCCGAAGGCCCGATGACGGCGGTCAGGGTGCCCGCCGGCGCCTCCAGGGCGACCGCGTCGAGGGCGGTGAGCCGGCCGTCGCCGTCCGGGTAGGTGAGCGTGACGTCGTGGACGAGCAGGGTCATCGGGCGCTCCCGAGTGCGGTCAGCGGGTCTACGGCGGTGATCCGCCGGATGGACAGGGCGGCTCCGAGCGCGCCGAGCGCGATCATGACGACGGCGGGGACCAGCACGGTGGCCGCGTCGAGCACGAAGGGCACGTCGCCGCCGCTGATCAGCGCTCCGAGGACGGCGGCGAGGGCCGTACCGAGTCCGGTCCCGACGGCGAGCATCACCACCGCCTGACCGAGGGCGTCCCGCAGCAGGTACACGGTGGAGGCACCCAGTGCCTTCAGCACGGCGACGTCACCGCCGCGCTGGATCGTCCACACCGTGAAGAAGGCGCCTATGACCAGGGCGGAGATCGCGAAGAGGAAGCCGCGCATCAGCTGGAGCGAGCCGTTCTCGGAGGTGTAGGAGCCGATCGCGGACAGCGCGTCGTCGACGGTCTCGGTCCGGGTCTCCGCGCTCGCGTCGCCGGCGGCGAGGTCCGCCCCGGACGCGTCCAGGGCGATGACGGTGGCGACGGTGTCGATGGAGGTGCCGGGGTTGCCGACGCGCTGCCAGTCGTTCAGGTCCATCCACACGACCGGGGTGTGGCTGAAGGAGGCGGTGCCGGAGACGGCCGCGACGGACAGTTCGAGCGCGCCGATCCTGAGCTTCCCGCCGGCCGCGAGCCCGCCGAGTTCCTCGGCGGCCTTCTCGGTCAGGACCACCTGCCCCTGGGTGAGTCCTGATCCGCGGGGTGCGAGGCGGCCCGCCGGATCGACGCCGAAGACCGAGACGGCCGCGGTGCGCTCACCCGAGACCGCGTTGGTGGTGCGGATGCCGATCGGCTCCGCCGATGTGACGCCAGGTCGCTCGCGCCAGGCCAGCCAGGCCTTCTCGGGTATCCGGGAGTTGGTGAAGGACACGTCCTGGTCCCCGGCGGGCGCCGCGAACGACAGGTGTGAGGCGGGCAGTCCCGTGATCGCCGAGATGTTCTCCCGGGCCAGGCCCGAGGTGAGTCCGGACAACAGGCCGACCAGCAGGGTGATGAGCACGACGACCGAGCCCATGAGGGCGAAGCGGCCCTTGGCGAACCGTAGATCTCTCCATGCGACGAACATGTCCCCCACCCTGGTGTTCACCGTGGACACACGGCATCGCGCCACGGTAGGGATCCTCGTGTCGAAGGGACGCCCCGTACATCAATCTTTTGGTTGACCGGGGCCGGCGGGCCCCCACTTACGCTGGTCGGGCCATGGTTGCTCCGGAATCCCGCCCCCTGACCCCCGTCTCCCGCGTCCTGCGGCTGTGCCTGCACGCGCTGCTCTTCGGGCTGCTCGCGCTGGCCGCGGGACGCGCCGTCGCCGACGACGTGCCCCGCGCCGGGTGGGCGGTCGCCGCGTGCGCGCTGTTCGCCGCCGTGTACGTGGCGGGCGCCGCGGCTCCCGTGGTGGACCGCTCGCCGCGCGCCGGAGCGGTGTGGCTGGCCCTGCTCGGCGCGGCGTGGGCCGCGCTGCTCGTGGTCTCCCCGGACGGGCTGTGGATCGCCTTCCCGCTGTACTTCCTCGAACTGCACCTGCTGCGGCTGCGCTGGGGGGTCGCGGCCGTCGCCGTCACGGCCTGCGCGGCGATCGGCGGGTTCCTCGCCCACAGCAGCACCCCCACGCCGGGGGCCTTCCTCGGCCCGCTGCTCGGCGGGGCCGTCGCCGTGGCCACGGTCCTCGGCTACCAGGCCCTGTACCGGGAGAGCGAACGCCGCCGGGAGCTGATCGAGGAACTCATCACCACCCGGGCCGAGCTGGCCGCCGCCGAGCGGGGCGCGGGGATCCTCGCCGAACGCGAACGCCTCGCCCGGGAGATCCACGACACCCTCGCCCAGGGCCTGAGCTCGATCCAGCTGCTGCTGCGGGCCGCCGAGCGCTCGCTCCCCGTCGGCGCGCCCGCGCTGGAGCACATCGGCCGGGCCCGGGAGGCCGCGCAGGAGAACCTCGCCGAGGCGCGCCGTTTCGTCCGCGCCCTGACGCCTCCCGACCTGGAGCACGGCTCCCTCGCCGCGGCGCTGGAACGCCTCTGCACCGCGGCTCCCGGGCCGCGCGTGCGGTTCTCGCTGAGTGGTGCCCCCCGGATCCTGCCCACCCCGTACGAGGTGGCCCTGCTGCGGATCGCGCAGTCGGCGCTGGCCAATGTGGTCCGGCACGCCCGCGCGGGCCGCGCGGAGATCACCCTGACCTTCATGGACACCTCGGTCACCCTGGACGTCGTGGACGACGGTCTGGGCTTCGACCCCTCGTCGGCGCCGTCCGGCGAGGGCGGCTTCGGTCTGCCGGCGATGCGCTCGCGGGCCGAGACGCTGGGCGGGCTGTTCACCGTCGAGTCCGCCCCGGGCCAGGGCACCGCCGTGGCCGTCACCCTGCCGTTGCCCGCGGAGGCCCTGTCATGACCATCCGGCTGCTGCTCGCCGACGACCACCCGGTGGTCCGCGCGGGGCTGCGCGCGGTGCTGGACACCGAGGCGGACTTCGCGGTCGTCGCGGAGGCCGCCACCGCCGAGCGGGCGGTGGAGCTGGCCGCCTCGGCGGGGGTGGACGTGGTCCTGATGGACCTCCAGTTCGGGCCCGGCATGCACGGTTCGCAGGCCACGGCCCTGATCACGGCCCGGCCGGACGCGCCCCGGGTGCTGGTGCTGACCACGTACGACACGGACGCGGACATCCTGGCCGCCGTGGAGGCGGGCGCCTCGGGCTACCTGCTCAAGGACGCCCCGCCGGAGGAGCTGGCGGCGGCGGTCCGCACCGCGGCGGCCGGCCAGTCGGCGCTGGCCCCGGCGGTGGCGTTGCGGCTGATGGACCGGATGCGGATGCCGGCGGAGGCGCTGACGAAGCGGGAGCTGGAGGTGCTCCAGCTGGTCGCGGACGGATTGTCGAACCAGCAGATCTCGAAGCGGCTCTTCCTCAGCCAGGCCACGGTCAAGTCCCACCTGGTGCACGTCTACGCGAAGCTCGGCGTCGACTCCCGCACGGCGGCGGTCGCCGCGGCGGCCACCCGCCGGCTGATCCGCACCCCGTAGGGCGGGGCCGCCGGCGGCGTCTCACGCGACCCAGTACGGCCGTTCCACCGACGGGGGCAGCGGCACCCCGTCGTGGAAGGCGGCCGCGAGCCGGCGGACGCCCTCGTCGAGGCGGTCCGCCGGGAGCGTGTACGGGATGCGCAGGCGGTGTTCGAAGGTTCCCGGGTCCACTCCGAAGCGGGCGCCGCGCCCGATGTGGACTCCGGCGGCCGCGGCCCGTTCGGAGAGCGCGGAGCTGACCGGTTCCCCGAGGTCCACCCAGAGCGAGAGGCCCCCCGGCGGCAGCTCCCAGGACCATTCCGGGGTGTGTCGTTCGAGGGAACGGACGAGGGCCTCGCGTTGCTCGCGCAGCTGTCCGAGCCGTGTCGGGAGCGACGCGTCGAGCCCTTCCAGCAGCGGCAGCGCGACGAGTTGGTCCAGGACCGAGCCGGTCATGTCGGCCGCGACCCGCACGGCCGTCAGCTCGGCGATCATCTTGGCGGAGGCGCGGATCCAGCCGACGCGCAGCCCGCCCCAGTGGGTCTTGCTCAGCGACCCGATGGTCACGACGTGGTCCGCTCCCCCGCGCGGCGCGAGGGAGGCGAGCGGGGCGGGTGCGGGCACGTCGAGGGCGATGTCCGCGATCGTCTCGTCGACCACCAGCCAGGTCCCGGTGCGCCGGGTGGCCTCCAGCAGGCGTTGCCGGTCCTCCTCGGGCATCAGGGAGCCCGTCGGGTTGTGGAAGTCGGGGATCACGTACGCCAGTCTCGGCACGGTCTGACGCAGCGTGGACTCCGCGATCTCCATGTCCCAGCCCGCATCGGATACGGCGATCGACGCGGTGCGCAGTCGGGCGTGCCGCAACGCGTCGAGCGCGTTGGCGTAGGTCGGGTTCTCGGTGACGACCCGGTCCCCCGCCCCGCACAGCAGGCTCACCACCAGGGCGAAGGCCTGCTGGGCGCCCGCCGTGACGAGGATCTGCTCGGGGCGGGTGGGCAGTCCGCGCCGGGTGAAGCGTTCCGCCACGGCCGTGCGCAGGTCCGGCAGGCCGAACGGGTGGTAGCCGGGGTGCCGTGCCACCGAGGGCAGGCGGGGCGCGGCCCAGGCCAGGGCCGCTTCCAGGCTGCCCTCGGGGGCGCCCATCGCGGCGATGGCCAGGTCGATGCCGGGATCGCCGTCCGGGCGGTACCCGCCGGCGCCGACGAGCGGGAGAGCGGCGACGGGCCCGTGGCCCTCGGGCAGCTCGGTCCAGGTCCCGGAGCCGCGCCGGCTGCGTGCGTAGCCGCTCTCGCGCAGCAGGTCGTAGGCGCCGGTGACGGTGGCCCGGCTCGCACCGACCGCAGCGGCGAGTTCGCGTTCGGCGGGCAGCCGGACGCGCAGGGCGATGCGGCCGTCGAGGATCAGGGTGCGCAGGGCGTCGGCGAGGGAGCGGTAGCCGGGGCGTGCCCGTACCTCGGCGGGCAGCAGCGCGGCGAGCCGCCGGCTGCCGATGGTTCTGTCCGCCGGGTGGACCACTGGACCGTTCGCCATGCCAACCTCCCCCGATTGGCTCTGCCCGCCAGGCCAATCGAGGACCAGACTCGCCGTATTGGCCCCCGATTGGCAAGGAGACGCCGACATGCTGACCGATCGCGAGGAACGAGCCCGGGTGAGTGCCGTGGAGCAGCGGATCTCGGAGCCGTTGCGCTTCCCGGCCGTGGCCGCCGCCGTGTCCGCCGCCGTGCCGGTTGTTTCGGCGGCCGTGCCGGCCTTGGCCGCGGCCGTGCGCGGGATCCTGGCTCGGCGCCCGCGCGGTTCGGTCCAGGGGCGAGAATCGCTGTCATGTCAGCCAACACCTCCTCCCGTCCCGCCCCGGTGATCGCGGGCCTGTTGCTCGCCGCCGGAGGCGGTCGCCGTCTCGGTGGCCGCCCCAAGGCGCTGCTCGCCCACCGCGGCCGCCCGCTCGTGGAGAACGCCGTCCGGGTGCTGCGCGAGGCGGGCTGCGGCCCGCTGCACGTGGTGCTGGGGGCCTCGTCGGCCGAGGTGCGCGAGCGCGCCGACCTGACCGGTTGCGTGGTGGTGGAGAACCCGGACTGGGCCGAGGGCATGGGGTCCTCGTTGCGGGTCGGGCTCGCCTCGCTGGCCGGCGCGGGGGCGGACGCGGCGCTGGTGTCCCTGGTGGATCAGCCGGGCATCGGGGCGGCGGCGGTGGCCCGGGTGCTGGCGGCGTACCGGTCGCCCGCGAGTCTGGCCGCCGCGGCGTACGACGGCGAGCGGGGGCATCCGGTGCTGTTCGGGGCGGACCGCTGGGCGGACATCGCCGAGACCGCGACCGGCGACCGGGGGGCTCGGGTCCATCTGAAGCGGCACGCCGGGGAGCTCACCCTGGTGGAGTGCGGGGACATCGCGGAGGCCTGGGACATCGACACGCCGCCGGACCTGGCCCGACTCGCATGAATCGGCGGGTCGGCGGGAAGCAGCGGGGCGTGACCACCGTGGCACCCAGGGCCACCGATCGGCGGAATCTGTCGACCCGGAGAATCTCGATATCAACAAACCATTGAACTTCCACCATGAGGAAATTACTATCCACTGGTCAGAAGCGCCCTGAACCCACAGACGGCGCCCGCGACCGTATCCCGGAACTCTCCACACCCGACGGCACTGCGTGCCGTCTCGCGCGAGCATTCCCCCGCGGCCGCCAGGCACCGCCGCTGAAGGAGTGACAGATATGTCCGCACCAGCGCCGTCCCCGCTGGCCATCGTCGACGCCGAGCCCCTGCCCCGGCAGGACGAGGTCCTCACCGAAGCGGCCCTCGCCTTCGTGGCCGAGCTCCACCGGCGGTTCGCCCCACGCCGCGCGGAGCTCCTCGCCCGACGCGGCGAGCGGCGCGCCGAGATCGCCCGGACCTCCACCCTCGACTTCCTCCCGGACACCGCACAGGTCCGCGAGGGAGACTGGAAGGTCGCGCCGGCCCCGGCCGCGCTGAACGACCGCCGCGTGGAGATCACCGGTCCGACGGACCGCAAGATGACCATCAACGCCCTGAACTCGGGCGCCAAGGTCTGGCTCGCCGACTTCGAGGACGCCTCGGCTCCCACCTGGGAGAACGTCGTCCTCGGCCAGCTGAACCTGATCGACGCCTACGAGCGTCGCATCGACTTCACCGACCCCCGCACCGGCAAGGCGTACGCGCTGAAGTCCGCCGACGAACTCGCCACCGTCGTGATGCGGCCGCGCGGCTGGCACCTCCAGGAGCGCCACCTGCGCTTCGAGGGCGGCCCGGCCTCCGGTTCGCTCGTCGACTTCGGCCTGTACTTCTTCCACAACGCCCAGCGCCTCATCGACCTCGGCAAGGGCCCCTACTTCTACCTGCCGAAGACGGAGTCGCACCTTGAGGCCCGCCTCTGGAACGACATCTTCGTCTTCGCCCAGGACTACGTCGGGATCCCGCAGGGCACCGTCCGCGCGACCGTCCTGATCGAGACGATCACCGCGGCCTACGAGATGGAAGAGATCCTCTTCGAGCTCAAGGACCACGCGGCCGGCCTCAACGCGGGCCGTTGGGACTACCTCTTCTCCATCGTGAAGAACTTCCGTGACGGCGGCGAGAAGTTCGTCCTGCCGGACCGCAACGCGGTGACGATGACCGCCCCCTTCATGCGGGCGTACACCGAACTGCTGGTCAGGACCTGCCACAAGCGCGGCGCGCACGCCATCGGCGGCATGGCGGCCTTCATCCCGTCCCGCAAGGACGCCGAGGTCAACAAGGTCGCGTTCGAGAAGGTCAAGGCCGACAAGGACCGCGAGGCCGGCGACGGCTTCGACGGCTCCTGGGTCGCCCACCCCGACCTGGTCCCGATCGCGATGGCCTCCTTCGACGCGGTGCTCGGCGACAAGCCCAACCAGAAGGACCGGCTGCGCGAGGACGTCTCGGTGGCCGCGGGCGAGCTGATCGCCATCGACTCGCTGGACGCCAAGCCGACCTACGAGGGCCTGCGCAACGCCGTCCAGGTCGGCATCCGTTACATCGAGGCGTGGCTGCGCGGCCTGGGCGCCGTCGGCATCTTCGGCCTGATGGAGGACGCGGCCACCGCCGAGATCTCCCGCTCGCAGATCTGGCAGTGGATCAACGCCGGGGTCGTCTTCGAGAACGGCGAGACGGCCACGGCCGACCTGACCCGCAAGATCGCGACCGAGGAACTGGCCGCCATCCGCGCCGAGGTCGGCGAGGAGGCCTTCGCCTCCGGCAAGTGGCAGCAGGCCCACGACCTCCTGCTCCAGGTCTCCCTCGACGCCGATTACGCGGACTTCCTCACCCTCCCCGCGTACGACCAGCTCACCGGCTGACCCACCCGCGTCTTCGGCTGAAACGCACAGCAGCCGAGTACGAAGCCCCGCCCCCGCCGCCCCAAGGGCCCGGGGGCGGGGCCTTTTCACGTCATCCGCCCCGCGACCGCGCCGCGCCGGGCGGCGGAATCAGGTCGGGCGAGCCCGGGACGCGAGACGCGTGGACCGACCGAACGATCGGGCGTTACCTCATCGTGATCTGCGCGTACCTAGCGGTAACATGCGGCGCCGTGTCACCTTTCCGATGCCACCGGCGCCGGCGGTAATCCCCACTTCCCCAGCCGTGCACCGGAGTTCCTCCGGGCACCGGCGTGGCAGACCGCAGGAGTTCCGCAGTGATCGGATTCCGCAACACCGGCAAGGGCCGGACCGGCAGTCGTGTGCGACGACTGGCCGGGGCCGCACTGATCCTCCCCCTCACCGCCGCCGCGCTCGTGACCGGCGGGGCGGGAACGTCCGCGGCGAGCCCGGGCAACGGGCCCACCGCGGTGGTCTCCCTGGGCGACAGCTACATCTCCGGCGAGGCCGGCCGGTGGAAGGGCAACAGCCTGACCAACGGCGGCAGCCGCAACGGCACCGACCGGGCCTGGATCAGCGGCAGTTCCTACGATCCTTCCAAGGTGTACGGCGCCACCGCCGGCGGCTGCCACCGGTCGGACTCGGCCGAGGTGCGCAGCGCGGGGCCGATCGCCGACGTGGCCGTGAACCTGGCGTGTTCCGGGGCGGTGTCGGACAACGTCTTCCGGGCGTCCAACGGCGGGGTGTCCTTCAAGGGCGAGGCCCCGCAGGCCGATCAGCTCGCCGCCGTGGCCGCGAGCCACGACGTCAAGGTGATCGTGCTGTCCATCGGCGGGAACGATCTCGGCTTCGCCGACATCATCGAGGAGTGCGCCTTCGACTTCGTCCTCTGGGGCTCCTACTGCCACGACGACCAACAGGAGTCCGTCGACGGGAAGATGGACGGGGTGATGGCCAAGGTGGGCAAGTCCGTCGACGAGATCCGGGCGGTGATGCGCGGCGCCGGGTACGCGGACTCCTCGTACCGCGTCGTCCTGCAGTCCTACCCCTCGCCGATCCCGCGGGGCGCCGAGAACCGGTACCCGCAGAGCGACTGGAGCCGGTTGAACTCCGGCGGCTGCCCCTTCTGGAACCGGGACTCCGACTGGGCGCGGGACGCGCTGGTGCCGCAGATCGCCGATCGGTTGGGCGCGGTGGCCGCCGCCAAGGGCGTGCAGTTCCTGGACCTGCGGGACATGATGCAGGGGCGCGAGGTGTGCGCGAAGGCCAGCAGGCAGGTGACCTCCACCACCGCCGCGTCCGCACGGACGAGCGAGTGGGCGCGCTGGATCGACAGCAGTGAGACGCAGGGACTGATCCAGGAATCCATGCACCCGAACCACTTCGGGCAACTGGCCGCCGGACGCTGCCTGGCCCTGGCCGCGGCCCGGCCGGCGACGTCCCGGGACAGTTGCAAGAACACCGCCGGGGGCGACCAGAGCGGGATGTACCTGACGCCCGCCCCGTAGGAACCGCCCCCGTAGGAACCGCCCTCGCGCGCGAGGGGCGCGGAACCCGCGGCCGAGAGGCCCGGGTTCCGTGCCCGGGGCGGATGCCCGACCCCCGACCCCCGACCGGGGCGGGCCGTCCAGGGCCTATGCGGCGGGTTGCTCGTCGCCGTCGCGGACGAAGGTCGGTCGCAGTGTGGTCATGGCCTCGGTGAAGGCCTCCCGGCAGCGCAGCCAATCGGGGTCCGGGGTACCGGTCCCCAGGGCAAGCAGTTTGGGCAGCAGGTCCGCCGAGAACGCCCGGGCGGCTTCGGCCGGAAGGAGGGACGGCAGGTTGTCGATGGCGATGACGTCGAGCGGTCGCAGGCCGTCGCCCAGCCGGCGGGCCGGAGTCGTCCAGTCGGTGAGCCGGTCGTAGACGGGCAGCAGGTGCAGCGGCGAACCCGTGTCGCAGGTGATGTCGGCGATCACCGAGAGGCGTCGCCCGTCTCGGCCGGGCCCGCCGTCCAGGTCGGCGGAGGTGAGGAAGGGCGGTACGGGTCGGGTGGTGAGCACCGCGTTGACCAGGACGTCGCAGCCGAGCAGGGCGGCGCGGTCCAGGTGGGCGGTGTCGGTGCGGTCCCACCGGGTGACCCGTACGCCGGCGGTGACCAGGGCGTCGCAGGCGCCGCGCCCGCTGCGCCCGTACCCTCCGATCACGATGGACCGCAGCTGTACCCCGTCGGGTGGGGGAACGGCTCGCGAGGCGCGTAATCGGCGGTCGAGTTCGGCCCGGGGCATCGGTGTCAGCGGGCCTTCGAGCAGCCCCCGCGCCTGGAGCACGGCCAGCGCCGCGCCCACGTAGCCCGCCCAGTACCCGAAGGCGGCGAGCCTGCGGCCCTGGGCGTCGGCCAGGTACTCCAGGTCGAGCAGGGTCCCGCCGCCCGCCGCGAACCGCTCCAGCAGCGCCGGGGCCTCGGCCTGGCCCTTGTACGCGTGCCCGAAGTACACGTGTCGGTGGTGCAACCGCTCGGGTGTCGGCGGGAGTTCCTTGAGGCCCAGGACGTACGCGGACCGGGGTGCGGCCCCGTCCGCCCAGGATCCGGCGGGTGCGGCGCGGCAGCCGGCGTCCACGTACGCGGCGAGGGGGAAGACGCGGTGGTCGGAGTCCTCCACGGTGAGTCGTACGCCCTGCCGGACGAGCCGTCCGGCGTCCTGGGGGGTGAGCGGGGCCCTTCGTTCGGTGAGGCGTGTCTCGTTGCGCATCCACAACTGCGGCACATCTGCCATCGGCGGTACCACCTGTCTGCTCAGGACGCCTCGACGGACGTCCGCGTGCAACATGTGACCGACCATCAGAGTCCGTTCACCGATGGCGTTCGGCAAGGAGCGCGGCAGCGGGAACGGGGGCTCAGAATTCAGGCAGCAGCGCTCGCGGTCCGATCCGTGCGCCCTCCGCGTACGCCGCCCGGAGTTCCTCCTCGGGCATCCGGTCCCCCAGGACGTCCAGGGCGCGCGGCGGGCGGGCGGCCGCCGGGCGGGCCCCGGAGACCGAACCGAGGAGCCGGGCGGATCGCGCGTACCGGCCCTGGCCCGCCTCCAACTCGGCCAACAGCTCCGCCGAGAATGCCCGGCCGGTCCGGTCGCCCAGGGCCGACTGTGTCTCCAGCGCGCGCAGCACCTCGGTACGAGCCGCATCGGTACGCCCCTGGCGGGCCAGGCGCACGGCCGAGGCGTGGCTCGCCCAGGAACGGGCCCACGGGTCGCGACGCCCGCCGGGCGGATCGGCGAGCGGATCGACGAGCGGCTCCGTCGACGGTTCGGCGAGCGGGTCCACGTGCGCGAGGGCCAGTGCGAGGGCGGCCCGGAGCACCTCCCGGCCGGGGCCGGGGCCGGACCCGGTCCCGGCGGGCAGCAGTTCCAGCGCCTCCCGGTACTCGGCGACAGCACTCTCGTGGCGGCGTTCCCAGAGCGCGATCGTGCCGCGAACGTGCGCGAGCCGCGCCAGGCAGTCGTCGTCTCCTTCGCGCACGGCGGCGCTCCACGCCTCCACCAGCAGCGGGTCCGTACCGTCCGTCCCGTCGAGGATCGCCGTCAGCCAGGCGGTCAGCCACAGAGCGCGGGCCGGCCGGGGCCGCGGGTGCAGGGCGAGGGCGCGCTCCAGGTGGCACCGGCCCTCCGCCGGGAGCCCGCAGGCCGACCAGAGGAACCACAGGGTGACGGCCAGTTCCAGGGCGGCGCCCGAACCGACGGCGAGCGGGTTCATCGCGGCCCGCAGTTCGGGGAGTTCGGCCAGGGCCAGGGCGCGCGCCTCGCTCTGCGCGCCACCCCGCCACAGTCGCGCGGCGCGTTCCGCGAGCGAGCGACACCGCTCCTGGTGGCGCAGGGCGACGGTGGTCCCGTCGTCTCCGGGCCGGCGGGCCAGACGCATGGCCGCGTGGGCGCGTACGGACAGGGGCAGTCGGTGCCGGCCGGGGCGCTCCTCGTCCGCGAGCAGGGCGGGGGCCAGTCGGGCCAGGGCTTCCACGGCCGTGTCCGGGGTGAGTTCCCCGAACCCGCACACGTCGGCGACGGCGGCCGCGTCGAAGGGGCCGGCGAAGACGGAGAGCCGTTCCCACAGGAGGCGTTCGGCCGGGGAGGCGAGTCGGTGGGTGCGCTCGGCGTCGACGCGGGTGGCGCGACCGGCGCCGCCGGCGAGGAAGGTCAGCGGGTCGGCGGTCAGGCGGCGCAGGGCTTCCAGGGGCGGGTACCGGTGTGCGCGCCCGGCGGCGAGTTCCAGTGCTCCGGGGATGCCGTCGAGGGCTCGGCACAGGGCGGCGACGGCGGCGGCGTTGGCGTCGGTGAGCTCGAAGAAGGGGTCGGCGCCGCGTGCGCGTTCCTCGTAGAGCCGCACCGCGGCGGAGCCGACGATCGCGGTGGCCGGTTGCCGCGCGGCGGGGTCCCGGGGTTCGGCGGGCAGGGACAGCGGCGGGACGGCGAGCTCGGCTTCGCCCGGCAGGTCGAGCCGTCGTTGGGAGGTCGCCAGGATGCGGGCCCGGGGCAGCCAGGCCATCAGGTCCGCGACCACCCGTGCGGCCTTGTCCCCCAGTTGTTCGCAGCCGTCGAGCACCAGAAGCACCTCACGGCCGGCGAGCCCGTGGACCAGTTCGTGTTCCATCACCGCCCAACGGGATTCGGGGAGCGTGGACAGCTCCACCCACACGGTGTCGGCGCCGTCGGCGGCGGTCAGGGCGCGTACGGTGCGCACGGCGAGCCGGGTCTTGCCGATGCCGGCGGGTCCGGTGAGGGTCACCAGCCGTCCGGCGGCGAGCAGTTCGGCGGTGGCGGCCGTCTCCCGGTCCCGGCCGACGACATCGGACAGCTCCGCGGGCACGGTGCGGCGCGCGCACGCTTCGGGGTCACCCACGCGTCCTCCCGCGACGTCCTGTACTCGCGCACCACCGTCGGATTCATCGGTTCGGTGCACAAAGAGAGATGATCTGCGGAAAGTCCGGTCTTCCGACCCGCGACCGGGAGAACCACCAGGGGGAAGGTATGCACGCGGCCATTTCCGCCGTGGACGACACCGACCGGGCGCTCGTCCACGCACTCCAGCTCGCGCCCCGGGCGAGCTGGGAGCGGTTGGGGCCGGTGCTCGGCGCCCGCCCCGACACGCTGGCCCGCCGCTGGGAGCGCATGACGGGGGCCGGTGAGGCCTGGATATCGGGGCTGGGGCTGCGTACGGGCAACCAGTCGCCCTGCATGGCCTGGGTGGAGGTGACCTGCGCCGCCGGCACCGCCCCGGCGGTCGGCGCGGCGCTGGTCGGGGACCCGCACACGCTCGGCGTGCAGCACACCACGGGCGCCCGTGACCTGTTGGCGTTCGTGGCCGTCCCGAACCTGCACACGCTGTACCGCTACCTGTCGTTCCGCGTCCAGCGGATCCCCGGGGTGGGCGCGACCCGGTCGTCGATGGTGACGGCGGTGCACAGCGCCCCCGACCGGTGGCGCCTGGATCAACTGTCCCCCCTCCAGATCGATCAGCTGACCGGGCGGACCCGCCGCTCCACGTCGTCGGCGGCCCTCGCCGGCCCGGCGCCGTCGAACATGACCGAGGAGGACCGGCCGTTGGTGCTGGCGCTGGCCTCGGACGCGCGACGCAGCGTGGCCTCGCTGGCGCGGGAGACCGGCATGAGCGAGTCCACGGTGCGTCGCCGGCTGGGCCGGCTGGAGGCGGGGCAGGGCCTGCGCTACAGCTGCGCGATGGCCTCGGGGGTCTCGGGCTGGCCGGTGTCGGCGACCTTGTGGGCGGAGGTGCCCGAGCACGAGGTGGCCGACTGCGCGGCGGCGGCGATCGGGTTACGCGAGACCCGGACCTGCATGTCCGTCAGCGGGCCCTGGAACTTCATGATCAGTGCGCGGCTGCGCACGATCGCGGAGCTGGCCCACTACACCTCGGACCTCTCGCGCCGGTTGCCGGCGATGCGGGTCACCGACTCGGCGGTGGCGCTCCACGTGCGCAAGTCGGAGGCGCAGGAGTTGGACCAGGAGGGGCGACGCGTGCGCACGGTGCTCCCGGACATCTGGACGGAGCCGACGCGCGCGGCCTGATGCCGGCGGGGGTACGGGCGGTCGGTCCGGGGCGGTCCCGGGGAGTGGGCCGCGCCGCCGGACGCGGACCCGTGGGGGAGCACGGGCGCGCGGCGGTGCGTACGCCACACCCGCAGTGGGTGGCGTACGCACCGCCGCGCGCCGGCCGGGGGTCCGGCCTCAGTGCACGAACGCCGGTTCCGACGTGGCCTGTGCGGCCTCGTCCTTCTTCTTGGCGCCGAGGTGGTTGAAGGCCAGGTTGAGCAGGATCGCCACGACGCAGCCGGTGCTGATGCCGGAGTCGAGGACGACCAACAGGTCCTTCGGGAAGGCGTGGTAGAAGCCGGGGGCGGCGATCGGTATCAGGCCGATGCCGACCGAGGCGGCCACGATCAGGGCGTTCTCGCCCTTCTCCATGGCGGCGCCCGCCAGGGTCTGGATGCCGCTGGCGGCGACCGAGCCGAAGAGGACGATGCCGGCGCCGCCGAGCACGGGCAGCGGCACCACGCCGATCACGGAGGCCGCCACCGGACACAGGCCGAGCAGGATCAGGATGCCGCCGCCGGCCGCGACGACGAACCGGCTGCGCACCTTGGTCATCGCGACGAGTCCGATGTTCTGGGCGAAGGCACTGCACATGAAGCCGTTGAACAGCGGGCTGACGGCGCTGCCGAGGGTGTCGGCGCGCAGGCCGCCCTCGATGGTCTTCGCGTCCGCCGGACGGCCCACGATCTTGCCGAGGGCCAGGATGTCGGCAGTGGACTCGGTCATGCAGACCAGCATCACGATGCACATGGAGATGATGGCCGCGACCTGGAACTGCGGGGCGCCGAAGTGGAACGGGGTGGGGAAGCCGACGATGTCCGCGTCGCGGATGGCGTCGAAGTTCGTCATGTGCAGCGGGATCGCGATGAGGGTGCCCACGACCAGGCCGAGCAGGATGGATATCTGCTGGAGGAAGCCCCGCAGGAACTTCCGCATGACCAGCACGATCGCCAGGGTGAGGGCGGCCATGCCGATGTTCTGCATCGATCCGTAGTCGGAGGCGGTGCTGTTGCCGCCCTGCGACCAGTTGAACGCCACCGGGAGCAGTGAGACGCCGATCAGGGTGATGACCGTGCCGGTGACGACGGGTGGGAAGAAGCGGACGAGCTTCCCGAAGTAGGGGGCGGCCAGGAAGCCGAGGAGTCCGGCGACGATGATCGCACCGAAGATGACGGGGATGGCGTCGACCCCCTCCCCCTTGCCGATGGCGATCATCGGGGTGACGCCGGCGAAGGAGACGCCGTTGACGAAGGGGAGTTTGGCGCCGATCTTCCAGAACCCGAGGGTCTGGAGCAGGGTGGCGAGGCCGGCGGTGAAGAGCGAGGCGCCCATCAGGAAGGCCGTCTCGGTGGCGGAGAGACCGACGGCGGGTCCGACGATCATGGGCGGGGCGACGACACCCGCGTACATGGCGGCCACGTGTTGGAGACCGCTCGTGAACATTTTCAGCGGAGGCAGGGTCTCGTCGACCGGGTGCGTCTCCTCCGGTACTGCGACTGCATCTTTGCGAAACCTGGGCGTTGCGGCCACGGCTTCCTCCGGTCGGGTAACACGTCGGCAGGGACGTGGGTGTCTGGGAGGTGGTGCGAAAGCGGTGCTAGTCGAGCCGTTGTGAAGTTGTCGAGGTGCCGTCCCGAGGGGGTGTGAGGGACGCACGGGGTGCGGAAACGATTCGCCCGAGTCGTTCCCACGGAATGCCGCGGTGCGTGGGAGCCCGCGGGCCGTGGCGTGACGCGGTGGCGTGCCGATGGTGGTGCGCGCCGTGAGAGTGTCACGAGTCACCGCCCCCGGGGGCGCCCTCGGTGTTGACCTCGGGCGCTTCCCGGGAACGGCTGCCGCGGACCCCGCTCGGGTCCGCGGCCGCCGGTCGAGGGCCGTCCCCCCCGACCGGACTCCGGGGGATCAGGCCTGCGCGGAGAGCCGCGCGAGGCGCTGGGCCTCTTCCCGCGTGGACACGGCGATCGCGTCCTCGTCGGCGAAGAGCAGTCGGTTGTTCTCGACGATCTGCTTGCCGTTGACCAGCGAGAGGGTGACCGGTGCGGCCGCGCCGAAGACGAGCGCGGTGACCGGGTCGGCGATGGAGGAGTGCGCCAGCGTGCTGACGTTCCACATCACCAGGTCGGCGAGCTTGCCCACCTCCAGCGAACCGATGTTGTCGGCGCGGCCGAGGACCTGGGCGCCACCGTACGTACCGAGGCGCAGGGCCTGGCGCGCGTTCAGTGCGCGCTCGCGGTGGACGGGGTTCAGGCGGTTGATGAGCAGCGCGTTGCGCAGCTCGGTGTGCAGCTCACCGGACTCGTTGGAGGCGGTGCCGTCCACGCCGAGGCCGACCGGTACGCCGGCGGCCAGCATGTCGGGCACGCGGGCGATGCCGGCGGCCAGACGGGCGTTGGAGGACGGGCAGTGCGCCACACCGGTCTTGGTGCGGGCGAACGCGGCGATGTCGGAGTCGTTCATGTGGACGCTGTGCGCCATCCACACGTCCTCGCCGAGCCAGCCGGTCGACTCGAAGTAGTCGGTCGGGCCCATGCCGAACAGTTCCTTGCAGAACTGCTCCTCCTCGACGGTCTCCGAGCCGTGCGTGTGCAGGCGCACGTTCAGCCGGCGGGCCAGCTCGGCGCCCTGCTTCAGCAGCTCGGTGGAGACCGAGAAGGGGGAGCACGGGGCGACGGCGACCTGGGTCATCGCGTCGAAGGAGTGGTCGTGGTGCTTCTTGACGGTCGCCTCGGTGTCGGCGAGCGCGCCTTCGAGGGTCTCGACGGCGTGGTCCGGCGGCAGGCCGCCGTCCTTGACGCTGCGGTCCATCGATCCGCGGGCCAGGGTGAAGCGGACGCCCATCTCGGACGCGGCGCGGATGATCGAGCCGGAGAGGTCGCCGGAGCCCTTGGGGAAGACGTAGTGGTGGTCCATGGCGGTGGTGACGCCGCCCTTGGCCATCATCGCCAGGGAGCCCTGGGCGGCCGTGTACGTCATCTGCTCGTCGATGCGCGCCCACGTCGGGTACAGGGCGACGAGCCAGTTGAAGAGGTTGTGGTCGGTGGCCAGACCACGGGTGATCCACTGGTAGAAGTGGTGGTGCGTGTTGACCAGACCCGGGGTGACGAGGTGACCCGTGCCGTCGATGCGGCGGACCACGTTGGCGAGGTTCTCGGGGGCTTTGCCCGCACCGATCGACTCGATCTTGTTGCCGGCGACGACCACGTGACCCGAGGCGTACTCGGTGTCGTTCGCGTCAACGGTCGCGATGGCACAGTTCTCGATGACGATGCGCTCGACGGCGCTGTCCTGGGCTGCCGATGCTGCCATGGGACTTCCTCGTGCTTTCAGTGGCGGTACGGGCACGGCAAAACCCAGGGGATTTGAGTGCCGGAGCCGGGGGCCTTGACAGCTGACAGTACTGCCGCCCCGTGTGTTGCGTCCGGGTGCCGATTAAGGAAGTTGAAGAGTGTCGCGCCGATCCCGGGGCCACTGCGGAGCCCCGGGACGCGCGTGCTCGTCAGAGGTTGGTCATGTCCACGGGGATACGGGCGTCAACGCCGTCGCGGAGGACCGTCGCCTCGATCAGACCGTAGGGGCGGTCCGCGGCGAAGTAGACCTCGTTGTCGTTCTTGAGGCCGAAGGGCTCCAGGTCGACGAGGAAGTGGTGCTTGTTCGGGAGCGAGAAGCGGACCTCGTCGATCTCCGAACGGTGGTTGATGATGCGCGAACCCATCTGGTACAGGGTCTGCTGGAGCGACAGGGAGTAGGTCTCCGCGAAGGCCTGAAGCATGTGCTTGCGGGTCTCGGCGTAGGACTTCTCCCAGTTGGGCATCCGCTGCTCGTCGTCCGACCAGTTGAAGCGCCAGCGAGCCGACACCTGGGTGGCCAGGATGCGGTCGTAGGCCTCCTTCAGGGTCGTGTACTTGTCCTTCACGTAACCCCAGAACTCGGAGTTCGTGGAGTTCATGACGACGAGGTCCTTGAGGCCGGAGATGACCTCCCAGTTGGTGCCGTCGTACGTGATCTGGGTGACGCGGGTCTCCATGCCCTCACGGACGAACGAGTGGTTGACCTCGTCCGACCCGATGAACTTGGAGTTGGCGTCGGAGGTGGCGATCCGGGACCAGGAGTACTCCTCGATCCGGATGCGCGCGCGCTGGATCGGCTCCTGGCTGTTGACGAACCAACGCGCCAGGTGGATGCCGAACTGCTCGGCGGACTCGATGCCGTACTCCTTGGCGAACGCGTACACCGTGTTCTTGGTGGTGTCCGTCGGCAGCACGTTGGCGTTCGAGCCGGAGTAGTGGACGTCGTCCATGTCGCCGGAGAGGGCGACCGAGACGTTGAGGTCCTTGATGTGGTGGGTGTCGCCGTCCCGCGTGATCTTGACTACGCGGTTCTCTGCTTTCCCGTACTGATTCTGGCCGAGAATCGTGGGCATGTCTGCTAGCTCCCTCGGTAAACGGAGTAGCCGAACGGGTTGAGCAGCAGCGGTACGTGGTAATGCTCGCCCGGGTTCACCGCAAAGGTGATGGTGACCTCCGGGAAGAACGCACCGCTGTCCCTTACGCGGGGGGCGTCCTGCTGCGCCTCGGCTTGCTTCTTCGAACTGTGCTTGTTCAGGAAGTACGTCTCGGTCTCGAAGTCGAGACGCACGTGTGTGGTGCCCTCCGGCAGGGCCGGCAGGTCCTTGCAACGCCCGTCCGCATCGGTGGCGGAGCCGCCCAGGGCCGCCCACTCGCCGCCCGGACCCGTACGGGCCGACAGGGAGATGGCGACGCCCTCGGCGGGCTTGCCGATGCTGGTGTCCAGGATGTGCGTGGACACCGACGCGGTGGTCTCGGTGCTCATGGCGTGCTCACTCTCCTTCTGCGAGGCGGGTCAGGCGGATCCGGTTGATCTTGACGAGCTCGCCGCGGGCGATTTCCCGCTCCGCTTCCGGCGAGTTGTCGATCCGGATCCTGACCGCGTCCCGCATGAACTCACCGGTCGCACCGGTGGCACAGATGAGGAAGACGTGGCCGAACTTCTCCTGGTACGCCAGGTTCAGTTCGAGGAGCTCGTTCTTGAGGTCCTCCGAGGCACCGGCCATGCCACGCTGCTCGCGGGCGGAGGTCGGGTCTCCCGGCTTCGGCCGGCCGATCGGCGCGTGGCCCCCCATCGCCTCGGCCAGGTCCTCGGCGGTGAGCTCCGCCATGGCGGACTCGTTGGCCGAGAACAGGGCGTCGGCGGTGGTGAAGGGGCGCTGGGCGAGCAGCTTGCTCCCCCACGCCGAGCTGGCGCAGACCTCGTGCAGTTCGGCCGTGGCCGCGCTGTCGTCCAAGGCGTTGAACCGGGTGAGACCCGGGGTCGGACTCGAAGTCACGGTAGGCCTCCGTGGCCTGTTGTTGCTTGACGGGCTGCGCATAGCTAACGCCCTCGACAACACCGCGTCAACACTTTGTTGAAACTTCGCGTACACAAAAGCCGCCGCCCGGGTGAATCGGGCGGCGGCTCGTCACCGTGCGTCAGACGCCGTTCACTCCTGGCTGTTCTTGTTCGGGTTTTCCCTGTTCAGGTAGTTGTAGACCGTGAAGCGGCTTACCCCCAGGGCGCCCGCGACCGTTTCCACCCCGTGCCGCACGGAGAAGGCGCCACGCGCCTCCAATATGCGCACCACGTCCTGCTTGGACTTCCGGTCGAGCCGGGCCAGGGGCACGCCGTGGCGTCGCTCCAGCGCGGCCAGGATGTGGTCCAGCGAGTCGGACAGCTGGGGCAGGCGCACGGCCAGCAGGTCCTGACCCTCCCAGGTGAGCACGACGTCGTCGGGCTGCGCCAGGGAGGGATCCATCAGCTCGCCGCCGATGGCGTCGACCAGCGGCTTGACCGCGGTGACGAACGGGTGGTCGCGGGGCTCGGTCACGGGGTCTCCTCCCGGATCACGTTCACCTGGAGCGAGACGCGCGTGGCTCCGGCCTCCAGCGCATCGCGCAGGAGCGCGGAAACGGCGGTGAGCACCTCTTCGGACCCGCCCTCGGCGGTGTTGCCGAAGGGGCCGACGTCCACCGCGTCGAGCCGCGCCTTCTGGATGACCTCGCGAGCGGCCACGGCATGGGCGGGGGCCTCTTCGAGATCGAAGGGCTCGGTCGTGAATTCCACTCTCAATCGCACGCGGTCAAGCTACCCCGCGCTCCGCAGGTTTCGGCAGTCCGCACTTGACAGCCACGCGAACCTCGATGCAGTCTTCCATCAAGCAGAAAACAACTTCCGCAATACGGAAGGAGCGCACACCCCTCATGGGATACACGGACCAGCGCTTCGATGTAAACCTTTCGATCCTCTACACGGAACTCCCGCTTCTGGAGCGTCCCGCGGCCGCCGCCGCGGCGGGCTTCACCGCGGTCGAGCTGTGGTGGCCCTGGATCGAGACCCCCACTCCCGCCCAGGCGGAGCTCGACGCCCTCAAGAAGGCTCTTGAGGACGCCGGCACCCGGTTGGTGGGCCTGAACTTCTACGCCGGCCAATTGCCGGGTCCCGACCGCGGCGCGGTCTCGGTCCCCGGTGAGGAGTCGGAGCGCTTCAACGCCAACATCAACGTGGCCGCCGACTTCGCGGCCTCGGTCGGCTGCAAGGCGCTGAACGCCCTCTACGGAAACCGCGTGGAAGGCGTCGACCCGGCCGTCCAGGACGAGCTCGCCCTGGAGAACCTGGTCGTGGCCGCCCGGGCCGCGGACCGCGTGGGCGCGATCCTCCTGATCGAGACCCTCAACAAGCCCGAGTCGCCGCTCTACCCCCTGGTGAGCGCGCCGGCCGGCATCGAGGTGGTGGACAAGGTGAACGAGGCCACCGGTCTCGGCAACGCCAAGTTCCTCCTCGACCTGTACCACCTGGCGATGAACGATGAGGACCTCTCCGAGGTCATCGAAAAGTACGCCGCCAAGACCGGGCACGTCCAGATCGCGGACAAGCCCGGACGCGGTGCCCCCGGCACCGGCGAGCTGCCCCTGGAGGAGCTGCTCGACCAGCTGAGGAAGGCCGGATACGAGGGCTACGTAGGCCTGGAGTACAAGGCCGCCGACGCCCCCGCCTCCTTCGCGTGGCTGCCGGCCGAGGCCCGCGCCGCGAAGTAGGCGGACCAAGTCCGGGCGATCAGCCAGGCACCTCACGCACTTTTCGTACAAAGCATTAAGAGAAGGACCCTCATCATGAGCAACCCCGCTGCCCTCCCGTCGATCGCCTGGGTCGGTCTCGGCATCATGGGCTCCCCCATGGCCGAGAACCTCCTGAAGGCCGGCTACTCGGTCACCGGCTTCACCCTGGAGCAAGACAAGCTGGACCGCCTCGCCGCCGCCGGCGGCACCGCGGCCGGCGCGATCGCCGAGGCCGTCAAGGACGCCGACGTCGTCATCACGATGGTGCCCGCCTCCCCGCAGGTCGAGGCCATCGCCTACGGCGAGAACGGCATCCTGGAGAACGCGAAGTCCGGCGCGCTGATCATCGACATGTCGTCGATCACCCCGCAGACCTCGATCGACCTCGCCAAGAACGCCGCCGAGAAGGGCATCCGCGTCATCGACGCCCCGGTGTCCGGCGGCGAGGCCGGCGCCATCGAGGCCGTGCTGTCGATCATGGTGGGTGGCGAGCAGGCCGACTTCGACGAGGCCCTGCCGGTCCTGGAGGCCCTCGGCAAGACCATCGTCCTGTGCGGCCCGCACGGCTCCGGCCAGACGGTGAAGGCCGCCAACCAGCTCATCGTCGCGGTGAACATCCAGGCGTGCGCCGAGGCCGTCGTCTTCCTGGAGAAGTCCGGCGTGAACCTCACCGCCGCCCTGGACGTTCTCAACGGCGGTCTGGCCGGCTCCACGGTGCTGACGCGCAAGAAGGACAACTTCCTGAACCGCGACTTCAAGCCCGGCTTCCGGATCGACCTGCACCACAAGGACATGGGCATCGTCACCGACGCCGCCCGCAATGTGGGTGCGGCCCTCCCGGTCGGCGCGGTCGTCGCCCAGCTCGTCGCCTCGCTGCGCGCCCAGGGTGACGGTGGCCTGGACCACTCCGCCCTGCTCCGCGCGGTCGAGCGCCTCTCCGGCGCGCAGATCTGATCACGGATCCGAACGCCCTTCCCCCCAGGGGGACCTGAGTTTCCGGATGGTGCCGGTGCTGACACCTGTCCTGTCGCGCCCAAGCGCCGGCACCGTCCGGATTCCCTCTCCACACTCTTTCTTTCAACAAACTGTTGACGTCGAGTTCACGCCGAAATTAGGCTGTTCCGCATGACGGAAGATGCATTCCGTCAGCAGTTTCCCGTACGGAAGGTCACCATGTCGAAGCGCACGCTGACGACCGAGTCCGGCGCCCCGGTCGCCGACAACCAGAACTCCGCCACCGCCGGCGTCGGTGGCCCGCTCCTGGTCCAGGACCAGCAGCTCCTTGAGAAGCTCGCCCGCTTCAACCGGGAGCGCATCCCGGAGCGCGTGGTGCACGCCCGCGGCTCGGCCGCGTACGGCCACTTCGAGGTGACCGACGACGTCACCGCCTACACCAGCGCCGCGTTCCTGAACACGGTCGGCAAGAAGACCGAGACCTTCCTGCGGTTCTCCACCGTCGCGGACTCCCTCGGTGGCGCGGACGCCGTCCGCGACCCGCGCGGCTTCGCCCTGAAGTTCTACACCGAAGAGGGCAACTACGACCTCGTCGGCAACAACACCCCGGTGTTCTTCATCAAGGACCCGATCAAGTTCCCCGACTTCATCCACTCGCAGAAGCGCGACCCCTTCACGGGCAAGCAGGAGCCGGACAACGTCTGGGACTTCTGGGCGCACGCCCCCGAGGCCACGCACCAGATCACCTGGCTGATGGGTGACCGCGGCATCCCCGCGTCCTACCGCCACATGAACGGCTACGGCTCCCACACCTACCAGTGGACCAACGCCCAGGGCGAGGCCTTCTTCGTCAAGTACCACTTCAAGACGAACCAGGGCGTCCGCAGCCTCTCCGGCGACCAGGCCGCCGAGCTCGTCGGCAAGGACGCGAACTCGCACCAGACCGACCTGCTCCAGGCGATCGAGCGCGGCGTGAACCCGAGCTGGACCCTCTACGTCCAGGTCATGCCGGCCTCCGAGGCCGCGGACTACCGCTTCAACCCGTTCGACCTCACCAAGGTGTGGCCGCACAGCGACTACCCGCTGCAGCGCGTGGGCCGTCTGGTCCTCGACCGCAACCCGGACAACGTCTTCGCCGAGGTCGAGCAGTCCGCGTTCTCCCCGAACAACTTCGTCCCGGGCATCACCGCCTCGCCGGACAAGATGCTCCAGGGCCGTCTCTTCGCGTACGCCGACGCCCAGCGCTACCGCCTCGGTGTCAACCACACCCTGCTGCCGGTCAACGCCCCGAAGGCGACCACGGCCGACAACTACGGCCGCGACGGCGTCATGGCGCTGCGCAACGGCTCGCGCCACGACAAGAACTACGAGCCCAACTCGTACCGGGGCCCGGCCGAGACCGGTCTGGCGCTCGGCGCCCCGAAGGCCGTCTCCGGCTACACGGGCACCCACGAGGCCCCGGCCCACACCAAGGACGACGACTTCTTCCAGGCCGGTGAGCTCTACCGCCTGATGTCGGAGGCCGAGAAGCAGCGTCTGGTGGCGAACATCGCCGGCGGCCTGTCCCAGGTCACCATCGAGGACGTCATCGAGAAGAACCTGGCTCACTTCCACGCCGCGGACGCCGACTACGGCAAGCGCGTCGAGGAGGCCGTCCGCGCCCTGCGAGACGCCTGAGCCGCTCAACTGTACCGGGGGCCTGACGGGAGGTCAGGTCCCGGGTGCTGAGCCCGCACCGCGGACCCGGATGAGGGGTGGTACGCGGTGGGGGCAGGACGAGGACCGTGGCGGGCGTGCGAGCCAGTGCGGTGGTAATGGGTTCCGAGGCCCGTCTCTCGACCTGAGGGAGACGGTGCCGGAGTTCTCGTCGCCGCCCGCCGCGGTCCCAGCCTCTTCCTTCCGTACAGGGGCCACGCACAGAGTCCCCTGTACCCGAGGAGGAACACCCTCCCCCAACACTCCGCCCGGCGGTGCGAACGTCCTGTCGCGCCAGCCTCGCACCGTCGGGCGGTCACAACCGAAGCGCCGGGTCACGGACGGTCCCGTGACCCGGCGCTTTGTCGTGCGCGGGGTGCGTCACCGCCCCGACCGCCCCCCGGCGACCGGGGCGGACGCTCAGTGGCCCGCGGCCGGCCGCCGTCGGGCCGCGATGGCGGCCGGGTCCCAGCCGGGGCGGGGCACGGAATCCAGCAGCAGCCGGGTGTACGCGTGCTCGGGGGCGGACAGCAGCGTGGCCGTCGCGCCCTGTTCGACGATCCGGCCGGACCGCATGACAACCAGCGAGTCGGTCACCGCCCTTACGACGCCCAGGTCGTGGGTGATGAACAGGTACGCGATGTCCGTGCGGGCGCGGATCTCCGCGAGCAGGTTCAGGATCTGCGCCTGCACGGAGACGTCCAGGGCCGCCACCGCCTCGTCCAGCACCAGCACCGCCGGCTCCACCGCGAGGGCCCGCGCGATGGCGACCCGCTGACGTTGGCCGCCCGACAGCTCGCGCGGTCGGGCCGCCGCCTCCCGGTCGCCGAGGCCCACCTGTTCCATGAGTTCCGCGACCCGGGGCCGGGGATCGCGGTCGGGGAAGTGCAGCCGCAGGGTCTCGCGCACCGCCTCGCCCGCCGGGACCCGGGGGTCCAGCGACAGCAGCGGGTCCTGGAAGACCAGTTGTACCTCGCGGGCCCGGTGCAGTCGGGCGGCCCGGCCGCGCACCGACGGGGCCCGCAGCCGTCCCCGTACGAGGACCTCGCCCGCGTCGGCCCGCTCCAGGCCGGTCACGATCCGGGCCGTGGTGGTCTTGCCCGAACCGGACTCGCCGACGATGCCGAGCGAGCCGCCCGCCGGGACGCGGAAGGAGACGTCGTCGACGGCGCGCACGGCGCCGTAGGCGCGGGCCAGGCCGCGGACTTCCAGTACCGCACTCACGAGAGCACCTCCGCGTGGTGACAGGCCACGCCGGAGCGCGGGGTCGGGACCTCGGCGGCGCACAGATCCGTGGCGCGGGCGCAGCGCGGGGCGAAGGCGCAGCCGGTGACGGTCGTGCGCAGGTCCGGCGGCCGGCCGGCGATCGAGGCGAGGGGTCCGGGGGGCGCGTCGAGGCGGGGGGTCGCCGCGAGGAGCGCCCTCGTGTAGGGGTGCCGGGGGTGTTCGAAGAGGGCGGCGGCGGGGCCGGTCTCCACGATGCGGCCCGCGTACATGACGTGGACCCGGTCGCTGATCGCGGCGGCGAGTTCCAGGTCGTGGGTGACGAACAGGAGCCCGCAGCCCTCGCGTTCCCGCAGCCGGGCGAGGAGGGCGATGGTCTCGGCCTGGGTGGTGGTGTCGAGGGCTGTGGTGGGTTCGTCGGCGAGCAGCAGCCGGGGTCCGGGCAGCAGCGCGGAGGCGATCATGACGCGTTGGAGCATGCCGCCGGACAGTTCGTGGGGGTACTGGCGCAGGACCCGGTCGGGCAGGCCCACCGCGTCGAGGAGTTCGGCGAGCCGTCCGTCGGGGACCTCGACGCCCGCGTGCCGCAGCCCCTCGGTGAGGAAGTCGCCGAGGCGACGCAGCGGATTCATTGCCGCGCGCGGGTCCTGGAAGATCATCGAGGCGGTGTGGGAGCGGAGTTCGCGGAGCGCGGCGGGGGCCATCGTCAGCACGTCCCGGCCGGCGACCCGCACCGATCCCGAGACCTCCGCGCCGGGCGACAGCAGCCCGAGCGCGGAGCGGGAGGTGAGGGACTTGCCGGAGCCGGACTCGCCGACGAGGGCGACGGTCTCGCCGGCTTCGACGGTCAGGTCGACTCCGGCGAGCACGGGGCGCGGGAAGCCGGGCAGCGTCAGGTGGAGCCGTTCCACTTCGAGTACGGGGCTCATGCGGCGCGCCCCGAGACCCGGTCGGCGAAGCGCTCGCCGACGACGTTGAAGGCGACGACGGTGAGGATCACCGCGAGGCAGGGGGCGAGCGCGGAGAGCGGCGCCCCGTCGAGGATGGCGGACTGGCCGTCGTTGATCATGGCTCCCCAGTCGGGGGTGAGGGGTGGCACGCCGAGGCCGAGGAAGGACAGGGCGGCCAGGTCGAGGAGGGCGTAGCCGAAGTTGACGGTGGACTGGGCGAGGACGACGGGCGCGATGTTCGGCACGAGGTGGCGTACACAGATCCACGCCCCGGAGAAGCCCTGCACCCGGTACGCCGCGAGGTACGGCTTGCCGACCTCGGACAGCGCGAGGCTGCGGGCGAGCCGGCTGACGAACGGCGTGTACGCGAGGGACAACGCGACCATCGGGGCGATCAGCCCGCGCCCGTACAGCGAGACGAGCAGCATGGCGAGGAGCAGCCCGGGAAAGGCGAGCAGCAGTTCACTGGTCCGGGAGAGCAGGGCGTCGACCCAGCCGCCGCGCCAGGCGGCGGTGACGCCGATGACCACCCCGAGGAGGGTCGACAGGACGACGACGCCGAGCGGGCCGAGGAGTGAGGTGCGGGCGCCGACGATGAGACGGGAGAGGGTGTCGCGGCCGCTGATGTCGCCGCCGAGCGGCAGGTGGGGCGTGGGGTTGGCGAGCGAGGCCCCGAAGTCGACGGCGTTCGGGTCGTGCGGCGCCAGCCAGGGGGCGACCAACGCGACCAGCACGACGAGGGCGGCGAAGCCGAGGCAGATCCGGTGGAGCCAGGCACCGCCGGCGGCCTTGCGGGCCTTGGCCCGCGCGGCCGCGGGCCGGAGCAGGAGTGCGGTCATTCGGAGCTCCTGGTGCCGAGCCGGACCCGGGGGTCGATGAGCGGGTGGACGAGGTCGACGGCGAGGTTGACCAGCACGAACAGCGCGATGGTCAGCAGGGAGATCGCCTGGACTACGGGGAAGTCCTTGACGGTCACGGACTTCGCGAGGAACTCGCCGAGCCCGCCGAGGCCGAAGGCGGACTCCACGAGGATCGTGCAGACCATCAGCCCGGAGAGGGCCAGACCGGCCTGGGTGACGACGGTGCCCAGCGCTCCGCGCAGTACGTGGCGGCGTACGACGGTGCGCTCCGGCACGCCGCGGCTGCGGGCGACGGTGACGTGGTCCTGCGCGAACTGCTCCAGCAGGGAGGCCCTGGTGACACGGGCGAGCACCCCGACGAAGGGCAGGGCCAGGGCCACGGCGGGCAGGACGAGGTGGTGGAGGGTGTCGAGGAAGCCGTCTCCGCTGCCGAGTACGGGGAACCAGCCGAGCCGGACCGAGAACAGTGACAGGAGCAGGATCGCGGCGATGAAGGACGGGGTGGCGACGGCGACCGAGGTGGTGATCAGGACGGCCTGGTCGGTGCGGCGCCCGCGCACGGCGCCCAACAGGCCGAGCAGCAGTCCGCCCGCGATGACGAGGAGGGCCGACATCCCGATCAGGGCGAGGGTGACGGGCATGCGGGAGGCGACCAGGTCGACGACGTCGGAGCGGTACTGGACGGAGGTGCCCAGGTCTCCCGTGACGACGCCGCCGAGCCACTTCCCGTACTGGACGAGGAACGGGTCGTCGAGGTGGTAGTGGGAGCGGATCGCCTCCAGTGCCTGGGGGCTCGCGCCGCGACCGCCGAGCAGGAAGGTCTCGGGACTGCCCGGGGCGAGGCGGATGGAGGCGTGCACGAGGAACGAGGCGACGAGGAGGGTGGCGAGCAGCTCGCCGATCCTGCGCAGCAGGAAGCGGACGAGATCGGGTCTCGGCATCACGGGGCCCCCACTTCGGCCGCCCAGGGGGCGTACATGTACGAGATGCCGGTCGGCGCGCCGGTGATCCTCTTGTTGAGGAACATCGGACCGGGGTACTCCGCCACCGGCAGGCACAGGGCCGCGTCGGCGGCCATCCTGGCGAGCCGGGCGGTCAGCACCCCGCGTCGGGCGGGGTCGTACTCGGCCGTCGCCCGGTCGACGAGGGCGTCGTACTCGGGTGAGCTGTAGCCGGCGTAGTTCTCGAACTGGCCGGTGCGGAAGTTGCTGTACATGGCCAGCGGGTCGCTGAGCGACAGGTAGTAGGTGAAGGGGAAGAGGTCGAGTCCCTTGCGCGCCTCGGGGTCGGAGAACAGCGCGGTGAAGGCGTCGGGTGCGACGGTGCGGATCTCCATGTCGAGGCCGATGCGGCGGCCCGCGTCCTGGACGGCGGTGGCGAGCAGGGCGACGTCCGGACCGAGCGGGCTGGAGGCGACGGTCACCTTCTTCCCGCGCGCGCCGGCCTCGTCGACGAGGCGTTTCGCCTCGGTCAGGTCCCGTTTGACGGGGGGCAGCGCGGCCAGTTCCCGGGCGACGGGTTCCTCGGGCATCCCGCGCCAGATGTCCTTGACCACCAGGGAGTTGGTGGGGGTGGCGGCGCCGCGCATCGCGCCCTTGGCGAAGCCCTCGCGGTCGAGGGCGAGCATCAGGGCGCGGCGCACCCGTACGTCGGAGAGGGTGCCGCCGAGGTCGGACACGGCGAGGTTGACGGTGGTGAGGCTCTGGCCCTGGTGGACGGTGCCGTTGTCGGCCGCGCGGAAGCGGGAGAGGGACTCCGGGGGCACGGCGAAGGAGCCGTCCACCTCGCCGGTGAGCAGGGCGTTGGTGCGGGCGGCGGAGTCGGGCAGGAAGACGAAGTCGACGTGGCCGGCCTTGGCCCGCTTGCCCCGGTAGCCGTCGAAGCGGTCCAGGCGCAGCGAGGCACCCTGTTCCCACTTGCCCAGTGTGAAGGGGCCGGTGCAGTCGAGGCCGCCGTCGGCGGTGCCGAACCTGCGGCCCTGCGCGCGCATGGTGGCGGCGTTGGCGACCGTCCCGGCGGAGTTCGCCATGGCCTGCGGGAAGAGCGCGTCGGGGGTCTTGAGGTGCACGGTGACCTGGAGCGGGCCGGTCTTCTCGACGGAGGCTACGTTCTTGAAGTCCTCGACCCAGTACGAGCCGAGTTCGGGGTCGAGGTGCCGGTTCAGGCTGGCCACCGCGTCGTCGGCGGTGAGGGTGGCGCCGGAGTGGAAGCGCACGTTCGGGCGGAGGTCGTAGACCCAGGTGGTGGGGTCGGGGTTGGACGCCTTCTCGGCGAGGCCGGGTTCCACGGTGAGCTGGGGCGTCCAGCGCATCAGGGACTCGCAGACGTTGGCGAGGACGGTGTTCTGCGGGTAGTCGAAGGCGTAGAGGTAGTCGAGCACGGGCGGTTCGGCGTACAGCGCCCAGGTGAACCCGTCGATGTCGCCGCGAGCGGCGGGTGTGGCGGTGGAGAGGTGTATTCCGGTGGTGTCGGCATCGCCGGCCGGGGCCGCGCAGCCCGCGCCCGTGAGGATCAGGGCGAGGACCGCGGCGGCGGAACCGGCCAGGCGGTGCCGTGAGGGGATCGGCATGCACGCTCCTTGGCGGAGTTTGGCGCTGGGAGGACCTGCTGGTCAGCGGGCCTGCGCGTCGAGGGGCTCGGTGAGCCGGCCGTACAGCTCGGGGCGGCGGGTCTGCATCAGTCCGAAGTCGAGCCAGTCGCGGCGCTGGTCGAGGTCGAGGTCGGCGACGAGGACGGCGGGCCGGTCGCGGGGGGCACGCAGCATGACACGGCCGTAGGGGTCGGAGATGAAGGAGGACCCGTAGAAGGTGGAGCGGCCCTCGGTGCCGACCCGGTTGGGAACGATCATGAAGAGTGCGTTGGCGAGGCCGTTGGCGCTGATCGCGTGCTCCCACATCGGCCGGGTGTCGAAGTCGGGGAGATCCACTTCGGAGCCGATGGCGGTCGGGTGGACGAGGATCTCGGCCCCGTGCAGGCCGTAGGCGCGCGCGAGTTCCGGGAACCACTCGTCCCAGCAGGTCGGGAAGCCGAAGCGGGCCCCTTCGAGGAAGGCCACGGGGAAGCCGCTGTCCCCGGGGCGGAAGCAGAGGTCCTCGCGGTAGCCGGGGAAGGCGGGGATGTGGTTCTTGCGGGTGCGGGCGACGAGCTTGCCGGCCGCGTCCACGCAGACCGCCGTGTTGTAGCCGAGCCCGCCGTCCTCGGCGCGCTCGTACAGGGAGGCGTGCACCGTGATGCCGAGCTCCCCGGCGAGTTCGGCGGCCAGGGCGACGGTGGGGCCGCCCTCCAGGTCTTCGAGGTGGCGGGCGGCGCCGTCAGCCATGGGGTCGTCGGTGTTGCAGAAGTACGGGCTGCGGGTGAGTTCGGGCAGGCAGACGACCTTGGCGCCCTCGGCCGCAGCGATGCGCACGCCCTCGCGCAGGCGCGCGTCGTGCTCGTCCTCGTCCGCGTACCAGCGCATCTGCACGAGGCCGACGCGCAGCGGGACGCGCTCGGCGGACTCCGTCCGGGCGGGGGACCCGAGCGGGGAGCCGTCGCTGACGAGGAGTTCGTACCCGGTGGGGGCGGGGGTCGAGTCGGTGCGCCGGCGCGCGGCGGTGGCGTGCGCGGCGGTGGGGGCGGAGGCAGTGGAAGGGGAGGCCGCGGGCCGGCGCGCGGCGGTGGGGGTGCGGGGGGTGTCGGTGCTCATGCGTTCAGGTCCTTCGGGAGCTGCTGGGTGATGCAGTGGATGCCGCCGCCGCCGAACGCGAGGACGGGCGCGGGGACCCCGACCACCTTGCGGCCGGGCAGGGCCTCGGCGAGGACGGCGAGGGCGGCCTCGTCCTCGGGGGTACCGCCCACCGGCACCACACAGCCGCCGTTGGCGAGGTAGAAGTTGAGGTAACAGACCTCGACCGGATGCCCCTCGACCTCTCCGTGGGTGGTCTGCGGGACCGCGACGACCCGCAGGGCCCGACCACGGGCGTCGGTGGAGGCCTCCAGGACGGCGAGGTTGGCGCGCATCCGGGCGTGGTCGGGGTGGGCGGGGTCCTCGGGCAGGGAGAGGACCACGGTGCCGGGGGCGACGAAGGCGGCGACGCCGTCGACGTGCCCGTCGGTCTCGGTGTCCTCCAGGCCGCCGTACGGCAGCCAGATGATCTTCTCGACGCCGAGCCGGCGCTTGATCTCGTCCTCGATCTCGGCGCGGCTCATGCGCGGGTTGCGGTTCGGGTGCAACAGGCACTGCTCGGTGGTGATCAGAGTGCCCTCGCCGTCGACGGTGACGGCACCGCCTTCGAGGATCATCGAGGAGTGCGCGCGCGGGATGCCGAGGCGGTCCAGGAGGAGCGAGGCGAGCTTGTCGTCGGCGGTCCAGGGGTAGTGCTTCTCGCCCCAGGCGTTGAAGCGGAAGTCGACGCCCACCCGGTCGCCCTGCTCGTCATAGGCGAAGATCGGGCCGGAGTCGCGCAGCCAGGAATCGTCGATCGGCAGCTCGATCACCTCGATGCCGGGATCGTCGCCGAAGACGGCACGGGCCTCGTCCACCGAGTCGACCGCGGCGATCATGATGACCGGCTCGAAGTCGGCGATGGCACGGGCCACTGTCGCGTACTCGCTCCGCGCCGCCTCGAAGGCCGGTCCCCACAGGGCGGGCCGGGTGGGCCACGCCATCAGGCAGGCCTCGTGCTCGGCCCACTCGGCGGGCATGCGCGGGTACGTCGGGCTCGACGGACTCGGCGGACTCAGTGGACTCATGGTGAGAGCTCCTTTGGTGCGGGTGGGGCTGGGCGGGGCGGCTTCTGTCGGGGGAATGGGGCGGGTATGCGGCGCTTCGGTCGGCCCGTCGATCATCCCTGTGCATCCTGACTGAAATTTCAGTCAGGTGAACGGTGACTGAAAATCCAGTCAGCAACCCCGGTGGGAGCTATCGTGGGACCTGACTGAAAGGTCAGTCAAGAGGTAGGGACCGAAAGGTGCGAACAAGAGTGGCCGATCGCCAATCGTTGATCTTGGAAGCAGCCGTACGCGTGATCGCCCGCAACGGCGTCAGGGGACTGCGCGTCGAGGAGCTGGCGTCCGAGGCCGGGGTGTCCACGGCGCTGATCTATTACCATTTCAAGGACCGGGCCGGCTTGATCCAGCGGACCCTCGCCTTCATCAGCGACCGCGCCACCGGCTACACCGACGAGGCGCTCGACGACTCCGAGGACGCCCGGGGCGTACTGCTCCAGCTGCTGCTGAGCGAACTCCAGGACACCACCCGGGTCCGCGAGAACAGCATCGCCTGGGGTGAGCTGCGGGCCAGCGCGATCTTCGACACCGACCTGCGCGAGACGCTGGCGGACTCCACCCGCACCTGGAACCGGGACACCGCCGATTCGATCATGGATGCCCAGGTGGCGGGCCTCGCCGACCCCAAGGCCATCCCGCTGGACGTCGCCGAGCGGCTGACCGCGCTGGTGGAGGGGTTGAGCGAGCGCTGGCTCAGCGGTTCGCTGACCCTGGACCGCGCCCGCGACCTGATCGCGGGCGCGCTGGACGCGGAACTGGGCCCGCACCCCGGGAAGTGACGCGCCGCGCCGGGAAGTGACCCGCCGGGCGGTGACGTGCCGGGAAGTGACGCGCCGGGAAGTGACGTGCCGCGCCGGGTCGTTCGGGCAGTCCACCGGCCCACCCCGGCGGCCCGGACGACCCGGACGGCCCCGGGGGCCCCGGCCACCCGGACGACCGGACGACCGGACGTCGGAACGACCCGGCGACGTAACGCGAAACGGCCCCCGCCCCTCCGGCAGGAGGGACGGGGGCCGTCGGGGCCGTGGCGAGCACGACCCGCCGCTTCCGCTCAGACGGTCAGCGGGCGGATCGCGGTCGGGGCGTGGCCCGGCTCGGTCGCGAGCTCCTCGAACTCGGTGACGTCGCTCATGTCGACCGTCTTGCTCATCGAGATGTTGGTGACGCGTTCCAGGATGGCCTCGACGACCACCGGGACGCTGTACTCGGCGGCGAGCTTCTTGGCCTCCTCCAGGGCGGCACCCAGCTCGTTCGGGTCGGTGACCCGGATCGCCTTGCAGCCGAGGCCCTCGACGACCTTGACGTGGTCGACGCCGTAGACACCCAGCTCGGGGGCGTTGATGTTCTCGAATTCGAGGTTGACCTCGAAGTTGATGCCCAGGCCGCCCTGCGCCTGACGGATCAGACCCAGGTAGGCGTTGTTCACCAGGACGTGGACGTACGGGATCTTGTGCTGCGCACCGACCGCCAGCTCCTCCAGCATGAACTGGAAGTCGTAGTCGCCGGAGAGGGCGACGACGGGGGTCTGCGGGTCGGCGGTGGCGACACCCAGCGCGGCCGGGATCGTCCAGCCGAGCGGGCCGGCCTGGCCGCAGTTGATCCAGTGGCGCGGCTTGAAGACGTGCAGCATCTGCGCGCCGGCGATCTGGGAGAGACCGATGGTGGTGACGTAGCGGGTCTCCGGACCGAAGGCCTTGTTCATCTCCTCGTAGACGCGCTGCGGCTTCATGGGGATGTTGTCGAAGTGCGTACGACGCTGGAGCGTGCCCTTGCGCTCCAGGTGCGAGGCGACCCAGGCACTGAAGTCGGGGAGCTTGCCCTCGGCCTTGAGCTCCTTGGCGACCTCGATGAAGATCTCCAGCGCGGCCTTGGCGTCGGAGGCGATGCCGAGGTCGGGGGCGAAGATCTTTCCGATCTGGGTGGGCTCGATGTCGACGTGGACGAACTTGCGGTCGCCGAGGTACGCGTCCAGGTTGTAACCGGTGTGACGGTTGGCCCAGCGGTTGCCAATGCCCAGGACGAAGTCCGACTCCAGGAACGTGGCGTTGCCGTAGCGGTGCGAGGTCTGCACACCCACCATGCCGGCGGCCAGCTCGTGGTCGTCGGGAATGACGCCCCAGCCCATGAGGGTGGAGATGACCGGGACACCGGTCAGCTCGGCGAACTCGACCAGCAGGTCGGAGGCGTCGGCGTTGATGATGCCGCCACCGGCGACGATCAGCGGACGCTCGGACTCCAGCAGGAAGCGGATGGCCTTCTCGGCCTGCTTGCGGGTCGCGGCCGGCTTGTGCACGACCAGCGGCTCGTACAGGTCGGGGTCGAACTCGATCTCGGTCAGCTGGACGTCGATCGGCAGGTCGATGAGGACCGGGCCGGGACGGCCGGAACGCATGAGGTAGAAGGCCTGCTGGAAGACACCGGGGACCTGCGCGGCCTCCAGGACCGTGGTCGCGGCCTTGGTGACGGGCTTGGCGATCGAGGCGATGTCGACGGCCTGGAAGTCTTCCTTGTGCAGCTTCGCGACCGGGGCCTGACCGGTGATGCACAGGATCGGGATCGAGTCCGCGATGGCCGAGTAGAGGCCGGTGATCATGTCGGTGCCGGCGGGGCCGGACGTACCGATGCAGACACCGATGTTGCCCGGGGTCGTGCGGGTGTAGCCCTCGGCCATGTGCGAGGCGCCCTCGACGTGCCGGGCGAGGGTGTGGTTGATGCCACCGACGTTCTTGAGCTCGCGGTAGAACGGGTTGATCGCAGCGCCGGGCACGCCGAACGCTTGCGAAACGCCCTCGCGCTTGAGGATCTCCACTGCAGCGGCGGCGGCTGTCATACGAGGCATCGAGTTCTCCTGCGGGTCTGGCGGTCAGGCTTTTCCGTAATCCGGAAGTTTTGTTCTGCTATACGGAACAAGCTAAGCGGCCACTCCGGGGCGCGTCAAGGCGCTTCGGCACCCCGGAACCCACCAAAAGCCGCTTCTCGCTCGGTGACTTGTACGAATGACCATGACGCGACGGCAAAACGAGGACGCGCCCGCGCCGACCGTCGCCGGTGGTGGACCATGGACCCACGCACAGCGACGAGGGGGGTCCGGTCTCATGGCGGAAGCGGTACCGGTGCGCTGTCCGACCTGCCGGCGCGAGAACGCCTACAGCGCGCCGGTCTTCCCCTGCGCCTGCGGGAGCCCGGTCGTGCCACCGCTGAACCTGGCGGCGCCGGCCGTGCCACTGACCCGCCGCACCTGGTCGGACAGTTGGGTGGCGGTCCGCTGCGATGCCTGCGGGCGGGAGGGCGAGTGGCCGCGCCCGGAGGTGGGGTGCGGCTCGTGCGGGACCGTGGCCCTGATCCCGGTCCATCCGCCGGAATCCGTGGCTCCCGACGCGCTCGACCCCGGCCCCGGGGAACGCGGCGAATCAGGGGCGCGGGACGGTGGGCGGACCGACGCGCGCGGACCCGCGGCGGCGAAGCACCCCCCGGCGGCGGACTCCCCGACACCTGCGGACCACCCGGCGGCGACGGATTCCGCGGCGGCGGATCGGGCGCCGTTCCGGCCGGTGACCATCCGGACGGGTCGCGACGCGGTGGTCACGGCCGCCCTGTACCTGCGCTGGCTCGGCTTCCGTGACGTACCCCGACCCGACGGCTCGGCGATCCCCTCCGCGGCGGTGGACCTGCGGGCTCCCGGGGTGATCGCGCAGGTGGACCCGACGACCGTGCCGGCCGGACTGCGGGCGGTGGAGTGCGTGTGGCTGAACGGGCTCACGGCCTCGGCGGCGAGCGTCTACTTCTCCCTCGCCGGCTACACGACGCAGGCCCGCGAGCGCGCGGACCACCTGGGCATTCCGCTGTTCGTCATGGACCTGACGGGCACCCCGCAGCCGGTCAACGATCCGGCGGACCGGTTGATCACCTCGGGAGCCTGAGCCTGCGCCTGCGGGAGCGGCTGCGGGAGCGGCTGCGGGAGCGGCTGCGGTTGCGGTTGCGGTTGCGGTTGCGGTTGCGGTTGCGGTTGCGGTTGCGGTTGCGGTTGCGGTTGCGGTTGCGGGAACGGTGCGGTGCGGGGCGGGAGCGACCCTCGTCGGGTCACGGGTCAGGTGATCGACACGACCGGGAAGAGGGTGATCGGCGGCGTGGTACTAGGCTCGGAGACCTTGACCGCCCTTCCCGCCGAGGAGAGCCCGATGAGCCTGTACGACATTCCGCTGACCACCCTGGACGACGAGCCCACCAGCCTCGCGGCGCACAAGGGCAAGGCGATCCTGCTGGTGAACACGGCCTCGCAGTGCGGCCTCACCCCGCAGTACTCGGGTCTGGCCCGGCTGCAGTTCGCGTACGAGAAGAAGGGGTTCACGGTGATCGGCGTACCGTGCAACCAGTTCGGCGGCCAGGAGCCCGGCACCGCGGACGACATCCAGACGTTCTGCGCGACCGGCTTCGGGGTCACCTTCCCCATGCTGGAGAAGTCCGAGGTCAACGGCGAGAACCGGCACCCGCTCTACGCGGAGCTGGTGAAGTCCCCGGACGCCGAGGGTGAGGCGGGGGACATCCAGTGGAACTTCGAGAAGTTCCTCATCTCCCCCGCCGGCGAGGTCGTCGGCCGCTTCCGGCCGCGCACCGAGCCCGAGTCCCCCGAGATCGTCGCCGCGATCGAGGCACAGTTGCCCGCGTAGCACTCGTCTCGGGGCGCGGGGCGCGGGGCGCGCGCGTGAGGACCGGGCGGGGGCGCCGGCCGGGGTGGGACGTGCCGGCCGGCGCTCCGGCTCGGCTCAGTCCAGGTCGGCCTCGTCGTACTCCGCCCCGGACCCGGCCTCGGTGAGCTCGCGCAGCTCGACCCGACGGATCTTGCCGGACACGGTCTTCGGCAGCTCACCGAACTCGATGCGCCGGACCCTCTTGTACGGGGAGAGCACCGCCCGCGAGTGCTCGAACAGCAACCGGGCCGTCTCCTTCCCCGGCTCCCATCCGGCGGCGAGCGTGATGTACGCCTTCGGTACCGCCAGCCGGAGCGGGTCCGGGGCGGGGACCACGGCGGCCTCGGCCACGGCCTCGTGCTCCAGCAGCGCGCTCTCCAGCTCGAACGGGCTGATCTTGTAGTCCGAGGCCTTGAACACGTCGTCGGCCCGCCCCACGTAGGTGAGGTAACCGTCGGCGTCGCGCGCGGCGATGTCCCCCGTGCGGTAGAGCCCGTCCGCCATGGCCTCCGCGGTGCGCCCCGGGTCGTCGCGGTAGCCGGTCATCACCCCGGCGGGACGGGTCCGCAGGTCCACGCAGACCTCTCCCTCCCGCTCGGACTCCTTGCCGGTGACGGAGTCCAGCAGCACGATCTCGTAGCCGGGCGCCGGACGTCCCATGGAGCCGGGCTTGACGGGCGCCCCCGGGAAGTTGCCCACCTGGAGGGTCGTCTCGGTCTGGCCGAAGCCGTCGCGGATGGTCACGCCCCAGGCCTCGCGGATCCTTTCGATGACCTCCGGGTTGAGCGGTTCACCCGCGGCGACCGCCTCGCGCGGGGGATTCCGGAGCTTGGTGAGGTCGGACTGGATCAGCATCCGCCAGACGGTGGGCGGGGCGCAGAAGGTGGTCACGCCTCCCCGGTCCATCTCGGCCATCAGCCGCTCGGCGTCGAAGCGCGTGTAATTGTGGACGAAGACGGTCGCACCGGCGTTCCACGGCGCGAAGAGGTTGGACCAGGCGTGCTTGGCCCAGCCGGGCGAGGCGATGTTGAGGTGGACGTCGCCGGGGCGCAGCCCGAGCCAGTACATGGTGGAGAGGTGCCCGATCGGGTACGAGGCGTGGGTGTGCTCGACGAGCTTGGGACGGGCGGTGGTCCCCGAGGTGAAGTACAGCATCAGCGGGTCGCCGGCCAGGGTCTCCGCGTCCGGGCTGAAACTCCGGTCGGCGGCGTGGAAGTCCGCCAGCCGCAGCCAGCCGGCGGGAACCTCCGACCCGGCGGGGACCTCGGGGCCGGTGCCGGTCCCGGGGCCTGTGGTGGCGCGCGGTCCGGCGGCGATCCGGGTGTAGGTACCGGGCACCTCGTCGAACTTCCCGGTGTCCTCGGCGCGCGCGATGACGTGCCGTACCCGGCCCCGTTCGACCCGGTCGCGGAGGTCGGCGGCGCCGAGCAGCGGGGTGGCGGGGATGACCACGGCGCGGAGCTTCATCGCGGCGAGCATGACGTCCCACAGTTCACGCTGGTTGCCGAGCATGACCAGGATCCGGTCCCCCGCCGCGACGCCTTGGGCGCGCAGCCAGTTCGCCGCGGCTCCCGAACTCGCGCTCAGCTCCTCGAAGGACACGCCCTCGCTCGTTCCGTCCTCCTCGACGATGCGCAGGGCGTCGGCCGGGTTTCCCCGGGCGATGTGGTCGAACCAGTCGAGGGCCCAGTTGAACCGCTCGGGGCGGGGCCAGGTGAACCCGGCGTGGGCGGCCTCGTAGTCCCCGCGGCGATCGAGCAGGAAGTCCCGCGCGGCCAGGAAGGTGTGGGTGGCGCTGTTCTCCGTCATGAGAGGCATCGTGCCGCGCCGGACGCGGACACCACCAGGCCGCCGTCAGCCCCGGATTGACCCGAAGCGCACGGCGCCCGTACCCGCACCTGTACCCGTACCCGTACCCGTACCCGTACCGGCGGGAGTGTCGGCCATGTCGGCGAGCAGTGCCTCCCCCTCGGCGACGATCTCCTCCTTCCGCGCCCGTGACACCGGGCCGAGGAGTTCGAAGAGTTCCACGGTCAGCACCCCGGCGTCCGCCGTCCACAGCCCGCCGAGGAAACCGTCCAGGAGCAACGCGCGGTGGGGCTGGTTGCCGGTCCACGTACGGCCCTTCAACTCCGGGGCGATCACCCGGGACCGGTCGGCGTGGGAGAGCAGCAGGTTGTCGAACTCGGGAAGGAACCGCGGCGGGGCCGCCGTCCCGGCATCGGGCCTCGGCGCGTCGGGCAGGTCGAACAGCTCGACACCGTTCTCGTCGCGGAAGGTGAGCAACCGCGGCCGCAACCGCTCGAACGACTCCTTCAGCCGGGTCAGCCCGGCCCAGGTCTGCATGTCCTTCACCGAGGCGGGCCCGAAGGCGCCGAGGTACCGGAGCACCACCTCGTCGACGCCCCGCCCCTCGCCCACACCTTGCGCCTCCGCCACGTCGCCCCGCACCTTCCCGTCGCTCTGCGCCCTCCCCGCGTTCTGCGCCTCCCCGACCGGCCGCTGGAGCCAGTTCTCCACGGTCGTGAGCCGTACCTGCCCGCTGCGCCCCCACACCCCGCGAGGGGTGACCTGTACGAGCGGCAACAGACAGCGCGCGGCGACGGCCAGGGACTGCGGATCGGCCTCGGGCCACTCCTTGAGGAGCTCCTCCCGGATCTCCCCCATGGTGCGCGGCTCGGCCTCCACGAAGGCGCGCGCTACGAGGGCCAGCCGGTCCAGGTCCACCCCGACGAGACCCTTGCGGAACTGGTTGACCTCGCGGTCGCGCGCCGCCTGGACCAGCGGCCGAAGGATCAACGCGTCGTCCGCGGTGTGGGTGTGGATGGTCGAGCGCATGGTGACCATCCGAACCACCTCGCGGGATTCCATCAACCCGGCCAACTCGGCGGGCCTGAACCCGGCGAGCCGGGCGTGCAGCTGGAAGTACGGCGGTTTGACGTTCTGCGCCTGGAGCCCGAGGAGATGCTCGACGGCGTCCCGCGCGGACATCTCGGCGCGGCTCAGCAACAGCTGGCGGGCCAGCGTGGCACGGTTCAGTGCGCGGGTGTCGAGTACGGGAGCGGTTCTGGAAGCCATGGCAGCACGCTAGCCGTGCTTGCGGACAGGAACGGTCCGCAACGTCATGGACCATTCCTCCCTATATCCTTCCCCTCGCCCCCACACACGCGTCCGACCGACCACGGGAGCTGAGCTGCGATGCCGGAGCGCCCACACCGCCGTCCCTCCACGCCGTCGGACGCCGCATCCTCCCCGCCGGGTCCCTCGCGGTCACCCGGCTCATCGGGCACATCGGGCTCGTCGGGCTCGTCGGGCTCGTCGGGCACATCGTCGAGGCGTACGGGGTGGCTCCGCCCCTCCTCCCCGGCCGGCGCCCCGCCCACCACTCCCCCGGCGTCGGCGTCCGCCCCGGACCCCGCGTCGCCGGAATCGACACCCCCGAACCACCGCAGCGTGATCGACTCCGCCGTCTACCGCGACGGCCGCCGGGCCGCGTCCCCCGCCACCCTCGCCGACACCTTCCGGCAACTGCGCGAACAGCCCGACGGCATGGCCTGGATCGGCCTGCACCGCCCGACAGAGGCCGAACTCCACTCCCTTGCCGCCGAGTTCAACCTCCACCCGCTGTCCATCGAGGACGCGCTGGAGGCACACCAACGCCCCAAGCTGGAACGCTACGGCGACACCCTCTTCGTCGTCCTGCGCGCCGCCCGCTACCTGGACGCCCTGGAGGAGGTCGACTTCGGCGAGCTCCACGTCTTCGTCGGCCCGGACTTCCTCATCACGGTCCGCCACGGCGCGGCCCCCGACCTCTCCGCCGTCCGCCGCCGCATGGAGGAGACCCCCGACCTCCTCTCCCTCGGCCCCGAAGCCGCCCTGTACGCCATCCTCGACGCGGTAGTCGACGGGTACGCCCCGGTCGTCGAGGGCGTACAGAACGACATGGACGAGATCGAGACCGAGGTCTTCCGCGGCGACCCCGAGGTCTCCCGCCGCATCTACGCGCTCTCCCGCGAAATGGTCGAGTTCCAGCGCGCCACCCGCCCACTGGTCGGCATGCTCCACAGCCTGATGGCCGGCTTCGCCAAGTACGGCACCGACGAGGAACTCCAGCGCTACCTCCGCGACGTCGCCGACCACGTCACCCACACCAGCGAACGCGTCGACGGCTTCCGCCAAGCCCTGACCGAAATCCTGACGGTCAACGCCACCCTGGTCTCCCAACAACAGAACGCCGAGATGCGCGCCTTGGCCGAAGCCGGCTTCGAACAGAACGAGGAGATCAAGAAGATCTCCTCGTGGGCGGCCATTTTGTTTGCTCCCACACTCGTCGGAACCATCTACGGCATGAACTTCGAGTCTATGCCGGAACTGAAATGGGCCGGCGGCTACCCCTTCGCGATCCTGCTGATGGCAGTGGTCTGCGTAAGCCTGTACGTCATCTTCAAGAAGCGCGACTGGCTGTAGACGGCGGGCAAGAGTCTCTGGTCGAGTTCGCTACAGCGAACGCCTTCGAGAGGCCAATCCGGGGCCCTGGGGAGAATCTGGGGAGAATGCGCGGTGCCAGGGAGCGAGCCGTGCCCCTCCCACCTGCTACTCCACGCGTTCCGTGCGCTTCAGCTTGAGTCGGACAGCCGCCGTTGACCGTCACCGAGAGTGCCGGCGAACACCACGCCAGCGCTTCCCTGGGAGCTGCCGACCGGCCCGCAGAACATGCACCACACTGGCGTGCCCTGGACCATCCCCACCGGCTCCTGCGAGTGTCGAGCCACCAGTGGTAATTCGGCTCCCGTCGCCCCTGGGCAGCGCGAAAACAAGCAACCGTTGAGGAAGCTCCTCAGCGACCGTCTCGGAGACTTCATGCGGTAGGCCATACGGCTGTCCAACGGGCCTGCAATGCTTCTCGGATGACCAGCAAGAGCAGGGGGCGTAGCAGGCGGGCCCAGCCCCCCGTGCCTGTGCAGCAAAGCGAACCGACCAGCGGACCTGGCGAGGCCTTGTGGGTGTCGACGCGTTCGGGAGCACGCGCCGGCCGTGGGTTCCACTACCAAGACGCTGTAGGGGCGTGGCTGTGCGGCCGCGTTCTGTCCGGCGCCCTCGACTCCGATCGCATCGTCCCGGAGGGTCTGGAAGACCTCTCGTGTGATGGACCGACACCCTGGCATGTCCAGGTGAAGTCCCGCCAGGAACGGATCGGCGACTTCACCGCACCCGAGGTTGCTGAGCACCTCGTCGCCATGGCCCTGGCGCACGCGAAGCGTGTACAGGCTCGGCTGGAGGGTCGGCCCCTTCTTGTCCTCGAGCGGCCGGTTGAAGGCGAATGGTTCACCCAGTGGGGCGCCCCCCTGAGTGATCTACCGCGAGGCCACCGGTTGCTACAGGCATTCAACGCGAAGGCCGCGAAGGCCCGCCTGACCAAAGATGAAATCGACGCATGGTGCAATGCCGCCAGTCTCTACGTCTTGCCATGGCGTGCCGCCGCCGACGACACCCGCACCGCTGTAGCCCATCGGCTCGGGCTGCTGCCGGTAGCTGCGGAGGCAGTCGTGCTGGCCCTGCGCAGCGCCGTCGCAAGACGGGCCGACGCCAACGCTCAGACGACCCTGTCGGGAGCGGCAGGACTAAGTCGAACGAACATTGCAGGGATTGCGAACGAGGTCGCGCAAACCATCGACCGTGCATCGCTGGAGGAGGCACTGGCCACGGGCCTCTGCGAGCCTGTCGACTTCGACCGGCCGCTCCAGGCCGCCGGCTTCCACGAAGGCGTCAACGTGCAGCCCGGCCACATCACTGCCGGGCTTCCGGCCCCCAGGCCTGCCCTGACCGGGCGGGTGGCGGATGCGATCCATCGGGGTCAGAGCGTCCTCGTGACCGGCCCGTCGGGCATCGGCAAGTCCGCCGTGATGTGGACGGCTGCCTACGTGACCAGACACGTGCTCTGGTACCGCATCAGGCGGCTCCAGGCGGACGACGCCGTCCCGCTCGTAAGGCTTGCGAGGGCGTTGCAACCCACGACCCGCTCTCCGGTCGGATTCGTCGTGGACGGCATCGGTATCGGAGCGGCCGAGGCATGGGACGTCCTCTACCGCGAGCTCGCCCCGATCCCTGGTGTCCTGCTCCTCGGCTCGGTCCGGAGCGAGGACCTTCTGCCCCTCCGAAGCCGGGTCGACTGTACCCAGATCGAGGTCACCCTCGATGAGGAGGTCGCCGAGCAGATCCACGCCGGGTTGTCGGCCACCGGCACCACGGCTGCCGCGCATTGGCGGGAAGCGTACGACGCGGCAAACGGCCTGACCCTGGAATTCACGCATCTACTCACCCGCGGACGCAGGCTCTCGGATGTCCTGTCAGAGCAGGTCGAGCGGCGCGTGGCCGAAGGACGCCAGACAGAGATCGAGATCCTGGCCAGGATCTCGATCGCCCACCAGTGGGGCGTCGATCTGCCCGTACGGGCACTTCAGCAACAGCTGGGCCTTGGAGACACGGACCTTCGCACGGCGTTGTCCCGCCTGGCCGATGAGCATCTCGTCCACGAACGGCGGGGACTCCTGTCCGGGCTGCACCAGCTGCGCTCGGCGCATCTGGCCGACGCCGTACACGCGATTCCACCGCCGATCTTGGACGAGACCGTCCTGGCGGTGATGCGCATGCTGGTGGACTCACAGCTTCAGCCGTTCATCGCCGGTGTCCTCACCGAACACCCCGCGATGGATCCCGTCGTACTGGACCAGATCGTGGTCGAACTCCGTCGGCGCCCCTCCGTAAAGGCGACCACCGGCGTTCTGCAGGCTCTTCGGCTGGTCGACGTCAACCGCACTGCGGCCAACTGGCGCCGGACCCTCGACCAACACCGGATCCCGCCCGCGTTGCGCCGCACCACCCTTCAGTTCGCGCTCGTGGACGGGGACCTGCTGCCGCAGCTCAAACCCGAGATCGCCGCGGCCATCACCGAGATCCGAGCGGCGGATACATCCGGTTCGCCGCTGCGCGACGCGCTCGTGGAACGGCTCGGCAAAGCAGCGATAAGCCTCCTTCTGTCCCAGTGCGGGGAGCCGGTCGAATCCCAGCGGTTGCTCGCCGTCCTTGCCGGGACTGGTCTGGATCTCGCGGGTGGGCCGACGGTGCTCGCCGATTCGCCATTCGGCCAGCTACTCGCCAGCGCACCGGTCGATCTCCTGGGGGACATCCTCTCCACAGCCCGGACCGCATCGGTGCCCCTGGCCGAAGAGCTCTTGCAACTCGCAGGCGGGGAGGAGCGTGTGCTGGGCACCCTCGTGGCCCATTCACCGTGGGTCACTGAGGCGTCCATCGTCGATCGCGAGGGCAGCCGGGTCGCATACGCCCGTCTGCTCCACGTGTCGGACCAGGCACGACCGGATGCCGAACAGGAGGTCAGGGAGCTCGGGCGGATGCTGCTGCGCTGCCTTCCACAGTGCGAGAGTGTCGACATCCAAAATCTGCTACCCGGTGGGCTGCCCCTGACCATTGGTGACTTCACCAGCGGGGTCAGCCTTCTGAAGCGGCAATACGACAGATCACCCGCCGCGGTGGCGTGGACTCGCACCCGCACACTGATCGGCGCAACGGTGGCTGGCCACACCGACTGGACCACCCGAGCCGCGACCGCAGCCTCCTCGCTCCCCGTGCTCCACCAATACCTGACGGATCTGACCCAAGCCTGGTGCGTCGGTCGCGGTCGACCCAAAGACGCCGAAGGCCTACGCACGACGCAGGCAGCGCTCCAGGACTGGGCCGCGTCACTCACGCTCCCCGTCGACGCTTCGTTCCTGTCCACGCTGCCCGTCGGTGACGACGTTCCAGGAGGTGGAAGCGACCACCTGCAACACCTGGTGAACGGGATCGCCGAGAACCTCACGCGAAGGCTCGCCGACCCCAACGGGTATGCAGCGCTCGCCAGCTACGTCGGCGACAGCCTGCCAAGCCTCGCCATGCAGGTGCGGGATGAGGAGCGCTGGCACCTCATCGGCCAGGATCCTCCGGACGTCCTCGATCACCTCGTGAGGAACCTCGCCGACTTGCATGCCGTTCTGGCCGAACTCGCCTGGGGCACCCTCGGACCCAAGAAGCTCACGGCCGCGGCGCGATCAGGACCCTCCGCGCAGGCACTCACTCGGGCAGCAGACCTTGCCCGCCGAGCCGCCGGCGCACGAGCAGACGCCCTGCCCCTGAAACTCCAGTCCAACGCCAGGGCCGCAGGGATCCGCGTCAGCGTGTACACCAGACCCGTCTCAGATCCGGACTCAACGGAGTGGCCTGCCGCGGAACTTGCGGTGGGCGTGGAGCTCGCCGAACTCACTCAGTGGCCGACGGCAGTGGAACAGCTGTGCTCGCTGCTGAAGCACGATCCCGGCTCCCAGGGCAGCCGTAGGGCCGTCCTGCTCGTTCCCTTTGTGGACGGCAAGCCAGTCAGGCTCATGGCGCAACAGCTTCAGACGACCCTATGGCCGGGAACCGGTCTCTTCGACGCTTGGAGCACCGAGCTTCCTGAAGGGCACCCGACCCCGCTCACCGACGCTGCCATCGACGCCCACCAGGCCCTCCAGTGCCTCTCCGGGCTGGCTCACCTCGCGACGCTCAGGGACACAGACGCGAGGCACCAGAACACCGCCGACGAGGCGGTGGCGCACTTCCAGCAGGCACGCCGGGTGATCACGGGACTCCACCAGGGGGATCCGGTCATCGCTGTGATCCTCGACTTCCTCGACACCCTCGCTCGTCGGGTGGAGACCGAGATAGCCGAGGGCCCAGCCATCCGGGACTCTGGCGTGGCGAACCTCGCTAGTGCCATCGCCCAAGGAGCGACTGATCATCCAACAGAGGACTACCTGCAGTTGGACGGCATGACGGCCATCACCCTGCAATGGGACCTCGACCCTGACCATGCGGCGCGTCTCCTCGCTGTGACCGACTGTTGAAGGCATCGGCGGGTCGAGGTGGTTCGTCACGCTTCGGTGAGACCGGTAGTGCTCTGGTGGGACGAGACGAGGCCCTCGGGTACGCACTCGGGCACCGTGCCGAGCAGTGCGTCGATGGCCGCGCGGCCCTTGCCTCCGGCCTCCGGCATGAAGTGGGCATAGTGGTCCAGGGTGATGGTCGGACTTGAGTGACCGAGCCACCGGGCGAGCGTGACGATGGACTCGCCCGCTTCGAGGAGGATCGAGGCGTAAGTGTGCCGGAGCACGTGGAAGCCGTCCTTGCGTGAAGCCTTCCACCGCGCACCCTTCTCCCGTACGGGAATGACTCCGGCCGCAGCGAGGGCCGGCTTCCAGGCCTCGTCGTTGAAGATGTTGGCGCGGATGGCGTTGCCGTACGTCGTCGTGAGGACGAGCGGGAAGCTCTGCTTCTCCCGGTCGGGCTCCGGTCCGCCCCAGGGGAGCTCGACGTCGACCGCCGGATGGTCAAGGAAGTACGCGGCCAGTTCCGTGGCCACCGACCGGGGCATGTCGACGATGCGCGTCTTGCCGCCCTTGGGCAGGGCGAAGTAGAGGCGTCCTGAGAGAAGTTGCACCTGTCTGCGCACCCGGATGACACCGCGTTCGAAGTCGATGTCCCTCGGCGACAGCCCGAACACCTCTCCCTGGCGCAGCCCACACCCCAGCGCGACGACGACGGCGATCCGGTAGCGAGGATTGATCACGTCCCGCACCCTCTGCGCCGTTGCCAGCGGCCACGCGTCACGATCCTCGTCGGGGGCCTTCGGCCAACGCACCGTCTTGGCCCGCATCGGGTTGCGGACCAGGCGCTTGTCGTCGATCGCGGTTTCGAAGATGTTCGACAGCGAAGTGAGGATCTGCCGGGCGTACCGCGGAGAGCACTCGCCTTCGAGCGTGGCTATGTAGCCGCGCAGGACGGTCGCCGACACGTCGCGCAGCGCCACCGCGCCGAGGTGCGGAAGGATGTGGAGTCGTACACGCTCGTCAACTCGCTTGACCGTGCCGGGCGCGCCGCGAACGCCGGCGCGCCAGTGGCGCGTGACGAAGTCCGTCAAGGTGATGGAGCCGTCGCGCGGGTCGACGAACTCGCCCCGCTCGCTGTCGGTGCCGGACCGCCGGAGCCACCCCTTGGCGTCCTCCAGCACGTCGAACGACATGTCCCGGACGCCCGGGATTCCAGCGACACGGTACCGAGACCCCTTGCCGTAACGGGTCGTACGCTCACGCTTCCCGGTGACGGGATCCTTCTTCTTTTTGATCCAACGGTCTTCGATATAGCCAGCCAAAGAATTCCTCGGGCGAGGGTTGGACGTAGGGCGGGTGGTAAGGCCGGGTAGATCGGTCAGGCCGTGGCCGCGTACCCGGCGCGGCGCTGCGGGGCGGCATTCACCGGATTTAGGGAAGTGTTACTGCGGGAGTCCGCCTGCTCCTGTTCCCGGATCCATTCGTCAAGCGTTTCGATCCGGTACATCACGCGCCCGCTCCGCCCCATCCGGAAACTCGGCGGACCTTGGCGACGGTGCCGCCACACGTAAAGGGTGGCGGGCGAAAGCCCTAGGTATTCGGCGGCTTCACGCACGTTCAGAAAACCCCTCCGCAGCGGCGACGCACGGGGAGACATACGGACATTCGCCAGCAATTCACTGTCACAAGCAACACTTCGCACGTATCGAACCTTCGGGGTCTTCCGTCGACAACCTGTGGCGACGGACATCGGGCATGACGAATCCGCCCCCGCTTGCTGTCAGGCAGGTGGAGCGGACTACTTCAATGGTCTGGAGAATCCCCGGTTTGGCTGACCGGGGATCGTCGGGTATAAGCCGGGGCGGCGTCACCGCGCACCCGCCCCGGACCCCTACGTCGCGGGCTGGAGCAAGGCGAGTGGGGAGACACCGAGGGCGGCCGCAATGGCGACGAGGTCATCCACGTCGCAGCGCCGGCGGGTGCGTTCGATGCGGGACAGCATGGTGTTGGTCATGGGGTGGCCGAGCTCGGTGACGCGGGCAGCGAGCTCTCGCTGGGCGAATCCGCGCGAGGTGCGCAGCCGCTCGATGGCGTGGGCGGTCCGCTCTCCGGCGGGACCGATTTCCGTAGCTCTCCGGGGCATGCGTCTGTTGTAGCTCGGGTTCCCGGGTTCTCGTAATCACGGAAGCCCAGACATGGGACTTTGGAGCCCGTTTCGCGGAGAACGAACTGGCGATTCGCACATAGGCGGCCATTGCGGAACTAGGACCCATCTCGGATCACAGAGGTACGCACACCATCAGGGGCTCCGGACGGCGGAAACATAGATCGCCTCGTCTACCCCGGTCAATGGCTTTCGGGGTGCGATCTTCGCCGCTCTCCCTGCGCCGTCGACTTTTTGGTCAACCGGGGATTCGCCCTTACTGTGAAGACGTTCGCGATCAGCGATGCGCTCTGACGCTTTTCGAGTGCGGATTCGCTGGACTTCCGCGGGCTTGGTGTGGCTGTCTTGGCCAAGCACCCCTGACAAAGGAATCGGCTCCCGGCGTTGCAGCGCCGAGAGCCGATGGGAGTCCCTTGTCCAAACCGCCCACTCCTGAACGGATCTGAGGAACGTCTATGCCCAACAGTACGGCCGAAGCAGCCGTCCGCACACCCGCGCCCACCGCGGCGTCGCCGTCCCAGCAGCAGGCGAAGGCGGGGCGATAGGCATGGCACGCATCCGCACCATCAAGCCTGAAGCCTTCAGCTCCGAATCACTGGCCGCCGTCAGCATCACCGCGGAGCGGACGTTCTTCGGTCTGCTCACCCAGGCCGACGACCACGGCCGGTTCCGTGACCAGTCCGCCGTCATCGCGGGCCTCTTGTGGTCCCTGCGACCCGAACACGGCCCGATCGAGGTCGAGGACGACCTCACCCAGCTCGCCGGCAATGAACTCATCTGCCGGTACGAGGGTGAGGACGGCAAGCGGTACCTGCACATCGTGACCTTCTCCAAGCACCAGAAGGTCAACCGCCCCAGCGGTGTCCGGCACCCGAACTGTCCCTACCACGACGGCGGTCGGGTACCCCTGACTTCACCGCTGGCGCAGGGAGGGCTCCGTGAGACGTCCGTGCACCATCAGGCACTCGCCCCGGAGCTCGCACCCACATCTCACGCCGCTTCGATGATCCCTGTATCCGCAGGTCAGGACGGGTTCAGTGAGCCCTCCGTGCAGCATCAGCAGGAAGGGCGGGAGCCTGCGCCGAGCCCTCACGGTCCGGATCTAGGACCTAGGATCATGGATCTAGGATCTCCGTTGGGAGGCGCGAGCGCCCCCGCCACACCCCAGACCGCAACGGCCCAGCAACTGGTCGCCGAGTACGCCGCCGCATGCGGGAAGCGCCCTCCGGAGAAAGTCCTGGGCCACGTCGGCCGGGAGATCAGCAAGCTGCTGCACGAAGGCATCGACCCGGACCACATCCGCGCCGGGGTCGATCGCATGCGCCTCAAGAGCCTCTACCCGAGCCTGCTGCCCAGCCTGGTCAACGAGGCCATGAACCCGCCCCAGACCAGTGCTGGCACCCGCCGGGCCCCTCAGCCGTACACCAACCCCGTTGACGCCGAAGCCGCTTACGGAGGCCAGCTATGACCACCGCGACCCGTGAACCGCAGCGCGCCGGCACCCTGGCAGCCCGTCTCCAGGCCATTCTCGCTGCCAAGGGCATCGACCCCGACACCACACCCGCCGGGCCCACGGTGGAGCCGGTGACCGCCCTGGAACTCGCCGACCGCCGCATCCCGCCCCGCTACCGCGAGGCACTCGCCACCCAAGCCGAAGTCCTGGGCTGGGTGGAGGCGGTCACCCGCGCCGGGCGAAACGGGCCGGCCGGTACCCGGGGCATCGCCTACGGCCCCTCGCTGCTGATCGCCGGAACCACCGGCATCGGCAAGACACATCAGGCCTACGGAGCCGTCCGCTCGCTGCTGGCCGCCGGAGTACGCCTGCGCTGGCAGGCGGTCACCTCCGCCGACCTCTACGCCCAGCTCCGGCCCCGGCCCAACCACGACCCCGAGCGGGAGATCCAAGAGCTCGGCCGGTGCCCGCTGCTGATCCTGGACGACCTCGGCGCGGCCAAGCAGTCCGAGTGGACCGAGGAGCTGACGTACCGGCTGATCAACCGCCGCTACACCGAGATGCTCCCGACCCTGATCACCACCAACCTGCCGATCGCGGAACTCCGCAACGCAGTCGGGGACCGCGTCGCCTCCCGCCTGGCAGAGATGACCACCCGCGTCATCCTCACCGGCCCGGACCGCCGACGCACCCAGCCGTCGGGCTCCTGACCACCACGGTCCCCACCCGGGCCGGTCCCCGTCATCGTGGGGACCGAACCACTGGCCCGAGCCGTTCGGGGACCGTCCCCACCTCGGTCCCGGTCCCGTCCCCATCACGGTCCCCAACCCGGTCCCGGTCCCCAAACTGACCCCGGTCCCGCCTGACAGCGCCCTCCCCCAGGAGGGGACCGACAGCAGTCGATCGGGGACCGTCCCCTGATTGCGCTGCGCGCGCCGGCCACCACGGGGACCGGTCCCCAACTCTGTTTCCGCAGGTCACCCCCGCCTGACGTCCCCCGACTCAGTGGGGACCGTCCCCACGGTCCCCACCATCCGGGACCGCCCTGCGGCGCTTCGGGGACCGTCAGGCCACCACGTCGGGGACCGTCCCCACCCACGACTACGGGGACCGAGACGGGACCGGTCCCCCATGCCCCTGCCGCCGGGGACCGAGCGCCTCCTCGAAACGGGGACCGTCCCCCGCCCGGTCCCCGGACAGCACCTGCAGCGTCTCGCGTCACGAGCGAGCGGTCCCAAACCGGTCGACCCCCGCCCAACAACCTCTTCACACGACCAGCCTCTACCGCTTCAAGGACACGCATGCACAACCCACCGCACGACGGTCCCAGCCACGACGAGCACATGCCCTCGCTTCCAGCCTCAGGAGGAGCAAGTTGTACCCAGAGCATTGCTCCCGTCGGGAGCAATGCTCTGGGCTCCCCCGCCCCAGGGGTGGCGGGAGCGGACCGGCACCAGGGGGTGCCGATCCTTCGGGACGCGGCCAAGGCCGGATCGCACCACGAAACGGAGGGACAACACACCTGCCACACCGCCCGTTGCACGCACACCGCCCCAACCACATCGCACGTGCGCCAGCGTGAACGCCTGCTCGCCGAGAAGAAGCGCATGCACCAGCCCAGCTGCCGCATGAACGACGACGAATTCCAGCTCCTCACCCACGCCGCGTCCGTCTGCCACATGAGCATCGCCGGCTTCCTCGCCCACACCGCTCTGAAGGCCGCCCGCGACCTCGACCACACCGAAGCCGAGATCGCCACCCACCGGGACATGGTCAGGGAGCTGTTCGCGCTGCGCCGGGCCCTCGGCCAGATCGGCAACAACCTCAACCAGGTCGCCACCGTCTTGAACTCCGGCGCCGATGCCCCGCACGCCAAGGCGGTCCTCGACGCGGTCCAGCGGACCGCCGAGCGCGTGGACGACTTCACCCAGCGCTACGTCGAGACGGAGGCTCCCACCGGATGATCCCCCGCGTCCACAAGATGGGCACCCGCACCATCGGCCTGATCCGCTACCTCTACGGCCCCGGCACCGACGAGAAGCACACCGACCCACACCTCGTGGCGGCCTGGGACAGTCTCGTCCCCGACCCCGGACGCAACTCGAAAGCCACTTACGGGGACCTGCAAAGGCTCCTCGACCAGCCCGTCGAAGCCCTGCCCAAGTCGCGACGCCCCACCGAGCACGTATGGCACCTGTCCGTACGTGCCGCGCCCGAGGACCCGATCCTCACCGACGAGCAGTGGGGCGACATCGCCCGCCGCATGGTCGCCGCCACTGGCATCGCCCCCGACGGCGACACCGCCGCCTGCCGCTGGGCAGCCGTCAGACACGCCGACGACCACATCCACATCATCGCCACCACCGTCCGCGAGGACGGCCGCCGGCCCCGCCGCCACAACGAAGCCAAACGCTCCCAGGCCGAAGCCCGTCTCATCGAAGCCGACTACGGCCTGCGCCGCCTCAAGGCCGGTGACGGAACCGCAGCCCAGCGCCCCACCAGCGCCGAACGCCACAAAGCCGACCGCCACCGGCAGGAACGCACCCCGAGGGAGGAACTGCGCGAGAGCGTCCGCCGCGCGGCGGCCGGCGCCCAGAGCGAGGAGGAGTTCTTCGACCGTCTCACCCATGCCGGTCTCCTCGTAAAGCGGCGCGTGGCACCGTCCGGGGACCTTCTCGGCTACACCGTGGCCCTGCCCGACGACCGCAACAGGAACGGCGAACCCGTCTTCTACTCGGGATCCAAGCTCGCCCCCGACCTCTCCCTGCCCCGTATCCGCGAACGCTGGACCCAACCGGCAGAATCCTCCTCGGACGAGGACGTCTCACCGGAGCGCCCCGCTCTCCCGCCGGTCACCGGCCCTGCGTACGCCCGCCGCCGCGCCACCACCGCGACCTGGCAGGCACTGCTGCTCATCGAGCACGGCGACGACGGCACGGCAGCAGCCCAGATCGCCGCTGCCGGCGAGGTCCTCGACGCGCTCGCAGGGACCTCCGCCGCTCACACCCGACGAGAACTCCAGGATGCAGCCTTCGCGTTCGAGCGGGCCTCGCGCTCCCACGTCCGCGCCGTACGCGGGCACGACCGCGCCCTGCGCCAGGCCGCGCACGACCTCGCCCACAGCGGGCCGGCCCTCGGCAGCGGAGAGGACGGCGCCACCACTGCCATGCTCATCGACACCGCGTTCTTCCTCGTCACAGCGGCGGCGAACTGGCACGCCAAGAAGCACCACGCCCAGCAAGCCGAAGCCGCCCGCCAAGCCGCCGAACACCTGCGCGCCGCCTACGAGATCGCGGCCGCCCAGCCGATGTCCGTGCTCCACCAGCGAGGCCGCTCCCTGCCACTGCAGCGACGACAGGCAGCCGTCCTACGCCAGGCGCTGCCCGAGATCGCCGAACAAGTTCTGGCCGAGCCGGGCTGGCCCGCCCTGGCAGCGACCCTCGCCGATACCCAGGCCGCAGGCCACAACCCGGCCCGCCTCCTCGCAGAGGCCACGCGGCACCGGGAGCTGGACAGCGCCACCTCCGTCAGCGACGTCCTCGTCTGGCGTCTCCGCCGTCTCGCGCACCTGCCTGCTGACCCGGGCAGCCTCCAGAACACCCCCACCCGAACCACGCGCAGCACGCCGTCCCTGACGCCGGTGCAAGCTCCGAGCAGGGCCGCGAACGACACCGTCCGCCGGCGCTGACCTGAGCAAGGCGGCCTGAAGTTAGCCGACGATCCCCGGTCAGCCAAACCGGGGATTCTCCAGACCATTGATACATAGCCCCGAGCCCGTCCCACCAAGCCGTACGGCACCCACGCGGTACCGCCGGTACACCACTCGACAAGGAGCACCCTCTGAAGGTCCACCCCATCGCCGAACTGTTCCCGCCGCTTACCGAGTCCGAACTACGCGACCTCGCCGACTCCATCAAGACCACCGGCCTGCAACACCCGATCGTCCTCGACGCCAACGGAGTGCTCCTCGACGGCCGCCACCGCCTCGCCGTCTGTAAGGCCCTCGGAGTCGAACCCCGTTTCACCACCTACGAGGGCGACACCCCCGACACATATGCCCTGTCGGTCAACATCCGACAGCGGAACTTGACCTCGGGCCAGGCGGCGATGATTGCCGCCAAGGCCCACGCCCACGCCGCTACGAGCGGACTTCAGTCGCCTGACGATTCGGCGCATTCCCTCAGCGAGAAGACCGGCGGCGCCGACCGGATGACCCTGGCGCAGTACGTCATGCAGCACGAGCCCGATCTCGTGGACCCCGTCATTGCCCGTACGGTCAGCCTGGACGATGCCTACAAGGTCGCACGCCAAAGCGTGGGACGCGCGCAGGCCGAGCTGGAGCACCTCACTCGCCTGCGCATCGAGGACCCCGAATTCGCCGACCGCGTCATCAGCGGCGAGTTGAGCCCGAGCCAGGCCTGGCAAGAGCATGCGGCGCGCGCGAAGGAAGACAAGCGGCAGCGCATGGTCGCGACCAATCTCCTGTGCGACGTCGTACCGACCCTGGCACAGACACGGGGCTCCATGGCCTTCGCCCGGTTCGACCCCCAGTACCAGTCTCCGGGCCGCCCCGTCACCCGCGAAACCATCGCCCACGCAATGACTGCCCTAACGGAAATGGCAGCCATATGGGAGCAGCGCGATCTCCAGTGAGCTCCACGCTCCTGACCCCATAGCGCCCTCTGGGGGCCAACACCGAACGCATTGGCCCCCAGAGGTGCTGTTACTCGCCGGGCCCGGTCACGCCTGGCCGCGTCGGTGACGACCCCGGTTTCCGACAACTGACCTGCCATCCAGGCCGCACTCTGGTCGTTGCCCAGGGTGTCCGGGGTTGTCGCGGAGCTGAAAGGAGTCCCAGACTCGTTCTTGGAGCTCCTCGATGCAGGGGCCGCAGGCGTACATCGGCGCCTGGGCTCCAGCGACGCTGACCGGGCCGATCCACAGAACGCGCGTCCGACGCCGTCCGCAGTACAGCCAGCAGGTGCCGTCGACCCAGTGGTTGCCGTCATCGGTGGCCGCCGGGACCGGCAGGCCGCCGCGCGCGAACTCGGCGATGCCGGCGATCACCGGTTCGCGCGTGAGGCCCAAACCAGGCAGCACCAGCTCACCTCTCCTGTCCGCTGTCAGCGTCAGGGTCGGCCACGCCCTCCGGAACTCCGTCAACGATGCCCGGACCCATGGCGTCGATCGGTGTCCACTCGTGCTCCAGGATTGAGTACGTGATCGAGTCTCGCCAGGCTCCGTGAACGAAGACGTGATCGCGGATCCGCCCGTCCTCGGTCATGCCCGCTCGCAGGAGGGTGCGCGCGGATGCCTCGTTGAGTGGCGAACGCGCAGCCCAGATGCGGTGCAGGCCCAAGGCCTTGAAGCCGAGCGTGCACAGCAGGTGGACCGTCTCCGTGCCGAGGCCCTTGCCCCACTCCGCGGGGTTCAAGGCGAAGCCGATGGTGGCCGCCTGCTGAGGTTCGGTCGCCAGGCGCGCGTAGCCGATCAGCCGGTGTTCGCCGAGCGGGGTGATGGCGAGGCAGTACTCGGTTCGCGGGGTGTCCTTCGCCGAGACGATGGACCGGTCGACGATCCCCTGGGCCTGATCGCGGGTGCGGGGCTCGAAGCTGAGGTGCCTGGTGGCCTCGGGGTCTCCGTAGATGGCCAGGAGGGCAGCGGTGTCCTCGGGTTCGACTTCGCGCAGCGCCAGGCGGGGGCCGGCCAGGTTGACTGGGGTCATGCCTTCGGAGCCTACCTGCGGGGTCATCGGACGAGGACCGATGCCGGGGTGGCCGTGAAGGCTTCGATCTCCTCGCGCAGGCTTGCTGCCGCGCCCCGGTGTCGCCGGCCCTCGGCCTGCAGTGCGGTGTGGACCCGCTGGGCGCTGCTGGTGATGCCGAAGTTCCGCTGCTCGATGGGGAGGTCGAGCACGGGCTGCACCGCCTCGACGGCGCCCTCGATTTCTCCTCGGGCGATGCGGGCGAGGGCGAGGTCGGTCTGCGCGCCGGCCTCGTCGCCGAAGGCCCATTCGTCCTCCGTGGCGCCGCGGTACGCGGCGACGGCGGCCTCCGACTGGCTCTCGCCGAGCGCGGGGTCCTCGCCGAGGTTCACGGTGGCCTCGGCGACGTAATACAGCTGGCGGGGCACCGGGAAGGTCATGATGCCGCCGAAGGCATCGAGGTCGTCGGGTTCGAGCATCGTGCGGGCCTCCTCGGCCTGCCGAATGGCCGCGCGGGTGGCCTCGCCATCGCCGAGGAGCGCGTGGGCGCGGGCGGAGAGGCAGGCCAGCCAGACGCCGGTGGTGCCGCGGACGCTCCCGGCGGCGCTCTGGCCGAGGGTGGCGTAGTCGGCGGCCTCGGATGGGCGACCGGCCCAGTAGGAGATGAGGGACTGCAGGGAGCGGACCCAGGCGCGCATGGCGTGATGGTCGGCGTTGTCCGCGCACACAAACGCGGTGCGGGCCTGCATCATCGCGGCGCTCGGGTTGCCCAGGTCGTGGCTGGCTTTGGCGAGCATGCCCGAGGTGATCCCGGCGAGCAGGTAGAGCTCGCGGGCCTGTAGTGGCTTGACCCGGCCGTGTTCCAGCAGCCGGAAAGTGAGGTCCTGTACCTCGACCAGATCACCGAGCAAGGTCGGCAGCGCCAGCTTCGGGTACGCGACGGTCAGCCGTCGCACCTCGTCCTGGATCTGGCCCAGGGTCTCCGGTCCGACACTGCTGCCCTCCGCCATCGCGGTGAACCGGAGCGCACGACGAGCCGCCATCGCAACCTGCCTTTCCAATTCTGTGGTGCCCGCCTCGAAGCGGGTCTCGCTGCTGAACGGACCACCGGCAGGCAGCACCTGTGCCTGCTCGGATGGGAGGAGGACAGCGCTCAGCCTCGGCGGTGGGATGACGAGTGAGGACTCGACCGGGGTCGTCGGCGAGGCGGCGGACGCAGGCGCAGGCGCAGGCGCGAGGAGGAGATCGACGCCGACGCCGAACATGGCCTCCAGTACCCGGCACTGGTCCGGGTACGGGCGGGTCTTCACCGCGCCGCCGTACCAGCGCTCGAACTGCCGCTTGGACACGGACAGACCACCAAGCGACGGGTCGTTCTCGTCCAGTGCCAAGCGGTGGGCCGCTTCCTCGAACCGGAGCAGAAAGGTCTTGTAGACCTGCCAGTGCCTCCGCAGCGTCAAGACCCGTAGAAGCGTGGGAGTTTCAGCCACCGCAGATCCCCTCCGGTCCCTGTTCGTCTGGTCTGACGATAGCCCCGGCCGATCGACGGGAAACCCCTTCCGGCGGCTCACCGAGCAGATGACGGCAGCCATGACGGTGGTGATGACGCACCACGACGTGGACCGGGCTTCAGTCGGGGATAAGGACGGCCTCGCGACGGCAGCGACGTCGTATCCATGCGTTCCGGCGCGTCGCCATGCTGAGCGGCGCTTCACCTTCCGTGTACCACCGAACGCGAAGCGTGATGCCGGGAGCGCGGCTACAGCGCCAACCGAGCAACCCCCATCCAGCACCACGTGCCCGCCGGCCCACGACTCGGGGCCGGCAACGGGAGGGAACTGATGGACAACACCGTGACCGCTCTGGCCGGGCAGATCGCCCAGCTGGACTCCGTCGATCTCGCTCACCTGGAACGGATGCGCCACGAGGCCCTGACCGTACGGGCCCCCTGGAAGGCGGAGTACGGCGCCTACCAGTCGGGCGGCTGGTGGACGACCTCACTGATGAACGCCTCCGGCGATGCCGCCGACGTGACGATCGGCGACTGCGCCGCCAAACCGACCGGACTGCTGGCCCAGATGCCGGCCACCTCCGCGCTCCTGGACGAACTGGGCCTGAACTACATGTGGGTGCGGCTCGCGCGGCTGGAGCCCAACGCGTTCCTGTGGGAGCACCGTGACTACGACGACCTCGACGAGATCGAGCGGCACCGGCTTCACATCCCGCTGCACACGAACGCGTCCGCGTTCCTGGTCACCGGCGGCACCAAGGTGCACATGACCGGAGGGCGGATCTGGCGGCTGACGCCGACGTACGCCCACGGGGTGTGCAACCTGCTCGGTCCCGACCGCATCCATCTGATCGCCGACGTGTACGCGGACGACACCTACCGGCGGCTCGCTCGGCACCCCTCGCTCAACCCCGACACCGCCGAGCTGCTGCCCTCCGCGGACCACACGGTCCTCGCCGAGCGGCTGCGGGCCGCGCGGAACATGGCCGAGCTCGGCTACACGGAAGCCGCCGAGCGGATGCTGCTGAGGCTCTTCTACACCTACGCCCTGCCTGAGGGCGCGGCCTATGACCTGATCGCCGAGCTGCACACCTCGCTCGGCGACATGGAGGCAGCGACGCGATGGACGGCGGCCAAGCAGCGTCTCCTCGTCCTCACCGCCTGATCGGCCGCCCCATAAGTCCGCCACGTAAGTCCACCCCGCCGGAATCCGAACGGAGGACGCGCATGTCCACCCTGCAACTGGCTGAACTCACCCATGCCAACCGACCGGCCCAACTCCCTCTCCTGTCGAGCCTCGCCAACATCCTGGCGACCTCGCCGGCCGTCACCCACCTGATGATCCGGGGCTCGCTGGCCCACGGCACCGCCGACCGCCTCTCCGACGTCGACTTCGTCGTCGGCGTCCACGACGCCCGACTCCCCGCGTTCGTGATGGCCTTGGACGACCTGATGTCCATCGAGGCCGGCGCCCTGCTGCCCGGCTGGCGCGACACGATCGTCGCCGACTTCGGCGGCATCGGGATGGTCTTCCTCGTCCCGGACGACGGCATCCTGCACCAGATCGACCTCTACCTCGTGCCCGCCACACACATCCCGCGCCTGCGTGCAACCGTGGCCACCGCCTCGATCCTCGACCGCGAGCCGGCACCCGCCGGACCCGAGGCGGCCATGGCCGCCGAGCGTTTTGCCGGAGCGTTTCTCGCCCGGCCGCGTACCTGCACCGAGCTACTGATCGAGCACCTGGTGCTGGCCGTACTGCTGCACAAGCGCATCAAGCGGGGCCAGCGGTTCGTCGCCTACTCGGAGTGGCACCGGCTCCACACCGCGACGAAGGACCTCATCAAGGCCGCTCTGGCACCGGCCTCCCGGTTCTGGGGCTGGTACCAGCTGCGCGAGGAGATCGCCGGCACCCCGATCGGCCGGGCCTGCCTGGGCGACCTGGACGCCGCGATCAGCGGGCCCGCCGTGCCGACGGCCCCCGACGTCGTCGCGGCCATCGAGCGGATGCTCGCCCTCGTCGAGCGGGCCTGCCCCGAGGCCCTCGACGGCCTCGGCGACGCCATCGCCGCCTACCGCACCTACCAGGAGCTGGCGTGAGCGCACTCCACCTCGCGGGCCCGGCCACCAGCTGGGCCCGCGAAGGCCTGACCGCCGTCTTCTTCGGCGGCGTCGTCCCTGCCTCGGCGGACGAGGAGAAGCTGGCCGAGGAGGTCGGCCGGTCACTGGCCCGGGCCGGGTACTCGCTCCTGCACGGCGGCTACAACGGATTGATGGAGGCAGCCGCCCGCGGAGCGAGCTCCGAGGGAGCCTCGGTCACGGCGGTCACCCTGATCGGCAAGCACGACGAGTGGGGCCCGTTCAACCCGCATGCCACCAGCTCGGTCCACCTGCTCGACCTCGGCGCACGGCTCAACCACTACCTGGCACACGCGGATCTGATCGTCGCGATGGGCGGCGGCGTCGGCACTCTGCACGAACTGACCGCCGCCCTGTACTACGCGACCACGATCCGGCCCGTACCGATCTTCCTAGCGGGGGCGGCCGCCCTGCGCCTTCTCACGTTCCTGCGGCAGGAGAAGTGGCTGTACGAGACCCCGACTCGGCCACTCGGCTACCTCACCGCGGTCGAGTCCGCCGATGCCTTCCACACCTGCCTCGCCACGCTCGACACAGTCCCGATCGGAGGAGCATGACCACCAGCCCGTCGCTGGCCGGCCTCACTGCTCGGCTCGCAGAAACCGCATGCGTCACCGCCCCGTTCAGCCTCGCCGACGGCGCCCGGCTGGACACCTACTTCGACGAGTACCGTCTGGCCGCCGACCCCGCGCTCCTGCACGACACTGCCGCCGCTCTGGCCTGCCTCGTGCCCGGCGGCGCCCAGCTGCTCGCGGGGATCGAGCTCGGCGGCGTCCCCCTCGTCGTCGCCCTGTCCGCTGCCACCGGCCTGCCCGCGCTGTTCCTTCGCCGTCGGCCCAAGGGCTACGGCTCCCACCGGCAGATCGAGGGCGCCCCACTCGACGGCCGCCGTACCGTCCTGGTCGACGACGTGGTCCGCTCCGGCGGCCAGCTGCTGAAGATGGCCCGCACCTTGCGGATCGCCGGAGCTCCCGTCACCGACGCGTTGTGCGTACTGGAGCGCCCGCTCGGAGGCCGCCTGCTTTTGGCAGAGCACCGCGTCACCCTGCACTCCCTGCTCACCGAGTCCGACCTGCCGCCCGCGCAAGGCGGTGATGCCGCGTGAAGCGGGCCGTACTCTTCGACCTCGACGGGGTCCTCCTCGACAGTCGCACCGCTCAACTCGCCACCCTGGCAGGCTTCGCGACCTCTGCTCTTGACCATCGCGTCACCACCGACGACCTCCCCGCCGGAGCCCTGACCAGGCCACGCGAGCAGGTGCTGGCCGAACTCGGCCTGAGCGGGGTGATCAACGAGAACGGCTGGGACGCGGCCACCGCAACGGCCGGTCTCTCCACCGAGGCCTTCCCGTTCGTCGGCGAGACCCTCACGACCCTTCGGGCCGCCGGTGTCGCCACGGCCATCGTGACCCTGCGGAGCCGCCGACGGGTCGGCTGGCTCTTACCCCCGGAGATCCTCGACCTGATCGACACCATCGTCTGCTTCGAGGACGCGGCTCCCAAGCCCGCACCCGACGGGCTGCTGCTCGCCCTGCGACAGCTCGACGTCGTACCGAAGGACGCGGTGTACGTCGGTGACGCGGACATCGACATCCACGCCGCCCGGGCGGCCGGCATCAGGGCAGTCGGCGCCGGCTGGGGCTTCGCCGGCCCCGATGCCCTCACCCGGGCGGGCGCCGATCTCGTCCTGCCACACGCCACGGGGCTCGCCGACGTACTCCTCCTCCTTCTGGCAGGAGCAGAGCCTTCCCACCAGAAGACCAAGCGATCTTGATGCCGGACCCGCTACTCTGGGTGGTGCAACACGCACGGGACCGTCGGTCCGTGCGGGCTGCACCACCTGTGAGCAACGGATCTGGAGTCATGGTTTACACCGTGGGGGCGCGAGCTATCTGCGTCGAGCTGGAGAACTGAGAACCACTCAGTCCCCGTTCTCGGCCCGGCTCGGCGTGTGATCACCCCCCACCTCTCCACGACTCTTCCGTGAGGGCCACACCCATGCGCTCGACGCAGATCCGCTCCACCTTCCTGGACTACTTCACCTCCCGCGGCCACCGCCAGGTCCCGTCCAGCCCCCTCATCCCCTCCGACCCGACCCTCCTGCTGGCCAATGCCGGCATGAACCAGTTCAAGCCCTACTTCCTGGGCGAGGTCACCCCGGAGAACCGCCGCGCCACCACCATCCAGAAGTGCGCCCGCACCTCCGACATCGACAACGTCGGCCGCACCAACCGGCACGCGACGTTCTTCGAGATGATGGGCAACTTCTCCTTCGGCGACTACTTCAAGGCCGACGCCATCTCCTACGCCTGGGAACTCCTCACCGAGGGCTACGGCTTGGAGAAGGACCGACTCTGGATCACCGTCTACGAGGACGACGACGAGGCCGAACAGCTCTGGCGCAAGATCGGCGTCCCCTCGGAGCGCATCCAGCGCCTCGGCATGGAGGACAACTACTGGTCCATGGGCGTGCCCGGACCTTGCGGCCCCTGCTCGGAGGTCAACTACGACCGAGGGACCGCCTTCGGCCGCGAGGGCGGACCCGCCGTCGACGGCGAGCGGTACGTGGAGATCTGGAACCTCGTCTTCATGCAGTACCAGCGCGGCGAGGGCGACAAGAAGGGCAACTTCCCGATCCTCGGCGAGCTCGCCCAGCAGAGCATCGACACCGGCCTCGGCCTCGACCGCCTCGCCGCGATCCTCCAGGACGTCGAGAACGTCTGCACCACCGACCTGCTCATGCCCACCCTGAACACCGTCCAGGAACTCGCCGGCCGCGACTGCCCCGGCAGCGCCGACGAAAAGGTCTCCTTCCAGGTCGTCACCGAGCACGCCCGCTCGATCGCCTACCTCATCGCCGACGGCGTCCTGCCCGCCAAGGACGGCCGCGGCTACGTCCTGCGCCGCCTCATGCGCCGCGCGGTCCGCCACGCCCGCCTGCTCGGCATCGACCAGCCCGTCCTCGCCCCCACCACCGCCAGCGTGATCGCCAACCTCGGCGACGTCTGGCCAGAACTCACCGACCAGGCCAACCTCATCGAGCAGGTCGTCACCGCCGAGGAGGAGTCCTTCACCCGCACCCTCGCGCAGGGCACCCGGCTCCTGAACGCCGCGATCACCCGCACCCGGGAGAGCCACTCCGGCTTCCTGCCGGGCGAGACCGCCTTCGAGCTCGCCGACACCTTCGGTTTCCCCCTGGAGCTGACGGTCGAGGCCGCCCGCGACGCCGGCCTGACCGTCGACGAAGACCGATTCGCCACGTTGCTGGACGAGCAGAAGAAGCGCGCCAAGACCGGCGGCAAGGCCAAGACCGCCGACGCCCTGCGCCGCCAGGACACCTATCGCGAGCTGTCCGCCCACCTGCCGCGCACCGACTTCCTCGGCTACGAGCACCTCACCGCCGAGGTCACCGTGCTCGGCCTGATCTCCGGCGGGGCCGTCACCACCAGCGCCCCCGCGGGCTCCGACGTCGAATTCGTCCTCGACCGCTCGCCGTTCTACGCCGAAGCAGGCGGCCAGATCGGCGACACCGGCACTCTGCGCACGGCCGACGGCACCCTGCTGCGGATCACGGACACCCGGTACGGCCTGGAGGGCTTCCGCGTCCACAGCGCCCGCGTCGTCGAAGGCGAGCTCTGCACCGGTGCGAGGGGCGAGGCCGCTGTCGACGCCGACCGCCGCAAGGGCCTCATGCGCTCCCACTCGGCCACCCACATCCTGCACGCCGTCGTGCGCGCCACCCTCGGCGATCACGCCCGACAGCAGGGCTCCCTCGTCGAGTCCGACCGCCTGCGCTTCGACTTCGCCCACTTCTCCGCCGTCACCCCCGAGCAGCTCGCCCGGATCGAAGCCGCCGTCAACGGCCACGTCCTCGACGACCCCGCCGTCCGTGCCTGGCACGCCGACCGCGCCGAGGCCGAGGCCGCCGGCGCCATCGCCCTGTTCGGGGAGAAGTACGGAGACACCGTCCGCATCGTCGACATCGGCGACTTCTCCCGCGAACTGTGCGGCGGCACCCACGTCGCCCACGGCTCCCAGGTCGGCGCCTTCCTCCTGCTCGGCGAGGGATCGATCGGCTCCAACCTCCGCCGCATCGAAGCCCTGACCGGCCACGGCGCCCTGCGCCACCACGACGTCGAGCGCCGCATCCTCGAAGAGGTCTCCACCCTCCTCGGCACCCGTCCGAAGCAGGCCGCCGAGACCCTCCACAAGCGCCTGGGCTCCCTGGCCGCCGCGGAGAAGGACCTCTCCCGCCGACGCGAGGCAGACCTGCGGAGCCAGGCGGAGAAGCTCGCCTCCTCCTCCCGCCAGGTGCCCGGGGGTCGCATCGTCTCGCAGCGGGTTCCAGGACTCGGCGCGAGCGACCTGCGCAGCCTCGCCACCAGCACCGCCGACCGCCTCAGCAACGAACGCGCCGTGGTGGTCCTCGGCACCGAACACGACGGCAAGGCCCTGCTCGTCGCCGCGATCACCCCCGGCGTCCTCGGCTCAGGAACCCAGGCCAGCCACATCCTCGCCTCGGCCGCCCGCACCGTCGGCGGCGGAGCAGGCGGCACTGGCGCCGTCGCCAATGCCGGAGGTCGCCGCGTCGAGGCCCTCGACGAAGCCCTCAGCATCGCTGTCCAGGAAGCGACCCGCGCCCTCGACCAGTAGGTGACCCACGCGCGGGAGGCACACGGCAAGCGAACGCCCCAGCCGGGGCCGCCGCCTGCTGGGTGCCTCCCGCCATCACGATCGGCTCGTCGCCAGGTCCTTCACGAGCACCACACTGTCGTAGTTGGTCACATCCCACCGCCAGGTACCCACGGGCACGTAGCCCCGCCGGCGGTACCAGCCGACGAGCTCAGTCGCCTGGGACGACGTATCGATGACGACCTGCGCGGCACCCCGAGCGGCGACCCGCGCTTCAGCAACCGACAGAAGTCGCTGCCCCAAGCCAGTGCCCCGCTGAGACGGATCCACCGCGAGCTGCCAGAAAGACCCCGCACCGGCCGGTGCGGGATACCCATCCGGGGCGACGTACGGAACCGCAACGGTGACCGTGCCCACCAGCGAGGTCCCCTGAAACGCCAGCCAGCACTCGCCGCCCCTCAGGCGGCGAGCCGTGTCCTGCGGAGACTGATACGAGGCGAAGAAGACCCGTCCTGCGGCTGCATGATCGGCATACGCCCGGTGCAGCAGACGGGTCAGCTCCTGCACGGAATCTTCCTCAGCGAAGAGCCGGATCGCCGCCTCGTCGGCCGCCGCCCCTTTCGCGGTCGTCGCGGGTTCGGTCAAACCACGGACTCGCTGATGCGACCTCGACGTGGGCACTACATCCACCTCCGGTAACCGCTCGCCAACCTCAGCTTGCGTCAGCCACCACCGGAACGCCCGGCGAACCAGCCGGTCCCACTCCCGCCATCGCAAGATGCGGATACCGCCGGACAATCGCGTTGCCCGTGCGATAGCCGCGCTCCCCGAAGCGACCCCAGCACGGTCTGCAACTCCAACTCCCTCACGTGCTCCCGACCGAATGGGTGAGGTCGGCGTGCCCGAGCAGCCGCTCACAGACCTCCGCGTCGCATCGGTCCACCTTCGCCAAGGCGATGCCAAGCGGGAGACGGCCATCGGGTTGCGCCGGCCGTCGTGCCGCAGCCGACAACGCACCGGCCGCGTCACTAGCCTGGCCATCGGACCACCCGCGGCCCACGACGATCGGGAGACCATGACCCACACCACCGACCGGATCGAAGACCTCCTCCAGACCGGCGTCCGCGACGAGGTCTACCCCGGCGCGGTGTGGGCGGTCGGGAACGCCGACGGCATCGAGGCCAGCGGAGCCGTCGGCCTCCTGGACCCCGACCATCCGGACGAGCCGATGCGGCTGGACACCGTCTTCGACGTGGCCAGCCTCACCAAGATCCTCGCCGTCTGGTCCACGATCGGCACCCTGGTCGAAGAGGGCAAGCTCCAGCTCCACACCCCGCTGGGCACCTTCTGGGACGAAGTCGCAGGCCGCCCCCTAGCCCGGGCCACGGCCCACCACCTGCTCACGCACACCGCAGGCCTGCCGCTGCGCGCCAACCTGAAGAACCTCTACGGCACCGACCCCCAGGACATCCGCGACGGCGTCCTCCACGAATCTCTCCACCGCCCACCCGGCGAAGCCGTCGAGTACACAGACCGAGCCGCCCTCGTCCTCGGCTACCTCGCCGAACACCTCTCGGGCCAACCCCTGGACCAGCTCGCCACCGACCGCATCTGGCACCCCCTGGGCATGACCCAGACCCGCTTCGGCCCCCTCCCCGACGCCGAGGCGGCCCGCTGCGCCCCCACCGAGTACGACGAGACCACCGGCACCCACCTCAAGGGCACGGCCCACGATTTCTCCGCCCGCCTCCTCAACGGCGTCTGCGGCATCGCTGGCACCTTCTCGGTCCTCGACGACGTGGCCCGCTTCCTCCGCCACATGCTCGCCCCCACCCAGACCGCCTTCGGCCCCAACTGGATCGACGAGTCCCTACGCATCCGCACGGGCGGCCTAGCCCCCGCCCGCGGCCTCTTCTGGCATCCTGCACCTGCTACCGAACCCAACGAGGACATCTGGGTCCACTACGGCTTCACTGGCACCGGCATGTGGATCAGCCCGCAACAAGACCGATGGGCCGTCCTCCTCACCAACAAGCTCCGCTTCAATCGCGACCGCGAAGCCCTCACGGAGATCCGGAATGCGTTCCGAGCTGACGTCTTCTACTACTCGGGCTCGCCAGCCCTGAAGTGAACGGTCATCCCGGCTAGTTCTTGCCAAGCCGATGTGACCAACCTCATTCGAGCAAGGTCCCCCGGTGGCGTGCCGGTGCGTACCGGTATATCTCTGGCCCCTGGCTTCCTACGCAGCGCCGCAGCAGAACCAGCTATGCGTCGGCTTCACCGGGCGAGGGCGACTCCCCTACGGGGAGGTGACGTTGAAGTTGTCGAGCCTGCTCTCCCATGGGGCCGTGAATACGTGCGGTTCGGGTGATCAGTGTCGCTGCGGCGATGCGTTGCTCGTCTGCACCGTCCAGCATTGCTGGCCATGATTCGCTGATCTGGGTCGGGGCGAGGGCCTCGAGGGCGGCATCGACGATGTCTGGGGCACATGTGTCAGCCGCGTTGAGGAACTCTGCCAAGCCGTTGGCAGAGTGGAACTGGTTGTTTGTCAGAGCGTTGGTGAGGTCTGAACGGCTACAGCGCAGCAGCTCCACGGCTACGGGTCTGTTCGTTTCCGTGAGGGATTGGAGGGCGTCGGCAGCCCAGTCCCAGTGAGCCCCGCCGGACAGGCCCAGGGAGAGCGTTCCGCCGCGCCGGGAGATGGCTGCTGCGGTGTCCGGGGCGATCGCGATGGCCCAACTCGGCATTGTGGTGATCTCGTCCGCGTGGGTGGTGATCCAGCTGCGGCCCGGTTCTCGGCTGGTGCCGCAGCTGAGTGTCTGTGTGATGGAACGAAGTTCCATCATGTCGTGCCAGAGTCCTGCGGTGCGGGTGTCCAGAGATGCGAGAGTAATGTTGTCGGTGAACGTGGCATAGGCGATGGGGTCGTGGCTGTGGAGCCAGTGGGCCAGCACGTCCAGGCTTCCCCATGAGCGCAGATCACCCTTACTGACGACATCAGCAGCGGTTTCCCACGAGGTTGCGGCGATGATGCGCCGCACGAGGACCTTGGCCTCCTCGACGAACCGGCGCCGGGCGTCGTCCTGGGGCTGGGGATCCTCGGCCCAGTAGGTCGCCAGGAGGAAGTCGAAAAGGTTATTGACAGCTTGTCCTGGTGCCGTGGTCAGAGTGCGGCTGATGGCTGGGGCCGCCTCGCTCATCATTTCGAAGTACAGGCTGATATCCGCCGCGGCGCACCACATCGCGAGTTTGGTGTAGCCGTGCACGGAGTATTCGTCGAGGTCGTGGGCTGCGGTCAGCAAGGTTGCGCGGTCCAGTGCCTCCACGCATTCCTTCTTCCACTCCTGTGGCACTACCTGCCACAGCTCGCCCACCAGCTCGGACCAGGAGTAGACGGATCCGGCCGTGAGTTCCGTATTCAGTCGGTGGGCGAACTGAAGAGGTGGGATCTGTGCCGCAGTGGTAGCCCAGGTACCGCCTTCGCCTCTGTCGGAGCGCAGTCCGCTGGCAGCCCAGCGCAGCGAATAGGCCTCAGCTGTAGTGGCCTCGCTGATCCAGCGAGCGATGATGGCATCGCGGGACAGCACTTGGGTGCGCGCCTCTTCTCCCCACCACGTGACATGCCACAGGACCATCGCTGCTGCTGCTCGTTCTTGGCGGGGTGCGTGAATGCAGCGGTCCACCAGGGTCTGGGTCGTCGTCTCGTCCATGAGCAAGGGTGGTCTTCTGTACCGGAGCTGTTCGACCTGACGGAGGTCATCCAGCAGCCAGTGGATGCCGCGGAGAGCTGTGGTCGGATCGGTCAGCTGCCTGCGGAGGTGCTGCAGGAGCTGTTCATCGGGCTGGGTGCCCGTGCGCAGGACGGCACGCAGCGCATATGCGGCGAAACGCTGATGGGGGGTGCGGATGCGTTCACCTGGAAGCGCAAGGCGGCGCCCGACGAGAGCAGCCAGCGCGTCGTGGGCCCATCGCTGGGAACGGTCGAGATTCCCAGCGGCCAGGGGCAGCAGTGTCGTCTCATCGATGCCGGCGTCGAGGGAAAGGAGTTGCTGAGCGCTGAGAACAGCAAGCAGGAGGTCTGCTCGATTGTGTTCACGCAGGAAAGCGACCTCCTCCGCGGCACGGCGCTCCCCTCCGGTCAGGACGAACATGAACTGCCATGGGCGGGAGGCTTGGCGTGCTTCAGCGAGCCGTTCGTCGACGGAAATGGTGAACGGCTTTTGTCCTAGGCGGTCGTCCAGCCGGGAGAGAACGGACAGGAGGCCGTTCTGGTGGGCGCTGATGTGGTCAGCCAGAAGCTGAACAGCCCGGGTGGGCAGCAGGTGCACTGTGGCGGGGTCCGTTGAGGGGGCGTTCTCGTCGTCGGTGTGGACGAGCAGGACCTTCAGCCGGCTGGAGGCAAGGCGCTCCAGACTGGTCAGTACCTCGGGGCGCAGGGCCTGTGCGTCGTCGACGACAGCCACGGTGGGATAGTGCGTGCGGGCGAGGGATTGAACGGTCGCGCGGGTGGCGACTCCGGTCTCGGCTAGTTCGACGACTTCCCAGCCGTCGTGGTTGAGCATGCGTGCGGCCTGAAAGGCGGTGACGGACTTGCCGCAGCCGCTGGGCGCCTGAAGACGGGCCAGGTTGGCGACGGTCAGCCGCTGCGCCACATCCGCGGCTTCGGGGGATTGCGGGCAGGCTTCCGCGTCCTGGGAGGTGAGCCGGTAGCCGCGCAGGGCGGCCCCCAGGTCTCGTTGGATGCTGTAGTCGACCCAGCGCCAGCCGGGCAGTTCGGGCTCGGGGACCAGCTGGGATGCGAGGTCGGGCAAGGCGTCGTCGGCCGTGGCGGTGACGGCCAGTGGGCCGGTGGCGGAGGGGCCGATGCGTACAACCGGCCATTGCTGCCCCATGGGACCGGTCAGCTGGGTGACGACGTCCTCATCGCTTTCGGAATAGCCGACGATGAGCAGAACGCGGGGGCGTTCGGTGAGCATGGCGCGTACCCGCTCGGCGAGGTCGGGTGGGACGAAGCCGGGCTCGTCGGGCAGGATCCACGCAGCCCTGGGACGGGCAGCGTCCCCGTGGGGTTTGACGAACTGGGCCGCGGCAGCAGGCAGCGGGGTGCCGTACTGGGCGCCCCAGGCACGTTCGACGGCGGTGTCCCAGTTGAAGGAGACGGTGAGCTCGATGAGGCCGTGGTGCATCAGGCGTGCCATGGCCTGGTGTGCAGGTGAGGGTTGGCGCTGTCGGTCGAGTGCCTGAAATCCGAGCTGGAAGGAAGCCCGGGCGTCGGCGTGGAGGCGCAGCTGCTGGTAGCCGCGGCTCAGTTTGTCCCAGTTGTTGCCGAGCAGGTCTTTGGCCGGTGTGGGGGGCTGTCCGATGGTGCGGGCTGTCGCGTGCAGTGCTGGCGGGCAGGCGTCCAGGGCCTGCCAGAGCAAGGGGTTGAGTCCGGCAGTCATGGGATATCCGGCGAATGACATGCCTGCCCCGACGATGGCTACGGCCCCCCAGGGCCTGATCTGCGCCATCGCCGCTTCCAGCTGCTGTACGTACTGCTGAGCGTCTGTGTGGTTCATGGTTGCCGCCAGAGGTGACTCGCACGGAGCACGGCGCCAACGGGCCGCAGGTTCAGAGTGCCACCCCACCCTCATTCTCGTCAACATGACGAGAAAGGGTCATGCCCCATCGCTCTCTGGCCTCTCCCTCACATGCAGGACGCCATGCCGCCCTTCTCGCGCCCGTCACCGCAGTTGAGATGGAGGCTCTGCTCTGCCCGCTTGCACCGCGTACTGGAGTTCACAGCGCTATGAGCTTCCCCCTGTGAGCTTCCCCCTGTCGGCTGGACAGCTTGATACTGGGACGGATGGTCCCGGAGGAAGCAGTCACAGGTAGTGAGCATGAAGAGCAACATGAGTAAGCGGTACACGGCCGAGTTCAAACGGGACGCGGTTGCCTTGGCGTTGTCCTCGGAGAAGACGGTCACTGAGGTCGCGAGGGATCTGGGTGTGAGTCCGGAAGGCCTGCGCGGGTGGGTGAAGCAGGCGAAGATCGACCGCGGTGAGGGGCCCGCCGGGGCGTTGACCACTGCGGAGCGTGAGGAGCTGGTCCGGTTGCGGCGGAAGGTTCGCGAGCAGGAGGCCACGATCGAGGTGCTGGGAAAAGCGACCGCCTTCTTCGCTCAGGACAAGATGAGGTAGACACCGCGGCGCGGTGTTGTTTCATCGATGCGGAGAAGGCGTCGGAGGGTAATCCTGCAGGTCACAGCGTTGTGTTTCTGTGCCGTGTGCTGGGGGTGCCCCGTTCCACCTACTACGCGCACAGGGCGTCACGGCCGGCCCGGACGGTGCGGGAGCGGGCCGAGGATGTGCTGGTGGGTGAGATCCGGGTGCTCCACGCCGGATCTCGCGGCGCCTACGGGGCCCCGCGGATCCATGCCGCTCTGCGGCGGGCCGGGCGGGCGGTGAACTCCAAGAAGGTCGAGCGGCTGATGCGCGAACACCGGATCGCCGGGATCACCCGCCGCCGGCATCGGGGCCTGACCCGGCAGGCAAAGCGGGCGGTGTTCGCGCTCGACCTGATCGGCCGGGACTTCACCGCGCCCCGGCCCGGGATGCGGCTCGTCGGCGACATGACCGAACTCGTCACACTGGAAGGGAAGTTGTATCTGGCAACGTGTATCGATCTCGCGACGCGGGAGGTGGTCGGCTGGGCAATGGCCGAGCACCACCGCGCCGAGCTGCCGGTCGCCGCTCTGAGGATGGCGGCCGGGCGGGGCGGCCTGGAGCATGGTTGCGTCATGCATACGGATCGCGGCAGCGAGTACACGAGTGACGAATTCCGCACCGAGATACGCAAGTTGCGCATGCGGCAGTCGATGGGGCGTGTCGGCTCTTGTTACGATAATGCCGCCGCGGAAAGCTGGTTCGCCATCCTGAAAGCGGAGATCGGGACGACCGTGTGGGAGACCCGCGAGGCTGCCCGGGCCGACGTTTTCCGCTACATCGAGGTCGAGTACAACCGCAGCCGACTCCGGGTACGTCACCCCGCTCGAAACGAGAACCCTGCTCAGGCAAGACCTCGCCCCGGCAGCGTGAACACCCGCTGTCCAGTTCGCGGGGGGAGCTTCACTACGTCATGTGATGGGAGGCTGGTGCCATGCCACCTATGCAGCCTTTCGCGTCCGACTGGGACCGCGTCGCAGTACAGCAGGCCGAGCAGTGGAACTGGCTCGCGGTCGAGATAGCCGAGATCCGGCGCTGCGCTGAGGCAGGTGACCAGGCACACGACCGGCTTGCCCTCATCCTCCTGGACCATCTGGTTGAGGTGGTCATCGGCCGTGAGGTCAACGCCCAGCTGGCCTCCCAGATCGCTGACAGCGTCATTGCGGAAATGCGCGAGTTCCGTGACAGCGGCGGACAGATCGACGAGCGGCTGACCCAAGCCGTCGACGAGCATGTGGAACCGGATCGCCGTAAGTCCATGGACGAACATCTGCATGAAAGGACCAAGTTCCTGAAACAGAGGGGCGTGCTGACAGCCCAGGAACGCGAGGTGCTCGACCGGCTGCACCAGTACCGCAATGCGGCATACCACCGGGACACGCTGGAACCGGATCTGATCTCAGATCTTGTACTGGCCTACAGGGTTCTCGCAGATGAACTCATCGGCCGGCACAGACCAATCGCATGGACGATGGCGTCGTCGGACCCAGCTCGCATCGTGACGCCACATCAGCTCCGGGGCCGGCTTGTCGAAGGCGTCGATGTCGATCTCAAAGCGATAAGCCGCAGGTTTCACGATCACGCAATGAAACGTGTCCAGGCCGTCATCGCGGCCGTGGCCATCGCGCAGCAGCTGTTGGGCGTCAACAGTGCCGGGGAAGTGGACCCCTCCCTCCCGGACGACGACATGGCTCGCATGCTGAACGGTCTCAGCGACGTGGCCAAGCACTTGCTGTCATGGAGGAAGCAGGCGGAGCGATTGAAGTCCAAGACGTCATCGCTCACCGGCCTGATGATTCCGTTCATCAACCTGGACCGCTCCCTGAGCCGGATCGAACCGTCCGTCAGGCGACTCGACATGGTCCTGGACTACTGGGAGCAGTGTCGAATCGATGAGCTCTGCGGCAAGTAGCACCATGCGCGCTGGACCACATCTGGCTCGTTCAGAGACCGGACGCCAAGGGTCCATACCCGCAGGGCGCAGCAGCCTGGGTGACCAGTCCGACGCGCTCGCTGGGGTCCACGCCCGTAGGGGGCAGAGGCAGCTCTTGTGAGTTGGGAGACAATGCGTGTGGCGCCTCATTCAGCAGAGCGTGCGGACGCTACTTCCTACGGCGCCTGGGACAACGCAGCACCGAACCAACGCAGCGCGCCTGAAGAGCGGCTGGCCGAGGTCGAGAGCCGCGAACCTAGCTTCGCCCGTCCCAGGCGGGGTGGTGATGACCTGCGGCCCACCTCGCGCCAGTCGTCGGCCCGCCAATTCGGCGTCCGGCGCTGCGTGAGTGTTTCCCCGTTGTCATGGGCGGTTTTCGTCGTGTCCGGGGCGCTCAGGGGGTTGGCCCCTGAGCAGGGACATGCCGCTCGGCCGGGTCTGGGGTGTGCAGGGTGCGGATCTCGCTGGCGATGTCGGGTTGCCCGTAACGGTCGGTGAGGGCAGCCATCGTGTCGATGAGGTGGTTCTTGGCGTCGGTGGTCAGGTCGCTGGTGAAGGTGTGGAGCAGGCGTGCGAGGAGTGCCCAACGGCCTTGTGGTGCGTAAGCGGCGGCTTGGCTGTGCACTTGTTCGAGGCGAGTAAGTGTGTCTTTGTCGATGGTGTGCGGTGCGGTGGCATACCAGTAGGCCAGGGCTAGGGAGGGGTCGCTCATCACTGTGGTCTGGAAGGCACGTGCCGTCTCCAGGTGGCGGGCCTGTTCGGCACGGCGCTGTTCCTCCTCGTGCTTGAGACGTTGGTGTCGGTTGGTGGCGCTGAGTGCCTCGAGGTCGGTGGTCAGGTCCGCGTGGGCCCAGATGAGCCTGACAGGAATGCCGGGGATGTCGGAGGGCTGGCCGAGGAGCGTGTTGATGCGTGCCGCGGCCAGGACTGTGTCGGCCGGGGTGAGGGCGGAGGTGATGTTGCGGACGATGGTCAGGGCGTGGTGACTGGCGGCAGCGTCGGGGTTGTGGTGGGGACGAGGCGAGGGAAGTTCTTCCCACGCCCCGGTGAGGGTGAGGGTGAAGGGGTGGCCGGGCATCGTACTGGGCATGGGGCAAGTGATGCTGAGGTTGCCTGCCCGGGGTTGAGGCCAGCCACCCCTTCTACGACGTGGTCGGCGCATCGCGGGCGCGGGTCGGGGCTGTCGGGTCTGCTTCTCGGATGGCGATGAGCACCTCGTCGCGCAGGCGGGTGCGTTCCGTGGGCTGCTGTCCGGCGTGGGCGGGTTCCCATCCGTTGGCGGCGTGGTTGAGAACGATGTACCGCTGGGCGAGGTAGGTGCGGTCGGTATCGGATCGGAAGACGGCTTCGGTGAAGGTGGTGACGATCGTGGTGCGGAGTTCGCGGTGTGCGAGGGCGGCGTCAAGCCAGGCGTCGACGGCCCCTTGGATCTGGCTGCTCTGGGTGTCGTCGAGGGATCGGCGCCAGCCGGTGAGGGTCCAGGGGTCTGGTCCGCTGGTGTGTGTGGTCAGGAGGATGGGGATGCCGTAGGGGCCAGTCCTTTCCGCGAGATGCAGGAAGGCGCGGCGGGCTGCAGCGGTGTGGTGGTGCTGTGCTGCGGTGAACCAAGTGGTCAGTGTGTCGCGGATCCGTTCCGTGAAGCCTTCTTGGTCCCACAGGGCCATGAGGGCCTCGCCAACGGCTTGTGTGACGGTGGCGTCGCCGGTGTGCGCGGCGAGGTCGGCCAGTCGCCTCAGCGCGACCTTGGGGTAGGCGGGGCCGAGCTGTGCCATCGCTGCGGCGAGGACGCGTTTGAGGGCGACCGGGGTGTGGACGCGTTCGTCAGGGGTTGGCTGGTCGGGGGCGCCGGCCCATTGAAGGTATTTATCGCGGGCGAGTTTGCCGGCTTGCGGGTCAATGGCGGCGGCGACCAGGAGGTCCACGGCGGGGCCGCTGAGGTTCTTGGAGGCTGCCCAGTGTGTGGCGGTCGCGCGCAATACGGTCAGGCTCTGTTTGGTGAGGGTGTAGCGGATGACCCACTGGCTGACGCGATCAGCCAGACCGATCCCGAGGTCGCCGGACAGGAGGGCTGCTTGCTCGGCTGTCCAGTGAGTGAAGGCCTCGACGTGGTGGGCACGGTCGACCCAGAAGTAGTCGACGACGGCTTCGGCGTATCCCGGGCGCAGGAAGCGGATGCGATCGTCGGTGCCGAGGTCTGCGTTGATGGCGTCGGTAAGTTCGATGACGCCGGGGCCGCGCTGGCCTTTGGTGGGTACGGGTGTGTCGTCGAGTGCCGTACCGAGCTTGAGGTGGGAGTCGTAGACGGCCTGGGCTGTTGCTCCGTCGAGTACGGCGGCGGCGAGCAGGTAGGTGCGGTGACCGCTGTCGGTTTGCTCCTTGTGCCACTTGAGGAGTTCACTGCGCCAGTTCCGCGCGGACTGGATGACGAAGTCGACGAGTTCGTCGAAGATTTTCGGTTCCGTCATTGAGTGGTTCAGTGTGACGGCCGACGTGATTTTGTGGGCCCAACTGACCGCCATCGCTGGTGTGGCGTGCTGGAGGTGGCGGGTGATCTTGCTATCGCTGAGCCACTGGTCCAGTTCGCTCGGCTTGAGTGGCTGGTCGGCGAGGTGCGAGCGGGCGACACGGAGCCCGTCCGCGGGCTTGAGCTGGTGGTCCAGGTCGGGTGCTTCGTCGGCCACGCTCGTCCAGGTGTCGGTATGGACGACAGCGATGATGAACGATCGGGTCTCGCGCAGATGGTCCGCGATCTCTCGCAGGTGGAGTCCAGTAGCGGTGGGCAACGGCTGTGTCTCGTGTCGCAGGTCCAGGATCCAGCCGGTGTCCTCGTCCAGAAGCCCTTCGAGCTCGATCTTCTCGTCGGGGACGCGCCTGACCTGGCGGATAGCGCGCATGCGCAAGGTGGTGAGGATGTGCAGGGCAGTGGTGTAACGGCCGGTGCCGGGGGACGCGTGGATGACCACGACGCGGTGGGCTTCGAGGATCGCCTCGAGTGTCTTCGTCGTGTCGTCGTTGCTGGCAAAGCTGCGCAGGCGCCCGCGGACCCAGTCATCGGTCAGAGGGGTTCCGCGTAGTCGCTGGATCTCGTGGTTGTTCTGAACGCCAATGACGGTGCCGTGGTTGTTCGGAACCGTCTGGTCAACCCTCATCGCGAAATCGGTGTTCCCAGTGCGGTCTTCGGCATGGCGATCCGGTTCGGACACGTGATCAGCCGTGGTGGTCGCCTCGGCAGGTGCTGCTGGTTCCTCCGCAGCGGGCGGGGCTCCGTCCTGCGCGGGCACTGTGGCTTGCGCGGGGGTAGTAGGTGCGGCCTCGGCGGGGAGGGCGGCGGGAGGCTTGGTCGCGTCGGTGCCGCTGGGAGGTGGAGCCAGGACTGGCAGCCCGCGGGGCTGGCTGGGGGCGGTCGGTTCGTTCAGTGTCAACACGCGGCCCTTCGGACGGATGGCGCCGTTGCGCGGGTGCGCAGCGGGTGGCGTTTCGGCGTTGCTATCCGCCGATCCGGCGCGCTTTCATTCCGATGAGCTTGGCGTTTGCCTCGACCGTTTCCACCTGCTGAGTGACCCGGGCGTTCCCGCTGATCTCGTCGGCATCCATACCAGTGGCCTCACCGGTGAGCGTGGTCAGCTTCTGGTCGACGAACGGCCCGGAGGCCGGGCGGTTCTCGCCTTCGAAGGTCAGACGCTGCCCGTAGATGTCCTCGAGGGCGGCCCGCAGCATCGTCATGCTGCGCAGCAGGCCTGGGTCTGTGGCGTCTGTGTCCAGGTTACGGCCGGCGTAGCCCTGGAGGACGAGGTGGAGCACTTCGAGTTCGCGTTCGTAGGCCTGAAGGCGCTCCTCGTCCGGGTGCAGGGGCAGCTGAAGCATTCCGACCAGGGTGTCGGGAAGGCTGACATCGGGCTCGATCTCACGGCGGCGTGGGCTGAGCAGGTGTTCCAGTCGCTGATACAGGAAGGTCAGTGTGGCGGGCACGGCTGAGCTGATCAGGGCGATCTCTACAGGATCCGGCATATCGCTCTCCCCCGTTGTCTGGCTGGCAGGCTCTTGATTCTCACTAAACGGCCAAGCGTCGAGGAATGCTTTTCAGAATGTGGCGGAAAGCCCACGGTCTTCTCGATCACCGCTGTTGTCGACCGAAAATCAGCCGTGTCAGATCGGGCCATGTGGCCGGTTGTTGCCGGTCTGGTCATGATGCTCGGTGCTGCTGGGAGCTCTGTGTCCGAGCCACACGTAGGGAGCTTCTTCAGGGTGTCTCGCGACCCTGGCCCGCCGCCAGGCCACGTCGAATGAAGTGCGTCCACGGCTGGCCCTGGACACCCGAAACGCCTGCCAGCTGGTGATGGGGGCGAGGATCCAGCGCAGGAAATGAAGTCGCATAGCCGTAGCGTCGCCGCGGTCCGGCCAGATGACGGAGAATCCGAAATTCACGGGATTACGCGAGCTGCCTAGCGACTCGTTTCCGCCATCATATTTACTGAGTTGATGTGACGTGTGACGCCTACTGTTTCTGTTGTTACCTAAGAGGCATGGACCGGCTAGGCAGAGAGATACAGATATCAGCCACCAACTGCTCGTAGCAGGGGCTGCCGGTGGGCACCGGGTCTGCCGCACGATTGGGTGACATCTGGTCTGGCTTGCCCTGCGGGGCGGGTGGGAGGGTGTCGCTGTGCCCAAGCCATATCCTGAAGAGTTCCGCCAGGACGTCGTGCGGGTCGCGAGGAAGCGCGGCCCGGGCGTGACGGTCGAGCAGGTGGCCGCTGACATCGGAGTCCACGCGATGACGTTGTGGAAGTGGATGCGCCGGGCGGACATCGGCGACGGGACTCGGCCCGGGACAACCAGCCAGGAGAGCGCGGAGCTGCGCGAGGCACGTCGGCGCATCAAGCTGCTGGAGCAGGAGAACGAGGTCCTGCGCCCGGCCGCCGCCTACCTGTCCCAGGCGAACCTCCCGGGAAAAGGATCTACCCGGTCGTGAAGGAGCTGGCCACGGACGGCATTCCCGTCACGGTCACGTGCCGGGTCCTCAAGCTCGCCAGACAGCCCTACTACCGGTGGCTGGAGCGGCCGGTGACCGATGCCGAGGTCGAGCCGGCCGCTCGCGCGAACGCGTTGTTCGACGCCCACCGTGAGGACCCAAAGTTCGGCTACCGCTTCCTGGCCGACGAGGCCCACAGCGCGGGATCCGCCATGGCCGACCGGACCGCGTGGCGGATCTGCCGGGACAACCGCTGGTGGAGCGTGTTCGGCAAGAAACGAGGCAGGAACAAGAAGGCTGGCCCACCGGTGCACGACGATCTCGTTCGCCGTGACCTCACCGCGAGTGGCCCGAACCGGCTGTGGCTCACCGACATCACCGAACACATCACCGGCGAGGGAAAGCTGTATCTCTGCGCGATCAAGGACGTCTTCAGCAAGCGGATCGTGGGCTACTCCATCGACACGCGCATGAAGTCCCGCCTGGCCGTGACCGCCCTGGACAACGCCGTGGCCCGGCGTGAACACGTCGCCGGATCCATTCTGCACAGCGATCGTGGATCGCAATTCCGGTCCCGGAAATTCGTCCGGGCGCTCGACCGCCACCGGATGGCCGGCTCCATAAGAAGAGTCGGGGCAGCCGGCGACAACGCGGCCATGACCGCCGGACGTGGGCCACCCGCCAGGTACTGCGGATCGCGATCGTCACCTGGATCGAGAGGACCTACCACCGCCGCCGCAGGCAAGCCTCGCTCGGCAGACTGACCCCCGTCGAATTCGAGACCGTCATGACGACACAGGCCCTTCAGGCCGCGTGACCGAACCTGTCCCCCGGACCTGCACCAGACCCCTGGGGATTCGGCCTTGCCGACGGTGGAGTCGCCCTGTCCATCGGCATCCCCCTCAACCGCGACCAGCCAGTGAACAGCTCCGGCTGGCAATCCACCGCGCCTGCGAGAGCTACCGCAGCGAGGGCAAGGTTCCACTCACCCACTTGAGGCGTGATCGACGCTCACTCGGCCATATCGATATCAACGAAGGCGAATCCGGCCGTGGCACCGACCAGAAGGCCTGATGCTCCCGCACGGTCACCCCGGACCGGGAACAGGGCATGGAGGGGACTCGCTGTGACGATGCGGAGTAGGCAGCGGCGCGTTAGGGCATCCCAAACCCGAAGGTTGCGGTCCTTGCTTCCGGTAGCCATCAGCACTTGGCCCTGTGGACCCACGAAGGTGATCAGAGAAGTTACTGCGCTTCGATGGCCCTGAAGCGGCTCTCCCGCTGGTTCACCGGTCAGCGGATCCCAAAGGGTGACGGCCCCGTCGCTCCCCCCGATGGCAAGCAGCGAACGATGCGCGGGCCCGTCGAACGCGGCCAAGGCTCGTACCTCGCCTTGAAAGCTCTGAATCGGCTGTCCGGCCGGATCGCCGGTTTCGGCATCCCAGACACGTACCGCGCCGTCCTTGCCGCTGGCTGCGAGCAGAAGCTGGCCTTCCGTCCGGTAGAAGGCAGCCAGAGCCGTCACCTCGACACGGCGCTCACCCACCAGTTCATAGAGCCTGCCTTGGGTCAACGGATCCCACACCAGAATGGCTCCGTCCCGGTAGCCCGCAGCAAGCAGTGGTCGGTCCTCCGAGTCACCGAACGTCACTAGGGCGGCCACTGAGCTCTGCTTGTCCCGGAGGAGGCGACCCGTCATCTTCCCAGCCTGCGGATCCCAAACGCGCACTGCCCCGTCGCTCCCGCCGACGGCAAGAAGTGGCCGGCCATTAGGACCGGTGAACGCCGCCAGGGCCCGCACCACACTCTCGGGGCTCTGAAGCTGCCTAGCGGCATCGCTGTCGGTCAGCGGGGTCCACACCCGCACCACCGTGTCATGACCGGCCGTGGCGAGGAGTGGCTGATTTCTCTGCCCACCGGATGCCACAAGGGCCCGTACCCCGGCCTTGTGGCCGCGCTCGACCTCACCGCCTTGGACTTTCAGCGGGTCCCACACCCGCACCACTCCATCCCTGCCACACGTGGCCAACAGTCGCGCTCCGTGTGAACCGGGGAACGTCACAAGCGCCAACACGGAGCCCTCGTAACCGTGCATCAGCTCGGAGACCAGCTCGCCCGTCCGAGGATCCCAGAGGCGAACGACCCCGTCCGTTCCCCCCGTGGCGAGCAAGTGCATACCATCAGCCCCGTCGAACGAGGCCATGGCCCTCGCGAAGCTCCCACGGCCACGCGAAAGCTTGCTGACCTCGGTACCGGACAACGGTTCCCACACCCGGACAGCTCGGCCCTTCGACCCCTTGCCGCCAGTAGCGAGCAAGGTACGGCCCTCGGGGCCGGGGAACGTCGCCAAGGCCATCGCACCCAATTTGTGAGCATGAAAGGCTCTGACGAGCTGAGTCTCGGCCAGGGGATCCCACACGCGGACGTCTCCGTCGGTGCCGGCCGTGACGAGCAGTGGACGGTCAGGGCTCCCGGAGAGTGTCACCATCGACGACACGGTGTGCTGGTGCGCACGCAATGGCCTGGCAACCTCAATGCCGGCCAGGGGATCCCACAGACGGACGTCTCCGTCGGTGCCGGCCGTGACGAGCAGTGGACGGTCAGGGCTCCCGGGGAATGCCACCATCGACGACACGGCGTGCTGGTGCGCACGCAATGGCCTGGCAACCTCGGCCCCGGTCAAGGGATCCCAGAGTCGAACCAACCCGTTCTTGCCGCCAGTTGCGAGCAGTGCTCGACCTTGGGGTCCGGGGAACCCCACCACAGCCCGAACTCCGCCTTCGACGGCCAGCCGTTCTCCAACCTGGGTTCCCTTGATCGGATCTACTACCAAAACGCCGTCTCGGCCGCCTGCCGCAAGGTACGTGCGGCCGTCCGCTCCTCGAATCACTGCGAGACATGTAAGTACTGTCCCGGCATCCGCCACCACGTTGTTTGGCGTCTGCCAACGGGCGAGTCGGGGGCGGACGGTCACATTCTCGCCGAGCTGTACACCCCGTGTGGCGAGAGCGAATTCGAGGCTGACCTGACGCGTCCTCTGGTCCGCACCGACCAGGAATGGCTCGATCTCAGCCCAAGCCGCCACAGCATGCTGGTCTGGCCGCGGGGCGATTGGTAGTCCGAGGCGGCCCCGGAGCCTGCCGTCAGTGTCCCAAGGAAGGAATGCCGCAGGAAGAGCTGCATCGTTCAGGACGTGGCCGAGGTCTGCGTGCTGGGATAGGTGCCGGCGGATGTAGGGGTGAAGTGGGACGCCAGGCTCGCTGTGGACCAGTTCGGCGAGACGATGAGCGATGCGGCGATGGATCTCGACCTGCGAGTCCGGCTGAGGTGCTGAGGTCATCACTGCGACTCCATTGCCGAGGTGTGCAGGAGATGGGGCTCGCTGCGCAGAACCTCGGCGAGACGCTCGTGAGCGAGGCGATGCACCGTGCGGCCGTCCTCTGTGTCCTGGGCCAGGTACCCGACCAACCGACTGGCCCTGAGGCCGACAATGGCGGACTCGGAGTCTGGCAGCGGCCGGTCCAGGACGGCTTCGGCGAGGGCCGGCCAGATCGGTCCCCAGGGGATTCCGGCCCCCTGGGCGAATGCAGCTGCTCTGAGCAGAGCCAAGGCTGTTTCGGACGTGAGTCGCGGAGTGCTCAGCTCACGCAAATCTCGACGAAGCATCCCGACCAGTCCCCCGCCGAGGGAGTCCCACCATAGTGGGTCGGTGAGCAAGTCTGCGGGTGACTCGTGTTCGCGAAGCTGCCCACCGGCAATACGAGCATCGAGGAAGGAGACATCCGGGATCCTCGCAGTGATCCGGCGTGCGACGTCCGCGGCGTCAAACGCGGCATCAGGGATGTCGTCGAGCAAGGCTTGCAGATACTCCTGAACGTCGGCGGTCGTCTCCGGGCCATCCGTGCGCAGCTGCATCGGTGGGAGCTGGGTACGGGAGGTGCCGGTTGCCAGAGTCAGGGCCTGTCTCACGTGGTCGAGGAGAGCGACATCTTGAACGGGCTCCCCCGTGCTTGGCGCACCGGGTGCGGCGCTCGTGAGGTGGCTGCGGACACCGATCACCAGCCGGAGCGCGGCCTGCCCCGCCTGGGCCAGCGGCGCGACAACCTGGCTGACCAGGAGGTAGGGGTCGTCGGCCTCATCCAAACCGTCGACGACGAACGTGGTGGTGCGACCGCTGCTCGCGAGCTCACGCAGGACCTTCAGCAGGTGGCCACGCATGTCGGTGAGGCGGTCAGTGCCGGGCTCTGGTTCCGGGGCTTCTTGGCCGAGGCCGTCAAGGAACGCAGCGACGACCTGCTCGGCTGTGCGCTGGCGGGCGAGAAGCGCGACGTCGATGGAGCCTGCCGGGGGAACCGTGTCAGGGGGCGAGCCGGCGATTGCGCCGGAGTAGGCCGGGTTGGCACGGAAGCCGACGTCGCTCAACGTCACGGCGCGAGCGATCACCGCAGACTTTCCACTTCCTGCCGTACCGGTGACGATCAGCGAGGGCGCGAACCCCGATGGCGGTCCGGCTTCAAGGAACCTCGCAAGTACGCTGGTGAGGGGCCGGCGCCCTGAGAAGTACCATCCCGGATCCGCTCGGTTTGGCCGACCGCTGGCCCGGTTGATCCAGTAGCGCAGGTCCTCCTCCGACGCGGCAACCTGGCTGCGCTGCGGTGCGACGAGCCGCGTGGTGGGCTGGTAGCCAGGGTTGGGAAGGCAGAGGTGTGGTGTGCGGGAGCCGTTCATGCCCAGCAGCGCATGCGGCGACTTATATCCGGTGGCCTCGGACGCATCGTGCAGCTGTTCCATGAACTCGACGAAGGTCAGGTGCTCACTCGTCAGTTCGGCCGAGGTGCTCAGCTGCTTGTGTACCTGGGCCAGGAGTGCACTCAGCTCGCGGACTCCGACCGTAGTGCCGACGTCAGTGGCGGCGAGCACAGCCAGAGTGGGGCTGTTGGACCGAGGCTGGTTCAGATCGTGGGTCAGTTGTGCAAGGCCTATATTGACTGCGCGGGAGTAGCACGTATTGACGATGACAAGCACGTGTTTGGCCTCGGAGTCCAGGACTGCCGCGATCAAGTCGGAAGTGCGGTAGGCAGTGGCGAGCAACCGTTGGGGGTCAGTCCCCGGCAACATCAGGAAATGGCTCCCGGCGGGACTGGCCTCACCGTGCCCTGCAACGAAGAAGAGGATGGCATCGTCGGCGGGGGCATCCCGGAGTTCCGATTCATTCAGAAACGCCTCCACGTGCTGGCGCTGCTGCAGGTCGGGTACCTCCTCGCGAGTGAAGCTCCGCTCACCGAGCCCCGGGTCGCACCACCAGCCCTCCAGAACCTGGAGCTGCTCCTTCATACCCTCGCTGAACTCTGGGTCCTCATTTGCGTAGCCCTGGACTGAGACAGCCAGCAGCCGACGACGAGCACCACCGGCCGTCGGATGAGCGGCACTCCTGTCACTGTCCATGAGCGCTAGTCTGCAGGACGGCGGACAGGAGGGGGAGCAGAGGCATGCAAGAGGCAACCAGTGGTATCTGGTACCCAGGAGCACGACAGAGCCGGGACGTCACCCCCGACGCGGTCATTGTCGTTCCGGGAATCATGGGCAGCGAACTCGTAGAGACGGAGACGGGCAAGCTGCTGTGGGGGCTGAAGCCAGCCATGCTGGGCCGGGCGTTCGGACACAGCGGCGGCCTCGATGCGCTTCGGGCGACCGAGGCCGAGCTGGACGGGACTGGGCGGACCCGGGTGCTGCCGTCGGCCCTTCTACAGATCCCAGCGTGGGTACCTCTAATCCATGGCATCGAGCCTTACCACGACCTCCTCACGATGGTGCGCGACACGGTCCCTACGCCAGCTGCGGTTCTGCCGTTTCCCTACGACTGGAGACTCCCGGTCGAGTACAACGGGCAGTTGCTCGCTGACGCGGCACGTCGGCACCTGGAGGGCTGGACCGCGACCGTTCTGGCCACCCCTGCGCTGCGTGCGCTGTGCGAGGAGCGGATGCCACAGTTGGTCTTCGTGGCACACTCGATGGGCGGCCTGGTTGCCCGGGCTGCCATCTACCAACAGCCCGAATTGCACGGGGACACCCGTGCTGTCGTCACCCTGGGGACACCGTTTCTTGGATCGGCGAAGGCCGCCATGATGCTGAACGGTGGGCGGCGGACCGGGGGCATCAGCGGCATGGTCCTGGATCGTCTGCAGCGCCTGAGCGTGACCCTTCCAGGTATCTACGACCTGCTTCCGGACTACCGTTGCATCGACGAGGGCTTGGAAGTCGCCCGCCTCACGCCGCAGACGGTGGCCAGGATCGGAGGCGACCCCTACCTCGCAGAGGCCTCGATGCGCTTTCAACTGAAGATGCGCCTCGACCACATGGAGGCCATTCCGGCTCACCGGGCCGTCGTAGGTGTCGCGCAGCCGACTGCGCAGAGCGTCCGCATCGAGGCCGGCGTGGTCCAGCCGCAGTACACGTCGTTCATTGCTGGAGAGCACGGGGACCTGAGGCGCAACGAGCACGGCATCCCGGAGCGGTTGGACCGATGGGGAGACGGAACGGTGTACCGCGACGCAGCCACACACGGCGCCGAAAAGCCGGTCTACCTGCCAGTGCAACACGGCTCCCTGGCCAAGGACGACGTTGCACTCCGTTATGTCCATGGCGTGCTGACCGAGAAGAGCGCTTACGCGGGCCCACCGATGGGGCCTGGCGAAGTCGGACTAGACCTGCCCGGCGAGGGAGCCATCGCAGGTCGAGCTTGGCAGTTGCGAGTGACTGGTCGCGACCGACCGGTCGGGGTCAGGTGCGAGGTCATAAACACCGAGACGGGTGCCGTTGTGGCAACGCCACGCCTGTCCACCAGGGAGGACTGTCTGGCTGCCAGCGTGACACTGACGGAGCCCGGTCTGTACCGCGTCCGGGTTCAAGTAGCGGGTACACGATCGGTCACCCAGCTCCTGCTCGTATTCGGGGCGGAGTTGGAGGGACGGCCGAACCTCTGACGGTTCGCAGGGAGTCTATGGCTTACCCACAACTGAACTTGGAGAGCGAGGAAGCCAGAGCACAGCGCGCAGGCTTCTTCGCCCTCAAGTCGCACGAGGCACTCGGCCGCGAGCGGCTCCAGGCTCTCGACCGGAACTGGGAGGTCTGTAGCCAGACCCCAGGACCGGGAGCAGGCATCGACACCAAGACCGCCGTGGACTTCGGTGCGGTCAAGCTTGAAGAAGCTTGCCCCGCCACGGACGCGCCCGCCCCGAAGCCAGCGGGCGACGTCATGCCGAACTTCGTCGGCCAGGGGATGAAGGCCGCCCGCTCCACGCTCCCGGCAAATGCGAGCATCACCGTGAAGGATGCGGTACAGAGCCGCAGGGTCCTCCAAGAGTCGAACTGGAAGGTCTGTACGCAGGACCCGAAGGCCGGCGACGCACTCACCGGCCAGCCCTTGACCTTCCCCGTCGCCAAGACTGGAGTCCTGCCCTTCAGCTGTGTAGCTGTCAGGACGGGTGCCCCTCTGCTATGCGACGCCGCACCAACAGCACCCCTCGTGCACCACAACAGCGGCGGCAACAAGTCGCTCAGACTCATCGCCCACAGAGATGCAGCCTCCTCATCCAACCTAGACTCGGAGACAGTCAGGGACGTCCGCGATCGCCAGGTCGTACCATCCCTGTTGCTACGTCGTGTAGCCATCCCCGCCGCCGAGATCACGATCCCATCCAGCGGCAACCCGCCGCCGCAAGCTACCTCCGCTGGGGGGAATCTGGGGGGAATGAAGCCTCGTTGGGGGGCGGCTGGGGGGAATCGGCTGCATATAAGGGCAGCAGGGTGAAAGACCCGGAAAGGTTGATCGCTGCAGGCCAGACTGTCTGTGTAGGCAATTTCCGCAGGTCAGCGGCGTGCGGGTGACGACTTCAAGAAGATCTCCGCCTGGGCCGCCATCCTCTTCGCCCCCACCCTGGTCGGCACCATCTACGGCATGAACTTCGAGACCATGCCCGAACTCCAGTGGGCGGCCGGCTACCCCTTCGCGATCCTGCTGATGGCCGTGGTCTGCGTGAGCCTGTACGTCATCTTCAAGAAGCGCGACTGGCTGTAGTAGTCCGTCCGGACCCCCGTGCACCGGTTACATCACCGGCGTCCCGGTCCGCTTGGACGGCGAACTCGTCCGATTACGCACCGTCGCCGGGCGCGGCGCCGGTGTCCACGCGGAAGCCGAGCGCCCGCCCGGCTGCCACCGAGATGCCGAGCAGCGTCTCGTGGCTCGCGGCAGGTACGGAAAACGTATGCTCAGCAGCGAAGGAGAGGAACTCTCCCGGCAGTTCGAGGTTGTACGTGCCGACGTACTTGGGGAGATCGGCACGCCAGACGAACCGCCCGTCGGACAGCAAAGAGGAACCGCCGGCCACCGTGAACGATCCTCCGATGACGTCCTGCGTCGTTTCCATGATGTCGAAAATGGGGTAGCCGGATTCGAGGTACTCCTTGATCTCCGTCTTGGGGTACGGAGCCTCGCTTCTCACCTTGTCTCGAATCGACTCGTGAAAGACACCCTGAGGTTCAGGCTGCATTTCACGATAGAAGCCGAACATTTCCATCAGGGTCTACCCTTCAAGCATCGGGATGAACACCCTCCAGTAGCCTCCGTTGTCAACCTGTGGCACCTGCCCGGGCCCCAAGAGCGGGTTCGTTCCGGCCCCGGCCGTCCCGACTGCCAGACCGGCACGCCGGATTCCATCCGTATCGGCTATGAAGCCCACCCGGTGACCTCTCGTGAGAGTCACACGCCATCCCCACCTTCGCGGCGCCGGCCTGTCGATTCCGGGCCTGCGCAGGTCGATCAGGTGACGTCGGTTGCTCTCATTCCCAGTAGTCCGCCAGCAGCTCGGCGGGCCAGAGCGGTTCCCGTACCTCCCCGCGCGGTCCCATCTCTCGGAAGTAGGGCGCGACGTCGTAGACGGGGGTGCCGTCGATCGCGTCGAGGTCCATGACGTGAAGGTCCAGGCCCTCGACCTTCGCGAGTCGCGGGAAGGACTGCGCGAGCTGGTTCGGTCGACGGTGGTTGCGGTGGACGAAGGTCCCGGTGGGCAGCCAGGCCGGGTTGCCGCGGGGGCTTCGCGCGTGGAGGGCCACGTCGGCCGGGGAAGCCTTGTGGAAGTGCCACACCACGACGAGGTGTGAGAACTCCTCCAGGCCCTTGACGACCTCCGCCGGGAAGTCGGGGTTCAGGCGGATGATCGCGGGACCACCCCAGTGATCGTCCGTGGGCTCGGTCCGGCCTCCGACGACGATGCCGATCGGTTCGATTTCCAGCGACTTTGCCATCCGCTCCCCCTCATGCCTCGGCGTGGCCCGGTCAATGTACTCGGACGAGGTATGCGGTGGCCCGGGCGTCCAGGGCGGCAACGGCCGGAATGCCTCGGCGTCGGTGCGGGGGGAGCAGGCGCCGGATGTCGACCCGTTGTCCATCCTCTGAAGACCAGTTGCGCATCGCGGAAAGGGTGGCCCTGGGGATGTCCAGCGCCCAGGTTGCCGCCGCGCTGACGCTCTCCAAGGCGACCGTCAACGTCCAGATGTCCGACAGCAACGCGAAGACCGGTGTGGCGACCCGGACCGCGCTCGTGCACGCCTGCTACGTCACCAGCCAGTTGGCCCGTGCTGAACGGGTCACACCGGCACCGGTGGCGACCGAAGTCGAGCGGGGAGATCCCCTGGGGCCGGCCTTGGGCGATTGCATTGGCGGAGACCGGCCGCCGGTGCCACTACTCCGCCGACGTGGTGGAGAGGAAGCTGCGGGCCCTGAGGAAACCGTGGAACGCCTTGAACGATCCCCGCCTCGTCACGCTGGGGTGGCGGTACGGCGTGCTCGACAACTCCTGTGGCTCGGGCGGCCTTGCCACGTCCTCCCCCGCTCGCCGCTGATCCGTGGTTCCGGGGGAATCGACTGCCTCTTCAAGCGAAGGCGGGTGTGCTCGGCGGTGACGACTACCCACCCGTGGTGGTGAGTTCGCAAATGACGTTCGGTACCCGTGCGACGTCCACGAGTGAGTCGGGTACGAGATCGGCACCGGCCCGGGTGAGTTCGGCGGTCGTGGTCCTTCCCGAAGCCACGCCGATGACGCGGGCGCCGCCTTCGAGGCCCGTGCGAACGTCCTTGAGGGAATCATCGATGATCACGGTGTTCGCGCGATGGAAGGCCGTGCCGTGCTTGGCCTCTGCGCGAGGGCGACGAGCGCCGGCCGGCGGTGGGCGTCGGAGGCGAACCCGCCGATCTCCGCGTCGAGCAGGCCGTCCAGAGCGTAGGGGTTCTGCCCTGCCTGTACGAGCTCGCCGAGCACGTCTTGAACGTGCTCGTTGCGACGGGTCGACTGGAGTTGCTCGGCGAGGTACCCGACCGTGTGGTCCAGTGCCGCCACCATACGGGCCGAGGTCCAGGGCAAACTCGGGTCGAGATCAGCGGCCGACCGGTCCGCGGGCCGCTGAGGCGATCTGCCCACTGGCCGTGGGAGTGGTAACCGCAGGAGCTCGGCGGGGGCGCCGACGCCTGCGAGGAACTCGATGATCTTGTCGATGTTGGTGAGGCGGCGGCGGCCCGATTCCAGCATGGACAAGAACGCCTGACTCAACCCCGTGAGCCGGGCCATGTCCTCCTGGCGCAGTGAGCCTCGCTGCCTGATCAAGCGGCTCGCCTTGCCGAAGTCCAAGGCGGCGAAGGCCTGTTGAACGCCGGCGTCCTGCCACACCCTCTCCGGCACGACGGGTAGTGCGGGGGCGGCCTCGATACGGGACCGGGCGCAGGAGGCGCACAGGCCGTCCGGGTTGTACTGGCTGAGCCGGCACCCGCACTGATCGCAGTACCGCAGGGTCTGCTGGGCCATTCCTACCTCCCGAACGAGAACACCCCAGGCCCGGGGCAGCCCCGCGTAGACCGAGATCACCTCGGTGATATCACTCGCGGAATGTGCCCACCGGGCGATTCCCGGTCAGCCTCGTACCTCAACCAGCCTCTGTCCAAGGGGTATCACTGCCCGAAGCGCGATTCGTCCCGACCTCTCCACCTCTCGCGCCTGTTCGTCTGCGCGTCCTGTCACGAGTCCGGCCGATCACGAGGTCGGCGAGCCGGGCCGGGGCCCGGCCCCCGCCGAGCAAGGGCTTCCGGAGCGACCGGGCGCCGGGTCGGACCTGGAGGTCACGCGTGGCCGAGGACGTGGCGTACGCGAACGCGATCTGGCGGACGGTCAGGCGGTCGGGGGGTCGGGGGGTCGGGGGGTCGGGCCGAACTCCGTGTCTGGCCGCGCGCGTACCACGGCTTCGACGGCATGGCACCGAGGGCGGCCCTCCTCGCGACCTTCGCCTGGAACACGTCAGGCGGTCGTGGGAGCCGCGGGAGCCGCGGGGGCCGCAGGGGCCGTGGCCGTCAGCAGTCGGGCGCGCAGCCGGGTCACGGTCCCCGGGGTGATGCCGACGTGGTCCGTGAGATAGGCGATCGGGGAGCCGTGGCGGGCATTCAGGTCCGCGAGGACGAGTTCCATGACGGTGGCCGGGGCGCGCCCGTACGCGGGCCAGCGCATGGTGCGGCCGGGGTGGGCGGTGTGCCAGTCGGCCGTGAGGCGTTCGGTCGCCAGTTCGGTGAGGGCGAAGTCGGCCAGGATCTCTTCCTCGGGCACGTCGAGGAGGATCAGCACGAAGGCCGCGATCAGGCCGGTGCGGTCCTTGCCGGACGTGCAGTGGAAGACGGTCGGTCCCGGTTCGGCGTCGGCGATCAGCTCGATGGCCTGCCGGATCTCCTCGACGCCGTCCTCGGCCACCTCGGCGAAGCGGTCGGCGAGGTAGCGCCAGGGGTCGATGTCGGGGTCGATCTCCGCCTGGTCGTAGGGGCGGTGCTCGATGCTGAGGTTGGCGTACGTGAAGCGGTGCGGCTCGGGCACCCCGCCCTTGGCGTCGGCTTCCCAGGGGTAACGGAGGTCGATGACGGTACGGATGTCCAGGGCGAGGAACCGGTCCCAGTCGGCGCCCCGGAGTTTGCCGAGCGAGTCGGACCGGTACAGGGCGCCCGGGATGACGGTGCGACCGTCGGCGGAGCGGTAGCCGCCCAGGTCACGAAAGTTGTGCAGGCGCTCGAACTCGATGTGGCGGACGGTCATTCGGCTGCTCCCTCGGGTGCGGTGGTCTTCCGGCCGCCAGCATGCCCCAGGTGATCGACTCGGGGGCGTGCGGGGTGGCGGGCGTGCCCCGGAACAGGACGGACCAGTGCGGAGGGGTTCCACCGTCATCTCCTGTGCGGAGGAGCCGTGTTCAGCGTCCCGACAGGCCCGGGCGGGGCGGGCCGCCGTAGTAGCGGCGACAGGCGCGCAGCATGCCCTCGGCCGAGAGGGTGAACACGTCGACGAAGTCCCGTTGTTGGGGGGCGAGTCGGCCCATCGCGACCACGCAGTCCCCGTCGGCGACGATCCTCGTGATGTCGTGACGGGTTCCCGGTACCGGCGGGCACTCCAGATCGGCGCCCAGGGCTCCCGCGTGCAGCAGCGATCCGTAGCCGTCGAGGTCTCCGGTGTCGAGGTAGTGGTAGGCCAGGCGTACGTGGTCGATCCCGGAGTCGGTGACGACGCGGCTGGGCGGCGGGACCCGCCCGGCGTGCCGACTGTTCATGGGAGGTCCTCTCGTACGGCCGCACCCCGACCGGTGCCGCAGGTCTACGGTGCCCCGGGGCCATAACCCGGTGCTATCCCCGCCCTATCACGGTTCACGCGCACGAAACCCCCACACCATGGACACCGGAGGGGTGTTCGGGGAGACTTGCCCAGCGCTCGACCCGTCCTCAGGCGTTGCCCCAGCTGGGAGACTCATGACTGTTTCGTCCGGCGGGGTGTTCCACACCCCGGACGCGGTGGTTTTCCGGATCCTCGGACCGTTACAGGTGACCGGCCGTGACGGGCCGGTCAGGATTCCCCCCGGGCGGCAGGAAGTCATTCTGGCCGCCCTGCTCCTTGAGGCGAACCGGGTGGTCAGCACCGACTATCTGGTCGATCTGATCTGGGACGACGAACCGCCGGACACGGCGCGCACCCAGGTGCAGATCTGCGTCTCGCGGTTGCGGAAGCTGTTCACGAAGGCGGCCATCGCCGCCGCGATCACCACGCGACCGCCGGGGTACGTGCTGAAGACGGAGGGGGACCTCGTCGACGCGGCGCTGTTCGCCCGCAGGGTCGCGGACGCGCGGACCGCCGCGCGGCAGGGCGCCGTGTCCGATTCGGTGGAACTCCTGCGTTCGGCTGGCGAGTTGTGGCAAGGCGACTGCCTGAGTGGGGTGTCGAGCGAGACGTTGCGCAGCAAGGCGCTCCAGTTGGACGAGGAGCGGTTGACGGCCGTGGAGACCCGGATCGAATGGGATCTGGACCTGGGGCGGCACCATCAGCTCGTGGGCGAGATCCAGTTGTTGGTACGGGTCCACCCGCTGCGGGAGCGACTGCGCGGGCAGTTGATGCTGGCCCTGTACCGGTCGGGCCGGCAGGCGGAGGCGCTGGAGAGCTACCGCGTGGGGCGCGACCTGCTGGTGGAGGAGCTGGGCCTGGAGCCCGGTGGGGCGCTGCGCCGGCTGGAGCGGGACATCCTGTCGGGTGCCGTTCCCCCGCTGCCGTCGGAGACCGGGCCAGACAGCCCCGCCTCGGCAGCCGCGGGGTTCGACAGACCCGGGCCCGGCCGCGCGCCGGGTGGCGGCACCCTCCCCGGTTCGACCGGAGGCGGGTACGCCGAGCAGCGCCGGGACCGGGCCGACGACGCCGGGGCGACAGCGAGTGCGAGTGCGAGTGCGACCACGCTCGTGGCAGCGACCTCGATTCCCCCGACCGGCCTCGTCCCGAACGGACTCGCTCCGGCCGGCCTCGTCCCGAACGGACTCGCTCCGGCCGACCTCGTCCCGCCCGGCCTTGCCCCGCTCGACCTCGGCCCGACCGGACGGAGCCTCGCCGAGGCCGAGCCGACCGGAGCCGCGGGGTTCCGCACGGCCACGACGGCTCGCGAGGAGGTGCCACGGCAACTCCCGGCCGACACATCGGACTTCGTCGGTGACGAGCAGCAGATCGCCCTGATCGAGGGGACGTTGCTCGGTGACGGGGACCGGCGGGCGGTGGGGCTCGCGGTGATCGTGGGCAAGCCCGGTACCGGAAAGTCCACGCTCGCCACCCACATCGCACACCGGCTGGGTGAAACCCACTTCCCCGACGGACAGTTGTACTGCGATCTGCGCGGCACGGGAACTCCGGCCACGTCCGGAGAGGTACTGGGACGGTTCCTGCGCGCGCTCGGCATCCCCGGGCCGGTGATCCCCGAGTCGCAGGACGAACGGGCGGAGATGTACCGGACCCTGTTGGCCGCGCGGCGGGTCCTGGTCGTCCTCGACGACGCGGCGTCCGAGAGTCAGATCCGGCCCCTGCTGCCCGGCAGCAACAGGTGCGCGGTGCTCGTCACCAGTCGGGTCCGCCTGACCGGGCTGCCCGGCGCGCACCGGGTGGAGCTCGACGTGATGGACACCGAGCGGGCGTTGGAACTGTTGGCGCGGGTCGTCGGCGGCGACCGCGTCGGCCGTGAGGCGTCGGCGGCGGAGGCGCTGGTACGGACCGTCGGCGGACTGCCCTTGGCCCTGCGGATCGTCGCGGCCCGGCTCGCGGCCCGACCACACTGGCCGCTGTCCTCGATGGTGCACCGGCTGGCCAACGAACGGCACCGTCTGGACGAGCTGACCCACGGCGAGATGACCATGCGGGCCAGCCTCTGCCTCACCCACGACGGCCTGGCGGCGGAGGACCGGCGGCTGCTGCGCCTGCTGAGCCTGGCACAGGGACCCACGCTGCCGGGTTGGCTGGCGGGGGCACTGCTGGACGATCGAAGCCCGTTCCCCTCGGACCTCCTCGAACCCCTGGTCGACGTACAGATGCTGGACGTCGTCGGCGTGGACTCCACCGGCGGCTTCCGCTACCGCTTCCACGAGATCATCCGGGTCTTCGCGCGGGAGCAGTTGGCCACGCACGACGATCCGGACGCCCAGCAGACGGCCGTCGCCAGGATGCTCGGTGGCTGGCTGTCGCTTGCGGAACAGGCCCACCGCCGCATCTACGGCGGGGACTTCACGGTGCTGCACGGCACCGCGCCCCGCTGGGAACCGCCGGCCGTGTGCGTGGACGAGCTGCTGGTCGATCCGCTGGAATGGCTCGACAGTGAGCACGCGAACCTGGTGCAGGCCGTCGAGCACGCTGCCCGCGAGCAGCAGGACGAACTGTGCTGGGACCTGGCGACGACCCTGGCCACCCTCTTCGAGGGCCGCGGCTACTTCGACGACTGGGAGCGTACGCACCAACTCGCCCTGGAGTCGGTCCGGTCCGCCGGGAACACGCGCGGCACGGCGGCCCTGCTCGGCTCGCTCGGGGTGCTGTACCTGGGTCGCAGCCAGAACGAGGAGTCCCGCACCGCCTTGACGACGGCCCTCGGGCTGTTCCGGGAGCTCGACGACCGGCAGGGCCTGGCGCTGTGCCACCGCGACCTGGCCCTGCTGGAACGGATGCGGGGCGACGACGACCGCGCGCTCGGCCTGTACGACCGGGCGCTGCGGGATTTCGACCAGGTCGGTGACGTGGTGGGCCGGGCCATCGTCCTGACGCAGAGCGCGCACATCTGGATGCGGCGCGGGCAGGACTCGGCGGCGCAGAGCCGGCTGGACGAGGCACTCGGCATCTACCGGTCCGTGGGCTACACGGGAGGTGAGGCGCGGACCCTACGCAGGGCGGGGCAGTTGTCGCAGAGCCAGGGTGAACACGAGCGCGCGGTGCGGACGTTCACGGAGGTGCTGGAACTGTGCCGGGCGAGCGGGGACCTGATCGGTGAGGGGCACCTGTTGCGCGACCTGGGACACGCGCACGTGGAGATGGGCCGGGGTGAGGCGGCCCGGGGCTTCTACGCCCAGGCGCTGTCCGTGCGGGACCAGATGATGGACCACGGTGGGGCGGCGCTGGTGCGGCTCGACCTTGCGCGACTGCTGGCCGCGAGCGGGAGCTCCGGGGAACGGTCACGTTCCCGCGAACTGCTGGAGACGGCGGTACGGGCCTTCCGCGAACGCCGGATGACGGTCGAACTCGTCGAGGCGGAAGGGATGCTGGCAGCGGAAGGGATGCCGGGAATCGGCGCGGGTGCGGCTGCCGGCACCGGTACAGCGGGAGGCACGGCGGGCGCCACGGCTTCGGGTCCCGGCATCGGGGGCGGTTCCTCGTCCGGGCCGGTGCGCGGGCCGGCGATCACGGCCCTGACGGCTCGGGCGGTGCACGCGCCGGCGGCGGAGTCCGCCGCCGGGGTCTGACCGGCCGTCGTTCCCGAGCGGCGGGGCGTCAGTCCCACGGGTTGGTGTTGGTGGAGGCGCCCGCCGCGGCCGCGGTGTACGAGACGCCGGCGCCGGTCACCGCGGTGAGGCCGGCCGGGTCGGCGGCGTGGGCGGCCTGCGCCCCGAGGGTGGCGGCTCCGGCGATGGTGACGGTGACGAGGGCGGCGCGGAAGGCGTGGGTGACGCTCATGTCGAGGTCCTTTCATCGGTGCGCTCCGGTGGTTCCGGGGCGCTTCCTGCTTTCTGGACCTCACGTTAGGAACGGCCGGAATCCCGGGACCGGCCCCGCTCCTATCGCCGCGCTATCACCGTTGACCCGCGCTTTCCCGGCCCCGTGATAGCGGCGCCCGGCCGTCGGACGATGCCCGCGCGATAGCGCGCTGCCGACGATGGGAACAGGAACCGGGCGCTTCGTCCCAGGCCCGCCCGTTCCCCCACCACCGCAGCCGGGAGCGCCCACATGACAGCTCACACGACCGCTCGCAGCGCCGCCCACCCGAACCCACACGACACCCCGTACGGGACGCACGGTGTGCGGGACCCCTTCAGCCCACTCGGCACGCACGAGACCCACGGCATGCACGAGACCCACACCACCCGCGACACCCACAGCGCTCACGGCACCCGCGACACCCACGACACCCACAACGCCCACCACACCGGCGGCACGCCCGACACACGGGAAACCGAGGACGGAGCGGTGCGGGAGGCCTCCCGGGTGGGAGCCCTCATCAGAGGGCACCGGCTGCGCATCGGCATGACCCAGCGGGAGCTGGCCGATCTGTCGACGATCAGCGTGCGGGCCATCCGCGATCTGGAGCAGGGCAAGGCGAGACGGCCGCGCCCCGACACGGTGCGGCTGATGGCGGACGCGCTGCGGCTGGGTCCGCGGGCCCGGGCGGCGCTGGAGGCGGCCGCGCAGCGGGGTCGGCCGGGTGGGCAGGGATGGGCGGAGCCGCCTGCGCCGCCGACCGCGCTGCACGCGATCCTGGGTCGGGACGACGAGGCGGGCGTGCTGGAGCGGGAGTTGGGGTCGGGCGCGGAGCGGCTGGCGCACGTGGTGGGGCTCGCCGGGGTGGGCAAGACCCGGTTGGCGCTGGAGGTGGCGGATCGGTTGCACCGGGCCGGGACGCCGGTGCTGTGGCACGCCTTTCCCGGTGCCACGGCGGACTACCTGACGTGTGGGGAGGGCACGGTGGCGGCCCGGGTGGCAGCCACCGCGGCCCGGCTGTGGGCCGCCGCGAACCCGGCGCCCGCCGTGCGCGCCGCGCACGTCCCCGGGGGCGGCGATCCGGAGGGCGCGGAGGCCGTGTCGGCGCTCGCGGAACTCCTCGGCGACAGGGCCGCGTTACTGGTCCTCGACGGCGCCCCCGCGGATCCTCCCCGGTTCGACCTGTTGACAGCCCTGCTGCGGGCCTGCCCCGGCCTGCGGCTGCTGGTCACCTCGGACCGGCCGTGGGAGATGCCGGGCGAGCGGATCTTCCTGCTCTCCCCGCCGGCGGTGCCGGCCGAGGGAACCGTCGATCGCGCCGCCCCGGCCGTGCGGGTGTTCCTGGACCACGTCCGGCGGGTTCGGCCCGGGTTCGGTGCGACGTCGGCGGATCTGGAGCGGGCGACGTGGATCTGCCGCCGCCTGGACGGCCATCCGGGAGCGCTCGCCGCGGCCGCGTCCTGGCTGGTGCTGTGCGATCTCGACGCCCTGTGCCGGAGCCTGGACGCCGACCCCGCGGCCCTCCTCGACCACCTCGGCGGCGGGGAGGGCGCGGGGCGCCTGCGGAGGGCGCTGCACGCACTGACGGATCGGCTCACGCCCGGCGCGCGGGGTCTGTTGGAGGCGCTGTGCGCGGGCGGCGGGCCCGACGACGAGTTCACGCTGACCGGCATCACCGCGCTGACCGGCCGCGACCTGCCGGGCTCCGGGCGGCTGCTGCGGGAGCTGCTGATCAGCGGGGCCGTGCGGGTCGCGCACGAGGGCGACGGTTCGCACTTCCGGGTGCTGGGCCTGGTCCGGACCGCCTGCCGGGCACGGGCGGTCGCCTCCGTCTCCGCCACCTCCTGACTCCTACCGGAGCACCGACGTACCGGAGCACCGGAGTGCCGGAAGGCCCGAATGCCGGAGCAACTGCTGCCGGAGTGCCGGAGCAACTGCCGCCCGGGCCGGCGCGCCGCGGGTTGGATGACGTACGGCCGGACGACCACCCGACGACAGCCGATGAGTCCCGACGACCACCCGACAGACCCGGCGCGTGTGGGCGCCCCCGGGCCCGCCACGGCAACGATCCCTAGGAGCTTCCGCATGTCCCCGAAGGCCTCTGAACAGGGCACCGCGCACGGGCCCGCCGCTGTGCGGCTGCCCCTGTCGGCGGCGCAGCGCGACATCTGGATGGCCCATGGGCTGGACGCCACGGGCTGCCGCTACAACATCGGGGAGTACCGGGAGATCCTGGGCGCCCTGGATCCCGAGGCGCTCGCCGGTGCCTGGTACCGACTCGCCCGGGAGGCCGACGTCCTGCGGATCCGGGGTACGGGATCCGACGAGCAGGGCGGTCTGTGGCAGCTCGTTCACCCCGAACCGGTCGGCCGGCGGCTGGAGTTCATGGATCTTGGTGGGGAACCGGATCCCGCCGCGGCGGCCCGCGCGTGGATGGCGGCGGAACTGGCCAGGCCCTTCGACCTGGCCGAGGACTGGTTGACCCGGCACGCCCTCATCCGACTGGGCGGGGAGCGGTGGTTCTACTTCCACGCCTTCCACCACCTCGCGATCGACGGCATGGGCGTGGCCCTGCTCGACCAGCGTCTGGTGGAGCTGTACGCGGCGGTTTCCGCCGGGGAGCCCTGGGGGCCGAGCCCGTTCGGGGCGCTGTCGGACGTACTGGCCGAGGACGCGGCGTACCGGGCCTCCGCGGAGGGGGCTGCCGACCGGGCGCACTGGGCCGCGCACCTCGCCGACCTGCCGGCGACCCCGCGGCTCGGGGAGGGGCACTCGGGCCGTACGGCGCCGGGCGCGCTGCCCTTCGTCCGTCGGACCGTGGTGTTGTCGCCCGATCGGGCCGACCGGTTGCGCGAAGTGGCTCGCGAGCACCGGGCGCCGTGGACGATGCTGGTGATCTCGCTGGTGGCGGCGTACACGCATCGGGTGAGCGGGAGTCCGGAGACGGTGTTGGGGCTGCCGGTCACGGGCCGACGGACCGAACTCGCGCGGCGCACTCCGGGGATGCTGTCGAACGTGGTCCCGCTGCGGGTGCGGGTCGCGGCCGAGGGGACGCTCGCCGAGCTGTTGGCCTCCGTCGTCGCGGAGACCCGGGAGGGTCTGCGGCACCAGCGCACCCGGTACGAGGACATGTGCCGGGACCTGGGTCTGGGCGAGACGCAGCGGCGGATCACGGCCCCGCTCGTCAACATCATGGCGTTCACGCCGGGGATGCGCTTCTGCGGGTTCCCCACCACTCAGCACAACCTGGGCAACGGGCCCGTCGAGGACCTGGCGGTCGGCGTGTACGACCTCGGTCCGGAGGGCGGGTTGCGCATCGACTTCGACGCGGCGCCCGAGGTGTGCGACATCGAGGCGGTGGCCGGCCATCAGGACCGGTTCCTCCACTTCGTGGAGCAGGCCTTGGACGGCTTCCGACTCCCCTTGTCCCAGGTCGAGTTGTTGGGCGGCGTGGAGCGGCGGCAGGTGGTGGAGGAGTGGACGGGCACCCGTGCGGAGATCGGCGAGGCGACCCTCCCAGACCGCTTCGAGGAGCAGGCACGACTGCGACCC